>NZ_CAXYKD010000043.1:0-377239 GCF_964277905.1 uncultured Sphingobacterium sp.
TAATAATTATCTTGCTCATTCATATCTTCAATGCTAAAATTAGATTCAAAAATTTACTCTATGCTTCGTTTGTCAAAGTTTTTGCCAAACAATAAAATTCCGACAGCTTGTCAGATTTTATTAAAAATGCCTAACAATTTGTCGGAATCTCAATTTCTATATGTCAGTTTTCCGTCTAGATACTGACATTGTCCTGTAATACTCCATCGGCGGTTTTGATGATGCGGGATGGCATATTACGGATAATGGTATAATCGTGGGTTGCCATTAAAATAGCTGTTCCCGAATTGGCAATGTCACGTAATAATAAGACGATTTCTTCTGATGTAGCAGGATCCAAGTTACCGGTAGGCTCATCTGCCAGAATAATTTCGGGGTTATTTAATAATGCGCGGGCAATTACAATACGCTGTTGCTCACCGCCAGAAAGTTCATGCGGCATTTTCTTGAGTTTGGAACGAAGCCCAACTTTTTCCAGTACATCCAATATCCGGCTATCGATCATTTTCTTATCTTTCCAGCCTGTTGCTTTCAGTGCAAATTCGAGGTTTTTCTCGATGCTTCTATCGGATAAAAGATGAAAATCCTGAAATACAATACCCAATTTTCTACGCAGGTAGGGAACATCATTTTCGTGCAGCTTTTTAAGATCAAAGCCCGCAATCATTCCCTCACCATTGCCGATGTATAAATCGCCGTAAATGATTTTTAGTAAACTACTTTTTCCACTACCGGACTGACCGATAAGATAAATAAACTCTCCTTTACCAATGTTTAAATTGACATTGGACAATACCAAATGTTTTTGTTGGAAGATATCAACGTTTTTTAATGTAATTACTTTATTTTCAATCATGGAAGCTAAAATTCTAATTTTTTAATTTGCCCAAAAGGCATTTCTTTAACCAGTTGCATGATATATTCTGCCTTTTCTCCTAATCCAATCTTATCGAGTGATTTATCTGGGCGGTCGACTCTAAAATATGCCAGCAAGGTGAAGGCATCATCTCTTAATTGAACATAATCAGGGATTTTGGCGACACCTTTTACTTTAATGATATACATGATTTCAAAGTTAGTATTTTTAATGCAATTTATTTACTATGAATTTAAAGGAAGCTTATTGGTTTGCGAATAAAAAATCCAGTGTATTCACGCCATCAGCAAAATCATCTAAAGCAGGGCATTGGCTTTCTCCAAAATGAAATACCGGCGACGGCACATTTAATGCTATTTCTGATACAATACATTGGATATTTTCTTGGGCTAGTTTGAGTTTATTTTCAACTTCAGCCAGTGTTTCGTATGTTTCGTAATAAACCACAGCAAGGGGAGAAGCCGTGCGCTCATCTTCTTTGAGCAATAAAAAACCATTATCAAAATGCTTGTCGCCATTGATCAGATAGATGGATTTGTTGTAATCGTAATTGTTATTGTATTTAAAATGCTCTGTCATGCTGTTAAAAGCAGCGATACCTTCAAAGAAGTGTGCTATTGGGTAATCTTTTGGAATAAATAGCTTTGATACAGAGCGACAGCCCAACCCAAAATAATCAAAGATATCGTGTCCCAGTGATTCCAACTGGTTGGGAGATTCTTGGCCACCGATAACGGCAATACTATTTCTATTGCGACGAATAATATGTGGTTTGGTGCCAAAATAATAATCAAAGTAACGGGAGCTATTGTTAGACCCTGTTGCAATAACCAGATCGAAATCTTTTAGTATGTCAACAATTTCAAAGGCATCATTAAAGTATGGGTCAATTTGTTTAAGAAGGTTGAGCACATAGCTTGTCAATCCTGCATCGTCCGATGAGACTTTGATTTTTGCTGTAAAGCCGCTGATCAGTACCGATAGGATATCATGGAAGCCAACCAATGGAATATTGCCGGCCAGAATTAAACCTACAATTTTCGTTGAATGAAGATCTGGATAAGGCGCCAACCAGTGATTCAGCTTTTCTATTGTCAAATTGGCAGCAATAGCTTGAATGGCGCGTTCAACATTTTGAGGGGTATACCAGGGGTTTTTATGTTGGGCGAATTGAATGATTTGAATCAAATCTTCAGGGCGCTTGTGCAGCTGTTCGCCTAATTTTACAAATGCATTTATTCGTTGTTGCTTTGTCAAAATATTAAAATTTTAAAAGATGAATACACAAATTTGTATTATATTTGTGCTGTTAACATTAATCAACGTGAATCAACTAGCCTTATTGTTCAATCAGACTTTGTTTCATATTGATAATGCAAAAATAGTTTATTTATCATAATTGTGAGGTTATAAATGGCGATTAAAATTACAGACGAATGCATTAACTGTGGTGCTTGCGAACCGGAATGCCCAAATAATGCAATATACGATGCTGGTGTAACTTGGAAATTCTCAGATGGGACTGCTTTGGATGGGGTTATCGATTTTGGCGATGGTGTTACACTAGATGCCAACGAGTCTCAAGAAGCAATCTCTAATGAAGTCTATTATATTGTTTCAGATAAATGTACAGAATGTGTAGGTTTCCACGATGAGCCTCAATGTGCAGCGGTTTGCCCTGTGGATTGTTGTGTGGATGACGAAGATGTACGTGAATCGAACGATGAGCTATTAGCGAAAAAAGCTTGGTTACACGCGGAATAAATTTAGTACTCCGTTAAAATATAAGGCAGGATAAGAAATTTTCCTGCCTTTTTTGTGTCTTTCTATTTTGGCGAAATCGATATTTTGTTGCGAAACTTGGCTATTTGGAATAATAATATTTGCAAAAGCATAGTATTTTTTTATTTTTGTTCTTTTGACCATTAAAATCTTTTAAATGTTAAAAACCAAAATAGGGTTGATTACCCTGATCACAGTTACATTAGCTTGTATCATTGCTGTATTATACGAATTTGATGTTGTAGGCTTTTCGCATGAATTTCTAATGGCTGTCCGTTGGATAGTTGCTACCGTTTTGGTTGTAAATGCGCTCTTTAAGAAAAATTTGACCACCTGGATTTTAACCTGTATGATTATGGGGATATTTGTCGGGTTGGATTTTCCAAATCTAGCGATTTCCCTGCAACCTTTGAGTAAAGGTTTTATCAAGTTAGTCAAGACGATTGTGGGCCCAATTCTCTTTGCTACGCTTGTCTATGGAATTGCAGGCCATTCTGATTTGAAACAGGTGGGACGTATGGCATGGAAATCTATGCTTTATTTCTTTTGCGCAACAACATGTGCTATTTTTATTGGTTTAGGTGCGATAAACCTGACTCGGGCAGGAGTGGGCGTTGATGTTGCACATATGCCACATGAAGAACTTCCTGTACCGAAAGAAAGTATGGATGAGCATATCCTCAAAACACTTCCGGACCATGTACATCCTGTATACAAGTTCACTTCTTTTATACGCGACTTGTTCCCTGAAAATATCGTCAAATCTGTTGCTGATAATCAAGTTTTACAGATTGTTGTATTTTCAATTTTGTTTGGGATTGGATTGGCAATGGTAGATGAGAAAAAGCGTAAACCCTTGGTTGATTTTACCGAGAGTATGTCTGAAACGATGTTTAAGTTTACGAACATGATTATGTACTTTGCGCCTATTGGGGTTGGTGCCGCTATGGCCTACACGGTGGGGCATCTCGGTGTCGATATTCTAAAGAATCTTTTCATGCTTTTGGCGACGCTGTATTTTGCTTTGGTGTGCTTTTTATGTCTGGTTCTTCTTCCGGTAGCACTTTATCTAAAAATACCTGTGAAACGTTTTATTAATGCGATTAAGGAACCTGTTTCGATTGCATTTGCCACTACAAGTTCAGATGCGGCATTACCGAAAGCAATGAGCGCGATGGAGAAATTTGGTGTACCACGTAAGATTGTTTCGTTTGTAATTCCGACAGGATATAGTTTTAACTTGGATGGTACTTCACTTTATTTATCATTGGCGGCGATCTTTGTCGCTCAGGCGGCTGGTATCCATTTGTCGTTTGGACATCAATTAATGATTGCATTTACATTGATGATCACCTCTAAAGGTGTTGCTGCTGTACCAAGGGCTTCATTAATTATTTTGATTGCGACAGCGGATCAATTTGGTTTACCAACATTTGTCATTGCTGCAATTTTAGGTATCGATGAACTCATGGATATGGCGCGTACCTCTGTCAATGTAATCGGAAATTGTTTGGCAACCGTTGTTGTTGCGAAATGGGAAGGCGAGTTTGATGAAGAAGCTCCTTACCGCGAAGATACTGAAGAGGCGATCTAATAGAAATAACTAACGAATATTCGTTGAAGAGAGCAGTCTTGACATTCCGTTAAGACTGCTTTTTTATTGTCTTTAGCTCATGTTGATGATTTTGCTGCGCCTATTTATTATATTTAGCGCTGTAAATACCGTTCTTTAAACCAAATAGAACTTTAAACCAAATCCGTACAGGGAAATGAGACGATCTATATTTTATTTTTTTTGTATAATGATTACGATCAATATGGCATTTGCTCAAACAAAGACGACTGCTGTCGATCGTGATTCATCCGCTTATATTGCAACCCAGGATGGGGTCAAACTTTTTGCGAAGTCTGCTGGAAATGGTCCGGTTTGTATTTTCGTACATGGAGGACCAGGTGCCTGGAGTAAATCATTTGAAGAGATGGGAGGTCGTGGTCTTGAAAAGCGGCTAAGGATGGTGTATTTGGATCAACGAGGTTGTGGAAGGTCCGAGGTGTCTACTAGTGGAAATTATTCGTTAGATCGCATGGTTGAAGACATTGAAGCTATTCGTCATGCCCTAGGGGTAGAAAGAATCTATCTATTGGCACATTCCTTTGGTGGGGTAATCGCTGTAAATTATGCGAAAAAATATCCAGATCATTTGTTTGGTTTAATGTTGGCAAATTCGACTTTGGACCTCAATAGTTCATTGGAAGATCAGATAGGGTATGTTAACCAATTAATCCAGAGTAACTTCGAGGTTGCAGCCAGGGATTCCATCTTAACAACTTTTTCATTGGCGAGGCGAGCACTTTCAGCGAAAGACTTGAGCTATTAAATGCTCTCTGACGATAAGAAAACGGTCGATAAACTAGATCATATCGATGAGAGTCCTGATCGAACTTATGATTTTGGGAAACATGTGTGGGATTATAAAATTTATTGCGAAGATTTTAGGCCAGAAACAAAAGAGATTAAAGTGCCAGTTTTGGTCATTGCGGGTAAAAAGGATTATGCTATTGGGGTGAATCACTACCGAAAGTTTCAATTTCCGCACCAAAGAACTGTGCTCATCGAAGGTGGGCATGTCTTGTATTACGAGCAAAATAAAGCCTTTGTTGATGCAATATTTTCTTTTATAAAATAAAGAGCTGCTTGCAAGCTGTTGTTGACGATCTGGTATCCTTTACAATAGCTTGCAAGCGAAATATGTTATATCAACGTCCGTCAACGTAGTACCATAAATCACCTTGTTTTTTGAAAGTAGACTTTTCATGGTGAATTTGAACTTCCATCTGTGGATCCAGGTAATGTGCTTCAAACTCGACTGTGTGGAATGTAGATTTAAGGATAGAGAGTTGCATCCATTTATTCTCCTGCGCCCATTGTCCGATTGCCTGTTTATTTTGGAACCGTCGTGTTGAGGGATGAAACGTATCGTATAGGAAATCGATCTGTTGTGCTACAAAGGCGCTATAACGTGCGCGCATCAATGCCTCTGCTGTGGTTGCTTTGGCATGGAAACGATGAATTTGCTGGCAGCATTCCCCATAGGTATTGCCAGAGCCACAAGGGCATAATTGACCTGATTCTATCACTTGAATGTTTAAAATTTTACCAGCCTTTAATAGCGCCATTTTTGAAGACTTTTTTTGCTGTCGCTTCTACTTCCGGTGACTGATACGCCTGAATAAACTGTTGTACCTTCTCATCGTTTTTATTATCTGAGCGGGCAACAATCAGATTAACATAAGGCGATTCTTTATCTTCTGTGAATAAGCCTTGTTTTTCGGGATCCAACCCAGCTTGAGAGGCGAAACTATTGTTGATGATAGCAATTGTAACCTGAGGATCATCTAGGACGCGAGGTAACTGTGGGGCTTCCATCTCTATGATTTTAACCTGTTTAGGGTTGCTGACAATATCTGTTACTTTAGGTTGGATACCTACATTTTCTTTTAGACCGATAATTCCCTCGCGTTGGAGAAGCAAAAGAGAGCGTCCACCATTGGTAGGGTCATTTGGAATGGCAATAACGGCTCCAGGTTGTAATTCTGTGATTGTTTTTATTTTCTTTGAATAGGCAACAATGGGGAATACAAACGTGTTTCCGACAATGGTTAATTTCGTGAAACCGCGTTGTTTGGATTGCTCTTGTAGATAGGGCTGATGCTGAAATACGTTTACATCGATATCACCCTGATTTAAGGCTTCATTAGGTACGACATAGTCGTTGAAAGCCACTAACTCAACATCAAGATTGAACTTTTCTTTTGCAACTTTCTTAGCCGTCTCCGCAAGCTCCTTTTCTGGGCCGGACACAACACCGACTTTGAGGATATTCTCTTTCTTTTCTCTGTTATTGCATGCTACAATCGATACGAGACTGAAGGCTAAGATTGCAAATGCATAGTTCAATTTTTTCATATGATATAATTTATGTTAACGATGGTTTACTTTTTTTGAGATGTAATCTCCTGTATATTGTAACAGGAATACTATTAAAATTAATAAAATTAGAACAGAATTCATGATAAAAGTATCATATCCGACATAACCATACTGATAGCCAATCTGTCCAAGTCCACCAGCACCTACAGCACCGCCCATTGCGGAGTAACCAACAAGTGTTATCAAGGTAATTGTCGCATTGTTTACTAGTGACGGGAGAGCCTCCGGAAGCAAAACTTTGAAAATTACCTGTTGTGCATTTGCACCCATTGCTCTTGAGGCTTCAATCAGGCCATTTGGAATTTCCAGAAGACTATTTTCCACAAGTCTTGCTATAAATGGGGCCGCGCCTATACTCAAGGGGACCAATGCTGCGGCCATACCGATTGATGTTCCGACAACGTTGCGTGTAAACGGAATCATCCATACGATAAGTATGATAAAGGGGATAGACCTAAACACATTCACCAGCAATGAAACAAGTTGGTGCATGGCTTTGTTTTCGAGCAGTTGATGTTTTCGGGTCAAAAAAAGGTATATTCCGAGTGGGAGACCAAGGATAAAACCAAAGAAGCCTGATAAGAAAGTCATGGTTAGGGTTTCTAAAGTACCCGATAGCAGAAGATTAAATACCTGATCAGACATAGCCTAATATTTTAGTTTGTGAATGCTTTTCTTTTAAGAAAGATAGACTACGCGTTACGTTTTCTTTTTCACCCGATAGTTCGGCCAATATAACACCAAATTTCATTTCGCCAATATAGTCTATTTGAGCGGTAATGATATTTGTCTTGACTTGATATTGTTGTTCCAAATGTTGTATAAATGGGATGGATTCTTCATTTGAAGTTAGATAGATCTCTACGAGTGGGTTTCCAGCGCTTTTTAAGCGTTCCTGAAAACTTAGTGGAATTTCAACTTCAAGTGAAGACTGAATAAAGTTTTTAGTTGTTGTTTCCTGAGGATTGGCGAATATTGATTCTACCGGGCCGGTTTCAATTAATTCTCCGTGGTCTAATACGGCAACCTGATCGCAAATATTTTTTATAACATCCATCTCATGAGTAATCAACAATATCGTAAGGTCAAGCTGCTTATTGATTTTTTTTAGCAGTTTGAGGATGGATTTTGTAGTTGCGGGGTCTAGGGCACTTGTGGCCTCATCGCAAAGTAGAATGTAAGGATCATTGGCTAATGCACGCGCGATAGCAACACGTTGTTTTTGGCCTCCGGAGAGATTTGCAGGGTACACGTCGGCTTTATCTTCCAACCCGACTAAACGCAATAGTTCCAACACTTTTTGGCTGATAAATTCTTTCGATTTACCTTCAAGTTCGAGCGGGAAGGATATATTTCCATACACTGTTCGTGATGATAGTAAGTTGAAGTGCTGGAAAATCATACCAATTTTTCTTCTTTTCAACATCAGACCAGTGGAAGATAGCGACATCAAGTCGTCATTTTCTATAATTACTTGACCACTGTCTGGTCTTTCCAAAAGGTTTACGCAACGGATCAAAGTACTTTTCCCGGCTCCGGAAGCGCCTATTACACCAAAAATTTCACCTTTTTCAATAGACAGTGAGATGTCTTTTAAGGCATCAATACGTACCGCTTTTACCTCAAAAGATTTGGATATGTTGTTTAGTTGAATCATTGACCCTGTAGGGATTTAGCAATTTTAGTTGGACAAATGGATGATGTTGATATAAATGTACACAAATGCCAGGGATAAAATAAAATGAAGTGAAAGAAAATGGGTTCTTTCAGACCGAAAAAGAATGAAAGAACCCAGATATATGTTTTTTACAACGCTTGATAAGCCGAAATCACTTGTTTTGCAGATCCGAGTCCATCGATGCCATATTCGATGATATCGCCATCTTTCAGGAATCTTTGTGGGGATTTGCCCATGCCAGATCCTGCAGGTGATCCTGTGGAAATGATGTCGCCTGGAAGTAAGCTCATAAAATGGCTTAAATAAGAAATCAATTTGGGCACACGATAGATAAAATCACTTGTATTGCCATCTTGCATAAGCTCACCATTGAGTTTAAGCCATATTTTTAAATTATCAATATCTGTGAATTCATCTTTGGTTGCTATAAATGGGCCAATAGGAGCGAAAGTATCACATCCTTTACCTTTATCCCAGGTTCCGCCACGCTCGATCTGAAATTCACGCTCTGTAACGTCATTGTGTAACACATAGCCAAACACATGGTCCAAAGCTTCCTCTTCAGTAACATAAGAAGCTTTTTTCCCAATTACAATGGCAAATTCGGTTTCCCAATCAGATTTTACAGAGAACTTCGGAAGGGTGATTCCATCAAAAGGGCCATTGAATGCAGATACAGATTTCATAAATACGATAGGCTCTGAAGCTTGTTGCAATTTGGTTTCTTTGACGTGATCATCGAAATTAAGCCCTACACAAAGTATTTTGGACGGAGCTTCCAATGGTGTACCGATACGCTCGTCGTCGGCTATCTCTTTAAGCGTATCGCCTTTTTCATTTATATATGTTTGAAGTCTTTCTAAATTTGCAATATCCGCAAAGAAATCGCGGTTGTATTGAAAATTTCCCTCTGAAACATCATATTTCTTTTCGTTTAAAATGACTCCCGCTTTTTCGGAGCCCTTTGCGCCATATCTAAAAATCTTCATAAGCCGCAAATATACGGATTTTGTCCCAAAAAGGGCAGAAATTAACGCGAATTAACAATTAATCAATATGTAAATTATCTATACAATTATTGTCCAAAAGAGGATATTTAAAAGGGAATTTTTCATGTACTATCTTTTTGTTGCTTACCCAGGTACCATTGAGCACCATTTCCTGCCCTTTTTTTCCAAGCATAAATTTAATCAAAAATGACGGGACGGGTAGGGGAATATAGAATGGACCGTATTTACGTTTGGCTATTCTTTTTGCAAACTCCGCGAGGGGAAGTGGTTCGGATGAACAGGCATTATAAATTCCAGCTATGGTATCATTTTGTATGCCAAAGAGCAGCATCCGACAGAGATCATCCATATGGATCCAACTGAGTATCTGTTTTCCAGAGCCTAATACCGGAATTGAATGAAAGGGTAGGAAACGGTTAATTTCCTTGAGTAAGCCTTGATCCTTGCTGATAACTACTCCAAAACGGAAGACAATGAGTCTTTTTCCCAATGTTTCGATAGGTTTCACGCTTCCTTCCCAGAGGTTACATACCCAGGACAGAAAATTTCCACCTTGTGGATCTCCTTCTTCAAAAGGTTTTTTTTGGTACTGATCGTCTGTTCCATACCAACCTATAGCGGAGGCCGATATGACTGCTTTTACTTGATTCGGTATTTGTTTTAGACTTTGATAGAGCAGTTGCCCGCTTTCTACCCTGCTGGCAATAATTTCTTGTTGATATGATTTTGTCCAGCGTTTCGAATTGAGGTTTGCACCCGCCAAGTTGATGATATAGTCGGCTTCCTGAATTGATTTGACATCAATCTCCTGTTTACTGGGATCCCAATGTACGTAACGGACATTGTTTTGTATGGGATGAGACTTCGGATTTCTGGTAAAAATAATAACTTCATAGAAATTGGCAACCAATAGCTTTGTTAAATGAAGGCCTATAGCTCCAGCACCACCTGTAATAATTACTTTTTCCATGAATTGAACCTTGTTTTATAATATACGCCTGTTATCATTTAAGCGAACCAATTTCTGTTGATACTAAATATACTATTTTGGTTTATAAAAATCGACCATTGCGGCAGCAATTACAAAAAAAGGTTTATCTCGTGGGGAGATAAACCTTTTAAGAGTCGATTAAACGACGTTATTTGTTAAAGCGTTTGGATTGTGCTGCCACATGTTAGCATCTGTGCGCCGTAGTATGGATTTTTGATTTCTTTATGACGGCTTAACCAAGTCGCACCTTTGCCTTTGTTGAACATTGGACACTTTTGGTAATAAACAGAAGAAGACGGTTTCGAGTTTTTGGACAAACTATAGATATCTTCTGACAATAGCGCGAAGGCTTCTCGTTGTTTACTGATATCCTTTGCCTGTTGTAGGCTCTTCACTGTCGCTTTGAGTGATGTTGTTTTGGTTTTCCAGACCTCCTGTTCCGCTTTCGTTAGATCAGCAGTTTGTATTTTAGCGATTGCATCGGCAAGATCGTTTGCTAGGCCTGCAGCTTGTTTACTATCCGCAGCTACAAGTGCATCTTTAAGCAGAAAGTATTGGTCATAGATCTTTTGAAAATTGCTTGCGTTGCTGATGTCATCTACTGAAGCTACCGGCTCAATGCTTGCGTCTTGTGGGCTATCTGAAGCTGGAGGAGCTAAATTTCTTTCGTATTGGCAGCAAGCATGTAGTTTAGCATAAGTATCTTCCGCGGCAAGGTATTTTTCATTGTCATAGCCTGCTCCTGCGATACTTTTCAATACAGCATCTAAGGAAGTTTTCTTTGCGTCATAGGCTATTGTTGCTGTTTGGTTGTCTTCGTTCCATTCAACTTTAGCCTGAGCGGAGGCTCCTGCATTTTCTATTGTTTTTTTACACATACCGCAGTTTCCAGCGATTTTAACAGTGGTGTTCACGGTGTTGTTTTGTGCATAGTTTGTCAAAGAGGATAGTATTAAAGCCCCTGTTATAATATAATGTTTGATTTTCATATGATTGGATGAAAGAATAAATAAAAATAAGTAATCAAAAATGATTGATAAATGATCAATGTATGGATTGTATGGATTAACTTATTTTTGGCGGGACCCAAGGACAAAAATATCCCTCAGAAATAAATGTTGGCGCTATGGGTTTATAATTTTTTTTGATTGCTATACCGCAAAGTTCATGACCTTGTTCAAGGGGATTGGAAATTGCCAAAAATGTACCGCTATACGTGCATTGACAATTGCAATTTTTACATGGTTTGTGATGTTTACAAAAAGCTTTTTTTTGGGAAGATTTAAATTTTGAACAACACTGGTCCTTTTTGTTAGTGGTAGCATTACCTTTTGTGTGACTACTGTGTGCATTTATTTTATGGCAGGCGAAAGCGTCGGGTGCACTTAAAAGGAAACCGAAGGTTAAAAATAGTAGTATAAGTCGCTTAAGTACCATATCAGCTCAAATATAGTTGTTTTGGGTAGAATCTGCTTCCACTTTTAACTTTTTTTGGCATTATGGACTTTTTTATACGCTCCATGTTATTTGAGTTTGGGAGGATCAGATAACATGGAGCGACGTTTGGAATTCTTTTTTCTGAAAGTAAAGAAATACTTAAAACTTAAAGCCAGAAAAAAAGCCGGGCTTTTTCCAGGTACGTTTATATTCATCAGCTAAAGGAGAATGATCCGAATAGGCGAGCACTTCATCAAGCAAATTGTGTGCTTTTTTCAGATTCCCTGTTTTATAGTTTGCATATGCCTCTGCTAATTTAACCGATTCGACATCATCGTCGTAGCCCCAATCGCATTGCTGATAAATACCGTTGAAAACATTGACGTATTTATTTACTTCATTTATATCTCCATTTTCGGCGAAAAGTTCAATTCCAAATTTTAACCAAAGGACATAATCATTAGGCTCCATGACTGACTGTACCCAGTTGTCATACGTTTGGAATGTTTCTATACCCGCGCTAAATTCCGTAAGATAGTAATGGCTTTTAACAATGAGATAGAGCGTCTTTGCTTTATCGAAATTATCGATGATAAATTCCCGTTTATTTTTAAGGTATTTCCGCGCAGCGAGGTTCATGGACTTGTAATTGCTCTTTTCATTATATAGCTGCATCAACACATATTGAGGCTGTGCTTCATGTGGGTACCGTTGTGCCATATTTTCGTAATAGGAGACACGTTGCTCAAAATTATCCGGCTCGATTATCTGATAGATAATATGTTCTATCCCATTTTTTGACGCTTCAAAATCACGATAATGATAATCATCTAAATTGGGATGATCAATATAGAATTTGTAAATAAACTCGAGGAGCTGTTGGGCCCGGGATTGAATATTCGCTGATCGACCTAGGTGGTATTCAACATCGATTTGATGCATAAGCATGCGGTAACAAGGAGGAAATACAACAGACTCCATATCTTCAGCTTCTTCATCTTCTTCGGAGGTAAATTCTTGCTGCTCAAGGGTGGCTTCCAACGAAATCTGATAGGTGTCAAAGTACTGTTGAAGCACCTCCTCCAGGCGTACGTAATCTTCCAATGCTGACAAGGTATCGGCTCGGGTGAAATGAAGTTCTTCAAAGTCGGAATAGCTTAATCCTTCGGTGGCGATAGCATAGGAGGTTTCTAGTTCACCAGCTTCTTTATACGCTAATGCTAGATTATTACAATTCATGGCCCGGTTGTGGGAGCCGCCAAAGTAGTCACTTTCGTACTTATTTTGTTCAAAATACTCCTTGAAAGCGTCGTAGGCTTGACGATAAAGTTCAAGGACGAGCAATTGTAGTGCAGATTGATCAACTGTGGTTAAGTTGTCCTGGGCGTGAATAAAATCAGATAGCGTGACAGCTTCGTTATAACATTCACGGGGAAGGTCATGGAAAGTGGGAACCTGATCGTAAACTTTTCCATTGGCTTCAAGGGTACATTCGATCATACGTCGCCAGGATGTTGCATTCCAATTCCGTTCACCTACCATGGCCAGATATGGAATAGCCGCAGCATACTGTCCCTCGTCATAGAGATAGGCTGCCGCAAAATGGTAACCGACGTAAGAATCAGGATAGGCATCGACCAATTTGAGTGCATGGAGATAATAATAGTCAAGCGGGATTCCGATTTCTTCTGAGTAATTGCGCTCAATGATAAGCTGATAGTAAAAGACCTCAGGGTGTTCATACCCCTCGGCAATCAATTCGTCAAATCGAGTATGCCATTTGACCAACTCCTGATGGATATGCACGGCTGAGTTTTCCCCTTTGATAAGCTTAAGTAAAATCTGCAGTGCTAGGTCGATTGCTTTATTTTCGTAAGCAATTTCAGCGAGATCCACATAATTCATTTCATTGCTGCTGATGAAATGCTTAAAATCCGCTTCCATTAAAGCTAAAATATTGGACTCATTGATCTGTTTGGTACGGTCAAGCAGGTATATTTTCTTTATCCAAAAGATGGAAAAATTATGATCCAAGGTTTCCCGCTCATCCTTGAATGTTTCTTTAACGAAATCAATGCTCGCCTCCAAAACTGGAAGCATCGCTGTATCGTCCTGGAGCCCTTCGTAGATATTGGTTAAATAGTTGTGCCCATATCCGGACATATTGGGGGAATCGATTAGTTTTTTTGCGTATTCGATGAATAGACCTTTATTGCCTTCAGTAATATGGAATTTTGGTCGACCAATTTGTGCTAATGTCGCTTGATTGTCCAAAACATAATTCAGTATATGATATAGGGTCGTTTCATTATCAGGTTCGATGGCCAATGCTTTTTGAAAATAGGGGATCATTTTTTTCTGAATAACATCGAAAATAGCTTCGTGGCCTTCATAGAATGCCTGATCATGATAGGCGATCGCAAGGTGTGTCCAAAGCGTAACATCTTGATCGTTTTGTCGCAGTTGGTTTTCTCCTTCAATGATAAATAAGTCTAGTTGTCCGCTGTAGAACAAATTATATATATTCTTTTCTTCCATTTATTGATTTTTATATGTATCGAGTATGTTAGAATCTTTGAAAAATACTATTTAGCCGTGGGAAGCTTTTCAAAGCTAGTACCGTTCCATAGAAATTCTTCACTCTTTTTTATAATCTTGAAATTCGGATTTTCTGCATTGTCGTCAATAGCTTCTCCCTCTTCAATGTATTTATAGATAATCTGATTATTTTTTCCGTGTTCGGAAGGGAAAAGAATCTTTTCATCGTAATAGAACACACCAGCATCACTCACCGAATACCGGCTAGGAAGATCAACCAACCGCTGTCCCGTCCAGGCCACATAGTTGTACTCAGAAGGTATGCCACAGGCTTCCCCCAGAAATTCGATGCGGATGATTTGTCGGACATTTTGAAGGCCCATTGCCGGCAGCAATTTACTCTGAGAGAAGGTTTGTTCTGAATAGGCGAAAGGGAAGGTGTGTTCAGCTAGAAAATTTCCTTTTGCGTCGAGAAGTTTTACCACTGTTGAAAAATGATCCTGTTCCTGTTCGTTGATACTTTTGGTAAAACGTTCAAAACCGTAAATATATTGCGAACCGTCCGAAGCGGTTTGTTTTCCGAGCGCTAATAGTCCGAGCCAAATAAAACCATTTTTTTTACTGTTACCGTCGGAATAACTTATCTCATACCAAGGAGCATAAAAATTTTTCAGTGTATTTCCTTTGAAAGGCACACTGGTGATCGTAACAACATTTCCTACCGATAAAGAATCTACGATTGCTGCCTTAAGACTAGGTTGAGCACGCACATAAGCTTTTGTGGCAAAAACAGTTGCCGATTGACCCTTTTGTATGTTCCATAAGTTGAAATTATCGTCAAATTTTAAATTTTCCTGTGCCTTCGAGCAAAATGGTCCGATGACCAAGATGATTAAATAGCATACCATTAGTTTTCTCATTTTTCACTCTCCTTTCCTGCAAAAATAGCCGAATTGGTCCATAACCCTTATCACTGGTTTCAGGTATTTTTTGTAGAGTGTTCCAGAAGAAGAAAGGAGGCATAAGATATTTTCTTTACCAAAAAACGTTTACCAGCTAAACATTTTATAAGCATTGGAATTTAGATTCGAGCAAAGAATGGGTTTCAATAATCTATTGGATGTTGATTTTATGTGGACCGATTTCCTAAAAGTACAAGACAATACGATAATCATACCATTTGCGTCATTGTTTAATATTGAAATTTGTCGAGTCAATAAAAACAATAGTATGAATCAGGTATCAAAATTTGGAATTTTTGCTTTGCTACTGAGCAGCAGTTTAACAATTATGGTTGGAACTGTTATAGCGCCGTCGTTAAAAGAAATTTCAGTCCATTTAGGATTTGAAGAAAATCCAGGTTTGTTGATTACGTTGCCTTCGCTCGGCGTAGTAATTTTTGCACCCTTCGTTGGGAAATTGATTGACCGAAAGGGACCATATCTGATGATTAGATGGGGTTTGATACCTTATGCTTTACTTGGGCTGTTGGGGGGGCTTCTTACCAACCCTTATTTGGTTGTGATAGATCGTATTCTTTTAGGTGTTGCTACGGCGTCAATACAGGCCGCTGGAACAGGTTTAATTGCACTATTATTCATTGGTGACGACCGACTGAAAATGATAGCCTGGCAAGGTATGTCCATCGAATTGGGTGGGGTCGTATTTTTGAGTTTTGGCGGTCTTTTGGGGGCCTTTTGTTGGAAATATCCTTTTTTAATTTATCTAATGGGGTTGGTATGTGCATTATTAATTTCCATAAGTGTCAAGAGGAACGCTGATACTTTACGCAAAAAAGTGGTTGCTGTTGAGTCAACAGAGAGAACTAAAATCAGTAGACATTTATTGATAATAATTTTGTCTGCTGCGTTTGCCATGATGCTATTTTTTGTGGCATTTGTTTGTCTTCCATTATTTCTTCCATCTTCGTTTCACTACAGTGAGGCTGAAACGGGATACTTCATGGCTTTTATTTCGATTGTGGCCGTTATAGCAGCGAGCCAGATGCCTCGCGTCACCAGGTATTTATCAAAAGACTTTACGTTGTCAATGGGATTTTTTGCATTTGCCATTGGGCTTACTATTTTATTTCTTACCACATCCAACATCACCTTATTCATAGGGGCGGTAGCGATGGGCACAGGTTTTGGCTTTACTGTTCCATTGCTAAATCATATGACCGTCGAAGAAAGCAGCAGTAGTAATCTAGGGCGGTACCTAAGCTATTATTCCATGGCGATTTTTGGCGGACAGTTCCTTTCATCCTTTATCACGGAACTGAATTATGAAATGAGAACAACCTTCTTAATCGCTGCTGTTTTGGCTTGTGCAATTTCGGTGGCTTTATATATCATCGCAAGCATCAATAGAATACATGTATTTAATAATAATTTATAACGACTAAAATAGAATAACATGAGAATTGAAGAAGCAAATGAGCTCTTAGAGCCTGGGTATCTACCGTTTGAAGCAGGGTGGAAACGGTACGAAGACGGTTTACTTGTTGTTGCAGCAAGGTCTTCACTGGCCAATATAAACGGCGAAATGATTGAATGGTGGTTTTCCTATTTTCAGGATACGCAACAGTATTTACTGTGGCATAAAGAAGACCATGTTTATAGTGACTGGATCGGTGAGAGGGGGACTGGAAAGTATATTGGGGGAACCCATATTGCCCACGAAAGATTGGGTGGAAATGAAATTCATAAATTGAAGATTAATTTTTTAGATCCCTCAAATATTTTGGATATAAGTAGATTTCCAGAACAGCGTGTAACCGCTATTCACGCGAGATTGGGTATAGATGGCCAAGAGGGCTATGCCGCCAAAATGGTACACTTTATTCGGGATACTGCCTATGGCTGTGAAATGAGAAGTCGTTTTTGGTTGGGTTATTTTGAAGGTAATGATCTAGCAAATGATTTGGAGACACGGCTTAAAATCTATCCCGATCATGTAGGTGCACGACTATGTAAACATTGTCACGAGGAAATGAGTAATTTTACAATTTTTCTTCCCGAGCTTTACGAAAAAGAGACTGGTAAAATATATACTTCAAAATAAAAAAGATTGACTAAATTAAATTAAAAATCACATGAGAGTCAGCCACCAGATTGATCCGCTCAAAATGATATATTTTGAATTGGAATGTCGCCCGGAGAGCTATCTAAAAAATGAAGATAGAAACTCGTTTTTCGAAATTATCTGTCAATATAACAATATCGGTGATCCTGATTCTCATGTTGATATTTATCTGATTCCACTTTATCGTATGGAAGAGTTAAGCAATTTGAATACTGGATATCTTCTCGCTTTCAAACGAGATTATTTGGATGAAGATGACAAAGAATATGCTTTGGATGTTTTCAATCTCTTCAATATGCAAGGACAATATACACATTTGATCGTCAAGCCTCGGGATGCTGATATTCTTGCGAAGGTTGTGAATTTAATAGAAGAGGAATACAATAACCCCGAAGGTACTTATCTTATCTTGAAAGCTCTCATAAAAGTTTATTTGTTGAATCTAATCCGTTTAAATCAAGAATATTTTTTAGAACAGGATGTGAATCAAAAACGAATTTATCAGTTTATAGTCCTGTTGGATCAATATTATATGGAGCAGCGCACTACTGAATTCTATGCGAAGGAAATAGGTATTACGACAAAACGCTTAAACCAGATTTTAAAGATTAAAATGAATAGGTCAATTTCGCAGTTAATTCATGAACGATTAGTTTTAGAAGCAAAAAGAATGCTGATCACGAGTGAAAAAACCATAAAGGAAATCGCTTTTGAGCTTAATTTTGAAGATCCGGCCTACTTTAGCCGTTTTTTTAAGAAGAAAACCCAAGTTTCACCGGAGACATTCAAATTGCATCATGCAAATTTTAGAAAATAAACCTGTAATTTTTTGTAGGTTAGTAGAAGTGAAAGAGAGCTATTTTATATATCGACAGTGCAATTACGACAAGTAAATGTTTGAACAATTCAGAAATAAATTCCAACTTGATGACGATAAATGGAACGAATATATAGATTGCTTCCATCGCATTGAAGTTCCTGCCAAAACCATACTTTTGAAGGAAGGAGAAGTTTCCAAAAAAATGTTTCTGATTGAAAAGGGGGGGATTCGTGCGTGGTTCAATAATAATGGTAAAGATATCACTTCTCAATTTTTCTTTGAAAATGAAACGGTGGGTTCTATTGAAAGCTTCCGAAAAAATATTCCAAGTCAGACCACTATAGAAACCATTGAACCAAGCATTTTATGGTGGATACACAAAACCGACCTAAACAGGATAATTGAAGAAATTAAAGAAATTCCACAGTTACGGGATATGCTTATAGACAAAATTTTTGAGCGGACATTCGATTATATGAAATATTTTTTCTCAATGGTTAAGAATACGCCGCAGGAACGCTACATCAATTTGCTAAAAGAAAGACCCGAAATTATAAAACGTGTCCCGCAACATTATATCGCTTCTTATCTTGGGATTTCTACGGTCCATTTAAGTCGTATAAAAAGCGAATTGGCAAAAAAACGGATTTAATAACAAATGTTATCAACTGCTGAAATATCGGTTTTTAATTTTGCTGCATAAAATTATATAAAATGAAAGCAGCAGTAGTATTGGAAAAAGGCGAAATGCCAAAATATGTAGTAGACTTTGCAGAGCCAATAGTGCAAAATGAAAATGAATTATTGATTTTGGTGAAAGCATCTGCCGTGAAAAACCTGGACAAAATGCAGGCAAGTGGAAAACATTATTCCTCGCAAAACGAAGTGTTTACAGCAAAAGTGGTCGGTGGAGATGGTGTTGGGGTACTTGCAGATGGTACACGTGTTTATGGAATTGGCGTTGGCGGAATGATTGCCGAAAAAGCGATTGTTGAAAAAAACCGTATGGTAAGGCTACCCGTAAGTATTGATGATGCAACAGCAGCAGCTTTACCAAATGCAGTGATGGGCTCAGCTTTGGCATTACGTTTCAGAGCGGGTTTGCAAAAAGGGGAAACCGTACTTATTAACGGTGCGACAGGTGTTACCGGCAAAATTGCTGTGCAAATTGCCAAACATTACGGTGCGAAAAAGGTGATAGTGACAGGGAGAAACGAACAGTCTTTAAACGAATTATTATCATTAGGTGCAGATGAGATCATTTCGTTGAAACAAGACGATGAAGCGTTTATTACACGACTAAAAATCTTACAGCAGCAAAGTCCAATTGACGTGGTTATTGATTACCTGTGGGGAAAAAGTGCAGAACTGATTTTATCGGCATTAAAAGGCAATGGGGGATTTTCGCACCATACGCGATACGTTACTGTTGGCGGAATGATGAGCGATTCAATTACATTGTCATCTTCCATTTTACGCAGTACAGCTATTCAGCTTTCCGGTTCGGGCTTAGGAACCTGGACGCCAGAAGAATTAAAACTATTGATTACAGAAATACTTCCCGAAATGTTTCAGCTTGCTGCTGACGGAAAATTAAAAATTGAAACGGTAAATATTCCACTTAAAAACATTGAAAAAGCTTGGGAAATGGGCATCGATGGAGGCAAACGCTTAGTTGTTTTAATCTAAAAAATACAGTCGCTAACTATTGATTTTCGCCTTTGAGTGTTTAATTTTTTATGTTGTCTTTACCACCAAAGTTGATTGATAAGCTCCTTTGATGGTAAAGACAACAGTTGATTGAAATATATGGTAATCTATCTCGGTTTTTCTATAATTGTTTACTGTGTCGCTCCAATCACCACAGGCCATAAGGGGTTCTGAACGAGTAAACGGCCCTTGCTTTTATTGATTTCATCTTGAGGAACAGGATACCAATAATACTCTTTTACCCACCGCCGGTTTTCTATGGATGTCCGTTTGTAGAAAGAATCGGGGTCACCTAAAGGTTTTACTGTTGTGGTATTCTGACCGTAAGTTTGTTGCACATTGTCAAAACCGTTCATATTCATTCCGGTCATACGTGTCATATCACCATCAACTCCACCTTTGTCTGGTTGATTTGCGCTTACAGGGTCACAGATCATCCATCGGCGCATGTCAAACCAACGCTGTCCTTCGCCTAATAATTCAACATGTCTTTCCTGAACAATCGCTTTAAACTGTCCGGCTTTATTACCGATAACACCGGTTTTAATACCGCTTGCTTCCATTTCTGCATAGCCCGGTATCCCAGCGCGTTGCCTTACTTTGTCTATATATTCGATAATTTTTGGATCGTTGGGATTAATTTCGTTGAGGACTTCGGCGTAATACAAGTAGAAATCGGCTAAACGGAACAAAATAGAAGGTCGTGCCCAGGAAGTGTAAACGGTGAATGGAGTACCCGGTGCACCGGCGACGTTAATGGAACTAATTCCTTGTGCGATACGTCTGTTTTTAAATTTATATAGTAAATACCCTGCTCTTGGCCAATTCTCGCCACCGGCGATTCCCGAAGGTTTGCCGCGACCGTACCATTGATAGTATATACCATTTGGATTATTATGCTCATTTGCATGAATATGCCAACTTTTTCCATTGTAGCCCACTGTAGCATAAAACCGCGGCTCCCGGTTGGCATACATATTGAAAATGTTTTGATCCGCATGATTATTGACATGGGTCGGGTTATTGACTGTCGTGAATCCATTTTCTTTGTAATTCGATCCGGCATCATAAATCGTTTTGCCATTGCTCATAAAAAATGCGTCTACAGACTCCTGTGAGATGCCTACATTAGCAAAATTTGTGGGGCTTGCATAGAGATCTACTGGATTAGAGCGGCGCTCCTGATTATTGGGATTGCTATAATCGTTGTATCCCGTTGCCCAAATAATTTCATCATTGTACTTTTGAAATAGTTGATAAATAGATTCATTGGGATTGATCTCCTGCACGCCGGGGTTAGCGGGGTCGGCCGGATAATACTCGATATGTAATTTGTGACCGAGACCATGCGCATAGTCCAAAAATTCTTCTAGACGTTGTTTTGCGGTTTGTATCTTTTGTGGATTATAGTCTGGGAATAAACGGCTCCCATCGGGATTGACAATGGCTAAGCTTTCGGTAAATCCACCGTTAAAAAGTTTGGAAGAAGCATATACCCAGAGCTTAGCACGCAATGCACGTGCTGCTACAAGTGTAGGGCGTACCATACTGCCCGTATCATATTGATTTGCACTGACATTACTTTTGATGGTGGCAGGTAGATTCCCTGTATTGATCAACTCTGCCAGTAGGCCGTCGATGTAGTTGATCACATCATCCATCGGGGCACGGGCATAGTCGAGATTCTGATCTTCCGGATCCGCCAGATCGGTTATTAATGGTACAGGACCATACAGTTCCAGCAGGGTAAAATAGGAATAAGCGACAAAAAAGCGCGCTTCGTCCTTCATGCGATCTACTTCAGCCTGAGGCAATGCATTATTGCCTGAACCCGAGATCGCATGTGCACGTTGGATAAAAATTAATGCCTGACGGATTTGCATATTTTGAGTCGCCCAACGGTGATAACCAGCATTACCAGCGGTATAACCCGATACCATCAGATTGCGGGCAAAGTTAGCGACAATCTCCCCGGAAATTGCGGACCAAGGATTGCTCATTCTGTCTGCAGAGGATGAGTTTTTGGAATATTCAATGATACAGTTAAAGATATTTCCGTGCCAACGTCTAGTGTATGCGGCATTTTCAAATACTCCTTCAATCGTCAGATTGTCGGCAAGTTCAGAGGAGACATCCAGGTATTTCTTGCAGGACGTAGATAATGTAGTCGTTGCTATTGCGAGACAGATAAGAGCCTTATTAAATATTTTCATTGTATTAAACAAATTAAAAAGTAACGTTTAAACCAAAAGTCCATGTTGAGCTGATCGGATAACGCGAACCCGAGCGTTCAGTGACCTCTGGATCCCAAAATTTAACTTTATCCCAGGTGTGTAGATTTTCGCCCTGCACATACAAACGGACAGTATTCAGATGCATTTTTTTGACAAATTCTGATTTTAGTGTATAGCCCAATTCGATGTTTTTGAGACGGAGGTACGACGCGTCACGGTACCACCAGGTGCTGTTGCGTGTATTATTACCATTGTTGGCAGTACTCAATCTAGGAAACAGTACGTTTTGGTTATAAGGGTCGGCAAATGTCCATCGGTCCATCGCCTCTTCGCGCAACGCGGCGTCGTTGACCGAACGTGCGAACGGAAAAAAGTTTTCTGTTTTTCCCAACAGATTTGTCGAAAAGCGACCAGCTCCCTGGAAAAATACACCAATATTCAATCCATGCCATTCTGCATTAAGTCCAAAACCATACACTATTCCAGGTGTAATGTTGGAAGAAAATAGACTGTTGTACGTCTGATCATAGTTGTTAATCAAACCGTCTCCGTTCAGGTCCTTATATCGGATGTCTCCAGGAGCAACCGCAAAACCAGGGTTTGCGAGGCCCGATTTAAGCTGGTACGTTTGCGCTCCATTCGCTGGGTTGACTGTAATGTCGAAATCATCCGGAGTATATAAGCCATCGGCAATATATATAAAGGGTTTGCCGATGCTTTGGCCTGTGTAGGCTTGATAGGTATAAGACGGTGGAATTTCATCAAACTCAACGACTTTATTTTTGGTATAAGTATAGTTTAGTCGGGCGCTCAAGGTGACTTCATTAACCTTTTGTGTCCCGGTTATATTCATATCGAGTCCGCGATTGTTTGTGCGTCCAAAATTCTGCATCGGAGCAACCTGCAAACCTGCAGATGTTGGCAATGTACGACGGCGCATCAGAATATCAAAACGTTCATTGTAGAAGAAATCTATGGTCGCATCGATCCGGTTTTTGAATAAGCCAATATCAATTCCTGTATTAAATTTGTTTTCCTCCTCCCACTTAAGTGTTGGGGTGGCATAGTCGCTCTCCACGATACCAGCACCGGGACTTCCTGATCCCTGCCCGTCGCCAACACCAGCACCGCCAGTCCAGGAAAAGTTATAACCCGCCGCTCCTTCATTCAGTTTTTCTCGGTAGGGGAAGCGCGAAAGATCATTCGCTAACACATCGTTTCCCGTTTTACCATACGATACCCGAAATTTCAATTTACTGACGATTTGCTCCAAAGGCTCCCAAAATTTTTCGTGGCTTACCCACCAAGCACCTCCTATGGAAGGAAATAGACCCCAACGATTGCCCATGGCGAAGTTCTCACTTCCAGTCATTCCCATACTCGCTTCAAGTAGGTAACGACCATCATAACCATAGGTACCACGGGCGACAATAGACTGTTTACGGTACGGAAGCATTTCAAGACCGTTGCCTCGATTTTGGTATTGTTTTTCCTTTTGGTTATAGAGGACTAATCCCGATACATCATGCTTCGCAAATTTATGTTTGTAATCCAGGGCTGTTTCCAGATAGATATTGCGTTCACCCGAACTTCCTGCTGCTGCGGGATTGGAAAGTGCCGCACCACCACGAATCTGGCTAAAGACGAGATTCCCGTTTGCATCCCTTGAATTGGCATAATAGGATCTAGCCTCTTTAGTGCGGTTGGTACGACCCTGTGAGAGGTTGTCGAAACCAACTGCTCCACGCCAGGATAATCCTTGAGCAATCACATCCAGCGCTTGTGTCAGGTTGATTTTGGACTGTAGGGTCACTTCTTGATTTCGGCTATAACCCATGTTGTTCAGTAAGTTGTAGGGGTTGGCTCGCTCCCCGGTTCCAACTGATCCTGCCGAGTAGACTGGATGTTCGGCAAAAGTACCATCTGAATAGACCATTGGAAACAGATAGCGTGGCGCCAAGGTAATAATGCTCCATAGATTATCCGCTGTTTGTATCGGTGCATTTTGTTTAACAAAGAAACCTGCTAGATCGACCGACATTTTTGTTGTCGAAGTCAAGTCCATGTCTATATTGGATCGTAGATTGAAGCGTTCGTATTTTAGATTCGCATTGTAATTTTCGACCGTATGTGAATTGTAAAGACCGTCTTCCGTATAGTAGGCTCCTGAGGTGAAAAAGCGGACACGATCACCACCGCCACGAAAATTTATGGTATATCTTGAAACATTCGTGTTTGGTTTTAAAAGATCCAGCCAATTGGTATTTGGATATAAGTCTGGGTCGGCTCCTGTTAAGTATTTTTCTAGCATTTTATCGTCGTAAGTTGGTAACCAGCCCGAGGTTGGATTTCCTTTTTCGTTCCAGGTTGCTTCATTATACAAGCTTAGGGTTCGATACGAATCCAGTGAACTGGGCAAACGTAGTGGCTTACGGATGGCATGCTGTAAATCGGTGGAGATAACTGTCTTTTGTGGCATACCCCGTTTTGTGGTAATCAGTACCACGCCATTGGCACCCTCGGCTCCATATACTGCTGTAGCTGAAGCATCTTTAAGCACGGAGAACGTCTCGATATCTTCTACGGGTATATTGCTCATATCGGATTTACTGCGCGGTACACCATCAATAATAATCAGTGGGCTAGTACCACCTGCAAAAGAGCTTACCCCACGGATCCAAAAATTGGAGTCATCGTATCCTGGTTCTCCCGAAGGCTGTATTGCAACAATGCCCGGAACCTGCCCGGCAATGGAGTTAGATAGCGAACGTCCGGTAACCGCGAGATCCTTAGCAGTGATGGTGCTGATCGAGGCCACCAGACTTTCTTTTTTTTGTTTACCAAAGCCTACGACGACAACCTCGTCCAAATTGGATGCACTCTCTGTCAAGCGGATGTTGACCGTGTTTTCTTCAGGTTTTAAGATATGTTCTTCTGTAATATACCCTACATAAGTAAATACAAGGGTATTTCCAGGTGCAGCCTGTATGCTATATTGTCCTGAGGCATTGGTATTTGTTTTTGCTGTTTGGTTTTTGACAGAAACAGTGACACCCGAGACCGGATTTCCTTTACTATCGGTGATAAGACCCGATACTTTTACCTGTTGTGCGAATAAGCCAAAAGGGGCGCAAAGTAGGGAGAGTGATAGCAGATTTCGGTGCATAAAGCGGGTGCTAGTTGCAAATATTGTTTTTTCGCTCATCTTCATAATTTTGTGATCTTCATTATTCTAGGGTGATGGTTACTGCGGCAGGAGATACCTTGGTATCTAAAGTGAATACATAGGTTCGGTTGGCTCCCAAAGTCCGGTTACTGACGGTTGAAATAATAGGTGCATCCTTACTCACGTTACCGGTAGAAGTTTTTAACTCAAAACGTGTTGTACCACCTGCAGATGTGGGCTGTCCAGGACTGCCGTAAAGATTCTGCACTAAATTGAGTGCAAAGTAGTTGTCGAATGACCGGCTGTTTTGATAGAAGGAAATACCAACAGTACTTCCTGAAACATTGCTCAGAAATAGATTTTGACCAGCAATTAGTTTAATTTGATAGACACCATTTCCAAGCGGTGCCATGGCGACATTTTTTTGGGGGTTCCATAGGGATGGATTTGCTGCCATGGACGGAATACCAAAACGTTCTTTGGGAGCGGAGCCATCTGTATCACCGATACCACCATTTACCCATACTCCACCTGTTTTGCGGACCGGATCAAAATTGGCAAGCGCGTCACCCGCCATCGGTTCGATCTTAAAATATTTCAGTGCTTGATCGGCTGTTATGCGATATTTACCATCAATGGCCCGGAATTTATACGTGCCGTCGCCATTGTTTGAAAGAAAACTTGGATTGATCCACCAGTTAGCAATATCAACTATCCCATCTAATCCAATAAGTTGATTTTGTTTAAATTCTGCTTCGATGACAGCGATGTTATTCGCAAAATTCGGAAATTCAATACCACCAAAGTAAGGTTTAAGGAAGGGAGCAGCTTCGAAACTACGGGTATCGAAGGACACGGTAAATGTACTGCCTGGCGCCCGGACGATTTGAAAAGGAATAGAATCCTTGTTGGTGGCATATGCGCTAATAGTTGCACCTCCAAATAAAAAGCTATTCCCATTTTTTCCGTAGGGGGGAGCCTCAATTAAAGCGTTGAGTTTTGTATTGGGAAAAGCTTCAGTAACGGCATATTTGTACGGTTCTCCGGGTACGGGTTCCATCTTGTAGTCACCATAGGCTGTTTTGAGGGTCAAATAGGGGAATTTAGGGCGTGTTATCTGGATGGGAACCATGATAGTAGTGTAGTTAAAATTCTTGTTTTTAACCATAATCTGTATTTCAGCTGGACCATCAGCGATATCTTTAATAAAGGGTACCAGCAATTTACTATGATAGATACCAGCTTTATTGGCCGGAATAATACCTTCGGCAATCCGTTCGTCGTTTCGAAAAAAAGTCGTCTTGATCGTATTCAACGGGTATGCACCATCAACTGTAATATCCACTGGGATACTGTCGCCCATGTAGGCGACCTCGACCGTTTGGTATGAAGCAATGCTTGGCGTGTCAATTTGGATGTCTTCTTTGCAGGCGTATACCGCGGACGACATCCCTAGTAGTAGGAAAAGTTTTGTTTTTCTTCTCATGACATGTGTTAATAAATTGGTTGTTTTATTCAGTTTATCTTAGGTTATCATATAAGCTGTAGTAACAGCCTTCTCCAGGATGTTATGGTTCCTTAATTCTCATATGGATGTTGTAGGTTTGCGTTTATAAATTGGCTATTTATATTTCAGGGGACAGTGCTGTTGACCTGAAAATATTTTGCAACGGTTATGGTACAAAACTAATGGTCTCGAAAATGAAATGGAGATGAACTAAAACAAAAGTGAGATTTTCTTGTTGTTGTTGTTTATCTAATGTTTTGTTTTTTAGGCTGTTGTGTTTTGTTTGATTTGAAAAAGAAGTAGTGATTAGTGAGGTTTGACCTTTAAATAAAAACAGTTTAGATTATATTCTAATACCTGGATTTGTTGTTGGTCGTAGCTAAAAATAAATGCTGCGATCTACTTTTTTTTGATTTCATTTAATATTTAAACTGTTTGTAGTAAGTTGGTTATGTTTAATTTTTAAGACTGGTTTTCTCATTTTTTCTTAGGTCTATATGTTGAAGGTCCCTGAAATGATAAATTTGTCTGCAACGGATTGATTTAAACTTTTGTGTCAATCAATACTATCAATTTTAAACCTCGATAAAACTAAAAAATGAAACAACGCAATTGCCGTTTACTGTCATTACTGATTTCGTGCTTATGTTATTCTTTTGTGCAAGCGTCACCAGGACGTGCTAAGGAACAAGTTGAATTGTATGTGACCACACAGGATAAAAAACAAGATTTGAAGAACATACGCATCAATGCAAGGGTACAAAAAGATGTCGCTACCACCATTGTGCTAGATCCACAGGTCCGTTTTCAGCAAATGGATGGTTTTGGAGCGGCAATAACGGGATCTACCTGTTATAATTTGATGCAGATGCAGAAAAAAGATCGTCAGCGTTTTCTAAACGAAACTTTTAACCCCCGAAAAGGTTTTGATCATAGCTATATCCGGATCTCCATTGGCTGTTCGGACTTTTCGCTCAGTGAATATACCTGTTGTGATGAGGAAGGTTTGGAGCATTTTGCTTTACAGAATGAAGAAGTGCATTATGTTTTACCGGTGTTGAAAGAAATTTTAAAGATCAATCCCGATATCAAAATTCTTGGATCTCCATGGACGAGCCCCCGTTGGATGAAGGTTAACAACCTCGTTGATCTGCTTCCATTTAACTCCTGGACTAGTGGTCAGTTAAATCCCCGTTATTATACAGATTATGCAAAGTATTTTGTTAAGTGGATTCGTGCATTTGAGGAAAATGGGGTGAAGATATATGCAATAACGCCGCAAAATGAACCGCTTAATCGAAAAAATTCAGCGTCTCTGTTTATGGGTTGGATGGAACAGCGGGATTTTGTGAAAAGCTTGGGAGCGGAGATAGCATCGGCTGGTCTCCAAACAAAAATATATGCGTTTGATCATAACTATAATTACGATAACATGAAAGATCAACAGGGGTATCCTTTACATATTTATGCAGATACCCTTGCTTCGAAATATCTTGCCGGTGCGGCATATCATAATTATGGGGGTAAAAGAGAGGAGCTGTTGCGCATACATGCTGCCCGTCCTGATAAAGGGCTTCTATTTACCGAAACCTCCATCGGCACCTGGAATAAGGGACAGGATTTTGCTTTGCGTCTGATCGAAGATATGGAAGAGGTAGGTTTGGGGACGGTAAATAATTGGTGTAGCGGAGTTATGGTTTGGAATCTGATGCTGGATTCGGACAGGGGACCATGGAGAGAAGGAGGATGCAAAACCTGTTATGGCGCGGTAGATATTGACCGTAAAAACTATAAATCAATTTCCAGAAACTCTCATTACTATGTCATAAGTCACCTCTCCGCTGTTGTGAAACCGGGAGCGACACGTATTGGGACGAAGGCTGTAGCGGCAGATGGACTTATACACGCGGGGTTTCAGAACAGTGATGGTACGATGGCTCTGGTGCTGTTAAATAAAACAGCAATGGAAAAAATCATTACCATTTCGGATCAAAGAACACAATTTACCTATACGGTACCACCTAAATCAGTCGTTTCCTATCGTTGGGACTAACACGCTCATAAAACTAGTAGATATGATAATACGAATATACACGACAGCACTTTTTCTTTTCGTCATGAACTTTGGGCTGTCTGCACAATGGCTGTGGAATAAAAAACGAATGAACTTCGTAAAAGATCGTCTAGAGACCGCAGCTTATAACCCGGCTTATAAAAAATTGCTACAGCAAGCGGAGGAGGCCATGTTGAGGCCAGTGTATTCCGTTATACACAAAGAAGCGATTGCACCGAGTGGAGATAAACACGATTATGTAAGCCTGAGCAGGTACTGGTGGCCTAATCCAGCTACAGCAAATGGATTGCCCTACGTGAATAAAGATGGTCAGTCCAATCCGGAGTTAGGTAAATATGACCGCGAGGTGTTGGGCAATATGTGTGCTGACCTGAATACGCTTTGTCTTGCTTTTTTTTATAGCGCTGATGAAAAGTATGCTCAAAAAGCTGTACTGTTACTACGGACCTGGTTTTTAGATAGCGATACGCGCATGAACCCTAATTTGGACTACGCTCAATTTATTCCGGGTAGAGACGACTCTAAAGGCCGACCGGAGGGACTGATTGACAGTTATTCGTTTGTGGAAATGCTAAGTAGTATACAGCTGCTGAAAACATCCTCAAGCTATAGTACACAGGATGATAAGAGCCTAAAACAATGGTTTAGCGAATTTGCACATTGGATGCAGGAAAGCAAACAGGGTGTAGCAGAAAGAAACGCTAAAAACAACCATGCTACTGCTTATGACGCTCAGCTAATGACCTATCTGTTGTTCTCGGGAGATGAGCAAGCAGGACGAAAAATAATTGCAGATTTCCCTAAAAAGAGAATTTTTGCCCAGATTGAACCCGATGGAAAACAGCCAAATGAGCTGTGGCGCACCTTGTCTTACCATTATTCGCAATACAATCTGACTCATATGTTGGATGTATGTGAAACCGCAAGGACATTGCGTATTGATTTGCTTGGCAGAAGCTCCAGTGATGGACGGTCAATTCTAAAAGGGGTGGAATACCTAACCACATTTTTGGGAAAAAGTGTAGCAAGCTGGCCTTACACGCAGATTAGCGGCTGGGAGGCCAAGCAACAGGATATATGCCGTGATCTGATTCGGGTTTTAGCGCTCGATCCCAGCCAGAAACAAAACCAGGTTTTATACCGACGTTATGCCAAGGAAGATAAGACTGATCGCTTGCGACTTCTGTATGGGGCAGACGATTTGATAAATTAAAATAAGCAGCTTTTGATCTTGGGACGCAAGTATTTAAAATCTAAAAATACAAGGCGCATATAGACAGAATTAGTGGGAATGAACCGATCATTTTCGGTTTTGAATAGAAGAGATGATAAATACAATCGATAGAATTTAGTAAAATTGCTATATTTAATCATTCAATCCAACCTATAAACACCTCAAATATGTTTTTCATTGAAATGCAAAACATACGGCATAGCCATGGCTGGATGATTTTAGTAACCAATTTATATGAAAATAAACCTATTGACTGCCGTATTGTGTATCGTAACCAGTTCTGTTGTCCATGCGCAAAGTGGAATAGATTCGCTATTGCAAGTGCTGGATCGTAAAATTCAGGATAAAGATCTGTTTTTTAAGCAAAAAGAAGATCGGATACTTGGTTTGAAAGCACAGCGTAATGCGTTAATAAAAAGCTCAGACAAAGGTTATCACTTTAACTTTGCCCTGTTTAATGAATATAGAAACTATGTGTCGGATTCGGCTATTCACTATCTGAATATGAACAGAACTATCGCTTTAGAACTGAAAGACGAATATAAGTGGCATGAATCTACAATAGCTCTGGCAAATCTTTTTGTGGGGTTGGGGATGCATATGGAGGCCGCTGATCTATTGGGGAGTATACAATCGGCCACGCTGGAAAATGATCTAAGATTGCCTTATGCAATTGCCTATCGGGAGCTTTATCTTGGTATGGGTAAATATACGCAGCATACGCAGGCTAGAAATAGCTATTGGACCCAGGCAAACCGTTTTAACGATATGGTACGCAATTTGGCACCGGCAATGTCGGAAGAGCATTTACGGATCGTAGAAAAGAAGTTTCGCCTGCAAAAGCAATATATGGATGCCCTAAAAGTGAACGATGAACGCCTCAGACTCACGTCGCCCAACCAACTTGGTTATGCATTAGTTACATTCCATCGTTCATTGATTTACCGAGAGCAGGGAGACGTGGAAAATGAAAAAAAATATCTAGCGCTTTCCGCGCTTTCGGATATACAGCTTGCGATCAGAGATAATGCCTCTATCTCGGTTTTGGCCAATATTTTAATGCAGGAGGATGATATCAATAGGGCTTACCATTACATCTGTTTTTCATTGGACAATATTAAAGCTTACAATACCCGGATTCGCAGCTCGGAGATTCTCAATATTCAAGCTATTATTGATCGGGAATATCAGCGTAAAAACGAACAGAAAAGTCAGCAGCTAAAAGGACTGCTGCTGCTTGTTTCCATTTTGTCTGTAATGCTGGTGATTTCTGTTCTGTATGTGTACAAACAGTTGAAGAAAGGACGAGCCTATGCGAATAAGCTGGCTGATGCAAATCAGGAACTGGCGAGCTTTAACAGTAAACTGCATGATATGAATCAGGAACTGGCCAGCCGTAACCTCGAGGTAGCGGAAGCAAATCATCTCAAAGAAGAATATATTGCCTATTTTCTGGGCGAGTGTTCAATCTATATAACCAAGTTAGATAACTATCGGAAGATGGTCAACAAGAAAATGCAAGAAAGACAATACGAAGAGCTCGCCCGGATGACACGTGACAACTCGTTGAAAGATGAAGAATTGAAGGAATTGTTTGCAAATTTTGATAAGATGTTCATTAATCTATTCCCTGATTTTGTTGATCAGGTAAATTCGTTGTTGTCCAAAGAAGAACAAATTGTTTTGAAGAAAGGTGAAGTGCTGAATACGGAGTTGCGCATTTTTGCTTTGATTCGTTTGGGTATTGTAGATAGCCTGGAGATTGCCAACTTTTTTGGATATTCTATTAATACGATCTATAATTATCGAACAAAGATGAAGAATAGATCGCGTGTATCAAGGGAAGATTTTGAAGGACGCGTGAAGGAGATCGGAGCCTTTACATAAAAATTAGAACGATTTTTTAAATAAATGACAAAGCGAAAAATGAGGATTAATTATAAAGATGGAATATGAACATTAACTATATTTTATACGTATTCCTGTTTCTGTTTTTAACAAATACAGGATATGCGCAGTTTAGGGTTACAGAAGCAACGAATTGGGATCGCTATCCGGCGGAGGTTCAAAAGCCGGGTTTTGGTCTCCATAAAAGCCAACGTGTGCAGATGGACGATTCAAGCGAGCTTGAGGACGTATTACTTTTCGCGTCAGACAATGGCCACTATCCTTATTTTGATCTTTTCAAATGTTATTACGTGATCATTGGCTATTATTCAAAGGACGTAAAGTATATCTCCGAAGTTACCGTTTCTGATCAGCGTGAACTGCTCCTAGAGGACCGGAACAACGACGGAAAATTTGAATTGTACAGGCGCTATATGAAAGATGGTAAATTTTCCGTGGATAAAAATGGGAATAATTTAAAGACAGAATGGCGATTTGATCGCGTAGAATATAAAAATAATGAAAAATAATATGAAAGTGTTGCTACTGATTCTCACCCTTCTTTCAGGCTGGACAACACTGATGGGACAACAAAAACATAAAGCACTTATTGTCACGGGGCAAGATGGGTCGCATTGGTGGAAGGGTAGTACCGATGCCATAGAAAAAATACTTGAAAACAGTGGCCTTTTTGATGTGCATGTCGCCGTAAGTCCACCATACGGTCAGGATATTTCTACTTTTCGCCCGCACTTTCGTGATTATAGCTTGATTATTTCCAATTACGGGGGGACGACCTGGAGTCAAGAAACCCGACAGGATCTGGAGCAGTATATGGCCAATGGGGGAGCTCTTGTCGTCATTCATTCAGCCATTGTACCCATGGCCGACTGGCCCGAATACAACAAGATGACAGCGCTGGGTGCTTGGGATGGTAGAGATGAGACGGTAGGTCCCTATGTCTATTTTAAAAACAATAGAATCGTCTACGATTACAGCCCCGGTCCCGCAGGACATCATGGATTACAGCATCCTTTTGATGTGACCCATAAGGCAACAGATCATCCTATTCTAAAGGGGCTGCCTACTGTCTGGAGTCATTTCAAAGACGAACTTTATACATACCTGCGCGGTCCTGCTGAACATATGGAAGTATTGGCAACGACCATAGACGACACACGTCCACAAGGGCTAGGTCGTGAAGAACCACTGATGTGGACTGTCAACTATGGAAAAGGAAGAGTATTTGTGACGGTAATGGGACATGTGGGCAATGACCCTGAACTGCGCTATGCCATGGAATGCACGGGCTTTCAGGTTACTTTGCTGCGAGGATGTGAATGGGCCGTAACGGGCAAGGTGACGCAGGCTATTCCAAAAGATTTTCCCTCCAAAGGCGTACAGACGTTTAGAAAAGAATTCAAAACCCCTTTCAATGCAAAATAAAGGTATGAATAAGCTACAATTACTCTTCTTTGGGATGGTCTCTTGCGCTATGGTAACCAGAGCTGTGGCTCAGACACCCAAACTCACTTCAGACCTGAAGTTGAATGAAGCAATTTGGCAGAGCGGAATTCTGCACCGTCCGCTACCATTGGATACAACATTGTCTTTAGAAAATCTGGGCATGAAAAAGAAAGTTTTGCGAGCATATCAACCCAAAGGAATCACCGAGTTTGCCCGTTGGCGCCAACAGGGGGTTGGCAAAATTTTCTTCGCGAAGAAGGAGGGGCAGTTAGGTGCCGGGACTATAAAATTGCAGGTTCCGACAGTTCGCAAAGAATGGGCTCCTGGAGCGCCTGCGGATGGAGACTATGCGAACTATGGTGGTGCATCTGCGGTATTTGACCTGGCAGGAGAAAATTGGGAAAAATACAATCGTATTGTTTTTCGTATCTATCCGGACTGTGAAGGCGGCCGAAATATTCATCTCAACCTACATTATTACAATGATGGCAAACAGAAAATTCCAGATGAATATTTTCGGGAGGGCACCCACGAAATAAATCTGGTCAACAGGACATGGAATACCTGTTTTTTGGAGATTGGTGACTTACCGAGGGATCGTATAACAGGTATCGCATTTGGGGTACCCGGCTTTGGAAAAGATCGGGTCAGTGGGGATTCGTTAAATTTTTATATCGATGGGATTGAATTACAGGAAGTCGAAAAACCTGAACGGATGCTGGGCTGGGAACCCGTCGAGGGACGCATTATCTATTCATCCACTGGGTATGATCTTCAGGGACAAAAGACCGCGATTTTGAAGCATAACAAAGCAGGGGATGATTTGTTTAAGTTACTTCGCGCCGAAGATAGGGCTGTAGTTTATACCGGTAAGAAGAAAAGTGTAACTACCAGTATTGGCGAATTTGATGTGTTGGATTTCAGTGACTTTACAAAGTTCGGGCAATATATCATTACGACAGAAGGACAGGAAACCCAACCTTTTGCGATAGGTGAAAATATATGGCAAAACTCCATATGGCGTGTGCTAAATTTTATTTTTTGTGAACGCTGTGGCCATCCTGTTTCAGAGAAGCATGGTTCATGTCATGCCGATATCGGTGCGACCTTTGAAGGACTTCGTTTAGCCTATAACGGAGGCTGGCATGATGCCGGCGACCTTTCCCAGCAGAGCTTACAGACCGGAGACGTGGTATTCTCGCTGCTGGAAATGGCCAATAAGGTTAAAAAAAGCAATACCGCCCTATATCAGCGGCTTATGGAGGAAGCAGCTTGGGGGATAGATTTTATCTTAAAAACCCGCCTTGGCAAAGGATACAGGGCCAGTAGTGCCGGAATTGTGATCTGGACGGACGGCCTGATCGGTAATAAAGATGATATGAAAGCACGTGTTCATGATAGCCCTTTTGATAATTTTTTATTTGCAGCCTATGAAGCGTATGCGGCCATGAGCATGGTTCAAGATCCGGCACTAAGTGAAAAATTGAAAAAGACAGCGATGGAGGATTTTGATTTTGCGCTTGCCAAATGGAAGGAAACGGGTTATGATCATTTTCCCGTTTTTTGGGAACATAGCTATGGCACTTCCGAAAGTCAATTTATGGCGACGGCTTCTTGGGCTGCCAGTCAGCTGTATAAACTCACAGGCAATACAACATACGCACAGCATGCTGTTAATTTTATGGATGAGGTATTATTGGCGCAGCGTAAGGAACCATTAGGCGATATGGACGGATTAAAAGGTTTTTTCTATCGAGATAGAACGCAGAAGGTCGTTGTGCATGCCAACCATCAATCGCGTGAGCAAATCTATGCTCAGGCGCTTGTTGCCCTCGCCGAAGGACAAGCACAGCATGTCAAACACAGGTTATGGCAACAGGCATTGCTTGATTATGGTAGTTACCTAACAAAAATTATGAAGTATACAGCACCTTACGGCATGGCTCCTGCAGGCGTCTATCATATTGACGAAGTCCAAGACTCAGTAAGTTTTCAACGGCAGCATCTTTTTGCAGGAGCAAAAGCCAAGGATGATTATGTAGCCCAACTCAAACAAGGTATCCAATTGGATAAATCCTATTATTTAAAGCGTTTTCCTGTCTGGTTTTCTTTCCGGGGAAATGCGGCGATTCATTTGAGCCAGGGCAAGGCTGCAGCGATATTGGGTAAATACCTGAAAAATGAGACGCTTCTACAGATCGCACGTGAACAACTTTATTGGACCGTTGGTAAGAATCCTTTTGGACAGTCACTTATTTATGGTGAGGGCGCAAATTTTGCACAGCAATATTGTCCGCTTCCGGGTGAAATGGTGGGCGAAATGCCTGTAGGTATACAAACCCGGTACAATGAAGATGTTCCTTATTGGCCACAGGCTAACAACGCGACGTATAAGGAGGTATGGATGACAACAGCAGGGAAGTGGCTATCACTAACTTCGGAATTTTAAACTTTTTAATATACTTAAACCGCATACTTATGACACAAGTGTCAAATCCGAGAAACTTGACAATCTCATGCTTAAATATCGTGCTCCTTTTCTTTATGATGATCGGGACGATAAGCGCGCTATCTGCTCAAGGCCGTAGTCCCTTTGCTGTACTCGTACTGACTGAAAGGGGTGGGCAACATGCTTCATTTACAGATACTGGATTGGAATGGTTAAAGAATACAGGGGAGAAAGACGGCTTTCACATAACAGAAATTCATGATACAGAAAAAATAACAGCGGAATACCTGACGCAGTTTAAGGTAATCATACAGTTGGATTATCCGCCCTATAGATGGACAGAAGAGGCTGAAAAGGCGTTTATAGATTACATAGAAAATGGAAGAGGAGGCTGGGTCGGTTTTCACCATGCGGCATTGTTAGGGGAATTTGATGGCTACAAGATGTGGAACTGGTTTTCCAACTTTATGGGTGGAATACGCTTTAAAAATTACATCGCTAAAACAGCATCTGCGACAGCTTATGTCGAAGATCGAAAGCATCCCGTTATGAAAGGTGTAAATCCTTATTTTTTGATTCCCAATGATGAGTTTTATGTTTTTGATAAAAATCCAAGACCTCATGTCAAGGTCTTGGCGCATGTCGATGAAGATAGCTACCAGCCCCTTTCAACGATTAAAATGGGCGACCATCCCATTATTTGGAGCAACCCTAAAGTGAAAGCCAGAAACGTATATTTTCTGATTGGCCATAGCGGATCCTTATTTGCGTCTAAAGATTTTACAACGATGTTCAGGAATGCAGTTCTATGGGCCGGAAGTAAATAAAGAAGGTTAAATAACAATGGTAAGCAAGATGACTACGGCACTTCATTTACCTTTTGTTCGTATGTTGTTCGTACCTGCTTCGTACCTTATTCGGAGACGGACAGTCGGGATGCGAATGTTGACTAAGTATTGTACAGGTATTTCCTGTTCGGAGACTGGTCAACATCTGTACAGCATTTGTACAATATCTGTTGATGATCCGAAGCAGGTACGAAGCAGGTACGAATAAAAAGGTATCTTGTGTAGCAAACTCCTGGCAAAGGTAATCTATCTCGTCCCTGACGAACCGCAGGTTCTTGAACTGCCTTGTCCTCATGAGCCGCTTTCTGTAGGAATTTATACGTGACGTTGTTTTTGGTGCGGCCCCTGCTCTAAAAACAAAAAAAGGCTTCCTGATTTCTCAGAAAGCCTTTTTGTCTTGGCGGAAGAGGCGGGATTCGAACCCGCGGTACATGTCCTTTATGCTTTTTCTGTTATTGATAATCAGGTGTTTAATGTTTTGATAAGGGTCTATTTTAGCCGAATTTTTGCTCATTTTGTCCGTTAATTGTCAGGAATATTTATTTTGTTTTATCGTAAAAATCGCGGACTAGCTTCTTTATGACGCGATCTTGTTCGGCTACTTTCTGAACCAGGAGATCAATTTTGTTCCGAAGGTCCATAGTGAATTCAAAAGTATTAACGTCTTCTTTGGTAAAAAGTCGTTTACCTTTTCCATGATAAAACCATTCATAGGACATTGCTTTTTTTTCATGTAGCATTTTTACGTCCTTCAATTGAACACCAGTAACACCTTTTTCAATTTTATTAATATGGGATTTAGTTTTCCCTAATAATGCCCCGAATTCCTCTTGGGTTAAATTTTCGGCTTCTCGAAAAGCTTTGAAGCGTCGTGCTTCTTCAGTTATTTGATTCTCTTCCTTTGTCATTTTTAACATTAATCTTATTACCTACTTCTTTTATCAAATCTTTGGTTAAATCTTCGTATGTTAATTCCTTTTTAATCTTAAAGGATATTACAGATATGCCAGTTTTTTCGAAATCGGACTTTTTCTTTTTATCTGACATTTATCTTTTTCGTTTTTGGCTTACTTCCACAATTGAAAATATTTTGTATACATCATCTAGCTTTACGTGAAAGTCTGGGTACATTTGCTTATTCTCATTTAGGGAGTGTAATGTAAGGACGCCTTTTTCAACGTCGTGATGGATCACTCTCTTTATTAGAATCCCGTCTTTATGGACAATAACATAATCCAGGAAAGCATGAGTGTGTAATCTTGATTGCCAATGGATGCGGATGATTTCTCGGCCAGTTACAATATTGCCGTGATAGATATTATATTCAACTAAATTAGGATCTAAACTAGTCATGCTGTCCCCTACAGCTTGAAATGATTGGTAATTTCCTTTATGATACTTGTTCACAAAAATTGGGCGCGTGGGTAATTCTTCTATATATTCTCTGTCAGAATATCCGGCTAAATATCCCGCATATGCGTACTCCTCAACAAGAGGGGTTAACATTAACATTGTTCCGTCACCAATTTCAATGTATTTATTGTGTGAGATTTCTTTATCAACTCGGAAGATGTCACTTATGGCTTTTCCATTATTTTCCTTTTCAGGTTGAAAAATGGGAAGTTCGCCAGTAAGGAGCCAATCCATCCTTATATTGTATTTATCACAAAGTGATAATAAAAATCGCTCAGTTATGTTTTTTGAACCTTTCTCTATTTCGGAGTTATTGAATATACTGGTGCAAATAAAGGAATATTAATTTGCGCGAATGGATTTAGTCATGCAGCTCTTAACAAGGCTAAAAGTTATGGTATTGAATGTTTGTCAATTCACTCTGCATTGAATAGGAAATGGGAAACTTTAGTAAAAGTGGAAGTTGAACGTTACATACATAATTTTATCTTAAATTCTGATTTTGTAATAAATATGGCGCATAAAGCTGGTAAGTAAGTAAAGGTTGAAAGAGATATGTTTTCTTATGATAAGGTGGCTATAATTAGTATAACGGATTTAATCCAAAACCATATCCTTAGTAAGGTTTCTTGGAAAGAACTTAAACTTCAAAAGAAGTTTTATATGGATTTAAGAGATATAGAACTTTATCATGTTTTTGACGATGAAATGCTGCGAATTGAAAAAGGCATCATATCGATAGAGTATTTAAACACATCCAAACAGTGTTTTTTTATTACACCTCATAACTATCTTTATGAAGTTGACCATTTAAAAGAAAGATCAAAACTTCATAGTCTTGAGATAACAGAAGACCATTTAAAAGCATTGTCTGAAAACGATTATGAAAATGATCTACAAGTTTCGGGAAATCCTCAAATTTTTACAGAAGTATTTAAGTTCAATGATGAATCTGTAGATTTCACAAGGTACAAATTCTCTGTGAAAGGCGGATTTTTAGGGGAATTTCTAGTTAAGGGAGATAGATTCCGAATTTATGATGATCAAGCTAAACGAATCGAGGAGTTGGAAAATATTTTTAGTAAGCAGTTTTAATATACTATACTTCTTGAATAATAATTTCAAATTAAAGGTCTAAACGTTTTGGGTTCTCCGCTCAAAGCCTTTTTTATTTTATTAAAACTGTTTTTGGTTTACCGGTGTCTTAGTAATAGTAAACAAAATATCCTTTTTCGGGCTTCATTTTGCATAGATGAGGCCCGTATTTTTGAATCTTTCATTCCAGATGGAATTTTATATAAGTAGTTTTGGTAGTTATCGGCAGGATCTCGAGGTTCCTGCTTTTTTTTGTTTATTAGACCCTTTAGTAGATAAATGGAATACTCTATATTTGTAGTGTTAACTCCATATTTTGACCATATGAAAGGTATATTAACACTTATTCTTGTTTTCGTTTGCACCCTAAGTTTTAGTCAATTTAGGAATACAACATGGGGGATGACAACTTATCAAGTAGAAGCTGCTGAGAAGCTATCAAAGCCCAAAATAGAAATTCTGGATGAATCTAAAAGAGGTAATTTATACATGTCACAAACCGTTACGATAGATAACTCAGTATTAGAAATCACTTATTTATTTGAAAACGGTAAATTGATAGGAGGAATGTATAATTTCACTCCTTTGAATCGTGATGAGGTGAATGCGTACGTTAAATTATGGGAAACTACAAAAAGTAATCTAATAAAGAAATACGGTAGAAATTATCATTTAGTTGGGGAAAGCTTAAATTGGTCATTGCCAAATCAAACCATTAAAGCTTTTTATATCGATATGGGTAATAAAGGATTTAAAACTATAAATGTAATTTACGACGCTATTAAGATAAAGCAGGAAGATATTTTATAAAATAATCAAAACGAAATGTCCTTTTATGTTGTTAGACAAGTACGTTTCAAAAATAGGTTAATAAAGGTAAAAGCCTTGAGTTCCCCCATTCAAGGCTTTTTTTCATTTTAATCAAACCATTCCCTTTTAGGTATTGTCCATTTATTGAATATCGTTCAAACTGTATCAGTTCTGTTTGAGTGATTTTAATTGTATGGTCAGGTTTAAGGCCTGGTCATTTTTTCTGGTGTATATTCCAGTCCAGTATGGATCTGTCTATAATTTAGTTAAGGGGCTAATCGAAAGATTAGTCCTTTTTTTGAAAAATAATGAACTATTCTTTCAGAATTATGTTCTTCACTAGGGTAAGTTAGTTTGTTTTAGTAGTTATAAAGGTCGGGGATTCATGTCATCGGCCTTTTTTATTTTTTTGTAAACTATTACTGAAGTTGGGTTGTACTTACTTTGGATATTTAATTAATAGATTGCAGGCTTGATTTTATCGCATTTATCAGGCCTGCATTTTTGACAATTCTTTCCCGAAAAGGGATCAATATATATCGGCTGGATCGTTCCAGCCTTTTTTTTATAACGTAGGAATCTCCCCCGACTCAATCAACTCAATCATTATATCCGCTTCATCCTTTGTCAACCAAGAGTTATTATTGAAATGAACTCGCCAGCCTTCGGTTGTGTAAGATATACTAGTTACGAAGTACCTATTGATATATACGTGAAAATAGCCCCCATACAACGGTTTGAACTCAACTACTTGCTGCACACCATCGACCTCAAAATTATCGAATATCATCCTTTATCCACTTTAGTTCACCCCTTTGGATCATTGCAATGTATTTTTGTATATGATCGTCAGTCAGTAAGCCCTTGTCCTCAAGGTGGTAATTGAATTGCTTGGTGAAGTTGTAATACTGAATACTTCCAACATAGGCATTATTGAGATAGATATGCCAAAGGCTATATTTTTTCGCGCGAACTTCGACTACTTGGCGTTTTCCATGATGATAAAACAGCTCGGGTACATCTGTATCAAAGCGAAGTATAAGGGCGTCAATGCACGCCTCCTTTATATCATCAGCAAGTTCACCATAAGCTAATTCCCAAACTCCTTGAGATTTCCTGAAAACATAAAAAGCAAGACCGTTTTTGTTGTAAAGATGATAGTCTTTCATGCCCATGCTCTTATCTGGTACGCTGATTTGAACGTACATGACACGATTACGGCAGAAGATTTCAAGAGGTTTCATAAAACAAAAATACTAACATTTTTAGTAAATTGTCAAGAATAATTTTAAATTTGAATTATGAAACTAAGCAAACAACCACCGGATGGGTATGTAAATCACGTAAGGGAGTCGGCCTTATTGGCTGCGCAAAATGTTGGTATAGAGACTGGCGCTAAGATATTGGAAGAAGGATTAAAGCAATGGCCTGACGAATTGGACGCGGCAATAAAATGGGTTGTGAAGGAGAGGAGAAAAACAAAAGCCTAGATTTTTGGTCTAGGCTTGTTTGTTTTTATTTCCTAACTTTTACTATCGTCGAAATTGAAATTACGCCACAAGAATTACTTTTAGACGCTGTTATCTCTAAATTTAAGTTTGTTTGACCACTCGGAATGTTGAATCCAGGTAAGAAAGTTAACGTAGCAGTAGTTTCATTAACCTTATTAAGCTTAACATACGGATTATTCGTAGACCAAATCAGATCAGTAAAGTCTACTTCATTGTTGCTTGGTTCGAATACAAAGTTTAAATCGGCATCTGTCTGTTTAATCATAACTGGACCGTTTATTATACCATCGAGGTAGGAAGGATCTATCTTTATGCTTTTAGTGAATGATTTTGTTCCCGATTGGCTTTTTAATACCACTACACCACCCAAGCTATTGGTCTTAGTAATTTTCCATTGATTATTCCCAAGTGCAGTTAATGTCGCAATACCAGTTGCATTTTCAAGGGTAATTGTGCCAGGGCGCTCAATTGTAAATGTACCTTCATTACATATCGCATCAGGGCCTATGAAGTTGGCAACGTCTATTACGGTGATATTTCTCGTAAAACTGGCTTGTAGACGATTTTGCCAACCCCTATTAACTGCGTCATATTCTGACATGTAATAAGTTTTTAATTTTCCTGATTTTAGATATTCTTTATGTAATGTAAGATCAACTTTTACATATGGTGAATAGATACTGCCAATTGATGGAATCCATTCATTTCGACTAAGGTCAATACCGTTTGGCAAAGGATTAAAATCGAAGCCATTAGCATGCTCGTACAATATTGAGGCGTAACTTTTTTGAGGAACCATGCTAAAAATGCCACTTCCATAAGCTCCCTTTAATTTAAATCGCACAAAAACGGGTAATACAACATCAACACCTGTATTGTACACCGTATCCATAACATTTCCATTGTATGGTTTAATTTCAAAATCAGCAAAAAAATCAGCTACTTTTACAGGATTAGTTTGTGCAAAAGTCAGAAGGGTAATAAACATATAAATTGCTGATAAAATTAATTTTCTCATTATTTCTTAAGTGTTAAGTAATCCGATGGCAATACTTTTAAAAAATCCTTATAAATGAAAACTTCCTCATCCTGAAGGAATTTAAGGTCTTCTTTCGGTAATCCCGAATATTGGGCAAATACCGTAAAAGTGGAGTCTTTTGGATAATAGTGGCCTGCAATTTTGATAGTTTCAACAGTTGGCTTTTCAGACTCAGCAGCCTGCTCTTTCTTACACGCGCCAAAGCCTAGCCCTAGCAGCGCAACAAATACTAAATATCTTTTCACTTGGTAATATAATTAGCGTGAAAGATAAATAATTTTATGTTTAAGAGTGTGTTTGGTTGGAAAGTTCTACACAAAAGTGTGTTGGGTAGGGGTATAGAAAAGCCTAGATTGTTAGCCTAGGCTTTTAATCAATTTATTTACAAAATTTTCTTTTAATTTCACTTAGAAAGTCCTCGTAAAATTGGAAGGCTAAATCTGCAACTTCGCTAGGATCTCCTTTACAATAAAGTGGTGTTCCCAAATGTGAAATAGGGGGAAGCCAATCTTTACCATTTATATTGAATTTTTGTAGTTTTATTTCAGCAGCATACATGGGAACTTTTTCAGTAATTGTACTACCTTCTTTATCTACATGTGATATATCAATATAACTTGTTATTTTACGTTCGCTTGTAATTTGCAAATCGCAAATAATTTCCATCCCATGGTTGATAGCATCCCTAGCGTTTTTCAAATATGATAGGAGCGGATCCTCTCTTCTAAGTTTTTTGTATTGACCTTGAAATGGTTCAAATTTATTTCTTATATCCTGACAACCTCTTTCAGCTTTAATAAAAACCAGGTCAAGATGAATTACAAAATCTTGGAAATCTTTATTAAGTGGATGATGTGGTCCGTTTGTTTGTTTGAATCGTTTAAATGCTTCCTTAGCATGATTCAATTCTTCTTGAGCATAAAATAGATTTGGCATAATGAGTATTTTATCCAATATAACAATAACTTTAACAAAAGTTACCTAAACAATAATCCTGGCACCAAATAATCTCGTCTAGGCGTTTTATAATTTACTCTAAATGCTTCTACTTCTAAATTTCACTTCATCGCCAAGGATGACCCCCATGTCTTTTAGATAATCCATTAGTTCTACCAAGTTTCTATGCCTGGTCAATTTAATTATATTGTGAAGTTTTTCACCATCTTCTACTAGATGAATACATCTTGTATGTTTGAAGGAATACATTGTTACCAAATCATCAATAAAAACATGCTTATGTACTTTATTAAACCGCTTCCGGAAATATCTTTCACATACCGGCTTTTCTGCTGGAGCATCTTTTAATCCGAATACAAAAAAAAATTGATTAAATCTTTCCAACCGCATCGACTTAATTATTTCATAAAATTCATCATCAATCGGTATATATTGCGTGATTTTGCTTTTTGAATTATTGCAGGGAACCATAATTTTACGGGCGTGCAGATTGATGTGCATTATCTGCAGCAATCTAAGCTCCGCCTCTGGACGCATGCAACTATAGTATATAAAACGACAGAAGTTGTACAAATATGGATCATTGTCCTTTAACCATTCTAGTGTATTCTTGAAACTGACATTTGAGAAAGGGCGATTACCTCTTTTAAAGACTTGGAGTTTTTTTACCTTTCCACAAACATTATTTTCCAGATAACCCTCGTAATTGTCAATATAATATTGTAGAAAGGTATGTATAGCTTGCAAATAATGATTGTATGTTTTATTACTCCACGATTTTTCTGTTTGGAAATATTTTACAAAATCAAAAATATCTTGTTTGGTTAGATTCGATATATCTATATTACCCAATCCAACATTTTATAAATAGCTTTTGAAAAAATTCAACCTCCCTTTATAAAGTTTATAGGTTTTTGGTTTTAATTCTCCTTCAACATTTTTCAAATATTCTTCAATGCACTCGCAAATATTGAATTTGGATAGCTTATGCTGTTGGAATTTAGCGAAAGGGGAAAATCCTTCCTCTAATAGTTCAGATAACGCCTGATTCACTATTTTGAGCTGTGAACGGCGTTCTCGGAGGGATTTAATAGAGTTGATGGAATCAAAAATTTTAAATCTTTGATATTGGGGTTCATTAGCTTTTTGAAGTTCAATTGGCTTCAAAAAGTAATATGATACAAACCAATCTTTTGTTAGATCGGAATTTGCATCATACATTCTTAAATTCTTGTAGTTTACCAATGCTGTCCGTTTTCTGTCAGGTACGGTCTTACCAGCTTGATTATCAGGGAGTATTTTGCGGAAGGGGCGGGATTCGAACCCGCGGTACCGTTTCCAGTACGACAGTTTAGCAAACTGTTCCTTTCGGCCACTCAGGCACCCTTCCTCGTTTTGACATTGCAAACATAAGGCAATTATTTGATTCTGCAAAGTCTAAATACTAAAAAAAATGCAAAAAAAATGTAACGTTGCAATAAGCGTTTGAAATTCAATTTGTTGTTTGACAATTAAAATTACATTGTTTTTTTGCTTAAATCATAATCTACCCGAACATGGTAGATACTTTTGAGCATTGCCTTAAAAATAACTGCAGATTCGGTGATATCTTTAAGCGTAATGTTACTATTATTGAACTGCCCCCGCATCAATTTATGTTCGATAATTTTATCGACAAGGTTATTGATAGATTCTTCAGATGGTTCTTTTAATGCACGGGATGCGGCTTCGACCGAATCCGCCATCATAAGTACAGCTGTTTCCTTGGAAAAAGGAATAGGTCCGGGGTAGGTAAATAAAGACTCGTCAACCAGTTTATCGGGATTGTTCTTGACAAAAACGTTATAAAAATAGTCAACACGCGTTGTTCCGTGGTGTGTGCGGATAAAATCAAGGATCACGTCAGGCAATTGATGTTTTTTGGCGATATCGACGCCTTTGATGACATGTGATATAATAATCTGCGCACTTTGTTCCGGTGAAAGCTCATCATGCGGATTTTTTTCTGTCTTCTGATTCTCGATGAAAAACTGGGGGTTTGTCAATTTCCCGATGTCGTGGTACAGGGCTCCAGCGCGGACCAACAGCGGATTCCCGCCAATTTTGTAGATAGCGGCTTCCGCTAGATTAGCCACCTGTAAGGAGTGTTGAAATGTTCCCGGAGCTTTAAAAGAGAGCTCCCGCAATAACTTGGAGTTACTATTGGTAAGCTCCATGAGTGTTAGATCAGATACAATACCAAATAACTTTTCGAATGCATAGATCATTGGATAAGCCAACAAGGTAATCATGACACTTACGAAAAAGGGAAGGAGGTCGGACCAGTAAATGGTGTCTATAGATCCATTTCTCGTAACGACCAAGCCAATGTAAGCAATCCAATAGGTACCGAGGATAATAGCCGAGGAAATGAACAGCTGCTCTCGTTTGACCAATGTTTTAATACTATAGATCGCAACTATCCCCGCCATAAATTGTAAAAAGACAAACTCAAAACTATTCGGTACAAAAAGACCTGCCAGCAGAACCATCAACAGATGGATATTGAGTGCTACACGTGTATCAAATAGAATACGAATAATAATGGGGACGGCGCAAAATGGGATGTAATAGAGATTAGGAATCTTGATTTTGATCGCCCAAGATAGGACAGCGAGCATACCAATGATTACAATCATGATAATGACCAGCAACCTATTGTTAAAATAGATGTCCTTACGGAAAAGAAAAAGGAATACCATCAAAATAGACAAGGCGAGCGAGATAATCAGAAATTGCCCTAAGGTCACATAGTTTTGATTTCCACTGATCTTGCCTTCATCTTCATATACCTTGCGTAATGACTCAAGTTTTTGGTAGGTTTCATTGGAAATTATTTTCTCTTTTTCGGCGATCAGTTCTCCTTTTTGGACCACGCCGCGCGTAGCAGATATGTTTGCAATGGCATTTTGTTCTAAAGCTTCTGTTTGTTGATCGTTGTAGATGTAGTTAATGGTAATGTAATTTTTTAAAGTTTCCTCCAGCCAGCTCTTTTGCTTTATCTTGGTCAATTTGGGCATAATCTCATCCATATAACCATAAGAGCTTTCGATGGTGTAACAGTCGGCCGTGTTTTTTTGGCTGGCAACTTTGTCCTGGATCAGTGTAAAGTTGTAATGCTTGGAAGCCGGGGATTTGTCATTACTGCGGTTCTGAAACCGATTGTTCAATGACAGAATGCCTTTGCCATAGAGATGGCTTAAGATGGCATTACCGGCATTTCTATAATCTACTATATTTTCATGCGTTGTATCCAATTTGCTGCTTTGCCACTTTTCGGCCAGATCCGTGTTGAACTGATCGATTTGCTCTTTGCTTGTTGTCGTATTGGCATTATAAATCGGTTGAATCGTGTTTAATATACTTTTCTTGTCCGCATTCAATTCCTCCTGCGTTTTTAATATGGCAAAATTATAGGGTGATATCAGGTTCTCATGATTCCATACTTTTCCCTTTTGGAATTCATAGCGAAAACGAGGTTGTTTGGGAAGGAATATACAGATCAGAATAATGGTGATAAGTATTAATCCAATTTTTCGGACGAGGTTCTCCGTTGTATTTAATTCTCTTTTGTACTTTATTTTTAGTCTTCCCACTGCGAGCTATATTTTTGATATAATGTTAATATACAAATGTAGTTATAATTTATTTTCTGTAGCTTCTGCCAATTGTCGTTTATAGGTATTAAATCGGGTAAACGCTGTGATGAACAAAAAATACTTGTTATCTTTGCAAAAAAAATACAACATGTCAACAAAATCACATCTAATTGCACCATCCGTTCTTGCTGCAGACTTTGCAAAATTATACGATGATATCATCATGGTAAACAACAGTGAGGCAGATTGGTTTCATATTGATATTATGGACGGTGTTTTCGTTCCAAATATCTCTTTTGGATTCCCAGTTATGCAGGCTATTGCAAAACATGCTGCTAAACCTTTGGATGTACATTTGATGATTGTTGATCCAGACCGTTATCTGCAGGTATGTAAAGACTCGGGTGCAGCAATCATTACCGTGCACTACGAGGCCTGTACACATTTGCATCGTACACTGGCTGCTATTAAAGAATTGGGCTGTAAGGCAGGCGTTGCATTGAATCCACATACGCCAGTCGCACTTTTAAAAGATGTTCTTGCGGATCTCGACTTGGTTTGTATTATGTCGGTTAATCCAGGGTTCGGCGGTCAGAAATTTATTCCAAATACCTATGCCAAGGTACAGGAACTAAGGACCATGGCACAGGGAGTGAATGATGGTCTGCTGATTGAAATCGATGGGGGAGTAACGACTGCGAATGCAGCACAGTTATTGAAAGCCGGAGCAGATGTGCTGGTGGCAGGTTCATTTGTATTCAACGCGACAGATCCTCTGGAAACCGTGAAAGCATTAAAAGACATTGATATAACTGTAGAAAGTATATAAAAAAAAAGGTGATTTAATAATATAAATCACCTTTTTTTTTGAAAGAAATAAATACAATATAGCGGATTTCAAAAAAAGATGGCAGGATTGCATAAATACTGTTTAGAACAATTCCAAATTGATTTAAATAAATGGAATGCATGCGTTTAAAGTTGGATTTTCACTATTTTTGTAATTAGTCATACAAGTTGATTTACGACAAATAGATCAGCTTCAAAACATGAAGTGGAAGGGCTAATTTGTGATTTGTCAGGGAGGGCCTGATAGATGGCGTATTAGCTTAATTATATTACAGACATGGTAGTGTAGAAAGACATAGGTGTTTTTATGCTGCCCATAAAATAGAAAGATAGATATCTATGAGTATTTACAACGATTACGTACAAGAGGTTGTAGAACGAGAAGGCCAAGGATTACATCCTAAGCCTATTGACGGAGCAGAATTACTAAGTGAGGTAATTGCCCAGATTAAAGATTTAAACAATGAAAATAGAGCTGAATCTTTAAGATTGTTTATTTACAATACGTTGCCGGGCACTACGCCTGCAGCGGGTGTTAAAGCACAATTCCTAAAGGAAATTGTTTTGGGTGAATCAGTTGTTGCTGAAATTACACCTGATTTCGCTTTTGAATTGTTGTCACATATGAAGGGTGGTCCTTCAATCAAGGTTTTATTGGACCTGGCTTTGGGTACAGACCTAGCTATTGCAAAACAGGCGGCTGAGGTTCTTAAAACACAAGTTTTCTTATATGACGCGGATACCGCTCGTTTGAAAGAAGCTTTTGAACAGGGCAATGAGGTTGCAAAAGATATTTTAGAAAGCTACGCAAAAGCAGAGTTTTTCACAAAACTGCCTGAGGTTGCTGAGGAAATTCAGGTGATTACTTTTATCGCTGGTGAAGGTGATATCTCGACAGATTTATTGTCGCCAGGTAACCAGGCGCACTCGCGTTCAGATCGTGAATTACATGGAAAATGTATGATCACACCTGAAGCACAGCAACATATCGTTGAGTTACAGGCGCAACATCCTGGTAAAAGTGTCATGTTAATTGCTGAGAAGGGAACAATGGGTGTGGGGTCATCTCGTATGTCGGGTGTCAACAACGTTGCATTATGGACGGGTAAACAAGCGAGTCCTTATGTTCCTTTTGTGAACATCGCACCAATTGTAGGCGGTACGAATGGTATCTCACCTATTTTCTTGACCACAGTGGATGTGACCGGAGGTATCGGTATAGACCTTAAAAACTGGGTGAAGAAAGTGGATGAAAATGGCAACGTAATCCGTAACGAGAAAAATGAGCCAATCCTTGAAGAAGCTTATTCTGTCGCTACAGGTACTGTCTTAACAATCAATACTAAGACTAAAAAATTATATAATGGCGAGCAGGAGCTGATCGATATTTCCAAAGCTTTGACTCCACAAAAAATGGAATTTATCAAAGCGGGTGGTTCTTATGCGATCGTTTTCGGTAAAAAGATCCAGACTTTTGCTGCTGCTACGCTGGGAATTCAGGCACCTACAGTGTTTGCTCCATCAAAAGAAATCACGATTGAAGGACAAGGTTTGACTGCTGTAGAGAAAATTTTTAATAAAAATGCGGTTGGTGTAACTCCAGGTAAAGTGTTACATGCCGGTTCTGACGTTCGCGTTAAAGTAAATATTGTTGGTTCTCAGGATACAACAGGTTTGATGACAGCGCAGGAGCTTGAAGCAATGGCTGCGACTGTAATTGCACCTACTGTAGACGGCGCTTATCAATCGGGTTGTCATACGGCATCGGTTTGGGATAAAAAAGCACAAGCGAATATTCCAAAACTGATGAAATTTATGAATGACTTTGGATTGATCACAGCTCGTGACCCTCAAGGTGTATACCATTCGATGACAGACGTTATTCATAAGGTATTAAATGATATTACAATTGATGAATGGGCGATCATTATCGGAGGTGATTCACATACCCGTATGTCTAAAGGTGTTGCTTTTGGTGCTGACTCTGGTACGGTGGCGCTAGCTTTAGCGACAGGTGAAGCTTCTATGCCAATCCCAGAATCGGTAAAAGTTACATTTAAAGGCAGTATGAAAGAACACATGGATTTCCGTGATGTGGTTCATGCTACACAAGCACAGATGCTGCAGCAATTTGCTGGCGAGAACGTTTTCCAAGGCAGAATTATTGAAGTTCATATCGGAACGCTTTTAGCCGATCAGGCATTTACTTTTACTGACTGGACTGCAGAAATGAAGGCGAAAGCTTCTATTTGTATTTCACAGGATAATACATTGATCGAATCATTGGAGATCGCTAAAAACCGTATCCAGATTATGATCGATAAAGGCATGGAAAACAAAAACAACGTTTTGCAAGGCTTAATTGACAAGGCGAATAAACGTATTGAGGAAATTAAATCTGGTGCTAAGCCTGCTTTAACTCCAGATACCAATGCGAAATATTATGCAGAAGTTGTTATTGATCTGGATATCATTGAAGAACCAATGATTGCTGACCCGGATGTGAATAATGCAGATGTTTCCAAACGTTATACGCACGATACAATTCGCGACCTTTCGTACTATGGTGGAAACAAAAAGGTAGACTTAGGTTTCGTCGGTTCTTGTATGGTTCACAAAGACGATTTGAAAATTGTATCGAAGATGTTGAAAAACATTGAACAGCAAAAAGGTGTCGTTACATTTGAAGCTCCTTTGGTCGTTGCAGCTCCAACGTACAATATCATTGATGAACTGAAAGCTGAAGGCGATTGGGAATTCTTACAAAAATACTCTGGATTTGAATTTAGCGATGCTTTACCAAAAAGTACTGCACGTACTGAATACGAGAACATTATGTACTTGGAACGCCCTGGTTGTAACCTTTGTATGGGTAACCAGGAAAAAGCAGCTAAAGGTGACACGGTAATGGCTACTTCAACGCGCTTGTTCCAAGGACGTGTTGTTGAAGACAGGGATGGTAAAAAAGGGGAGTCTTTATTAGCATCAACTCCAGTTGTTGTTCTTTCAGCGATCTTGGGCCGTATTCCGAATATCGAAGAATATAAAGCTGCTGTGGAAGGCATTAACTTAACAAAGTTTGCGCCTATTCCAACAAAATAATGAGTGATTAGGGTTTAGTAACTTAATTAAACAACATAAATTAGAGAGATATGGCTTTTGATATAGATATGATTAAAAAGGTCTATAGCCAATATGACGAGCGCATTACTGCGGCTCGTCAAGTGGTTAACAAACCTTTGACTTTATCTGAGAAAATTTTGTATGCCCACCTTTGGGATGGCAATGCTACTGAAGATTACAAACGTGGCGTTTCTTATGTCGACTTTGCTCCAGATCGCGTTGCTATGCAGGATGCAACTGCACAGATGGCATTATTGCAATTTATGCAAGCGGGTCGTCCAAAGGTGGCAGTTCCTTCTACTGTACACTGTGATCACTTGATTCAGGCGAAAGAAGGAGCAGACAAAGATTTAGCACGAGCTAAAAACGAAAGCTCTGAAGTATTTAACTTTTTGAGTTCTGTGTCCAATAAATATGGTATCGGTTTCTGGAAACCCGGAGCAGGTATTATTCACCAGGTTGTTTTGGAAAACTATGCTTTTCCAGGCGGTATGATGATCGGAACAGACTCGCATACGGTGAACGCCGGTGGTTTAGGTATGGTTGCGATCGGTGTGGGTGGTGCTGATGCTTGTGATGTCATGGCAGGTTTGCCTTGGGAGCTTAAATTTCCTAAGCTGATCGGTGTAAAATTGACGGGTAAGCTCAGCGGATGGGCTGCAGCAAAAGACGTGATCTTGAAAGTTGCAGGTATCTTGACTGTAAAAGGCGGGACAGGTGCTATCGTTGAGTATTTTGGCGAAGGTGCGGAGTCTTTATCTTGTACAGGAAAAGGAACAATCTGTAACATGGGCGCTGAAATTGGTGCGACAACCTCAACTTTTGGGTACGACGAATCCATGGAGCGTTATTTACGTGCTACCGGTCGTGCGGAAGTGGCGGATGCGGCAAATGTGATTAAAGAGCACTTGACAGCGGATGCCGAAGTTTATGCTAATCCTGAGCAGTATTTCGATCAGTTAATAGAAATCAATCTATCTGAGCTGGAGCCTTCTCTAAATGGTCCTTTTACTCCAGATTTGTATACACCAGTTTCACGCATGCGCGAAGAAGCTGAAAAGAATGGCTGGCCATTGCAAGTGGAATGGGGATTGATCGGTTCGTGTACAAACTCTTCTTATGAAGATTTATCCCGTGCTGCCTCCATTGCAAAACAAGCAGTTGATAAAGGATTGATTACAAAAGCTGAATTTGGTATTAACCCAGGGTCAGAGCAAGTACGTTTTACGGCTGATCGTGATGGTTTGCTGAAAACTTTTGAAGACCTCAATGCGACAATTTTTACCAATGCATGTGGTCCTTGTATCGGTATGTGGGATCGTGTAGGTGCCGACAAACAAGAGAAAAATACAATCGTTCATTCTTTCAATCGTAACTTTGCAAAACGTGCAGATGGCAATCCAAATACTTATGCATTTGTTGCATCGCCAGAATTGGTAGCTGCAATCGCGATTTCCGGTGATTTGGGCTTCAATCCGGTAACTGATACCTTGACAAACAATAAAGGTGAACAAGTGAAGCTAGATCCACCTGTAGGGGATGAGTTGCCAACGAAAGGCTTTGCGGTAGATGATCCTGGATATCAAGCACCTGCGGCTGATGGTAGTTCGGTGGAGGTTGATGTAGCTCCTACTTCTGATCGTCTTCAACTGTTGGAGCCTTTTGCGCCATGGGAAGGTACGGATTTGAAAGGGTTGAAATTATTGATTAAGGCAAAAGGTAAATGTACTACTGACCATATTTCAATGGCTGGTCCTTGGTTGAAATACCGTGGTCACTTAGATAATATTTCAAACAACATGTTGATTGGCGCTTTGAATTTCTTCAATGAGAAGACTGATAGCGTTAAAAATCAACTCACAGGCGAATATGGTCCTGTTCCTGCAACACAGCGGGACTATAAAGCACACGGTATTGGTTCAATTGTAGTCGGTGATGAAAACTACGGTGAAGGTTCTTCCCGCGAGCATGCTGCGATGGAACCTCGTCATTTGGGTGTTCGTGCTGTTTTAGTTAAATCTTTCGCACGTATTCACGAAACGAACTTGAAAAAACAAGGTATGTTGGGATTAACTTTTGTAAACAAAGACGATTATAACAAGATTCAGGAAAATGATACCATTGATATTATCGGCTTGACAACATTTGCACCAGGTAAGCCTTTAACACTTGTATTACATCATGCAGACGGAACGCAAGAAGAGATTTTGGCGAACCATACCTACAATGCGCAACAAATTGAATGGTTTAAAGCTGGTGGGGCTTTGAATATCATTCGTAAAAATCAAGGGTAACAATTCCTTGGAAATAAAATAAATGAAAAGCTGCTTTCCTTGAAGGCAGCTTTTTTTGTTTCTGGCGTGGAATGACATTTCTGTGATCTTCGTCATATTTTTCCAATTTCCATTGATTTTATTTGCTTATAAAATAGAATGCGGGTACTTTTGCCCAACGTTTTTAGCACCGATATGAGAAAAATATTTTTAACGATTGGAGCACTTGCATTAAGTGTTTCTGCCTTATTTGCCCAAGAAAATCCTGAGATAGGAAAAAGCATTTTCAAACCGAAAAATTTGAGAACAGAAAGTAACAAGGGCAAATTCTTCTTCTTTTGGGGGTACAACTTCTCTTCTTACGCGAAATCAGATATTCATTTTACGGGTCCTAATTATGACTTTATACTCCATGATGTAAAAGCGGGTGACAGGCCAACTAAATTTGGTTCGACGTATTTTGATCCAAGCCGGTTAACTATTCCACAATTTAATCTACACTTTGGTTATTATATCAAGGATAATTACTCCATTTCATTGGGATGGGATCATATGAAATATGTGGTCGATATTCCGCAGCAGGTGAAAATTTCCGGTTTTATCGGTGAAGAGATTTCTAATCCTGGTATCCCGACGGGAAACCGCGCCGGTCAATATAACGGTGAATTGATTACTGTAGACTCTGCCATGCTGACATTTGAGCATACAGATGGTTATAACTTTGCCTCAGTAGGTTTGGAGCGTTATGATGACATCATCAATAATCGCAAAGGTCAACAGGTGCTGACAATGGAATCTGGTGTGGATGTAGGTCTATTGATTCCTCGTTCCGACGTGCATCTTTTTGGCGAAGGGGCCAACCACTTTTGGAACATTGCGGGTTATGGTGCTTCGGCAAAAGTAGGTTTGCACTACCGTTTTTATAAAGGACTCTATCTTCAGGGGAACTTCAAAACGGGCTGGACTGATTTAACAAACATTCGTACAACAGGAAGAAGAGGGGTAGATAAAGCATCCCAACAAATATGGTTTTTTGAGAATTATTGGGCTTTGGGCTTTAGATTCTAAACATATTCATGAAAAAAAAGGCTACATTCAAAGTAGCCTTTTTTTTATCCTTTTTCATATCCTATTTGATCTTCTTTAAAAAGACCAGCTAAATCTCGCCCAGTTTGAAAATATCCTTTACCCGGATACCTTTTTCAGTACGTTGAAGTGTACAGCATTCATGTATGGGATCGTGTTCGAAAAATAAGATGTATTCATTATCGACGATCTCATTCCAATAGCTGTTGCGTTCCTCCATGGTCACGAGGGGTCTGACATCATAACCCATAACATAAGGAATGGGAATATGTCCCACCGAAGGCAATAGGTCCGCCATATAGAGGATTGTTTTGCCTTTATACTGTATCTGTGGCAACATCATAGCTTCTGTATGGCCGTGTGCATAACGGACAGCGATATTGTTTCCAAAAGGATTCTTATGATCTTCGACAAATTTTAATTGTCCACTTTCCTGTATCGGTAAAATGTTCTCTTTTAAGAAAGAAGCTTTTTCGCGCGGGTTAGGATCGGTCGCCCAAGACCAATGGTCACTATTGCTCCAAAAATGAGCATTTTTAAAAGCCGGAACCAGCTGTTCACCTTCGCGGACTATAGCGCCGCCGCAATGGTCAAAGTGTAGGTGTGTAAGGATGACATCGGTGATATCACTTCTGTCAAATCCAATATTTTTTAATGATTTATCCAGCGTTGCATCGCCGTGAAGATAATAATAGCTGAAGAATTTTTCGTTTTGTTTGTCTCCCAGTCCTGTATCGACCAGCATTAATCGATTACTGTCCTCGATGAGGAGCAGGCGGTTTCCCCAGGTACACATATTGTTTGAGTCGGCAGGGTTTGTTTTGTTCCAGATACTCTTTGGAACAACGCCAAACATTGCACCGCCATCGAGTTTAAAAAATCCCGTTTCTATAGCATGTAATTTCATTCGCAGATTATGTGTCTTTTAATGGTTATATAGCATATCCAGTTTATTTTAAGCACAAGCAATTATTTGTCAGATAGCATGAAAGCCACCCTGTGCTCTTCCGTGTTCGTGCTACAATTGTAGCTATTTCATCTCTTTATCTTTACTCATGTTAGTCCGTCGGCCTGGAGATTGCTACCACTTTCAATGATCAATGGCTGATGGACGTTACACTGTCTGTTTTTTTTACCTTATTAATATTTGTAAAGGTTGGAACAATTTACGAAAAATACGTGATATTTTTTGATAGTGATAAATTGGTGTGCTAAAAAAATATGCTAAAAAGTTTATTTTTTTTTACTTGCGTAAGTTGTTGTTAATGAGTTGTTTGTTTTTGTGTTTTTTGTACAATAAGCTTGATTTTTAGATGATTAAGTTTTGTTTTTAGCGAAAAATGCCTTTAAATTTGGGCACATTTTAAAACAAACAAAAAATATGAAAAAGGGTAACATTGGAAACGCGCCTGATTTGAAATATTTAAAAATTGATAGTACAAGAAATGTATTTTATCAATTGCCTGTTTCTGAATTGGTCGAACATGCCTTAGCAAATCACGAAGGTCGACTTTCTGATACGGGAGCACTCGCTGCTGATACGGGAAAATTTACTGGGAGATCGCCAAAAGATCGGTTTCTGGTCGAAGATTCTTTAACAAAAGATAGCGTTTGGTGGGGAGAAATCAATCAACGGATGTCTCCGGCTAATTTTGAAGCACTATTTTCGAAAGTAGCTGCTCACTTAAGTAATAAAATCATCTATGTAAGAGATTGTGCTGCAGGGGCTGACCCAGCTTATCAAATAGATTTGCGTGTTGTTACGGAGACAGCTTATCAAAGTATATTTGCCAATAACCTGTTTCTGCGGCCGGAACCAAATTTGGATGCTCAGCCTGCCTGGTCGATTTTAGCTGCCCCGACGCTGCTTATCGAAGAGCCGCATCAATATGGCATTATCAACGAAAATTTTGTCGCGATTGATTTTACAAAAAAGATAGTACTGATTGCAGGGACCGGTTATACAGGGGAGATTAAAAAGAGCATTTTTTCAATATTGAACTTTATTTTGCCATTCCAGCATAATGTGCTTTCTATGCACTGTTCGGCGAATACTTCGAAAGAAGGGGAGACTGCTTTGTTTTTTGGACTTTCGGGTACAGGGAAGACGACCTTGTCAGCTGATAGAAATAGAAAGTTGATCGGTGATGACGAGCATGGATGGAGCGAAAAGGGAATATTCAATTTCGAAGGTGGCTGCTATGCCAAATGTGTAGGTTTATCGGAGGACAAAGAGCCTGAGATTTTTCACGCAATTCGTTTTGGGGCTCTGCTTGAAAATGTTGTTTTGGATGAATTTGATCGACCTGATTACAACGATATTAGCAAGACGGAAAATACCCGCGTATCCTATCCAATAGATTTCATGGAAAATGCGGAAATGAGCGGTATTGGTCGTGAACCTGAAAATATTTTTTTCCTGACGGCAGATGCTTTTGGTGTACTTCCTCCCATTTCATTGTTGACCATCGATCAGGCAGTATATCATTTCGTTAGTGGTTATACAGCAAAGGTTGCGGGTACAGAGGTAGGGGTAAAGGAGCCTACAGCAGCATTTTCAACCTGTTTTGGACAGGCATTTTTGCCGCTTCATCCTTCAAAATATGCGGCTTTGCTGCGTTCAAAACTAGAGCAAAATCGCAATATCAAAGTTTGGCTAGTGAACACGGGCTGGATTGCCGGTCCTTACGGAATAGGCAGACGTATTAAGCTAAATTATACGCGATCGCTAATTCGAGCAGCAATGGATGGCTCACTGCTCGAGTCTCACTTCAACAAGCACAATATTTTTGGACTGGAGTATCCGACGAGCTGTGGAGAGCATGTTCCTGCACAAATTTTAGATGCGCGAGGCTTATGGAACAATGACGAGGCTTATGACATGCAGGCAAAACGCCTGGCGAAGGTGTTTATTTCGAATTTTGAAAAATTCAATAATGAGATGCCACCTTCGGTGCACGCAGCAGGACCTAAAATAGAAACTACAGTTCTGGTGTCCTAATTCGTTCTGCCATTATAACAAACAGGAGGAAATACTTTTCCTCCTGTTTGTTATAATTGTACCTTTCCTAATCGACAGACCTTTAATCGTGTTTTGTGACGAAAGAATCTATTTTTTCCTGTTCACTTCCAACAAGAGCATTGATAATAAGTTTGAAGGACGCCAGGCGAGCCTTTTTCTTATTATCTTTCGTGATTTCTAGCCAAGGCGATTTTTTTGTACTTGTCTTTTTAAATAAATCCTCAATATAGCCCGTATATACATCCCATTTCTCCTGGGCCTGCTGGTCTAGCACACCGATTTTCCATTGTTTTAGGATATCTTCTTTTCGCTCTTTTAACCTTTCGGCTTGCTCTTCTTTGCTGACGTTAAGGAATAATTTGATAAGGATGATGCCATCGTCGATTAACTGCTTCTCAAATTCAGGGACCTGGTTCATAAACAGCTCATGTTGCTCCTTGGAGCAAAATCCAAATACAGGTTCAACAACAGCTCTGTTATACCAGCTACGGTCAAAAATCACAATTTCGCCGGCATTAGGGAGCTGTTTGATATATCGTTGAAAATACCATTGTCCGGCTTCCTCTTCGGTTGGTTTGGGCAATGCAACAACGCGTACCTTTTTGGGATTTAGGTATTGGGTTATGCGGCCTATTGTACCACCTTTACCCGCAGCGTCCCTACCTTCAAAAATAATAAGGACCCGTTTCCCTTTTTCAATGATTTCATATTGAAGCTTTAAGAGCTTGACTTGAAGCTCGTAAAGTTCTTTCTCATAATCGTAAACATCATTGAATTTTTTTATTTCCAGAATGCCATGTTGTTCCAGATAGTTTAAAACATCTTTGTTTTCGTGGATCTTCTGAAGTTCATTTAAATCGTACTCTGCCATATGATATTTATTTATATGTTCGTTTTCCTAAAGTTACTTATTGAATTGTTAAAAAATGTCAAATTTCAAATAAATCCGTAAGAGCTGCGTAATAATAAGCTTATGGTTTACGTTTAATATTCAAAACAGCGAAAGAGGCTGTTTGTATAAATTAGACTTTTCATAAATTTAGGTTAATAATTGGTTAGGTTAGCTCGGAGTTCCCCACTTCGAGCTTTTTTTGTGAACAGGATCGGAGGATCCCTGACGAGAACACGAAAAATTATGGTTTTTGCCACGCTCAAATAGAGTTTAATATTAACCTCTTCTAAACGTTAAAAAATGTTAAATGACTATTCTTGTTATAATGAATTCAAAAATGTGGCGTTTTCATTACAAATACTTTTCATAAAATAGGTTAATATATGGCTAACGAAAGCTCAGAGTTCCCCACTCTGGGCTTTTTATTTTTCAGCATCCTTTTTTGACTTGCAGACTCTTTTTTTGACTTGAGTCAATGTTTAGCTTTTTGATCCGCGGCATATTTGCACTCGAAATATATTTAAACAAAAAATTTATGAGTGTAATTTTAGAAAAAGGACAAACAATTGGTTTCTACAAAGCCATAATTCCCATTATTGTATCGGTATTTGGAGTCTATTTAACTATTGGAATTGCTTTGGGGCTACTTCCAAAGTTTGTTGAGGAGAAATTAGGATACGACAGTTTTATTATTGGTTTGGTTATTGGTTTGCAATCGCTAGCGACACTTCTTACACGCGCTTACTCGGGTAAAATTACCGATACGAAGGGTGCTAAGAAGAGCAAGATGTCGGGCGCTATTTTAGCTGTTCTAGCGGGATCAGCCTATGTTTTAGCTGTTTTTTTTCAATTTAGCAGCGGTACAGCGCTTGCATTGCTTCTTTTTGCCAGGGTAATGCATGGTATTGCAGAAAGTTTTCTGGTCACAGGAGCGCTTACTTGGGGCATCGGGTTGGTTGGACCGGCGCAGTCCGGAAAGGTGATGACCTGGAACGGTATTGCGATGTATGCTGGTATCGCTATCGGCGCCCCTCTAAGTATTTGGTTGGGACGAGTATCCGGAGACCTTTCCGCCTGTTTTCTTATGTTATTATTGCCAATGATGAGCTGGCTTGCCACGGTAAAACTGCCAGCCGTAGCCATTGATAAAGACCATATCCGTACACCGTTTTATAAGGTGATAGGGGCGATTTCTGGACAAGGGCTGAGCTTGGCATTCTCTTCCATGGCATTTGGCTGTATTGCGTCCTTCATTGCCTTGTTCTTCAAGGCGATGAATTGGGGGGAGGCTTCATTGGCGTTTATGGTTTTTGGGACATGTTATGTGTTAACCAGAGTGTTCTTTGCATCATTTCCAGATAGATTTGGCGGTCTTAAAATAGCTTTGATATCATTGTTTATCGAAGTTCTGGGACAAGCGCTGATCTGGACTGCCACATCCAAAATGCTTGCAATAATAGGCTGCGGACTTACAGGTGTAGGGTTTTCCCTGGTATTCCCGGCTTTGGGTGTGCTAGCCATAAAAAAAGTTGCACCGCAGATGCGTGGTACAGCACTTGGAGCTTATGTTGCGTTTGTGGATTTGTCGCTGGGACTGGCAGGACCATTGGCGGGAATGATCGCGGGCTCGTTTGGTTATCAGTCGGTCTATTTATTTGGGGGAATCAGCTGTCTGCTGTCTATCCTTATATTGATCTGCAACAGGAAATAAGCTGACGGAAATTCACAGCATGTTGAAGCAAAGAATTTCATTAAAGGCGAGAGGAAATTAAATTGATCTGTATAAATAAGACGGACCGGGTGTAGATCCCCTGAGTCCGTCTTATTTATTGTGTATTTTGTTGCTCACTAAGCAACTTCTCTTAGATCTACTGCAACTACACGGGATACACCTTGTTCAACCATGGTTACGCCATAGATGATGTCTGTACTTGCTATCGTTTTTTTATTGTGTGAGACCACGATAAATTGTGAATTCTTGGAAAAATCCCGGATAATATTATTGAATTTATCAATATTAGTATCATCCAACGGAGCGTCCACCTCATCGAATATACAAAAAGGTGCCGGTTTAGAAAGATAGAGTGAGAATAACAAGGCTGTTGAAGTCAAGGTCTTTTCACCACCCGAAAGCTGATTGATAGACAGCGGTCTTTTCCCTTTTGGCCTTGCAATAATGTCGATGTCTGAATCCAGCGGATTGCTTGGGTCTGTGAGCACCAGGTCGCAGCTGTCTTCTTCGTTAAATAGCGAACGGAATACCTTGACGAAGTTATTCCTTACGGCATCGAATGTAAACATGAACTGAACTTGAGCGGTATCGTCAATTTCTTTTATTGTTGCCATCAATGAGCCTTTTGCTTCGATTAAATCAGCTTTCTCTTTGTTAATGAAATCATAGCGTTCATTCATCTCGTCAAAAGCCTCTTTTGCCATTAGATTGATCGTTCCAAATTCATCAAGCTGTTTCTTGAGTTTACTGCATTTGGTTGCCAATGTCGTCTGATCTTCTGTGATCTCAGGCACATCTTCACGGTCAATCAGGTCTTTCAGTTCAACGTTGAATTCAACAGAAAGACGTTCTTTCAAGGCATTGAGGTCGATCTGAAGACCCGTTTTTTTATCTTTGATCTCTGAAACAAGAAAGTCACTCTGTTCTTTTGAACGACGCTGCTGTGTCAGAGCATCTTCGAGGTTATTGATTTTCTGCTTATCTGCATAGTAGCCGTCTTCCAATTCTTTGAGACCATCTTCCAGGGCAATCTTCTGCTCATACATGGCAATAAGATCCTGATCTTCTTCATCTTCAAATGGAATGGTTGTTCTTAAAGCTTCCTGCACTTCAACTAATTCTGCACTGTTTCGCTCCACACGGATTTCGTGATCATCTTTCTGCGTCTCTCTAAATTCGAGATCTTTTGTGATATTGGAAACTTTGTTTAACTGTTGATGGTAAGCGATATTCTCTTGATTGTATGCGGTTGATTTTTCGTTAAGTACCTCAGATATTTCATGGAACTGATCTTGTAAAGTCGATAATTCGGCTATACTCTGTTCTTTTTCCAGACGGAGGTCCTGAAGCTGTGGCTCCGCAATTTTTAAATCCGATTCTATACCTTCAATTTTCTCCTGAATATCTTTTTTACGGGCCTGGGAGTTATTGATGAAGGCTTGGTATTGCTCTTGCTTTGTTTTGACGGTAATTAATTCATTATTCAGTCTATTGAGCTGAAAGCGCAGCTCATCGATTAACTCTTTCTGTGAATTGCCACGTAGTGCATCCAAACGAGCTGTTTCGGCCGTTATTTTATCTTCAAGTTTTGCTATTTCCTGATTTAAGGTTTTGATCTCTTGGGATAGCACTTCCAGGTTTTTCGCTCTTCCGATACGTTTGCCCTCAAATAATCCCACCGAACCACCCGAAAGGCCCAAATGATGTTTCGAATAACGTCCATTTTTTTGTAGAATCACCTGTCCTAGAGCAGGTAGCTTTTCATCAAGCTCCTTTTCATTTTCATGTTTAAGGATGAAGACCTGCTGGAGCAGCATCGTACATAAAGTCTTGTACTTTTCATCTACGTTAATCACATCTAACGCAGACATCAAATTGTCATTTGGTACAGGGGCAGCGCTTGGGGAATCTACTATGGCATCTAAAACAAAGAAATTAGCTCTTCCTTTTGCTGCATCGCTCAATAGTTGGATAGCCTGAACGGCATCTTGTTGTGTTTCGACAACATAATGGTTCATAATAGGCTCTAGGTAGTTTTCAATAGCCACACGGTAATCTTCCTGACAGAAAAGGACATCTGATAGGAGTGGAGGCTGCTTTTTCCAGCCTGCATTTTTCTTGAGGAAGCGAATGGAATCGGGGAAACCTTCTAAATTATCAACAAGGGATTTCGTGAGGTTGTATTCGTTTTGTTTGGCATCTACCAGACGGAGATCTTTGGCAAGCTGGGCCTTAAATTCCTCGAGGTTTGCTTGGCACTGATTAATCTGTTCTTGGAGCTCTTCTTCCTGCTGGTTTGCTGAATCGTACTGAAGCTGCTGTGCTTCTACACGGCCGTCCAATTCCATAACAGAGGAATTGAACTGCTGCAATTCGGCTTCTTTTGCTTCTGTATCTACACTATTGCGAACAGATTCTTGCAGAAGAGCTTCTTTCTGAATTGTGAATACCGCAAGATCTTTTTCTAATTTGTAGATTTTTGCCTGTAATTCAGCATTGCTCTTATTAAAAATATCGAGCTTTCCCTTTGCAGACTGTTGCTGTCCTCTCAATTCGTCGACTTCGGTTTTATCCGATTCAAGATTTATTTTTAACGAATCGAGTTTATTTTGCTCATCAAACAATTCCTCATTCAGTCGTTTGATGGTGTAGAGGACGTGATTAAGCTGTTGTTTATCGCTGTTGATATCGAGGTTCAGTCGGTTTTCTTTATCTTGAAGATTTTTGACTTTTTCGTTTTTTATCTTCTTTTCCGATTCATAACCTCGGATTTTATTGACAAATTCCTGTGTTGTTTTTTGCTGTACCGAAAGGTTTTTTTCCTGTTCCAAATTTGTCTGGCGGAGTATTTGGAGTTCAGTTTCCGCGTTCAAAATATTTTGCTGTGCATTGACGGCATCTTTTTGAACCTTGGATTCTTGTGTCTGAAGTCTTTCTAATTCGGTCGAAAAATCAGCAATTCTATAATAAGCCAAATCTATACTGCTCTGGCGGTATTCTGCTTTAAGGGAGGTATATTTTTCAGCTTTTTTAGCTTGATTTTCTAATGATTTGAGATTCTTTGTGATTTCGTAAAGCAAGTCATCCACACGGGAAAGATCGGCTTCAGTATCTCTCAGCTTTGCTAAAGTTTGTTTTTTACGAACTTTATACTTCGAGATTCCGGATGCTTCTTCAAAGAGGTTGCGACGTGAATTATCTTTGTTGTTGATAATTTCATCAATCATTTTCAATTCGATGATCGAATAACTGTCGGCACCAACTCCGGTATCCAGGAACAGATCCGTGATATCTTTTAAACGACATTTGACATCATTCAATCGATATTCACTATCGCCGTTGCGAAACAGCTTACGGGTGACGGTCACTGTAGAGAATTCCGTTGGTAAAATATTATTGTTGTTGTTGAAGGTCAGCGAAACCTCTGCAAGGTTTGCCGGCTTTCTATTTTTCGTTCCATTGAAGATAATATTTTCCATTTTATCGGAGCGAAGCATCTTTGTACTTTGTTCCCCCAGTACCCAGCGTATGGCGTCGACCACATTGGACTTTCCGCATCCATTGGGACCGACAATCGCTGTGACACCATCATTGAAGTTGATCGTGATCTTGTCTCCGAAACTCTTAAATCCTTTAATTTCTAGTTTGGTTAACTGCATTTATACCAAATTTGTTTGTCGTTATAAGCTTGCGAAAATAGTAAAATTAAACAATAATTTTTTCTTTCTTTATTCACATTTTCCTGTTTCAGGATCACATGAAGGGCCTTCTTCGCCTCTGCGTTCAAGAGGTGCAGGCTGACTGGCCAGGCATTCATTTATTGTATTGTGAAAGACTTCCATGGGCTGTGCTCCGGGGATAGCGTATTTTCTGTCAAATACAAAGAAAGGAACACCTCGGAGTCCTAAGCTGACACCTTCTTGGATATCCTGTGCAACATCATAAGCAAATTCATCCGATTCCAATAAGTTTTTCACCTCCTGAGCGGAAAGCTGCTCTTGCGTTGCTATAGCGATGAGAACCTCGTTGTTATTTACATCGAGACCATCGGTGAAATGAGCCTTAAATAAGGCTTTTTTGATCTGAGTGCCTTTTTGCTGTGCCTGGGCAAAATGGATCAGACGATGAGCTTTTTTTGTATTTACAACGATTGCTTTTTCAAAATTCAGGTCAATTCCCAGCTCTTTTCCCTGCGCACTGAGTTGTGAAGTCATTGCAACAACATCGTCCATGCTCATGCCTTTCGTTTGAACGAGGTAATCGTAGGTTGGCATTGCTGGAGCATCTTCGGGATAGTCGGGGTTAAGCTGATACGATTTCCAGATGATTTCAGCGGCAGGCTTACTAGCGGATTGCTGAAGCGCCAATTCAAGCTTTGTCAAGCCAATATAACAAAATGGACAAATAATGTCCGACCAAATTTCTATTTTCATATTTCTTTTTTTACTGCGTATATTGTAATCAAAAATACATATAATAACGATGATTATCTGTTTACATTGTTGCTTGGATGTAAACAAGTGTTTCATGTACTTGTATAATTATGTTGGAGAAAGCTTTTTTGAATCGTAAAGTTACCCTTGTCCTGGGCGGAGGTGGTGCAAGAGGTCTTGTGCATATTGGTATTATTCGACGGCTTGAAGAGCTGGGCTTTGAAATCGATGAGGTGGTAGGCTGTTCAATAGGAGCACTTGTCGGTGGTATTTATGCGCAGGGGAAGATGGATGTTCTCGAAGATTGGATGCAGCGCCTGACGAAGAAATCGGTCTTTAATATGATGGATTTTAGCTGGAAGGGACTAGGAATGATGAAGGGGGTCAAGGTGTTTAACGCCTTGAAATCTGTGATCCCCGATGCTAATATAGAGACTTTTCCAATTTTGTTTAAAGCCGTTGCGACAGATCTAAACTACGAAAAGGAGGTTGTGCTGGATTTTGGGAGTATGTATGATGCCATTCGGGCTTCGATTGCAATTCCAGCTGTATTTACAGCGGTAGAGGAGGAGAACCATGTGTACGTTGACGGTGGTGTACTGAATCCATTGCCCATAAATCATGTAACCAAGAAAGAGAATTTAATCATTGCTGTCAATCTGGAATCTAAACCCGATAAACAATATTCTGTTATCAAAAAACTGGATCCGAAGACTTCGAATTCCTTGGATATTCTACAAGCCTCGTACTATGTGATGCGCAGGAAAATGAGTCGTATGATTGTTGATTTATATCATCCCGATGTGGTGGTGGATATTCCTTATAATATCTGTAACCTTTGGGATTATCACCGCTCTGAATTTTTGGTTCAAAAGGGGCGGGAATATATTGAAAAAGCATTAAAAAACAAGACCAAAGCAAAGTAGTTGAGGTGATTAACGAACTGCTTTGCTTTGGTGTGGCTTGGTTTCTCCTGGCATTGAGATGAACTAGAGCTCAATTTTTTTCATTCTAAGCGAAACAAGCAAGGTGTTTGTTAAAACAAATTGGGGTAATCGCTAATAATTCCATCAACCTTTACAGCCTTCAGCTGTTCTATCTCGTCCTTTGTATTGACTGTCCATGGAATAACCTTGATATCCGCTTTATGGCACTGTGTAATAAAATCGCGTGTAGCTATTTTATAGTGCGGACTTATAATAAAAGGTGTAAAGCCCAAAGCTGCAATTGTTTGCTCAACGCTTTTGGTATAGTTTGCATCAATAAGATAAGAAACTTTGATTTGAGGATATGCTTTGTGCAGATATTTAATAGCTCTACTGTCAAACGATTGGATGACGGTTCGTGAAGCAATTTTCTTATCAGTGATCACCTGTACCATTAGGTCCACAAATTCTTCTACCCTTGGATGGAAAATACCATCTTTATCTTCCTTACTCTTCACTTCGATATTATAAAACATCGGCGCTTTCCTTTTTACACTTGCGTAGGCTTCAGTACTGTCAATAAGGTCTGATAGTTTTGCAATACGCGTAACCTGTTTTTTCTGTTCAGGAAACTCTTTGTAAAATTTCGATCCGATATCGTATTTAATCAGATCTTTATAAAGCATATCATAAATTCTCAGCGGTTTATCTTTGTCAGAAATTTCGGAGCCATTGGGTTTCAATACAAATTTTGGGTTAAGATAGTCGTCATGAAAGACAACAACCTTACGGTCTTTGGTAATGTGGCAATCCATTTCCAGTGTGGTCACCTTTGCCAGATCTATTGCATTTTTCATGGCAGCGATAGACTCTTCAGGATATAGGCCGCGGCCGCCGCGATGTGCTTCCAGACTAAGTTTAGGGAAATTGCCTGAATTTGATTTTGCTGAATCTTTCATAACTGAACAAGATACAAATGGTAATAACGTGCCCCAAAAGGCAATTCTGAGAAGACTTCTTTTCATTATTAAAATATTTAAACAAAATAGGGGAGTTGTTATATATTGCCCTTTTGAATAAGCGAATATACATATATATTTTACTTATACGTATTTTAACTGTTTCGAATATTTGATTTTGCAACTTTATGAAGGTTGATTCGAAACCGAATAAAGTTAAATGAATTTGTTTTTGTTTGAAATAGACGGAAACAAAGTGGTTGGAGTGGCAAATTCGCTTGATCTGACAGCGTTTCTGTGTCGAGCTCAACTCCGTTGCGTGGTCCTTTGTCCTTGGATAAATTTCTTAATTGTTGACATGAAATCTATTTTTTTTGTCTTTTTTGCAAGAAATTATTGTCATTCCTTTCAGAATTCCCTTTATTTGCACAAATCTCAAATTAGATGGCGAAAAATTTATTGATAGTTGAGTCTCCAGCGAAAGCGAAAACGATAGAAGGGTATTTAGGAAAGGATTTTTTGGTCAAGTCGAGTTATGGACATATTCGCGACTTGGTGAAAACCGATGATGCAATTGATACCGAAAAGAATTTTGAACAAAAGTATGAAGTTCCCTCCGACAAAAAGGCGGTTGTAAGTGAACTGAAGAAATTGGCTAAAGCTGCAGAAACGGTTTGGTTAGCGTCCGATGAGGACCGCGAAGGAGAGGCTATCTCATGGCACTTATTTGAGACTTTGGGATTAAAAGATGAAAGTACAAAAAGGATTGTGTTTCATGAGATTACGAAGCCAGCTATTCTGAAGGCTATTGACAATCCGCGTAAAATAGATTATAACTTAGTAAATGCACAACAAGCGCGAAGAGTTCTAGATCGATTAGTCGGTTTTGAATTATCTCCGGTTCTATGGAAAAAGGTGAAGCCTTCCTTATCTGCTGGGCGGGTGCAGTCTGTCGCGGTTCGTCTGATTGTAGATCGTGAGCGTGAAATCAATAAATTTGAACCTGAAGCGGCTTTTAAGATCGTTGCTTTTTTTCATACGGGAAAAGTTAAAGATAGTTTTAAAGCCGAACTTCCGCAGCGTTTTGCAACAGAAGCAGAGGCGACTAAATTTTTGGAAGATTGTAAAGCAGCGCTGTTTTCAGTAAAAAATCTAGAAACAAAACCTGCAAAGCGTTCACCAGCGGCGCCATTTACCACATCAACATTACAGCAGGAAGCAAGTAGAAAGCTTGGATTTTCGGTTGCCCGCACCATGCAGGTGGCGCAAAGGCTGTATGAATCAGGACGAATTACCTATATGCGTACCGATTCTGTTAATTTGAGTGATACAGCGATTGAGGCTGCTGAAAAGGAAATCAAATCGGCTTACGGCAACCAGTACCATAAGCTCAGAAAATATAAAACAAAAACATCGGGTGCACAAGAAGCACACGAAGCTATTCGTCCTACTTATTTCTCTGAGCACACCATTGATGGTGATGCATCCGAAAAAAGATTATATGAGCTCATTTGGAAAAGAGCAATTGCTTCCCAAATGAGTGAGGCGGAGTTTGAACGTACATTGGCAAAGATCGACATCTCAACCCGTACCGAAGATTTGAATGCTTCGGGAGAAGTTATGAAATTTGATGGGTTCTTGAAAGTTTACATGGAATCCTTGGATGACGATCAAGACAACGCGATGGACGAAGATAGTGACAATGCTATTCTTCCACCGTTAGCCATTGGTATGCCATTGACTTTGAAAAACATGTCGGCAACGGAGCGTTTTACACGACCTCCAGCACGTTATACGGAAGCTGCTTTGGTGAAAAAATTGGAGGAATTGGGAATTGGCCGTCCTTCAACTTACGCCCCTACGATTTCAACTATTCAAAACCGCGGTTATGTTGTAAAGGAAGAGCGTGAAGGTAAATCGCGCGATTACCGTGTACTGACATTAAAGGATGCCGAATTAACAGCGGTAACAAAAACCGAAATAACCGGTGCCGAAAAAGGAAAAATGTTTCCAACGGATATCGGTGTTGTGGTGAATGACTTTTTGGTTGAACACTTCAACGGTATTGTGGATTTTCATTTTACGGCCAACGTAGAAAAGGAATTTGACGATATTGCGCATGGACTGACCGAATGGACAAAAATGTTACATGATTTCTATGGACCTTTTCATTCTGAAGTAGAAGATACTTTAGTAAATGCAGATCGTGCGAATAATGAACGTGAGCTCGGTGTCGATCCAGTTTCCGGAAAGCCCGTTTCGGTTCGTATTGGTAAGTTCGGCCCGTTGGTACAGATTGGTTCTCCCGACGATGAAGAAAAACCTCGTTTTGCTTCCTTGCGGAAGGGACAAATGATCGAAACCATTACTTTTGAGGATGCCATGGAATTGTTCAAATTACCGAAAAAAGTCGGTTTATTTGAAGATAAAGAAATGACTGTCGCGGTTGGACGATTTGGACCTTATATACGTCACAATTCATCGTTTTACTCCTTACCAAAAGGTGTTGATCCTTTGGACGTAACAGAAGAAGAGGCGATACAGATTATCAAAGACAAACGTCAGAAAGATATCGAGAAAGTGATTCGGGTTTTTGATGAAAATCCAGATGCTCAAATCGAGCAGGGACGCTGGGGGCCATTTATTCGTTTTGGTAAGCAAAATCTGAAAATCCCTAAGGGAACCGAGATTGAAAAAATCACGTATGCGGATGTGCTGAAATGGGCTGAGGCGGATGCTCCGAAAGGAAAAGCGACCAAAGCAAAAACAACAGAAAAGAAAACTGTAGCAAAAAAAGCTACAGCAAAGAAGGCTCCAGCTAAAAAAACTACAAAGTCTAAATAAGGATGAAAGCAGATTTGCCTGAAAATATTGTCAAAGATATTATGATCGCCGTTGTTTTGGAAGGTGAGACGGTGGAGACAAAAAATTGGACTGTCTATGTTATCAATGACAAGAACATTGCCATTCAGAATGTGCTGATCAGCTCAAAAGGTTATGGCGAAAAGGATGGCCGACAAGTAACAACAACAACTTTGCGTCATTTTATTGGAAATATAGAAGCTAAATCTTTCGATCGTGTTGAAGCGATTGACGAACAGGTATTCGGGTTGACAAATGAATATTGGTTGAGTTTTTATATTGATAATATTATTTACGATAAAAAGTATATCTTTTTACCCGAAAGCATTGTGGATGGTAACCTGACTAAGGTTCCTTTAGTCAATCGTCCCGGTGTAATCATAGGAGGAAACGAATAATGAGTGGACGTCACAATTTTATTATCGCCATAGATGGTTTTTCCTCCTGCGGCAAGAGTACCCTGGCAAAGGCTTTGGCAAAAAAACTGAAGTTTGCCTTTATTGACAGTGGAGCTATGTATAGGGCCGTCACACTCTATTTTATCCGGCATGAGATAGCGCTGGATGATCAAGAAGCGATCGAAAATGCACTGAAAGATATCCACATTGATTTTATCCCAAATGCAATAAAAACGGAAATTCATCTAAACGATGAGGATATCTCGGAAGAGATCCGTCAGATGTATATTTCTGATAAAGTCAGCGATGTGAGTGCAATCAAAGCTGTTCGGGTTGCTATGGTTGCCCAGCAGCAAAAATTGGGTAGCAGACGAAATATTATTATGGATGGCCGTGATATTGGTACTACCGTTTTTCCAGATGCTGATCTGAAAATTTTTATGACGGCAGACCCTAAAGTACGTGCCGCGAGGCGTTATTTGGAGTTGACGGAAAAAGGAGAGGACGTGACTTTAGAAGAAGTCGTGGAGAATCTTTCTACACGTGACCGTATCGACAGTACGCGCGCGGAAAGTCCATTACGACAAGCCGAAGACGCTATTGTTTTGGATAATTCAAATCTGACGCCAGAACAACAGCTTCATTTTGTTGAAGAGGAATATTTAAAAGCTAAGGCTGCAAAAGCACAATCATAAAACAAAAAGGAGGCCGACTATTTAGTCGGCCTCCTTTTTTAGCTATTTTACGCTATTGATCTGCTGTTGTTCCAATAATTTTCCAACATTGTTTTTCTCTCCGAATTCTGCTGTCTGCTCTTGAAAAGACTCCAGAAGCGCTTTGATAGCATCTGAATTATCTGCTGTACGTTGATAGATATCGGGAATTGTTTTTTCAATATTCTTATCGCCGAGTTCAATGTTATCAACTTCGATTTTGCCTATTTTTTCCAAAACAGCTTGTTGACTATTTCTGACATCTTCTAATTCTCTTGCTATTTTTTCCATCAATTGGAATTTCTTCAATTTATCCATATGAAATCGTTTTGGTTACTATAATAAGAACAAGATGCCTCGAAAGTTTGTTTTGTTTTTTTTTTAAATGCAAATAGAAGAGGAGTTTATGGGAAGGAACTATAAAAAAGAAAAAGACGGAACATGCCTGTCCCGCCTTTCATAAGTCCTGTTATTTTGTTATTAATTTGTACGTCCCGGATACACTTGAAGAGCTTTCTCTAGGCAAACCAATGCTTTATTAAGATCTTCTTGATTAAGCACATAGGCAAGGCGTACTTCATTTACACCAGCACCCTCCGTACTGTAAAAACCCGTAGCGGGAGCCATCATTACTGTTTCGTTATTGTAAGAGAACTCTTCCAACATCCATTGGCAGAATTTATCAGCATTGTCAATCGGTAGTTTGGCAACGACGTAAAATGCACCACCTGGGTTAGGAGAGTAAACTCCTTCAATGGCGTTAAGTCCTTTCACGAGGGTATCTCTTCTTGCTGTGTATTCTTTGGATACTGCTTCAAAGTAACTGTCTGGTGTATCAACAGCAGCTTCACCCGCAATTTGACCTTCCAGCGAAGGGCTTAAGCGAGCTTGCGCAAATTTCAGTGCAGTCTGATATAGTTCTTTATTTTTGGTAATGATACATCCAATACGCGCACCACACGCAGAGTAACGTTTTGATACTGTATCAAAAATAACCACATTATTTTCGAGACCTTCTAAATGCATTGGTGAGATAAACTCTCTGCCATCGTAACAAAATTCACGGTAGGCCTCATCTGAGAAAAGGTAAAGATCATATTTTAGACAAAGTTCACGAAGAGCTTCGAGTTCTTCTCTGGAATAAAGGTAACCCGTCGGGTTATTTGGATTACAGATGCAGATCGCTTTGGTTTTAGGGGTAATTACTTTTTCAAATTCAGCGATAGAAGGTAATGCAAATCCACTTTCAATATAGGACATGATTGGTTTGATTACAACATTAGAGGAACACGCAAAACCATTGTAATTTGCATAAAATGGCTCTGGAATGATAATCTCTTCTCCTTCATTTAAACAGGCTTGCATAGCGATCATAATCGCTTCTGAACCGCCATTCGTTACTAATATATCTGTTGGCTCAATATTATAATTTAGCTTATTATAATATTCTGCTAACTTATTTCGATAAGAGGCTGTACCTTCAGAAGGTGTATAGGCCCACACTTTGAACTGTATATTTTTCAAAGCATTAAGCATCACTTCAGGTGTTTGGATATCAGGTTGTCCGATATTGAGGTGGTATATCTTTTTACCTTCTTTTTTTGCTTGATCAGCATATGGCGTCAACTTTCTAATAGGCGACGCAGGCATATTCAGCCCTTTTTCTGATATTACTGGCATTATAGTTTTTTTAAAATTAGTAGTGCAAAGCTAACCAAAATAAAACGAAAAAAGCCACATGATTATGTGGCTTTTTTCGTTTTATTTACGAGCATTGTTATTCTACAATACCCTTAATATATAGCGTTTTTACAGGAGTCTTGGTGTTCGACTGTACGGTGAAACTCTTTGTGAATGGAGCTTTTGCCGCCGCATTGTAAGTTACTTTGATCGTTCCGCTTTCGCCTGGTTTAATTGGCGTTTTCGTAAATTCTGCTACAGAACATCCGCAGGTAGGCACAACATTTGAAATGATAATTGGCTCACTGCCTGTGTTTGAAAACTTAAAATTATACGAAACGGGCGTACCGGCCGGAATTTTGCCAAAATCATGGGTTTCTTTTTCGAATTTAAATTCCCCTTGTCCTGTCTGCATCGAAGAAAAACCAATAAAGGAAATGATCACTGCTAAGATTGTTATATACTTTTTCATGCTTCTAAAATATTACTTTACGATTAAAATAGTACAACTGATATGCCAAATTTAATATTTATTGCCAATTTATTGTACATCTAACAACTTTATTACAGTTATATTATACCTTCTTTCAATAGGTCCTGTATGTGGATAACACCAGCATAATTCCCTTTGTCGGAAACCAGTAGTTGTGTGATGTTATTTTCACGCATAATATGGAGAGCATTGGCTGCCAATTCATTTTTGTCGATGATTTTTGGTGATTTTCCCATGATATCGGCGGCAGTAATTGCTGCTAAATTGGTGTGTTTCTCCAGCATACGACGGATATCACCGTCTGTGATGATGCCGAGTATGTGGTCAGCATCCAATACCGCTACAGCTCCCAGTCTAAACTTTGTTATGGTGATGATGATATCACTTACAGTGGCTTGCGGTTGGACACTAGGTTTGCCGTTCTGATCGGATAGATCGCCGACTCTTAAGTACAGTTTTTTTCCTAATGCTCCTCCTGGATGGTATTTTGCAAAATCTTTATCCGTGAAATCGCGGCACTCTTGTAAAACGACAGCAAGCGCATCACCCATTGCTAATTGAGCAGTTGTACTTGAAGTCGGTGCTAGGTTGTTAGGACAAGCTTCTTTCTCAACGGTAGTATTTAATATATAGTCTGCATTTTTAGCGAGATAGGATTCCGTATTTCCGACTAAAGCAACCAATACATTCTTTGTCTGTTTTAAAAAGGGGACAAGTACTTTAATTTCAGGTGTATTACCACTTTTTGAGATCGCAATAATTAAATCATTTTGTTGGATAATACCAAGATCTCCGTGGATAGCATCAGCTGCATGCATAAAGATCGATGGTGTGCCTGTCGAATTTAGCGTTGCAACTATCTTTTGAGCAATAATGGCACTTTTGCCGATTCCAGTTACAATGACACGCCCCTGTAAATTTAGAATACGATCGACAACGGTAACAAAATCATCATCAATATATTGAGCTAAAGCAGCTACTGCCTTGGCTTCTTCTTGAATAGCTTGAATAGCTATATTTTTTATTTCGTAGTTGTTTTTCACAAAAAATACTCTTACTTTTATGTATTAGAATAGATTGCAAAAATAGATTATTTTTCAAGATTATTTCTTCATTTATCTATCTTATTTTTGCCCAAGGCGCAATGGAAATAGAAAAATCACTTTTCGACAATTTACAAGATTTTTTTGGTTTTGATACTTTTAAAGGGGATCAAGAGGCAATTATAACTAGTATTCTTCAACGAAGAGATACTTTTGTAATAATGCCAACCGGAGGAGGGAAATCAATTTGCTATCAGCTTCCTGCTCTTATGAGTGAGGGAACTGCAATTGTTATTTCTCCGCTGATTGCTTTAATGAAAAACCAGGTAGATCAGCTTCGTGCATTCGGTGGCGAAGATAGTATCGCTCATTTTTTAAATTCATCATTGAATAAGAGCGAAATTACAAAGGTTAAGGATGATGTACTCGCCGGGAAGACCAAATTGCTGTATGTAGCTCCAGAATCCCTTGCCAAGCAAGATAATTTGGAATTCTTACATCAGATTACCGTGTCTTTCGTAGCGGTTGACGAAGCGCATTGTATTTCGGAATGGGGGCACGATTTCAGACCAGAATATCGTAAAATACGCCAGGTAATTAACGAAATAGGTGCCAATATCCCTATTATCGCTCTTACGGCGACTGCTACTCCCAAAGTTCAGTCGGATATCCGTAAAAATTTACAGATGAATGATGCTGTTTTATTTAAATCATCATTTAATCGGAGCAATTTGTATTACGAGGTGCGGCCCAAAAAGGATGTTGTTAAGGAGATTGTTCGTTTTATCAAAACCAAATCGGGAAAGACTGGTATTGTCTATTGTTTGAGCCGCAAAAAGGTGGAAGAGATCAGTGAGGTTTTGAACCTAAATGGCATCAAAGCCTTACCTTACCACGCGGGGTTAGACGCTAAAACAAGAGCTGATACACAGGATAAATTTTTGATGGAGGACGTCGAAGTGATTGTGGCTACCATCGCTTTCGGTATGGGAATAGACAAACCTGACGTTCGTTATGTCATTCACCATGATATTCCTAAATCCATGGAGGGTTACTATCAGGAAACTGGACGTGCTGGACGTGATGGCGGAGATGGTTATTGTTTGGCTTTTTACTCGGAAAAAGATGTTGAAAAGCTGACCAAATTTATGAAAGATAAACCTGTGGCCGAACGCGAGATCGGTACACAGATCTTAAAAGAGGTTATTGATTATTCGGAGTCTGCAGTATGTCGTCGTAAACAAATTCTTCATTATTTTGGAGAAAATTTTGACGAGCAGGGCTGCAGTAACATGTGCGATAACTGCCGCTCGGAGAAAGAGTATTTTGAGGCCGAAGATTCGCTGAAAAATGTACTGGGCTTCATTCAGGAACAGGGTGAGAAATTTGATGATCATCACGTGATCAACGTCATGATGGGTCAAAATAATCAACCCGTATCTTCCTATAAACATGATGAACATCGTCTTTTCGGAACGGGTAAAGAGAAAGGTGTTATTTATTGGAAATCTTTGCTGAGACAGGCTGTGCTTGACAACTTTATCGAAAAAGATATTGATCATTATGGCCTTTTAAAATTGACAGATATTGGCCGTCATTATCTGGATAACCCTTATCAACTAAAATTTGTTTTGAATCGTCCAATTGAAGGGGGAGATAGCACAAATTCGGAAGATACAGGGCACGGCACAGGAGCCTTAGATACCGTCTTGTTGGGTATGCTTAAAGACCTACGCAAGAAAATTGCAAAAGGGAAGTCATTGCCTCCGTTTGTCATCTTTCAAGATCCTTCGCTGGAAGAAATGTGTACACATTATCCAATTGCCATCGATGAGTTGAAACAGATCCAGGGAGTAGGGAATGGTAAAGCGATTAAATTTGGCGCTCCATTTATTGCCTTGATTAAAGACTACGTTGAGGAAAATGAAATCGATAGACCTGTAGATCTTGTCATTAAAAGTACAGCTAATAAATCGGCGTTAAAGGTGTCTATTATTCAAAATATCGATCGTAAAATAGCATTGGATGATATTGCTTCAGCTAAGGGGATAACTTATGAGGAAATATTGAAGGAAATAGAAACGATTGTAAATGCGGGCACAAAAATCAATATCAATTATTTTATTGATGAAATTATTGATGAGGATCGCCAGGATGAGGTATACGACTATTTTAAGACAGCGGAGACTGATTCAATTAATGATGCGCTTAAAGAACTTGGCGGGGATGATTACAGTTATGAAGATCTCCAATTGATGCGAATCAAATTTTTATCAGAGCTTGGCAATTAATATTTTTATAATTATATGATTAACAAATACATTCCCGAAATAAAGAATGGGACATCGCAGAATTTCTTTTTAATGGCGGGACCATGTGCAATTGAGGGAGAAGAAATCGCTTTGCGTATTGCTGAAAAGATTGTTACAATTACAGATAAACTTAATATTCCTTACATTTTCAAGGGATCCTACCGTAAGGCCAATCGGTCCCGCCTAGATTCATTTATGGGAATAGGTGATGAAAAGGCGCTGAAGATTTTAGAAAAAGTAGGGAAAACTTTTGGTGTACCTACGGTGACAGATATCCATGAGAGCCAAGAGGCAGAAATGGCAGCCGCGTACGTTGACGTTCTTCAAATTCCAGCATTTTTGTGCAGACAGACTGATTTATTGGTTGCGGCGGCAAAAACGAATAAGGTGGTCAATGTAAAAAAAGGCCAGTTTTTAAGCGCTGGATCTATGAAATTTGCAGTAGATAAGATCGTGGAATCTGGAAATGAAAAGGTTTTTTTAACTGATCGTGGCAATACATTCGGCTATCAGGATCTCATTGTAGATTATCGAGGTATTCCCGAAATGCGTGCTTTTAACGTCCCAACAGTGATGGACTGTACACATTCCTTGCAACAACCAAATCAGACTTCTGGCGTTACTGGAGGAAAACCAGCTTTAATTGAAACGATCGCGAAAGCAGCTATCGCCGTGGGAGCTGACGGTCTGTTTATAGAAACACATCCTGATCCGGCAAATGCGAAATCTGATGGCGCCAATATGTTACATTTGGATTTACTTGAAGGCTTGATGGAAAAACTGGTACGAGTTAGACAAGCTATTTTATAGTATAATAAATAAATCACAATAAAAAGGAGCCAATAGGCTCCTTTTTTATAATCAATTATATCAAACTTAAAGCTAAATTATTATATGTTATCAAAAGTTGCGTTGACAGCGTTTTTTCTGTTGTCTTTTTCTGCCATTAAAGCGCAGGAGAATTATAGTTGGTTTTCTCCACTAGAAGATAAACATGTGGAAGGTAGGTTGGAGAATCAGAAGCTTTCAGCCTTCAACAGACTTCCGGATGAATTGGAAAGTCAGGTACGTAAACCAGTATGGGAGCTAGGTAAGAATAGCGCAGGATTCTATATTGACTTTCAAACTTCTTCGCCTGAGATTACAGTTCAATACCAAGTTGCCGGAGGCTTAAATATGCCCCATATGCCAACAACAGGTGTTAGCGGGCTGGATCTTTATGCTTATGATACGGCAAAGAAAGAATGGAAGTGGGCTTATGGCAGTTATGATTTCTCGGATACTATTTCTTATACGTGGAAGAATATTGGGCGCAATGAAAAATTTAATTATCGCTTATATCTTCCGCTCTACAATACTGTTAAGTGGTTAAAGATTGGTGTGCCAAATACGGCTAAATTAACGTATACTCATACCACAGCAGCAAAGCCTATTGTTGTCTATGGAACCTCGATCGGACAGGGGGCCTGTACAAGCCGTCCTGGTTTGGCTTGGACCAGTCAGGTAGGAAGGGCATTTAATCACGAGGTGATCAATTTATGTTTCTCTGGAAATGGTCGACTCGAGCAACCTATTTTAAATATGATGAACCAAGAAGATGCCGCCTGCTATATTCTCGACTGTATTCCCAATCTGGCTATTTCGAAATCGCTAACAGAGACACAATTGGATTCTTTGTTGGTCCATGCGGTGACATTTTTAAGAAAAAAACATCCTGCAACACCTATTATTTTGACCCAGCATAGCTCGGGGAGTATAGCAGAAGTCTTTAATGAAGATAAAAATGCAGAGTATCAGCAAAGCAGCCGGGCATTGAAAGCTGCGTTTGAAAAATTACAATCGAAAGGGGTTCGCCAGCTTTTCTTATTGTCGAGCCAAGAGCTTAATCTGGATTTGAATTCGACTGTAGACTATGCTCATCCAAATGATCAAGGTATGGAAAGAATCGCAAATGCGTATATTAAATTATTGAAAAAAATTCTAAAGTAGGCTATTGTTAACGGGGACGCTCTGGATATGAGCGTTCGGAATTCACTGAATCAATAATAGGGCATCGTATATGAAACAGATTTATTGGATTAGCATACATCCGTCAGCACAAGAAATAAAAATAGAAAAGGGAAGCTTAAAACTTCCCTTTTCTATTTTTATTTCTTTTTCATTTTCATCGTCATTTTTGCCTTTTCACCACCCCCATAATTAAAGGTTTTGGCATTGCTTTCTTTCTTTTGGTGAAAAGCACCGCCACGGGAAAGATCTTCTTTATCTTCCTCCTTGCTCGACTTTTTCTTTTTGTCGGCGATGGGATTATAGATTGCAAGGTCCTCAGGCAATTCCAAAACATCCATTCTTTTACCGACGGCCTGTTCTATTTTTTTGACCATTGGTAATTCCAGATCTGTTGTGAAAGTCAACACGACCGATTCTTCATTATCGTCATTTTTAACAAGATGATTTAAGAATTCCTCCTTTTCATTCGGTAACTCAAATTGAAAAATGAATGGAATAGCGGAAAGGTCCACATCGTTTGTATTTTCCCGTGCAATAATCAAGACACGAGATTGATTATTTTCCTTGAAATCTTCCACGGTTTCGTAGCCAAAATCATCGTAGAACAATGGATTGAGGATAGCAATTTCTTCTTTATTGCTACTGAACAAACTGCTGGCCAACTTTTGGGCAGTAAGTTTCGAGTTTACAAAGACGACTACTTTTTGAAATACTTCTTTATCCTGCAACAGAAGATTTAATAAATTGATCTTTGTTGTGAAATTGGGAACATGATATAATAATAGATCTAGGGTGTCGACAGTGTCATTTTCAAGTTCATCTATTTCGACTGAGGCACAATTTTCATTCATGAAATTGTCGATCATGTCATAAAGTTTTTGGTGTTCAACAGTACTGAAAACCAAATGTTGTACCTTTCCACAGCTTTCGGCTAATTCCCTTACTGTATTTTGCATTCCTTGTTTGATAATCTCTTCAGCATCATCAATAATTAATGTCTGAATACGGTTGAGATTCAAGGCCAATTTAAGATAGATCGCTCTTGCACGATTTGGAGTAGCGACAACAATATCTTTTCCATCAACCAGTTCTTCGATTTCTTCTTCCATGCTACCTGAAGCCCGTAATCCAATGATGCGAAGACCTTTATTTTTGCTTAATTGGTAGAATCTCTCAACAATTTCGTCGATACGTTCTTCATTAGGCGCCAAGATCAAAAACTTCGGAGCTTCATCTGTTGTGAATTTCAACTTCATCAAGGTAGATAAGACATAAGTTGTGGTTTTGCCAGCACCTTCCGGAGCGATGGCAATCACATCCTGTCCACCAAGAATTCTGGAAATGCATCTACTTTGAATTTCCTTTGGAGCTAAGTAACCGAGTTCGGTCATCGTAGCAGTCAATCTTTTGCTAAGTTTTAGTTTCTCTAACGACACGTATCCTTTTATTTATGTAAGTTACAAAAGTACAAATTTAGATCTTAGATCAGCTAATGTGCGCCCATTTTTGAAAAGAGATTAATAATAATGACTCCAACGACAATCAAGACCATGCCGATAATGGCTGCTGTATCGGGGATCTGTTTGAATAAGAACATACCAATCAGCGTAATGGCTACAATACCAACCCCAGACCAAATTGCATAGGATATTCCGACGGGGAGGTATTTAAGTGTGATACTTAAAAAATAGAAGGCAATAATATAACCTACAATACAGATAAGGGTAGGTTTTATAAGGGTAAAACCTGCAGACTTCTTTAGAAAAGTGGTTGCAAATATCTCAGCGGCTATGGCAAGAAAAAGATAGATGTACTTCATTGTTACAAAGGTACAATTTTTTGTTTGGTAAGGTTCGGTTAATTAGGTCAATAACAGCGAGAAGTTAAGTTGTTTTCGAGATAATGAATTGCGTATAAGGGTAAATTTATCTAAGTTTGGCCAATTCACATAGCTAGACGCAAGATTTGATTTTATGGGGCATGTTCGAACTTTTTGGAAATCGGTACTAATATTTTTTGTTTTTTTGTGCTTTTGTAGTGTTATTCTTGCCCAAGAACAGCTGCAAGAGTTAAAGAAATCATATTACAGTCTTCCTTTAGGAAGCAAGGAGCGGTTTGTATTGACTGGAAAATATGCGCAGGGCTTATATTTTAATAATGAAAAAGTACTGGCCAGTCAACTGCTTAATGATAATATTCAGCTAGCCAGAATTTATCCTGACAAGCAATATTATGCTTATTTGAATTGTATTGCAGCCATGAACAGCTTTAACGATCATGCATATGAAAAATCACGGTATTATTTAGAACATGCTAAATCTGTGCTACCGATTGTCCGCGATAATGGAATTAAAGGTTATGTGTATTATTGTGATGGGTGGGTTATGACAAGGCAGAATAAGGAGGATGAAGCGGTTTCTCAATTTCATAAAGCAATTTCATTTTTAGAGAAAGCTTCACAGACTGACGCAAATATCGCTCGAAAACTAGCCGTTTATAAGGAACTGACAGCAATATATGCAAACCAACGCAATTATGATTTTCAAGAAAAGTATACTTCTCTTTTGTTAGAAACGGCTAAAGAAGGGAAGAATGTCAATAGTCTATTTGACGCCTACATGCAGGCTGCTTATCTATTTGAAGAGGAGTATAGATCGAATAATGCAGATCGTGATCTATTGAGGAAAGCTGAACAACATTATCTTGAGGCTTATAATTTGATCAAAAAGAATGAGAAGCATTTGGTTAATCCGACTGATCTAGCGTATGTTTCGGTTAATCTGGCGAATCTGTACCATGAGTTTTATCCTGATAATGGCGGTAAGAAAGCGATATCCTACGCCAGACAGGCTTTAGATATTGCTGCTGAAACGGGGCAATATGCCATTACAATACCTGCTTATGGTATCCTTGCTGATGAGTCTTTCAAATTGGGGCATCGTGAGGAAGGAAAAAAATATCTACAGCAGGCACTGTACAATCTTCAAAGAGAGGCCCATTACGATTATCAAGTGGGGCTAAGCCTGTTTAGTAGACTGGCCGAAGTAAGTGTTGAGGAAGGTAAATATGAAGAGGCTTTCAATTATCAAAAAAGCTACATAGATGTATTTGAAAAAGCATTTAATTCGGATAAACTCGATAAGACGAAGCAGCTGGAGCTGAAGTATGAGCGTGAACTGCAAAACCAAAAGTTAATGCGGCTTCGATTGGAAGGGGAGAAAAAGGAACAGCAGATCAAGTTGATGAAAGCCTTGAATGATAGGCAGCATCAACTGGTGGAGAATTTGAAGTTAAATGAATTGAATCGAACCCAGCAACTTAAAGTATTGCAGCTCGAACGGGATAAGAAGGAGCAGGATCTGCAATTAAGCCGACTGGAAAATGAACAACGCTTACAGGAGCTTGATGTTTCCAAAAAACAGATTGCTTTCAAATCACGGATGAATTCGATCTATATCTGGTTATTTATCAGTTGTTTGATTGTGATCGTATTGTTGTTTTACGCCTACTGGCAGCGTTCAAAGGCATTGAAGCAAAAGGAACATTTGCATGAGCTTGAGATAGAAAAGAATAATCAACAACATGCCATTAAAAACCTGACTGCGATGTTGGCAGGGGAAGAGAAAGAGCGTACCCGTCTTGCTCGCGACCTTCATGATGGATTGGGAGGTTTACTGTCAAGTACCAAATTGGGATTATCAGCCATCAATAAAAATGCTTTGGAGCAAGAAACCATGAAAGCAGGAATCGATCGAAGCATTGATTTGCTGGACGGGGCTGTCGATGAACTTCGCCGGCTTGCGCATAATCTTATGCCAGATTTAATTGTAAAATATGGTTTGAAAGAAACTTTAAGAGACTATGCAAGCCGAATGAGTCAATCTACATGTCAAGTTGAATGTGAATTTTTACAATTTGAATCAACCCTAAGTACGGAACAGGAGATTTCTTTGTATAGAATTATTCAAGAATTGGTGAATAACGCGTTGAAGCATGCTAATGCGACCAACATTTTAATACAGCTTTCTTCACATAATAAACGTTTACACATTACAATTGAAGATGATGGCAAGGGTTTTGATATGGAAAGTGTCGATTTGCAGCATTCTGCAGGAATGCATAATGTGCGATCAAGACTTTCGTTTCTAAACGGGGAAATGAAGGTTATGTCGGAGAATGGAGCGGGTACAACCATTGAATTGGAATTACCCATGATTTAACTTTTTGGAAAAATGATAAAAATAGCGATTACAGACGATCACCCTTTGCTACTTGAGGGATTGAAAAACATTATAAATGCGCATGAGGATTTTGAAGTAGTGGGTATGTATTCCAGTGCAACTGAACTGTTCCATCGTATTGCCACTGATATGCCATTGGTATTGCTGCTCGATATCAATCTACCGGATGCTAACGGTATCGATTTGGTTAAAGGTCTGAAGGAAAGCAATAAGGATTTAAAAATTATTGCGTTTAGTGTCCACAATGAATTTGCAGTGATCAACAGCATTTTAAATGAGGGTTCCAATGCCTATTTACAGAAAAATGCAAATGGTGATGAAATACTTGCTGCCATTTCCGCTGTTCTTGTTGGAAGAAGATATCTCTGTGAAAAAACTCAGGCTATCTTGAACAAGAAGGTGGAAATGGGGCTTAAGCAAGTACCAAAATTGACACGTCGTGAGAAAGAAGTGCTTACTTTCGTAGCGCAAGGAATGACAACAAACCAAATTGCAGATTCATTGTTTATCAGTTCACATACGGTAGAAAGCCATCGCAAGAATCTAATGGAGAAATTTCAAACCAAAAGTGTTACTGCTGCAGTAAAATCGGCTATTGAATACGGATTAATTCGGGAAACCTAATTAAATTCCCCAATTCCCTGATTTCAGGGATGAAAAGATCTCCAGGCATTTGATACTTTTGCTATTATTGATTTAAAATAGAAGGTATCAAGTGCATTGTTGAAAACTAGTATTTTGTACTATTTCAAGAGAAGACATTGTTTCGGTCTTCGATTCATTGATCTATTTTAAGATTCATCGGTCTATTTTAAATAGAATCTGTTTCAGAACAAAATTTCAAATCTAGGTTTTTCTTAGAGCGCCTAATACTGCGAAATATAACTTTTTCAGCTTGAGGGACCTTTCAGAGGAGCTTTTAGGAGATAAACAACCAAAAATTACTGATTCAATTGATATGATTAAAAAAATAATACTTTGGACGATAGCTGTCCTCGTACTTTTGGCGATCGTTGCCTGGGGCGGTTACATACTACGACAGCAAGAATCTTACAAATCATTGGTCCATAAAAGAAGTAAGGCTTTGTTGACCGTATCATTAGATGATATTCTTTTGAATCAGTTTTTTAATAAATGGCAGTCAGCGCCGAAAGAGGGGCAAGATTTTGGTCAAAAACTAAGTAAACTCAAAGACAATGGAATTGATATCAAAGCGAATGTATTTCTTTTTGCTTTGGAGCCCCACCCCAAAAACTTTTATGCTTTTTTTCAGCTAAAGGATAAGCAACAATTTTTGACCTTTCTAAAAGATGTGATACAGGTTGGTGCTGTGGAAAGTAATCTAGCCCCTGATGTGAGCTATGCCTATCATCAACCGAGCAAAATCGCATTTATCTGGAAAGGGGATGACCTGCTGCTAAGTCTAGGCTTTGATCTTGATACAAAGAAAGAAGAAATGCTTCAGTTAATTCAATCAAAAGAAGACCGGGTTACCATCGAACAATTTATTAACCGTCCAAGTACATTGACAGGTAAATCACTGCGTTATAGTGATATTTCAACGGATAATTTTATTGAGCTTGAATTGAAAGGAGACCATCTCGATGTGTCTGGCGAGTTTTTCTCAACAGATTGGAGCTTTCCAAAGGAATATCTTGTTAGAGAACTCGTTTCCTCAAAATACATTGGTAAAGCTTGGATCAATATCCCCAATAGTCAACTTAAAAATCAGCTAAAGCAATTAATTAGCGAACTCCCTATAGCCGCTGATTCTATTATAGCACATTTGGATGGAAATTACGTCGATATTGAAATTTTGAAAAACAAGGTCATTCAAACAGATACCATTATTAATTATGCGGTTGACGAAAATTTCGAAACGATCGAAGAGAAAACACCCTACGAAACGAAAGTTCCAGAAGTAAGATTAGCCATGCGTGGAGATAACGACATGCGCAGGTTCCTCCCCAGTAAATTATTTTATCAATGGTTTCAAAAACAAGATAAGGAGTTTAGTTTGCTGACCACGTCAAAGGATATTGATAAACTTAATGTGGCCTACAATAAGACAGCTGAGCTATCCCATGTTGCAGTTCATTTGGTAGATTGGCCAAATGAAGCTAAAATATCACCGATTCTATTATTGAAAACCATCGCTTCAGATATTACGCTGAGTCTTAAAGTTGTAGACCACAATCGCTTGGTTCTCCAGGGAACTATAGCGGACTACTCGCATTAAAACACACTAATTACAAACTTTCTTCGCTTCTCAATGGTTTTGTTCTTGAGTACAAAGTACAAGAACATGGATAAACGAACTAAAAGTAGAAGTAAGGTGAAAACCTATTGGCGAATTTTAAAAAGTACGGTCTCGGGATTTTTGAATGAGGATTCGATGAAGTATAGTGCTTCATTATCCTATTATACTGTTTTCTCTATTGGTCCAATATTGGTTTTAATGATTGCCTTAGCCGGAATTTTTTATGGTGAGGATGCAATTGAAGGGAAAGTATTCTTGGAACTCCGTGGATTGGTGGGAAGCAGTGCCGCAAGACAGATTCAAGAGGTTATTCAGAATTTGCAACTTTCTGGAAAATCAAACCTGGCATTGCTTGTCAGTGGTATTACATTGATTTTAGGAGCAACGACTGTTTTTGGGGATATACAGAATTCGATCAATAAGATTTGGCATGTAAGGGCGAAGCCGAAAAAAGGCTGGTTAAAATTGATTCAGGATAGATTATTGTCTTCATCTTTGGTAATTGGATTGGGGTTCTTGTTAGTTGTTACATTGATTGTAAATGGTGTAATATTAGCATTTACAGATCAGCTCCAGCATTATTTCCCGGACATAACGGTGATGTTAATGGATGGGATTAACTTTGCATTGTCCTTCGGAATTATATTCTTGTTATTTAGTGTCATATTTAAAGCGCTTCCGGATGTCAATATACATTGGCGGACAGTACGTGCTGGCGCCTTATTTACTTCAATTTTATTTGTATTGGGACGTTATTTAATTGGAGTCTACCTGGAGCACTCTGCAACCCAAGATACGTATGGAGCGGCAGGTTCATTTGTGCTGATCCTTCTCTGGGTCTATTACACAGCAGCCATTTTATATTTTGGTGCAATTTACACAAGGGAGTATGCCACTGTAATGGGAATCCCTATTGAACCCTCCCAATATGCCGTGCACGTTGAAACGCAGGAAATTGAGCGTAATGTAACCGAAATACCTCCAGCTCCTTTAACGTTTGAGGAGCAGACGGTTACCGAAGAGGATGCTAACTTTCCCAAGAAACCATAAACGTTAGATTTGATGAATTTTTACGGCCAAATTCTGTAAATTTGGTCGTAAGATCGATCTATTGTTTATGAACAAATTACAATCATTACGTGAGAAACTCAATTTAACCCAAGAGGAACTAGCACAAAAATCAAGTATTTCAGTAAGAACAATTCAGCGGATTGAAGCAGGGCAGCCACCAAAGGGCTACACCCTTCGTGCACTTGCACAGGCATTGAATGTGGACGAATCGGAGTTTTCTGCATATGATATGCCTGCTGAATCCGAAAATCTCACATGGATCAAGATTATCAACCTTTCTTCCTTACCCTTTTCTATATTGCCTCCATTAAATGTTTTGGTGCCCATTGCAATCATGCTGTTAAAAAACAGCATTCGTATAAGGTCCGTCAGTTAATCTCAATACAAATCGTATCTACCTTAATCGCGGTGTTACTGATGCTTGTTATTTTTATACTCAACGATTGGCTAGGTGTTAAGAGCAATGTGAAATTGCTTATTCCGCTATGTTGGATCCTTATGAATATAATCGTTATACTGCGAAATGCGATCGGATTAAATAAAGGTGAAAATTCACGGATTTTGCCCGATATTAGTATTTTATAGCGACTATTATACAATTGTCGGGTAGCTGTCGGGACATTGTCGGGATGCAAAAGTGTACTCTTCGTCTGGTATTTTTTTTCTTTGATTTTGAAAAAAATACAAAATTATGAAAACACACTATGAAAAAAGGAAAAGCCATATGGCCTTGGCTACCTTTGTTATTTTTCTTTCTCTTTTTACGATGACGAACGTCTTTCCACAAAATAAGATACCTTTGATCAAAGCTTCATCTGAGAAAGTCAGTATTAAAGACGGCGCCTATTGCCATGTCGACTGGAAATTAGATCCTAAAGCAAACCCTGATGTCTATTTCGTGAATATTCCAACGAAAGAAAGCACAGTCGTTTTTAAAACAGATCAGGAGGAATTAACTGTTATGACTAAACCCGGAGCGATATATGATTTTATAGTACTATTGAATGGGACGGATTCTTGTCACATTCGTATAAATGCTCAACTACCACCTGATCTACCTGTATTGGATCAAAATGATCCGTTTCCTATGCCAATACCTTTTCGTCTTATTGGCTCAAGGATTTTCCTGAATGGAACAATTAACAAGAAAAATGTCGCGATACAGTTTGATTTAGGAGCAGGAACAGGTGTTGTCAATAGAAATAACTCAAAGCAGCTGGATTTATCATTTTCATCGTTTACGACAGTTTCGAATACCGACGGGGTCAATAGCGAGCGGACAAGCCCAGGCAATCAATTGCGTATTGGGTCTATGGTCTGGAAAAATGTGTCAATGACAGAGGTCGGTAATATGAAGTCGTTTGAAGATCTTATTATTGGTAACAGTTTCTTTCGAAATCACATTATTGAAATCGATTATGACAAAATGGAATTGGTAATTCATCGCGATCTCCCCACCAAAGCAAAGGAGTATACAAAGCTTCCGATATTTTACGAACAAAATCGACCAAAGTTTAAAGCTGCTTTTAGACATAATCAACGACAATTTGATTTTTGGTTCCTTTTTGATACAGGCCGTGATGGCACGATGTTGTTAGGTGAAGATTTTACCAGTATAGGTCACAATTGGGACGATCTAGAGCCACTTACCATGATCAGTAACCGGAAGATTATCCGTTTGAATGCTTCAATAGCTGGTGTTGAATTTAAAGATATTGTGACGAATGCCGCTGATCCGGCCAAACCTAATGGTAGACCAAGTTTATTCGGAAATCAGATTCTGAACCATTTTAATGTCATTTTGGATAATCAGGAAGGATTTCTTTATCTGAAACCAAATGGTAGGATCAAGGAACCTTATTCAAACTATGAGGGATATTTGAACCAGATGTCTCAGTCAATACAGAAAAATTAAAGTGTGCAGCCAATGTCGTTTGTTCAGATAGCAAATGACATTGGCCACTTATGGTAAGTATATATCTAACGAATAAAATCGGTCCATTTTTGTGTTGATTTTCCCGAGGCAATCACAGTTTCTAGGAACTTCATGCCACGCAGACCATCAGCTACGGTAGGAAAATCAGTATCTTCTTCTCGCGGCTCTATACCTTGCATAGATGCCAATAGCGTGGCTGCAAAATTTCTATAAATATTGGCAAATGCTTCTATATATCCTTCGGGGTGACCGGCCGGTAGACGGATGTTATGTTTGGCGATTGGTGAAAGGTATTGTTGACCTGCACGAAATAGCTGGGTCGGCGCATCGAGCTGTTTAAAAATAAGTGTATTTGCATCCTGCTGGTTCCATTCCAATCCCCCAAGTTCACCATATACTCTAATTTTTAATGCGTTTTCTTCTCCTGCGGCAACTTGAGACGCCGATAGTACGCCTGTGGCTCCATTTTCAAATCCAAGTAATATATTGCCGTCATCTTCAAGTTTTCTTCCGGTCACAAATGTTTGAAGATCGGCGCACATTTTAGTGATTTTTAAACCTGAAATATATTCTGCTAGGTGGGCAGCATGTGTTCCAATATCGCCCATACAACCACTTTTTCCACTCTTTTCGGGATCTGTCCGCCAAAAGGCCAAAGAAAGACCATTTTCGATCATCTTACTGAGCCAACCCTGCGGATATTCTACCATAATCTTTCTAATCGAACCTAATTGGCCCTCTTTGACGAGATGACGAGCTTGTTTTACCATCGGATAGGCCGAGTAGGTGTATGTAACACAGAGTATCAATCCTGTTTCAGCTACTTTTTGTTGGAGCAATTCGGCCTGTTCTGTTGTCAGAGTCATCGGCTTTTCAAGCACGACATGGAAGCCATGTTCCAGAGCCATCATTGCTGGTTCAAAATGAGCAAAATTCGGCGTGACTATACTGACAAAGTTCATGCGGTCATCCGCTGGGCGCTTACTTTCCTGGACAATCATTTCGTGATAACTTCCATAGCTCCTTTCCTTTGGAAGACCTAAAAGCGCGGCAGATTCTTTTGCAACAAGGGGATCAGCGCTCAGTGCGCCGCAACATAATTCAATCTGACCATCAATTCCTGCAGCCATACGATGTACAGCCCCAATAAATGCATTTTTTCCACCGCCGACCATGCCCATTTTTAGTTTTGTATTGCGCATAAAGTTGAATTTTTAATGACGATATCTTTTGTAATTACAAACCCAATAGTTTACGGTTAAGGCTATCATTGGTTTCGACGGCAGCAAAATTATCGAAAGCCTTGTCAGTAACACGGATAATATAGTCTTTAATATGCAGCGCGCCTTCCCGCGCACCATCTTCAGCATTCTTGAATGCACATTCCCATTCCAGTACTGCCCAGCCTTGATAATCATATTGTGTGAGTTTGGTAAATATAGATTTGAAATCCACTTGACCATCACCAATTGATCTAAAACGACCGGCTCTTGACTGCCAGCTCTGGAAGCCACCATAGACACCCTGACGACCAGAAGGATTGAACTCAGCGTCTTTAACATGAAACATTTTAATTCGCTCATGGTAAATGTCGATGAATTGAAGATAGTCAAGACATTGAAGAACAAAATGGGAGGGATCATAGAGAATGTTTGCCCGCTTGTGGTAATTTACATTTTCGAGAAATAAGTCAAAAGTAGCACCATCATGGAGATCTTCTCCAGGGTGTAATTCATAACATAGGTCAACATCATACAAGTCACATTCATCGAGAATGGGTAACCATAATTTTGCAAGTTCAGCGAAACCCGTTTCGATCAGGTTAGCTGGTCTTTGTGGCCAAGGGTATATAAATGGCCATAGAAAGGCGCCACTAAAGGTTGCTAGCGCTTTAAGTCCGAGGTTGTGGGAAGCTTGTACGGCATATTTTAATTGCTGGATCGCCCACTGTTGTCTTGCTTGAGGATTACCATGTAAATGCTGTGGTGCGAAGGCATCAAATAGATCATCGAAACTTGGATTCACAGCCACCAATTGCCCTTGGAGATGGGTTGAAAGTTCGGTGATTTCCAATCCAAATGACTGTACTTTAGCTTTTAGATTAAGTGCATAGCTTTTATCGAGCGCTGCTTTTTCTAGATCGATAAAACGGGCATCCAAAGTTGGTAGTTGTATACCCTTATAGCCAAGTGCTGCTGCCCACTGGCAGATTGAGTCCAAAGAGTTAAACGGAGCTTCATCACCGATAAACTGTGCGAGAAAGATGGCAGGACCTTTAATTGTTGTCATATGTATTGTGTTTTGAAAAAGACTATATTACGTACAAAACAGATCAATATTCCAATGCGATTGAAGAAATGGTTCAGTCTGTCGTTTATACTATTATAATTTGGTTATCCAAGCTACCTGCTTGTTTAATACAATATTACAAAAATTTGCAACCGGTTGCAATAAAATCAAAAAAAAACCTTAAACTTGTTTAGACGATTCATGCTTACACTTTCCAAAATATAAGAATGGAGCGTCTAAACTAGGTATAACTGTCAGGCATCTTTGCAGCACTTGATTGTGGAGGAGACTTGATTTTAAAGGGAAACTTCCCTTTGAGTAATAACCAAATAAACCAATTATAAATAAATGGCAAATAATGTTTATGATGCAATTGTCATCGGATCTGGGATCACAGGTGGCTGGGCAGCCAAGGAACTAACGGAACGTGGATTGAAAACCATCATGTTAGAAAGAGGACGCAATATTGAGCATATCAAAGATTACCCATCACCAAACAAAGATCCTTGGGAATTTCCGCATCGGGGTCGGGTACCTTTGGATCGAGCCCAGCACTACTTACCTTTTGGAATTAAAAATCAATGGATGAACGAAGGGAACATCGACTTTTGGACTAATGAGACAGAAAGTCCATATAAGGAAATAAAACCCTTTAATTGGTTCAGGGGCTATCACGTTGGCGGTCGCTCGCTTATGTGGGGGCGGCAGAGTTATCGATGGTCAGATGTTGATTTTGAGGCAAATAGCAAAGACGGGCATGGTATTGACTGGCCGGTACGTTATAAAGATATAGCACCTTGGTATAGTCATGTTGAAAAATTCGCGGGTATTTCAGGTAATAGAGACGGTATAGCGGTGTTGCCGGATGGCGAATTTATGCCGCCAATGGACATGAATATTGTGGAAAAAGATCTTGCTGCACGCTTGAAATCGCATTATCAGGGAAAAAGACACTTTATAATTGGCCGGGTAGCCAACATAACATTGCCCCACCACGGCCGTGTTAATTGCCAATACCAGAACAAATGTTGGCTGGGTTGCAATTTCGGCGCTTATTTTAGCACACAGTCTGCAACATTGCCCGCAGCAGTGAAGACTGGAAAACTTACCCTAAGACCATTTTCAATAGTAAAAAGCATTATTTACGATCGGGATACACAGAAAGCTAAAGGAGTAGAAATTGTTGATGCGGAGACGAATCAAACCTACGAGTATTTTGCTAAAATTGTCTTTGTATGTGCTTCGACTTTAAATTCCACCTGGGTGTTAATGAATTCAGCTACTGATGTATGGGAAGGTGGTCTTGGGAGCAGCAGTGGTGAACTGGGACATAATCTGATGGATCACATGTTAAATAGTGGAGCCGGGGGAAGAGTTGAAGGATTTGAGGATAAATATATTTTTGGACGACGCGCCAATGGATTATATGTACCCCGATTTGCTAATATTGCCGGCGATACCAAGAAGAGAGATTACATACGTGGCTTTGGCTATCAGGGCGGAGCTTCAAGGGGACAATGGTCGGGCAAAGTAGATAATAAGAGCGTGGGTGGGGCTTGGAAAGATGCTATCGCCGAGCCCGGAAGCTGGGGAGTAGGTTTTACTTCATTTGGCGAAATACTGCCATATCACGAAAATAAAGTCCTATTGGATTCATCTGTAAAAGATAAGTGGGGGCTTCCAGTATTGGCTATAGATGCAGAGATTAAGGATAATGAGCGGAAAATACGGCTTGATGCAAGTAATGAAATGAAGGAAATGTTGGAATCTATCGGTGTCAAAGACGTAACAACCTACGACAACGGGTTTAGTATGGGACAGGGAATTCATGAAATGGGCACGGCACGGATGGGCAATGATCCGAAAAGCTCGGTATTAAACAAATTTAACCAAGTATGGGATGCTAAAAATGTTTTTGTGACAGATGGGGCCTTTATGACTTCGTCTTCCTGTGTGAATCCATCGCTTACCTATATGGCATTTACTGCAAGGGCCGTAGATTTTGCTGTTAATGAATTAAAAAAAGGGAATCTTTAATATTTTATGATGCAATAATTATGAATAGACGAGAAGCAATACAACGTGTAGCCATGCTCATGGGAGGAACAGTTATTGGTGTTTCGTTATTTTTGGAAGGATGCCAGAGGTCTGCTTCGAAAGATATAGAAATGCTCTTTGATCCAAAATCAATCGATTTTTTGGGAGATCTCGCGGAGGCGATTCTTCCTAAAACTACTACCCCAGGGGCGAAAGAAGCTGGTGTAGGTTCTGAAATTCCCGTTCTAGTGCGAGACTGCTATAAACTTGAAGAACAGCAGGTTTTTTTGACTGGAACAGCCGGAATTGACGAACGTGCCAAGAAAGAATTTGGACGTAATTTTCAGCAACTCGACAAAAAAGACCAAACTGCTTTTGTTGATATTTTGGACAAGGAAGCGCAAGATTACGATGAAAAGAAAGCAGTTAATGAACTGCCCCATTTTTTTACGCTGTTTAAACAGCTTACACTGCTTACTTTTTTTAGCTCAAAATTAGGCGCCACGGAAGTGTTCCGTTATGTGAAAATCCCTGGGAAATATAACGGCGATTTCCCTTATCAAAAGGGGGATCATGCCTGGGCAACCTAGCTAATAAATAGTATATTGACCCCCAGTCTTTAATTGGCAGCGGGGTCAATTAAAGAGGTTGTCAAGCCTATGAACTTTAAAAGATTTTTGCTATCGAAAAGTAAAGTGGTAAAATGTGTTCCTGTTTTCATCGTCAGTCTGGTACCGCCCGGAAAAGAGCTTCCAGCATCAAGTTTTTCCTTTTTAACATTGTGTCTGCTGAATTTTGAGAGCGCCTCTTTGACTGTTGTTTTATTGATCGCTAGATCAAAAGGCAACCCTTCGACAACCAGAAACTTGTCTTCAGGGATATCAAAAAACAGTTCATTGACGGATTTATCAGCCCCATAATTGCTATAGAGTTCCAAGCCGGATTTTGTGATCCATTTTGCATACTTTTCTTCGTTGGCATCTTCATAGAAGACTGTTTTTACGTTTAACGTAGCCGCTATTTTATCTATTGTCTGCGGAAATACAAATTCACTGTTTTTATTCAACAATGATTTTAACTCCGCTTTGTTCTGCGCGAAAGTCGTTGCAGCAAAAAGGAAAAGACCTATATTTAATGTAAATGCTTTTATCTTCATCATATCCTTGTTATTTGTTTGGCAGTTGTTTATGTCCGTAAGATTAAAATTAATCAAACGAGTAAAAATATACAATAGTGCTTTATACTTGTTTTTATAGCGGATCAACTAAAGTTTTCACCATGCGTATCGCCTATAATCGATCTAATTTAATCCTAAAAGCGTATATAAGAGATCTTTTTTATTGCTCGCAATGGGGATAGTTTTTCCATTTGAAAGCTGGACTATATTTCCATTTAACGATTGTATGCTATCTGTATTGACAATGAATGCTCTATGAATTCGAAAGCAACTGGTGTTATGTAAAATTTCTTCCATCGACTTAAGGGTAGATAGGGTTTGATGTGCATTGGTCTGCGTGACAATATTCAAATAGTTTCCCTGAGCTTCAATATATAGAATATCCCTAAGCATAATCTTTATAAATTTATTTTCACTTTTTATAAAAATTCGTTCTGTTTTTATTGGGTTGTCATTTAGTTTGTTAAAGGGTGATATTTTTTCCTTTACTCTATTTGCAGCTTTCAAAAAGCGTTCAAATCGAATGGGTTTAATAAGGTAATCTACGGCACCTTTTTCAAATCCGTCAATGGCGAAATGTCGATGGGCAGTTATAAAAATAAAGTAAGGTTTTTGGGCCAGCGTTTCCAACAGATCTAAACCAGTTAAGCGGGGCATCTCAATATCGCTAAACACAATATCGATGGGATTTTCCTGCAAGAAAGCCATTGCCTCCAGTGGCTTACTGAAGGTCTTTTTTAATTCCAAAAAAGGTACTTGTTCGACGAAATCCGTAATAAGTTCAATGCCTAAAGGTTCATCATCGATGATGATGCAACTATATTTTTCAATCATGTTGAAGTGCGATATTCAATGCAACGCTAAATTCATTGAAGCTATCTATGATGTAAAGGTCGCTTTGGTTTGGATAAATCAATTGTAAACGTTTTTGTAAATTTTTAATACCAATACCCGTAAAGCTAGGTGTTTTCACGGTATTGAATACATCTTTGTCATTTTTTATTTTAAAGGCAACCTGATCTTTGCTGATATGAATAGTAAGAATGACAAAGGATTTTTCCTCGTTTTTCAGCCCATATTTAAATGCATTTTCGATAAGGGTGAAGGTCAATAAAGGAGCAATAGTTAAGGCGTGAGCATGCGCTCGCCCCTCTATATTTAGTTCAATCTGATATGATTTTGGGTAACGCATTTTTTCCAATGAAAAGTAATTCTCTATAAAATCCAGCTCTTTAGCTAAGGAGACGTATTCTACATCCGAATCGTATAGTGTATACCCCATAATTTCGGATAAATTCAATACGACCTCAGGTGCTGTGTCGTCTTTTTTTAGCGTCAAACGATAGAGGTTGTTGAGTGTGTTGAATAAAAAATGTGGATTGAGTTGTGCTTTTAAAAAAGCCTTTTCTACGCTAATATTTTCCAATAACAATTTTGACTTCTGCTCCAGGATTCGCATTCGGTCTTTATTTATTCTTCTGATGTCTATTAATATTTTGGTAAAGAAAAAAGGAGACAATGAATAGATAACCGACAATGCATTTAATAACACTGCTTTAAAGCTGAATACGGACCACAGGTTGGGAATAAAATCCTTTTCCTTACCCATTAATGGATACAAATTAGAAATATCAAAACCATATTTGTAAGCTAACACATAAAACAAATTATTGATAAATAACCAAATAAAAATACATATTGGCGCAGTTAAGAAAGGTAATATCCATAAATTTAAGTTCCTCGCATAAGGTATAACCAAGTAGAAAAATAGATAAAAGACAACAAGAGAAGACAATAAAACACGCGTTGACAAAAATATTGATTGGTTTGAGGATATTCCAGTTACGTAATAGTAGTTGCTGAAAAGGAGCAGGGTAAACGTAAACCACATTCCAAAATGAAGTAGGATACGTACATTTGTTGTATAAAAAGTATCGAAATCCTGCTTCCTGAAAAATGTATCTGCTTTAGTGATGTATTGATTAAGTCGAGATTGTTTCATAAATCCTTAGATAGTTCAGTTTTGCGGCTCAATGAGCCGCAAAGATAAAAAATAGTGGTACATTTATAATCTTCCTTTCTCCTCCATACTGCTTGATTCCATTCGTTTTGCTTTAAAGGTAGTGCCGGTTTTGAAGTTATATAGTAAAGAAATGGAGCATACACGCGATTGCTCCCTGTGCATTATCCAGATTTTAGTATTGTTAAAATAACTTGTCGCCCGATAATTATTGGTAAAAAAGATGTCGCTAATATTTGCCTTGGCAACCAATTGATCTTTGATTAATTTTTTCTGAATCCCTAGATCAACGGAGCCGATGGCTTTAGTTACAATATTTCCAAGTAACATTTGGGGGGTGTAAAAAGCATTCAGATTTATACTATATCCTTTGCCAAAGGAAATTTCTTGTTCTGTCTGTAATATAAAAGAAGCTTTCTTTAGATTAAAATAGGGGGAAGTTGAACGTGTATGAGTGAATAAAATCGTGTTCGTACTTGACCAGCAGGGTAGCAATGAAATGGGAGCGCTCAGAGTGGCCGTCCATACTCCTTGAGTCCCCACGTTGTCTTTAATAATCGTTAACAGTTCTTCTTCTGCCTGGTTGCGTATAATTTGCGAGATCGCATTTTTGGTATGGGAATAGTTCAAAGCAGTATAATATTTTTCTTTCCATAATCCACTAATTTCGAACGAATTTGTGAACTGCGGTTTCAGAAAGGGATTTCCTGTCTGTACGGAATAATTATCTATATAATATTTATAAGGGTTTAAATCAAAATATGAGGGCCGTTTAATTCTTCTATTGTAGGTAAGTAATATATAATTGCTTCCCTGCGAGTTTAAATTCTTCTTTAAAAAAATACTTGGGAACAAATTGAAATAGTCTTGTGCGAGTTTGTCCCTTTGCTCGCTCAAAAGTTGTCCTTGAATATTGGATTTCTCGCCTCTTAATCCCAATTGATAATCTATTTGGGCCCATTTTCCCGTATAATTTGCATAGGTAGCATAAATTCGTTCTTCGTAATCGAACTGGAAATCAAGGGCAGGCATTGGCATCCAGGCCTGATGAAAGACCTGGTATCGATTGGTATTCATGATATCCGTTGCAGTCGCTTTTATACCAATTGATAAATTGTTTCCAGATTTAGTTATCCAATTGTACTTTGCGTCGCCAGTAAAAATTTTTGCTTCGCTGGGATAATCCAATCTGAACAAAGTATCACTGCGTATGTTACCATTCGCATCGAAATCGACACTATTGCTGATACTATTTCCGTTTCGTTGATTGTGTGTATAATCGATAACAAGGCTGAATTTCGAATGTAAACTGTCTGTTTCCAAAACATAATTTAAACCGAGATTTTGGTAGTTAGATTTTGATTCAGATGGGAAGCTACCTTGCGAGCGGATGTTTTTTGCCGCATCGGGATAGGTAATTGTCGAATGCGCCGTGGATGGTCCAAGGAAACTGCTGTATTGACCGGTGTAGGAAAAGCCTAGAAATTGTTTCCCCGTGAAATCATAGGTCGCACCAAGCCGTATACGGTCGTTTTTGTTGGTCTGAGTGTTTTCCGTTTCTTGCTGATATAATCCCTGATTTGGAAAATCTCGTCGTTGTTTTAGTTCCTCGTATGACTTTGCACGACTATGGGAATAACTTGCCATTAAACCAACTTTACCTATTTGATAATTCAAACCTGCATAAGGAGTGTACGTTACATATTTTCCAAGCCCAATTGCATAGTCATTGCCAATATAACCATTGAGTCCCTGTTTATCTTGCTTTTTTAGCACAATATTGATGATACCACCACTGCCTTCTGCATCGAACTCTGCCGAGGGATGTGCGATAATCTCAATGGATTGGATGTCGTTGGAACGCAAGGTTTGAAGGTAGTTCCTGAGATCATTTCCCGCGAGGTTAATACTTTTGCCATCGACAAGAATACGTGTTCCTACAACTCCATTAATGGAGATTTGACCATTGTTAACGAATACCCCGGGAGCCATTTTAAATAATTCCAAAGCTGATTTTCCAGAAGCATTGGCGGTTTGTGCTACGTTCATAATGATGCGGTCAATTTTTCGCTGTATTGTTGGTTTGCGCTTATTTACTGTTACTTCATCTAACATGAGGTTGGATAGTAGTGATTTTGGGACAATGAACGCTAGCGGGGCTTTAAGGTCGTTAATTTCAATTTTTTGTTGCGTTTTGAGTACATTTTCCACGCGAATCGAAACGAGGTAAGTCCCTTTTTCGGTAAGCGTTAACTGAAAATTTCCATTTTCATCTGTTATTTTTTCAATGAGAGAATCTTTCTTTACGTGTAATGCGCGAAAGGATAATGAAGCATAGGGGATCGACGCGCCATATTGATCCGAGACTTTACCAACAATGGCGGTTTGGGCGAACAGGAAGTTGTTAAGGAGAAAGGTGATAAGACTGAAAGTAATTAATTTGATCATAAATTTTGAATAATTATTCAAAACTAGTTTCGCTGGTGGCTTATTTCAATTTTTTTGGATATAAGGAAACCTTTTAGGGATGGAAGCCGTAAATTTAAGGATAAGCCATATAAAGCGACGAGGTTTATTGTTATAAAAATGAGCGAGATAAAATATCATCGTGTCGAAAACAATTTAGCGTATTGGACAGTTACAATTTAAATTGTACTTTCATAACGTTTTTAATAAAGGAAGATATTTAATTTTTATGATCACAACCAAGTATTTTAACCGTCGACAAATATTTAATTTAGCGGGCGCACATTTAATATGGCTGACGCTTTGGTGCTCTTTGGTGGCGATCATCTATTATTTTTTTAATTGGCAGTGGATGATAATTCCTTGGGTGCCATTGGCTTTGATTGGAACCGCTGAGGCTTTTTATGTCGGGTTTAAGAATAATCAGGCCTATGATAGACTTTGGGAAGCCCGGAAAATCTGGGGTGGGATTGTCAATTCAAGTCGTTCTTTCACGGCAATGTTATATGCCTTTGATACCCAAGATGGTGATCATACCGATTTGGAGGAGCGGAGGAAAAGGATTGCCTATCGCCATATCGCTTGGTTATATACTTTTCGTGAGCAGTTGTTGATCCCGACAGAATGGGAGCATGTCAGTTTGAAAAAACACTTTGGTTCAATGAATGTTAAACGGAACAGGCTGATAAAGGCTGGCTTTCCTGATTACAGTAGAACATCGATTTTTTTGCGCAAATACCTTTCTACAGATGAGTTTAAGTTGCAGAGTACCTATAAAAATTTTGCAACGTATTTGATTTCTAAACAAGCAAAGGAAGTTAATGCATTGAAAAATGATCAAATCATTTCGGATTTTAACCAAACGCAACTGCAGAATTGCCTGAATCAATTTTACGACTATCAAGGTCAGGCAGAAAGAATCAAAAAATTTCCTTCACCGAGACAATTTGCCAGTACAGCATTTGTCTTTAATGTTATTCTCATCATTCTACTCCCATTGGGCCTAGTAAATGAATTTGCGAAATTGGGCGACTGGGGGATATGGACGAGTATTCCTTTTTGTGTGGTAATTGGATGGATTTATATTGTGATGGAATTGGTCGGCGATTATACTGAAAATCCTTTTGGAGGACTCATGTTTGATGTGCCTATGCTTTCGATTTGTCGAACCATAGAAATTGATGTGTTGCAAATGGTGGGAGATGAGGATCTTCCGGAAGCAATAGCATCAAAAAATGGTGTTTTGGTTTAAATTTTTTTACAAATCAATTGCAATCGTATTTTTCACCTCAGCGATCATAAATGAGCTATGGGTGCTTGCGATATGCTGTAAGCTCGTTAATTTCGTTAACATAAAACTCCGATAATCTGCCATATCCTGGACACAAATCTTTAGGATATAGTCGTAGTCGCCACTCACGTGGAAACACTCGGTTACCTCCTGAAGGTTCATGACCTCTTTTTCAAATTGTAAGATATACTCCTTTTTGTGCTGTGTTAATTTTACGTGGCATAATACAAGGAAGTCTTTTGCTATTTTCTTTTTGTCAAGTATGGCGACATAACCTGCGATAATTCCAGTATTTTCGAGTTTACGGACTCTTTCATAGACCGCTGTTACAGATAAGCTCAGTTTGTAGGAGAGTTCTTTGGTCGTTTGTTTGGCATCTTCCTGTAGAAAACGCAATAGCTTACGGTCAATCTCGTCAAATTGCATAGATTTTTTTTTGGTTTTTACTAGCTCGTTTTAAATCAGCTAGATGTTTTTACTAATTATTGCTTGTATAATAGATTTATATTCTAAGATAAGTAAAATTACTTGTAATATAATTTGAAATATCTCAATTTTAAAGATAAAAACATGGAAAATTTTAATGCAGCAAATGAAATTCAAGATTTGCAATACTTTGGTGAGTTTGGAGGTGTGAACCCGTCAATTTCAGATAGCTCTACCTATACTTTTCTTTCCGCTAAAAAAATGTTCGACACATTTGAAGGGAATGCGGAAGGCTGTTATCTCTATTCAAGGCATTCGTCGCCGATGAATTTGTATTTGGCACAAGCCTTAGCAAAAATGGAGGATACCGCTGCGGCCAATGTAACATCTTCGGGGATGGGAGCGATTACAACAGTTCTTTTACAACTATGTAAAAGTGGTGACCATATCATTTCCAGTAGGACAATCTACGGTGGAACTTATGCCTTTCTTAAAAATTTTCTCCCGCCTTTCCAGATTGAGACGACATTTTTGGATATTAATGATGTCGAAGAACTCGAAAAATCGATAAGACCTAATACAAAAGTGTTGTATTGTGAAAGTGTGAGCAACCCTTTATTGCATGTGGCAGATTTAAGAAAACTTTCGGTCATCTGTAAAAAACACAAGCTAAAACTGATTGTCGACAATACGTTTTCTCCATTATCCATCTCACCAACACTTTTGGGAGCGGACATTGTCATTCATAGTTTAACGAAATTTATCAATGGCAGCAGTGACACAGTCGGTGGGGTTTATTGTGGAAGTCAGGAGTTTATTAATGAAACGAAAAATGTGAACACAGGTGCCTGTATGTTATTGGGGCCAACGATGGACAGCTTACGTTCGGCAAGTATATTGAAGAATTTAAGAACACTTCATATACGGATGAAACAACATAGTTATAATGCAATGTATCTTGCCGAACGGTTTGAGAAAGATGGATTAAAGGTATCTTATCCGGGCTTGCAGTCGCATCGAGATCATGAACTAATGAAAAACATGATGCATGAAACCTATGGTTTTGGGGGCTTAATGACAGTTGATGTGGAAACAACCGAAAAAGCCAATGAACTAATGGAACTGATGCAGGCTGAAAATTTAGGGTATTTAGCTGTCAGCCTAGGATTCTATAAGACCCTATTCTCCTGTTCAGGTAGCTCTACGTCATCAGAAATTCCTGAGGAAGATCGTTTGAAGATGGGTATTTCCGATGGATTGATCAGGTTTTCCATTGGTCTAGATCAAGACATTGAGCGTACCTACCAAAAAATGAGAGCATGTATGCAAAAGACTGGAATTTTGGAGTAATAAGCAGTATCTCGGTTGGGTTCATTTATGGGATAATCAGACATCTTGACATGTTTTGGAGGAAACTATGGATAGTTTTCTGATTGATTGGAGTGCAAAAAGTTTCAATTGTCACATAGACATCACTATTTATGATGATAGGGGCTGTAATAGCTCAAAAATCTCTTTTGGCATATCATTAGCAATTTAAAATCAATATTTTAGTTAATATGGCAAAGAGACTTTTACTGATATTATTCTTATTTGTTTTGGGTGATATCTATTTTTTTCAGGCTTTCAGTACGGTTATTCGTGGTTCGATTTGGCAGAACATGTATTGGGGGATTGATATCCTGTTGTTTTTTGGTGTTTTTACGTTAATTTTTTTGCGGAGAGCGGGTTATGATGTCCAGGAGACAGCAACAAGTCTGATTACAGCATTTTTAATTGTTTTCATACCAAAATTGCTTGCTGTTCCCTTTTTATTTGTTGAAGATCTGATGCGTATTTTTCGTTCATTTCCTCCACGTAGTATATTTTTGAGTGAGATTGTATTGTTTTTGGCGGGGGCCATGTTATTGGTTATTTTTTTCGGTTTAACGAAAGGTCGTTATTTTTATAAAGTGAGGGAGGAAGTATTGAGTTTTCCTGATCTACCTACGGCGTTCGACGGTTTTAAAATTACGCAGCTATCGGATATTCATTCTGGTAGTTTATCTGATATCAAAAGGGTACGTAAAGGTATCGAATTAGCCAATGCACAAAACAGTGATCTGGTATTGTTTACGGGCGATCTAGTCAATAATAAAGCTTCCGAAATGGAACCCTGGGTTTCGGACTTCAACCGATTAGAAGCTCCTTCGGGCAAGTTTTCAGTCCTTGGAAATCACGATTATGGGGACTACGTACAATGGGAAAGTGTTGAATCAAAAGCCTTAAATTTGAATAGGCTTAAGGAAATTCATCATGAAATGGGATTTAAATTGCTGCTAAATGAATCGATAGCAATAGAAAAGCAAGGTGAGCGTATTTCGTTAATTGGAGTTGAGAATTGGGGGAAAGGAGGGTTTCATCAATATGGTGATCTTGCTAAAGCAACCCTTGGATTGGACGCGGATACCTTCAAAATTTTGATGTCTCATGATCCTTCACATTGGGATCATGTTACTTTGGACTATGACCAACATGTCCATCTGACGCTGGCAGGACATACGCATGGTATGCAGTTTGGGATAGAACTATTTGGGTTAAAATGGAGTCCAATTCAATATTTTTATAAACAGTGGGCTGGACTCTATCAAAAACAAGGAAAATATCTTTATGTCAACCGCGGTTTTGGTTTTCACGGCCTAAAAGGTCGGATAGGTGTTTGGCCTGAAATTACGGTTATTACATTACGGAAAAGCGTTGTCTGATATTTTGATATGAGAAACAACGCTCATCTGTTCTATCAATCGATAAGATTCATTTCCTTTAATCGGCTAAAGATAATCTGATCTACGGCAGAAGTCCTATGTTTGTCCTTATAGGTTAACCATTCAAATGTCTCGATTTCATTCGCTGGATGCAATACTCCTTCGAAATCAGAAAAGTAGCAGGTCATTCTTACGAGCGTATCTTGATTTCGTCCATCGGCGATTGCTTCAAAGGTGCCCAAAAGGCGCATTGATTCTTCGACGATGTGCACAGAAAGCTCCTCCAGTATTTCTCTTTTTAAACAGGTAATATCGGATTCATTATTCTCTCGTTTACCACCGGGAAAGTAAAATTTTGTTTTAGTCTTGGAACGTGTGCTCAGTATTTTCCTGTCTTTAATGTTAATTAAAGCAACTTTGTCTATTATTTTATGCTGCATATTGCAAAACTAGCCATTGAGAATGAAAAATCAGATAGCATGGTGAAATACTGCTTGAAATTTTATTCAAATTGGAGTATTTAAAGGAAGATGAATCTTTATATTTCTGATGTTAGTATCTTAACAATTTCATTGAAGCCTCTTTGTTTTGCGTGTTGCAAAGGGCTTGTGCCATTGAAATCAGGAATATCCAATTTTGCCCCAGCATCTTTTAGAATCTGAATAATTTCCTGATATTTTTTGCTTCCGTCACCGAGTACAATGGCTTCCATCAAAGCGGTCCATCCTAAACGATTGACATGATCCAAAGGGAAATTTTTGGTATTGGCCAATAATCTTACCGTTTCTACATATCCACGTTCGCATGCCGGGATTAAAGCTGTGCCGTTATATCGATTAAATAAATCGAAGCGAGCGCCGTGATCTAAGAAAAGTTTGACGAGTTCAACTTGCCCACTTGCACCTGCGTATAAAAATGGGCTGTCCATATTGTCGGCCTGAAGGTTGACATCGGCACCATACTCTACCAATAATTTGGCCATTTCAATATTTCCATTGTTTGTCGCGATAAGTAGAATAGAACGTTTATTCGTATCTTCGCTATTTACGTTGGCATTATTCTCGAGCGCTTTTTTCACTCCCTCTAAGTCATTTTTGGTGACCAATTTAATAATTTCTTCCTGGGACGAATTTTCGGTATATGAGTTTTCTGTTAATGCCGATCGGCACGAATTTGTTATGCTCATCATTATCAGGAGTATTAAAGTTGTTTTCATCATTTTATTGTGCTATAATTTTTTCGATAAAGCCGAAGAAGCTTCGATGTTTAATACAAAAATAGTAGCTAAGGCTGTTTTTACAATGTGGTTTTCATTCCATCTGTTGGACAATTTATTACTACAGTGTATTTTAAGTGTTGTTCTCATTGGTCTCATGCTGGCTGAAAGTACATTCGTGGTAGTTTCACCTTATGTATACTGTTGAGCAAAAGTCGGCGCTGTGATAAATTGTTCAAATATCGAGATGTATTCTGCAAAAGATCAGGGAGAATCATTGCGACCTTTGTTCTGGTGATACTGAATAATAAAAGTGGAAAAATAATACCGTTTCTATTGTCCAGTAAATTTTAGAGAACAAGAAAAAGAATATTATCAAAATAAATATGAAAGCTAAAACATATATTTTAAAAAACGTACGGCTTGAGACAGGATTCGAGTTTGATGGAAAGGAAGTTATAAGCACAAATACGGCTTTATTCTGTGTTGAAGTTGAAGAAGGTAAGATCAAAGGAATCAAACCAAATACTGCAAATGCTAATGCGATCGATGCAAAAGGACACTTGATGTTGCCGGCTTTTAAGGATATGCATGCCCATTTGGATAAAATGTTGTTTGGTCTGCCATGGGAAGCTGTATCGCCAACACGGCATACCGTAAAAGATATGATCGCGTATGAGCAGAAGATGATCCCAGAATGGTTAAGCACCTCAGTCGAAAGAACGGGCAAAATGCTGCGTTTTCTGCAGGCATACGGAACTGATTTTATTCGTTCACATTTCAATGTTGATCCAACATCTGGACTAAAATCGTTAACAAATTTGGAAAAGGCACTGGCATCGAAAAAAGACACGGTAGAAGCGGAGCTGGTTGCTTTTCCACAGCATGGCCTTTATTATACAGATACTTTACCTATTTTGAAGGATGTTGCAAAACTGGATGCTGTTAGTTTCATAGGTGGAGTAGATCCGTACTCTTTGGATGGAAGTATCGAAAAAAGTATGGACCAGATTACGCAGTTGGCGCTTGATAACAATAAGGGAATTGACATACACCTCCATGAAATGGGAGAAAGTGGTATGAAGACAATCGAGTTTTTGATCGACCGTACATTGGAAAACCCCCAATTAAAAGGGAAAGCTTTTGTTAGCCATGCTTTCGCACTTAGTCGTCTCACAAATGTAGAAGCCGAAAAAATTGCGGCGCGTCTCGCAGAAGCGGGGGTGGGAATCGTGTCCTCTGTGCCCTTTGGCAATATGATTATGCCTATTCCGACACTTCGGAAATATGGTGTGGAGGTTTTGATTGGAAATGACAATATTCAGGATCACTGGAATACGTTTGGCTCGGGAAACATGCTGCAGAAAGCGAATCTTATTGCTGAGCTTTATGGTTATGGAACAGAATTCGGCTTATCTAGAACACTCGCTTTCGCGACACGCTACAAATTGCCTTTGGACAATAATGGAAATCAACAATGGCCGAAAGTGGGTGATGAGGCAAGCATGGTTTTTGTTGAGGCAAGTTGTTCCGCTGAAGCAGTTTCTCGTATTTCACCGGTGACTTCCTTGATACACAAAGGCAATATTGCATTCTAAAGAGACCGACTATCGGATAATTTAGCTGCTCTCTGGAGGTCAACTGTTCTCAGGATTCCAGCGAGAAATATTGAAAATAAGAGAACAATTTTGTTGAAGAGCTGGTTATTCTTAATAATTGGCTTTTTACATACAGAGCCTTCCTTAAGTCCTGATGTTACTAAGGGTGTTCATTTATAACTACAGCGAGGATAATATTCGGTTGAATAGATAATAATTTATACGATGGAATTTTCACCATTTAACGGGGTTGTCAAACTTTGCCTAAAAGGCATACAATTGGAAGAAAACGGTAAACACGATGAAGCCCTGTCCTTTTTTACAGAGGGTTATCGGGAGGCAAGCGATGACCATGAGAAGTTTATTGCAGCCTATTTTGTATCTCGGCAGCAGAAAACGGTGTCGGATCGTTTAAAATGGCTGCACATAGCCTTAGATCACGCATTGGTAATCAGTGATGATCGGACTACCAGTGCATTGCCCGGAATGTATTTGAAGATTTGTGCCTGTTACACAAGTTTAGGAGAAGAAGCAATGGCAAGTGAATATGCAAGGTTAGCCTCTTCTTTTAAGAACATTCCCTTTGATAAGGGACCTTTTTATCACGGTACAAAAGCAGATGCACAAATCGGCGATTTATTGGTTCCAGGCTTCAATTCCAACTATCAAGCCGACTTCAAAATGAATCATATTTATTTTACAGGTATGATGAATGGGGCCGGACTTGCAGCGGCCCTGGCAAAAGGTGAGCGCAGCGAGCGGGTATTTATTGTTGAACCTACCGGTTATTATGAGCATGACCCTAATCTGACGGACCAGAAGTTTCCCGGAAATCCGACACGTTCCTATAGATCTGAGTTTTCATTAAAAATTATAGGTGAGGTTGCTGAGTGGGCAAAACCAGGTGTTCAGGAACTTGAAAAATTTCGTGATAAACTAGATCAGAATGGTGGCGAGATTATCAATTAAGAAACCAGGAGTGGTTGCTCCGGCAATCGGAATTATGTCTTACTGATAACAATCTTACTGATGACTTCAAAATCTGAAATTCGATAATCGTCGTCAAAAAATAACCCGTTGATATAACGTTGTATAGGATAGAACAGATCGGCCGGTGTATCACCGAAAAATGTTTTGAAATCGTTCGGAATAGAATACAGATAATTGTATTGCCCTTTACCCAAACTGATACCGCCGATCTTTTTGAGATAACCCGTTATCTTATGTTTAGTTTTGTTGGAGAATGCTTCTTTCGTCTCTATAAAATAATCTTCAATGTAAAAATTACGGATATCCTGAAGATTAAGTATGCTGTTTGGAGCAGGTTTGATACGTCTTGAATACGATACATCAACCAAAATACAACTGGCTTTATGCGCTTTCGAGAGATCAATAAAGTAGTCTTCATCGACCATAAGGTGTTTACTGTCTTTATATACACCGAGCAGCATTTCATTGATCTCCCGATCCGAATAATCGGATATATTAGAAGATCTTCCCAACTTTTCAAATGCGAGATCACTTTCACTCCAATTTTTTCTAATTCTATTAAGCTCGTGCTGTTGAAAAGTTTTTATTTTCTCCATATATAATTTGTCTAACCTTACTTTAGCGAGTTTAAAGATAATTTTAAAACTTTACTTTCATCAATCTTATGGCTTGCAAAGTGCAATTTGAATCAAATCTAATTTAATAGAGTCTTTGTTTAATGCTGTCGTACTGCGCTAATGCGCTATTTCTTAGGAAGAATAAGTGTAATAATTGTTGGATTTTCCGTGTCGATATAAGGTGAGATCACAGCTTTAAGTAGCCCGTGTGTCAAATCATTTTGAGTAAATCGCATCGATTCTCGGCGCGATTATGTAGTGAAGGAAGAGCCACCTGTATTAACAAATGGCTCCTACGAAGTTTTTATTTTACAGCCTTAAGCACAATATCTAAGGTGAATTCATCATCGATGGCGCGATTGCCTAAGTCGGAGAAAAAGCTTGCTGAACGATACTGTATATCAAAGTCCAGTCGATTTACCTTAACTCCTATAGCTTCAGCAGAAAGTCCGTCCGCAGTTGTGGTGACTTTTGCTGGAAAGGAGATCGATTTTGTTTTATTCTTAATCGTCAGATTACCCGTTATGATTGGATTACCTTTGCTATTATCAACTTTACTGATGACAAATTTACTGCTGGGGTATGTAGGCACATTGAAGAAATCTTCATTTTTTAGGTGCCCGGTCAATTTAGGAGCATCAGTACAAGCCATGGAATTCATATCTATGGTAAAACCACCGCCGGTAATTTTCCCCTTTTCTGTCTGTACCGTTCCGTCTTGTATATTGATTGTTCCCACATGTCCCCCGACAACTTTTTTCGCATTCCATTTGATCGTCGAATTTTGCGTGTTCACTTTGTAGCTTATCTTTTGGGCGAAGGCCATTGATGTTAAGCAAATAATTGCTAGCGTTAGACTGGTTCTTTTCATTGAAGTGATTTATATGAACTCAAATATACATGGTCTCGTGCGGATACTTCTATGTTTAAACTTGTTTTTTTGTTTGCGTAGTGTCAATATTGTGCTTGCTTTTCTTTATTCGTCATCGATACGCGCTAACTTAGTACAGCGTAAATAGGGGATCGAAGATATCTTCGTATCCAAATTGTGGTCTATAAAAAAAGATAATATGATTAAGTCGAAAGGTTATGCGGCGAAAGACAGTAGTTCTCCACTTGAATACTGGGAGTTTGAAAGGAGAGAGCTTGGTGCAAACGATGTTTTAATAGATATCTTGTACAGCGGGATCTGTCACTCTGATATTCATCAAGTACATGATGAGTGGGGTGGAACACAATACCCAATTGTTCCTGGGCACGAAATTGTTGGTCGGATAAGTGCAGTTGGTCCTGGGGTGACTAAGTTCAAAAAAGGTGACTTGGCGGGTGTCGGTTGTATGGTTGCTTCTTGTGGCGAATGCGATAACTGTAAGTCAGACCAACAACAGTTCTGTTCAGAAAAAAAGACCGTCTGGACGTACAACAGTAAAGATGTGATGCATGATCACAGCTTTACTTTTGGTGGTTATAGCAATAATATTGTTGCGGATGCAGATTTTGTGCTTCATGTGCCGGAATCTTTGGACATTAAAAAGGTGGCACCGCTACTCTGTGCTGGAATCACCACCTATTCGCCATTAAAAAGATGGAATATTAGCAAGGGGCATAAAGTTGGTGTGTTGGGCTTAGGCGGATTGGGACATATGGCTGTTAAAATTGCAGTGGCAATGGGGGCAGAAGTCACAATGATAAGCCATTCACCACGCAAAAAGGACGATGCCGCTCTACTTGGAGCACACAAATTCTTAAATACCCATGAGGCCGATGAAATAAAGGAATTCTCCTCGTATTTTGATTTTATTATTGATACCGTATCGGCACCACATGACTATAATCTCTATCTTGCATTATTGAAAACAAACGGAGTTTATATTTGCGTGGGGATTCCAGCTGCACCCATGGAAATTAATGGACGCTCAATCATGGGGGGAAATAAGATCCTAACGGCTTCCAGCATCGGGGGAATACAGGAAACGCAGGATATGCTCGATTTTTGTGCTGAACATAATATTCTACCCGAAACAGAAATGATTGATATCGATTATGTAAATGAGGCGTATCAAAGAGTATTGGATAGTGATGTGAAATATCGTTTTGTAATCGATATGTCGTCTATTGAAAAGTAATGAAAAAACAGGTCGGTTAAAGAGCCGACCTGTTTTTTAAAATCTTATCCTTGTTTGAGTACTTCATATGATATGAATGCTCATCTTCTCCGATAATTTCGAAACCAAGACTAAAGTAGAGCTTTTGCGCTTTATTGGTTTTTAATACATGTAATGAAATCGACTTCCCTTCGTAAATTGCTTCATCTATAAGATCTTTTAATATCTTTTTTCCTAGCCCTTTCCCTTGGTATCGGGGATCGATCTGTATTTGAATCAACTCGATATGAGCCCGTCCTTTCTCGGTTTTCAAAAGTCCGATAGGGATATGGTTGTATTCAATGATAGCAGCATGTTCAAATTTGTATTTAATTCTTTGTAGATGTGAATCCCTCGTTGTGGGTAAAGCAGCGGCTATTAAATGTTGGGTCATTGTCTTTAATCGTAGATCTAAAAGAAAAGTCAAATCACTTTCCATTGCTCGTCTATATACTATTGGGATCATAGATGATTGGGTTTTATCAATGTAATCTGTTCAATCTATTGAAGGCTTTATCTGACATGCTCAAAGAAGGTCAGATTGATATGGGCCATGAGTACGAAGATAAGATTTTTAACTATGAGCACAATGATCTGATCGAAAGTCGGCTGCAATTTAGTATAATCATAGTAACTGCGTACTAAATTGCAATAGCGTACTTTACTCTTTTTGACATTTAGATGTGAAGAATGCTGGCGTGGCTCAAGATGAATACCGTAACTTTAGCTTTATAGCTGTACTTGCATAGCGATTTTTTATTTAAAGGAACAATAAACAGATAATTTCAATGAAAAAGGTAGAAATACAACACACAGATTTGCAGATAGCTCCAATTAATTTTGGCGGGAATGTTTTTGGCTGGACATTAGATGAGCAAAAATCGTTTGAAATGCTAGATAAATTTGTAGGAGCAGGATTTAATTTTATCGATACGGCAGATACGTATTCTTGGTGGGTGAATGGAACCGGCGGGCAGTCCGAAGAAATTATTGGGAAATGGTTAAAAAGCCGTGGCAACCGTCAAAATATAGTAATCGCAACAAAAGTTGGATCCGAGACTAAGGAGCACGGGTATGATATCTCAAGAAAACATATTTTGAAATCTGCTGATGAATCGTTGCGACGATTGGGAGTAGATCATATTGATTTATACTATACCCACTTTGACGATAACGTAACCCCTGTGGAAGAGACATTGTCGGCTTATGCTGACTTAATAAAAGCAGGTAAGGTACGTTATATTGCCGCTTCTAATCTATCGCCAACGCGGTTAACGGAAAGCTTTGATGTTGCGGAGAAAAATGGTCTTCCTAAATATGTTGCTTTGCAACCGCATTACAATTTGGTAGAGCGTGCTGGTTTTGAAACAGATTATGCGGGATTGGTCGAGAAGTACGGTTTGAGTGTATTTCCATATTGGTCGCTTGCTGCAGGTTTCTTGACCGGTAAATACCGTACTGAAGCTGACTTTGATAAAACGGCTAGGGGTGGTGGGATCAAAAAATATTTTGATGCTAAAGGTAAAGCTGTCCTAAAAGCGCTCGATGTTATCTCCGAGAAACACGGGACAAAACAGGCTACTGTAGCATTAGCATGGTTGTTGGCTAAACCGCTAATTACCGCTCCCATTGTAAGTGCTACAAGTGAGAGTCAATTGGATACGCTATGTGCGGCGCCGACTCTTAAATTAGATACGGAAGATATTGAATTATTAAATGAGGTCAGCAAATGAAATAGTGATAAAGAGTAAAAACAAAATCCCTACATTTCTTAGGGATTTTGTTTTTATTGGGAAGCCGTTCCTAATAGAAGGTAGAAATTGCTTACGCATTTTAACAAGTTTATCGTAAATTGGAGCCTAAATTGATCTTATGAAACAGTTCCTGATATTATTTTATTTCATGCTTTTTGGCAGAAGTTATGCGCAAATACTTACACCTTATGAACGGGGTAATGGCAATCAATCGGCAAGTTTTGAGGAAATGCGGGCATATTATCAGGAATTGGCACGGAAATATACAACAATTCACTATGAAACACGAGGAGAAGACGATAACAATAAACCAATAGATGTTGTTGTATTTAATCCATTTGGAAAGACATTGGAAGTGGCTAGGGAAGAGAAGTGCATTTTATTGGTCAACAATGGTATTCATCCTGGAGAGCCAGACGGTATTGATGCGACTATGATGCTTATGCGCGATTTGGCAACAGGAAAGATAAAGGCACCTCAAAATGTTAGTGTTGTTGCGCTGGCGAGTTATAATGTGAGTGGGATGTTAAATCGTGGGAGCTTTTCCAGAGCTAATCAAAATGGCCCTGAAGAGTATGGTTTTCGTGGAAATGCAAGACACTATGACTTAAATAGGGATTTTATTAAGACAGATACTAAAAACTCGCGGAGCTTTCAGCGGATTTTCCAATGGGTCAAACCAGATGTTTTTATAGATAATCATGTCAGCAATGGGGCCGATTATCAGTACACCTTCACCTATATCTCAACAAACAAAGAACGTTTAGGAAACCTTTTGGGAAATTATTTTAACAGTCACATGCAAAAGAACTTACTCAAGGATCTCCAAAAGAAAGGATTTATGTCTGTTCCCTATGTTAACATCCGCAACGATGTGCCCGATGGTGGTTTTCCAACCTTTATGGATTCGCCAAGATATGCAACAGGCTACACCAGTCTATTTAATGTAATCGGAACGGTTGTGGAAACACATATGTTGAAACCTTATCAAGAACGTGTCAAAGCGACTTATGACTATATGCGTTGTAACTTGGATTTTATCGAACAGAATTATAAGGTGATTAAACAAAAAAGAGCTGAAAACCTAAAGCAATATCAAATAGGGGATAAATATGCCATAGCATGGAAGCTTGATTCATCAAAATATGAATCGCTGGAATTTAAGGGCTTCGAGGCAAAATATAAACCAAGTGACGTTTCTTCGAAAGATAGGTTGTGGTATGATAGAAACGCTAAGTTTTCAAAACAAGTTAAGTTATATAATACATATGTTCCGACAAAAGAAGTGACGATTCCATCGTATTATGTCATTCCGCAGTCTGAATGGAAAGTTATTGAATTGTTGACACTCAATCAAATCAAGATGATTCCGCTTAAACAAGATTCTGTTATTGCAGTGGAACAGTATAGGATTAAGGATTTCAAGACAACTTCAAGTCCATATGAGGGGCATTATTTGCATTTTGATACCAGCCTCCTTAGGGACTCCAACAAGGTAAACTTCAGTGCCGGTGACTTTTTGGTCCCTTTGAATCAGGACGGTGTGAAGTTTCTGCTGGAAACCTTGGAACCTGAAGCAATAGACTCTTATTTTAATTGGAATTTCTTTGATGCGATCTTAGGACAGAAAGAATACTATTCAGCTTATGTTTTTGAAGATACAGCAGCCAAGCTTCTAAAGGAGAATAAAGATTTAAGATCTGCCTTTGAACGTGAAAAGATGAGTAACCCTAAACTTGCTGCAAGTAGTAGTGCGCAGCTGGATTGGATATACAAACATTCACCTTATTATGAAGAGTCACATCTTCTTTATCCCATTTATCGCATCAATTGATGATGGTGGCTTCCTAGATATATGTCTGCATCAGTCACAAAATTGCTATTTTATAAGTATATCCAATGTAATACCAATGAAAAGTATGACGATCAAATAGGAGAAAAAGCCTATTATTGAAGCGGCAAATGCTTTAAAATAGTTGATCTTTTTAGCTTTATCAAAAAACTGTCCTATGGCCCAAGAGTAATATATACAAATTACTAAAGTTGCATATAGGATTAAACTTTGGTGCGTGATACCGTCAATTATTGCAAAAAGTGCATAAATTAACATTGTCATCCCCATAATAAAACATAATAAGATGATGATTTCAAAAAGATTATAACCGTATTTTTTAAAAAATAATTTAGTCCAAAGTGCAATAAAGAACCCCATAATAATGTTAGCATAACCATAATGACCTTGTAGCCATCGAAAGATGTTGGTTGTGATGACGAGTTTGCTTTCAATACCATGGCTGTCGATTGATTGCAAATAGCGCTCTTCAGTATGGAAAAAGTGGGCAATAATAGAATACACTAAAGATGTGACAATAACGAAAATAATAGGTTTGACCAGTCGGCTGCGATTTTCAGAAATGTAGTTTTGCACATTCTTACCTGGAGCTGTCACCAATTCTCGAATGGTATAGAGAATACCGCGTTCAAAGTGAAGCACATGTTCTATTTCGTGGGTGATATAATGAGCGTCTATCCTTTTTAGCGTCGCAGGTTGGCCACAATCGGGACAGAATTTTGACGTAATGCCCGTGCCACAGTTTTTGCATGTTATCATGTTGAAGTGTTTCTTTAAATAATTAAGGTTTGTTAATCTGCTTCATTCGAAATTCGCCAAAGGAGTCTTTGCTTACCGATGGTTTTATTGAAGGTATTTGGCAACTTCTACGAGTTTGTATTTGGGGCTCCGTTGCAAAAGTTCACCAAGGAAAGCTGCGTGAGTAGCGCCCGTGATTAGCAAAATTCGATCCTGCCCAGTGACCGGGATCTGATTTAAATTGGAGAATATCCGTAGATTTCTTCGGTAGAATTTACTGGCTTCATCTGCTCCTTCAAAATTACCTTTTGTACTGCTGTAGGTTAAGATATCGGCGTTTACATTGATAAACTTTTGCAAGGTCTCTTTTTGATTAAATACCTTTAATTTTTCTAAAATGGAGAGTTTATCAATATGGGCGAATTCCTGCATAATTTTTCCCATGTAGCTTTTATAGGTTACACTGTCTACCTGATTCTCCAACTCATTTGCAATGTTGTAATTATAAGCAGCAGTTTGTTGTTCATCAATTCCATAAATTTTTTTTACCCCTGCAAGTTTGCCAACTTCATATGCAATTATGGCTATTTCACCACCGAACTTAGCTTTATGTCCTTTATCTTTAATAAAAGAGCTGTAGTCGCCGTTCAATTCTTCGTTTTTTTCAGGGATGATTTCCACGCAGATGATAGTTGGTTTAAAGTCTGCCAACAGTTTAGCTACTTGGTATGTTTCTTTTCTGTTTTTTTGATCTTTTTCGTCAAATTCCACTTTATGTGCATCAGGCGTATAGCTCATGTGAAATGTCCCAAAATTTAGAACCTCAATTTTCTGCTGTGCATAGCTGTTTCCAAAAAATAAGATCCCGATAGCGATTCCAATATTTCGAATTTGAATAGTGTTAATAAGCATTTGTGTAAGAAGTGGTTTTATGTTTTTTCCGGCTTTTCGTTCAGTTAGCTATATTTTTTAGCTGTTTTGTCCAAAAGTATTACAGTTTGTCCAAATAAAAGCTACACTTGAGTGTAGTTTTAATTAACTTCGACATTTAGAATTTCGTTATGGATTTTAACGCGCTATTTTCACAAAAAAATACTGTTGATCGTCTTTCAGAAAAGGACATCCAGCAGACCCACGGCTATATTGAGCTCGTCAAAGCCTTCTCACGGATTACTTATCAGAGTATTTACCTAATCGATTACCAAGCTAAAAGTTTTGAGTTTGTTTCAGACAACCCGCTGTTTCTCGCTGGTTTAACAGCCAAAGAGGTGATGGAAATGGGCTATGGCTTTTATCAAAAATATGTTCCATCTGATGATTTCCAGATGCTCATTACGATTAACGAAGCGGGGTTTAGCTTTTATGAAAAAATACCCATTGAGGAACGGAAGCTTTATGTTATATCGTATGATTTTCAGATACAAAATGCACACAACAAGTTTATTTTAATTAATCATAAACTGACACCTGTTTTTTTGACAGAAGAGGGGAAAATATGGAAAGCAATTTGTATCGTGTCTTTATCCACTAATATATCTTCAGGAAACGTGACTATCGAAAAGTTGCACTCCAACTTAGTATGGGAATTGGATCTGTTGACTGGGAAATGGAACTCCCAGAAAAAGATTAATCTTACCGAACGTGAAATAGAGATTTTACGTTTTTATCATCGAGGTCTGACCATTCATGAAACTTCGGAGAAAATTTTCGTTTCCATTGATACGGTGAAATTTCATCGGCGAAAATTATTTGAAAAGCTAGGGGTAAGCAACATGAATGAAGCATTGGTTTTTGCATTGAATAATAGGTTATTATAAGGGTAGCCTGAAGGGTTCTGAATGTTCATAGCAAGCGCCTCCAATGAGGCGCTGCAGCCTATTTTTTCACCAATAATGGCAAATACTTTTCGTAACCCTGTGCTTTCATCTTGTCTTTTGGAATAAATCGAAGTGAAGCACTGTTTATACAATAGCGCAGACCACCTTTATCTGCCGGTCCATCGTTAAAAACGTGGCCAAGGTGTGCATCACCAGTTTTGCTGCGTACTTCCGTTCTGCGCATTCCGTACGAATTGTCGGAGTGTTCTTCAATCAGGCTATCGCTAATTGGTTTGGAAAAACTGGGCCACCCACATCCCGATTCAAATTTATCTGTAGAAACAAATAAGGGTTCTCCGGTTGTGATATCGACATAAATACCTTCCCTAAATTCATCATTATAGGCATTGTCAAATGCGCGCTCCGTTGCATTGTTTTGTGTAACATCGTATTGCAATGGAGTCAACTCCTTCTTCAAGGTCTCTTTGTCTGCTTTTTTATACGTGTTTTTAACGTCCGATTTCGCTTTTTCGGGGTTGGCATTTCGCGCAAGTTTAAATAAATCAGGGCTTATATGGCAATAACCCCCGGGGTTTTTGTCCAGGTATTTTTGATGATAAGCTTCAGCATTATAATAATTCTGCAAAGGTTCTATTTCCACCACGATTTTGCTGTTGTATTGACTTGCTAAAGCAGCTATTTGTTCTTTGATAACAGTGGCATCATCGGCATTGGTATAATAGATGCCTGTACGGTATTGTGTGCCGATATCGTTGCCTTGTTTATTTAATGAAGTTGGATCAATTGTTTTGAAGAAAAGGTCTACAAGTAGCTTTAGATCGACAAGCTCCGGGTCGAAGTTTACCTTTACCGTTTCGGCAAAACCTGACGTTCCTGTCGAAACTTGTGCGTAAGAAGGGTGCTGAAGGTTTCCATTGGCATAGCCAACTTCGGTTGCGGTGACCCCGCGGACTTGTTTAAAGAAATGCTCAGTTCCCCAGAAGCATCCTCCGGCAAAATAGACAACATGATCTTTTTGATTTATAGTATTCATAGTATTTTGTATTGACGGTTTTGAATCTTTCCCTTTTTGTGAAAAGCAAACCTTGCTGATCAGAAATAAGCCTGTCGCTATAGCAAGGAGGACGAATAAGTGTTTCATGGTATGAATTGCTACATGAAAGAAACAACATTGTTTCTTTCATGTAAGCCACAAACACCGTACCTTTCTGGATGTTTGTCTTAGAAGATATAAACAGTTTTGGCTCTTATAGATTCTTTTTACAATTGAAAGACGAAGTAAATCTATGAAAAGCATGTCCTGACAAAACGACCTTTTAGGAAAGCTTCGCAAGCTGAATGTCTGACAGGGTCGGCCCTTTGCTATTTACATCCTGTGATCAGACCAAATAATAATTAAATCTATATTGTTTAAGCACTGCTAATGTGACTAAGTTAATTGTTGGGGAAAGACGCGTTCGGCTTAAGGCTACACCCTGGGTCTTCCGATTCGAGTAGATCCGTGTATAGCTGCCTCACGGTTGTGACAATAGCCTGCTTGTCATAGTAATAAAGTTGGTGAAGCTGTTGCTGTGTACCCTGTACTGCAAAAGTATCGGGCAAGCCAAGTCGCTTCAAAGTCGCTGAGTAGCCATGTTCGGCCATAAATTCCAGCACTGCAGTTCCTACTCCACCAGCTATACATCCATCTTCAACAGTGATGATATAGGAATATGATTGGAATACTTCATGTAATAACGCTTCGTCGAGCGGTTTAAAGAACCGTAGGTCATAGTGTCCAACGTGCATGCCTTCCCGGAGCAGTTCGTTGCAGGCGTCCTGCGCATATAGACCAACGGGCCCAAGAGAGAGTATGGCAATGTCCTGGCCTGAACAAAGCCTTCTTCCTTTTCCAATTTCAAGTCTTGTAAATTTGTCTGATTGCTTCTCTCGACCACCTGGGCCTTTTGGGTAGCGGATTGCAAGCGGTCCGTCAAGAGTGATGTCCTGAGCTGTGAACAACAAATTTTTAAAGTCTGTGAGCGTCATGGGCGAAGCGCCTGCGATGTTGGGTATACAGCGAAGAAAAGCAATGTCGAATGCCCCTTGATGGGTGGGGCCATCGGGACCGACAACGCCGGCCCTGTCGATACAGAACACGACCGGTAATTTCTGTAAAGCGACGTCGTGGATTAGTTGATCATAGGCGCGTTGTAAGAATGTCGAATAAATCACACAGAAAGGAAGTAGCCCATCAGCAGCAAGGCCTGCGGAAAAAGTAATGGCATGCTGCTCGCAGATACCAACATCAAAAACGCGGTTAGGCATTTGCTGTTTCATTGCCGTCAGCCTGCTGCCAGAAAGCATAGCTGGGCTTATAGCGATAATACGGCTATTATGTTGGGCGAGCTGTATCAGCGTTTCGCCTAGCACTTGCTGAAAAGTTTCCTTGTAGAGTTGCGGTAGTTGGTTTTCTAACGGTATACCTGTCAGTTTGTCGAATTTCCCTGTGGCATGCCATTCCGCCTTGTTTAACATGGCCGGTGTAAAACCTTTTCCTTTTTGTGTTACACAATGCACTATTTTGGGCCCGGGAATATGCTTCAACTGTTCAAATATTTTGATAAGTTTCTGGACGTTATGACCATCCACTGGTCCAAAATAACGTATTCCTAAAGCCTCGAAAATATTGCTCGAAGCAAATAGCCCTGTTTTTATCAATTTCTCTATTTTTCTAATCGCAGCAATTGACCATTGTGTCCGATCTTTATGGGGTGACAGCAGCTTTTTGATCTGTGATTTGAACTGATTATAGGCTTGCCCCGAGGTCAGGTCGGTCAGATAGTTTTGTAGGGCTCCCGTACCGGCATCAATAGACATATCGTTGTCATTTAATATAATCAATAGGTTAGGCTGTTCGAAACCTATATTATTTAAAGCTTCGAATGCTAGACCGGCAGTCATGGCGCCGTCACCGATAACAGCGATGTGTTGACGGCTGTTATCACCCTTATACCTGGCTGCGCAGGCCATACCCAGAATTGCTGATAGGGATGTGGAAGAATGACCTGTACCAAAGGCGTCAAAGTTATTTTCTTCCATAACAGGAAATCCGCTTATGCCGCCTAGAAGTCTGTTCGAATGGAAGCGAGCCGCTCTCCCTGTGAGTAATTTATGGATATAAGCCTGATGACCAACGTCCCAGATCAATTTATCCTTAGGGGTGTTAAATACATAATGAACTGCTATAGTAAGTTCTACAACACCAAGGCTTGAACTAAAATGACCGCCATGTGTGGCAATATGGTCAATGAGGAAGTTTCTTAGTTCCTGACTTAATTCGGGTAATACCTCCTGTGGAAGAGCACGTAATTCGCTAGGGCTGTTGATTTGATAATTACCTGTCATTTCTTTTTTAGACAAATTTAGATTGATTAGATTTGCGATACAGGTACAGTATAGGTAAAAGTGATCAATACAGATGAAGAGCTATAAATTTGAAATTTTTACACAAGCAATTGAGAAAAATATAAAATCAGGAGTCTATAAACCGGGGCAAAAGCTGCCTTCAGTACGCGAGTTTAAAGATTACTACGGTTTAAGTATGAGTACTGTTCAGTCAGGTTATGAGTATCTTATGATTATTGGTTTGGTGGAGAGCGTTCCGAAATCTGGCTACTATGTCAGTGCGAAGAATGAAATGCTGGCAGAACCGGAAGGGCGTCGACGTCCACCGGTAGTAAGGGATGCTGTCTTTGAGCAAGGGCTTGGTCTGACAACAGCGTCACCTGTGGGACGGGGTTTTTCGGAATTTAATGTTGCTGCCCCAGGGGACCTTCTTGTTCCGCAAAAACTTTTACTTCGGACCATGCAGCAGGTCATTCGGGAACAGGGGGCAGGATTACTACGCTATTATCCATCTAACGGTTCGGTACAATTGAAGGACAATATTATCAGGCGTGCGGCCTCCTATCAGACCTTACTGCATGCAGATGAACTACTGATCACAGATGGCGCCCTGCAGGCTTTGTATATCGCCTTGGCTGCTGCATGTGAAGCCGGAGATATTGTTGCTGTGGAAAGTCCGTGCGTATTTTCTGTATTGGAGGTCATTCGGGTGCTCAAGCTGCGCGTTATTGAAATTCCTGTTCTTACTAAAGATGGTTTTGATATAGACTTTTTTAGACAAGCATGTCAAGGAAGTGCTGTAAAAGCAGTCGTCCTAACACCGAATTTTCATAATCCAACAGGTATTTTGCTCTCAGATGAACAGAAAATTGCTTTATTGGCGATTGCTCATAAATATCATGTTGCTGTAATCGAGAACGATATCTATGGAGACCTGAACTTTCAGGGGAGCAGACCATCCACACTAAAACAATTTGATGAAAGCGGATTGGTCATGACGTATTCATCGTATTCAAAAAACCTGGCACCTGGAATTCGGCTGGGTTGGTTAAGCACAGGGCGATTTCTGAAAGATGCTGAACAGATCAAGTTCGCATTGGGCAGTACAGTTTCTCCTCTGAATCAGGAGACCGTAAACCTTTTGATCGGTAGCAGCAGTTACGATCGGCATATTCGTTCACTGAAGATGCAACTGGCAAAAAATGCCTATCTGGCCACCAACCTAATCGCTTCCAGTTTTCCTGAAAAAACCAAAGTGATCACACCTGCAGGCGGGTATAATCTTTGGGTTAAAATGCCTGAAAGTACAGATATGGCGGATTTTTACGCGCAGTGTGAAAAAATTGGTGCAAGATTTACGCCGGGCTATACGTTCTCTTTTGCGAATACTTTTGAACATTATTTTAGGTTGGTCATCGCGGACAAGTTTTCTGCTAAACGAATAGAAGCGATCCAGCATATAGGTCGTTATTTGTGTGGGCGCCTGTACTGATGCTAAATGAACAATGTGTATCGAATATTAGCAAGTGATTGCATGTACATTTGTGTATTTAATAGTAGATGCACATATGAATATAATTACAAAATTTACGGTAGCAACAGAGCAGGGAATTGAAGCGTTGTCGATGCTCACCAAAACTCTAGCCCTAGAAAAATTCGGCAGTTTAGTGGAGCCAGCTGAACTAGACAATTACATTGTTGATAGTTTTAATTCCAAAACACTTGTCAACGAAATAAACAGTATGTCAAATCAATGGCTGGTGGTATATGCTAACGATCAACCCATGGGTTATGCCAGAATAACCTCGAAAGGGCAGAAGCCGGATGGCTTGGCAGGTAAACGTGTGATTCGAATCGCGGATTTCGGTGTCTGCCAGCATGAGGCTTTGCAGCAAATGGAGGTATCATTGATGGACAAATGTCTTGCCGTCTGCAGTACATACGACGTGATTTGGATCAATGAACCCTTAAGAAGTTCGTTGATCGGACTTTTTGAACAGAATGGATTTGTAAAACAACCGGGTATTAGCAGACTCGATGGATTGAACTTGGAATCAGTAGTATATCTCAAGGAGACTTTGTAGTTCAAAGAGTCTTTATATTGATGTATAAACACAGCATAGTCTATGTTGAGCAAAAAAGTACACATATTAAGTGTGCTTTTTTTTGTTTAATGATAGATATTTTAGTGATATAATGTATTTTTAGGAATTTGAAAGAAGATGTTTGTCAAATTCTAATAATCTCTTTTTAACTAAAAAATACCATTTATAACCGTTTTCAAAAGTGTTAAATGAAGAAAATATCTATAACGTTTCTATATCTTTTGTTCAGTGCGTTAGCGCTTGGACAAGAATCTAAGGAGGTAAAGCCAGACAGTATCGTTCAATATTTTAGTGAAATTAAAACTGTAACTAAAATGAGTTATTCGTTATGGAATAGGGATTTATATGGCGATATTATTTTAGTGAATCCTCAGAAACGACAGTTATTTAGTAATAACTTTGGTACCGATAGTTCATTTGTGCAATATAAAAATAGCTATATTGGTAAATTGCCCGACAGTGTAAATATTGCCAATACGTCTTTAACGTGGAATGGTCGCACTTGGGCGATGATTATGTTGCCTTAATCTAAAGATTATTATGCACGGATCAATTTGTTGGCTCATGAATTGTTTCATTCCGCACAATCGGCTTTGGGATTCGTTCAAAATAACAGCGAAAGTACCCATCTCGATCAAGAGAATGGACGGATATACTTACGTTTAGAATTGGAGGCGCTTAAAAAGGCCGTTTGTTCAGATGCGCAAGATGAACAACGAATGCACTTGAAAAATGCTTTGATTTTTCGGAAGTATCGAAATTCACTTTTTCCAGGTTCTGCCCACATTGAAAATCAATTGGAACTTAATGAAGGGATTGCAGAGTATACCGGAGTAGTGATCAGTGGGAGAGATAAAGAAAAAACAAAAAAACATTTCATTGATGTAATAGACAGGTTTTTCAAGAACCCCACTTATGTAAGGTCTTTTGCTTACAATACCACGCCGATCTATGGATATATAATGAGTTTAAAGGATCCGCTTTGGAATCAAAAGATTTCAGTAAATACAGATTTAACCATATTCTTTATGCGCGAATTGAACATTGAACTTCCGAAAGATCTTGCAGCAACAGTAAAAGCCATTACAGCGGAGTATAATGGAAAAACAGATATTCACAGAGGAACAACTACGTGCGGAAAAAATAAAACAGCAAATTGCATTGTACCGTTCCTTGTTTGTGGACCAGCCTCATATGACCATAAAATTTGAGAAAATGAATGTGTCTTTTGATCCGAGAAATATCCTCCCAATCGCGGATTTGGGAACTGTTTATCCAACCATAAGGATCACCGATAACTGGGGGATTCTAGACGTCAAAAGTGGAGCGCTTATGGCACCCAATTGGGATAAAATAACAGTTAGCAAGCCTATAAAAATCGAAGGACAGCGAATAGAGGGTGATGGCTGGGGGATGCACCTCAAAGATCAGTATACCGTGCAAAAGGACGAATCGCAGAATAATTACGAGCTTATCAAAAAGCAGTAGCTGCACTATTTTGATTTTTAGTCACTGTGCAGCCTTATCCAATCAATAACAAATATTGGTAAATACATGAGTATCATTAAAATATCATAAAAAGGTTTGTCCAACGATATTCAATTTTTAGCTATCGAAATGAGAGATTGCCGCTGGATAAGTTCAAATATAATCCAATGCGTTTAATGCTCTAAATCTTCGCGGACTAAGACCCGTATGTTTTTTTATAAACCGCGTTAATGATGCTGATGAACTAAAGCCATAATACGAAGTCAACTCTTTAATGGGAATTTCAGTAGAAGCTAGCTTTTTTGCAATCTCACTTGCAACAATCTCTTTAACGATCGTGCTGGGTGAAGTTTCACTGCTTGAAAGCGTCAATCGATGTAGCGCTATTCTTGATATATTGAGCTTTTTCAAGTAGAATTGGAGGTCCCAGTGATTCTGAGGATACTGGTGAATAAGGTTTTTAAATTCTACTAGAATGGGGTGTTCTGCTAGCAATGCTGAATTTTGATCCAATTGATTTAACGTTTCGTTTTGTTCCTTTATGTTGTTTTTCATGTTTTAAGATAATCGCTCGTTATTGCCCCACTATAGTGTCAAGGCCTATAGTTTAGGTTAAGTGTTCCATCAATCTTGTTTGAATGAAAGCAAAATTAGCGTATTAATTTCATAGTGTACTTTTCGAATTTAACGATTCGCTTTTTAAAATTATAATTTTTTATCACAGATTGTGGTAGAACTAACCTGTTGCAGACTATTACTGGAGAAATAGGTGGATGAATAAAAATCCTGATTCCAATAACAGACAAATCGCTTTTTTACTTTAATTTTTGACTATTGCTTTTTATACTTATATTTTTCATTATTCTTTGTATTATAGCTTTTTGTGTATGTTATATGTATTAAAAATTAAATATTGAAACAGGTGTATTATAACTTTTGGTTATGCTGTTTTTTTTGAGGTTTTTAGACTTCACGTGATGATTATTCTACGTCAGGAGAATGAAATATAATTTTATTGATGTTAAAAGATATGATGATCATGTGTTGCCATATTAGTCCCTTATGATGTGGTGTTCGAGGAAATAACGCTGGGCCCGTATAATTAGTTTGAATAACATCTAGCCTCTATAGCAGTAGAGAATAGGGCTATTACTCGTTTCTTATTTTTTGTTTTAAACAGATTTTCTTTAAAATTATTTGAAATTTATCATAGCGAAAAGCTTTTCGTGAATTGTGCAAACGTTTGATGTGGAGTGGTTGATTATTTTTCTGTACAATATATTATATCTTGCTTTTAGATTATGAACTAAAATACTTTGCTGAAGGTGAAGTGAATTCTTTGCATGGATCATCTGGTTTTCAAGTTTCGATGAACCATAAATCGATCAGAAAAATAAAAACTTCGAAACAACCGCTGAGGCTTTGAAGGGTGATCCAAAAGAAGTGTGGACAATTAATACAATTTATAAACTTTAATTAAAAATTATGAGAAAGACCGTGTTTTCCTTAATCGCGATTTTAGTGATCGCTATGACTACTTCCTGCCGGAAGGATGGGAGCTTAATGTACACTTTGTTGAACGATTCCAGTGCAGAATCCTTAGCGATAGCGGATTCGGTCCAACTATTTAAGGTAAGTCCTTCCGCTGCAACTGAGGTTGATAGACTTCAGTTTCGAGCAAATCATAATGAAATGCAAGTGACCGGATTTTATGTAGCACCAAACAGTACTATAACCATAAAAGTGAAAGTCAACTCGGGGACTACAGCAGCACGCTTGGCGATCGGGACGCCTTTTAGAGACAATATTCGACCAGTGCGGCAGTATTTCAATCTCCAGGCAGGTACGCAAACGTTCACAGTGGACCAATACGGGGGCTTGGTTTATGTGATTTATACAGCTGATAACTACACAACAACTGGAGAAATAGAGCTTTCTTTTGGCAATGGTTTTATCCCGGTGCCTTACTTTCAAAAGGGAATTACCACCCATGAGCAATGGGTAGCTACATTGGATTCGTTGAAAAATACCGTGCCGGATGTCGTCTTCTCGTCAGATAACACCATTATGGTGGCCAAAATTGCCGATGCGCTATTGTATAAGAACGAAGATCAACAGCTTATTGTGGATAGACTGGATTCAATTATTGGTTTTTCCAATCGTATCAGTGGATTGAATGGTACGAGTGGAGTCCATGCCATACCATATAATAAACACCTGATTACCGTGAGAGATTCGAGTGCAGGTGGTTATATGGCTGCCGGTATTTCAATTTATTTTACCGATGCTTTATCTTATCGTATGTTGCAGCCAAAATACCTGTCCAATACAAATGGATGGGGAATATGGCATGAAGTAGGGCATACCTATCAACAAAAAGCTTGGACCTGGGGCAATCTGACAGAAACAACCGTGAATGTCTATTCTCTAGCCAGTGAAAGGGGATTTGGATTGCCGGTAAGCCGGGTGACTGCCAATAATTCCTGGCCTAAATTGACGACTTACTTTCAGAAAAACATCGCGGACCGCAACTTTAATTCAGGGGATAATGATTTGAAAATGATTATGTTTCATCAGCTTTGGCTAGGATTTGGTGATGATTTCTACATCAAACTTAGCAAAAGTACCCGCGAGAACAGACCCACAGTTTCAACAGACGCAGAGAAAATGCGCTATTTTATGCTGTCGGCATGTCAGATTGCACAAAAAGATCTTTCGGATTTTTTTAGAAAATGGGGTTTTAAAGTTGATGAATCTGTCTATACGGCCATAAGTGATCTGAATTTGCCGGCTCCTACACAAGATTTAACCGCTTTAAGAGATTAAACTGTCTTGCGTACTGTGACGTTGAATCTGTTAGGACAGATGTATAGGAAGTATGTGCCTTATTGATGATAAAAAAATTAATCGTTGTTTTACAATAAAAACATTGAAAAGTATTATCTTTAGTATGGAAGTTAATTCCGATAACCACATATTTATTTAATTAATTGAGAAAATGGGTAAATTTGAAGTAAAAACACGGAAAAATGGAGAATTCCAGTTTAATCTAAAAGCTGGAAACGGACAGGTGATTTTAAGCAGTGAAGGTTATACAACTAAAGCAAACTGCTTAAATGGCGTTGAATCTGTAAAAAAGAACGCTCAGGACGATAACAAATTTGATCGTAAAACTTCTACGAACGGTAAGCACTACTTCAACCTCAAGGCTACCAATGGCCAAATTATTGGAACCAGCGAGATGTATGAAAGCGCAAGTGGTATGGAAAATGGCATTGATTCTGTCAAGAAGAATGCGCCTGATGCGACGGTTGAGGAGATAGCCTAAGTCTATTTTCAAATGCCGGACTACTACACGTAAGCAGTCTGTCAATAAGCACGTAGGATTTGATAGTAAAGAGCCGGGTAAAAACCGGCTCTTTTGTGTTTATTTTTCTGCTGTCGGGAGTGGGATGGAAAACCAGAAACTGCTGCCCAAACCCACGGTACTATCAACTCCTATCTGACCCGCGTGTTTTTTGATTATTTCAGCGGAAATATAGAGCCCCAGTCCAAGCCCCGAGTAGGATTTACCTTCGTGATTAGCTCTATAATATCGATCAAAAATAAATGGCTGTACTGCCGGATTAATACCTTCACCTTGATCTTTGACGGTTATTTTGATACGATCTTGCAACTGTTCAACCGTAATATTGATTTCTCTCGATTCTGGAGCATATTTAACGGCATTATTGACAAAATTGACAAGGACTTGTTCCAGACGTTGTTCGTCGGCAAAGATATCTGCATCGAGATCGCCGGTAATATTAACTTGATGGTTGCCTTGGGATATGATATTGTGACAACTGGAGGTAAGTATCTTTGATGCCTTGAAGGTTGTTTTTTCGAGATGAAGCTGCCCTTCACTGATTCGATGCATATTGAGCAGGTCGTCAACAAGTGTAACGATCTTTTTGATATTGACAGCAGACTGATCAATAAGTCTTGAAATGATGTCACTTCCAGTTTTGTCCTTGAATCGTTCCAGCAGTTGAATCGTTCCCTTTAATCCCGTGACGGGCGTCTTTAGTTCATGACTGGCAATACCCAGGAAATCATCTTTTTGAGACTCATAATTTTTCCGTTTTGTGATATCCGCCACTACACCAATGAGGTGAGTCGCATTACCTTCTGCATCGTATTTGGGAAGACCTGACGCATTGATCCAATGCAACGATCCATCAGGCCAACGTATGAGATATTCAGCGTGATAAGTGGTCTTGTTCTGGATGGCATCCTGAACTTTTTGATAGACCATTTCGCGGTGCTCGGGCACGATGCTTTGCATGAGGACATCATAGTCAAAGCGATCATTTTTAGTGAGGCCAAAATTGAGTTTACAGGTTTCCGAGCAGTCCATTTTACCTGTTCTTATATCGCGATTGTAAGAACCGAGTTCACCAGCTTTTAGTGCAATTTCCAACTGATAGTTGAGGGCCTCAAGGTGTTCGTTTCTTTTGATACGCTCCGTAACCTCATTGGCGATGACAATAATAGACTCCGTTTCGCCTTCATCATTCTTCAACGGCTCATAGGTGAAATCAAAATAATGATCGCCCAATACTCCCATAGACTCAAGTCTTGCGTAGGCAGTGTCTCCAATATAATTTTGGCCAGTAGTAAAGACATCATCCAATATTTCCAAATAAGGCTGTCCCTGTAATTCCGGAAGTGCTTGTCCAAGTGGTTTGCCAACAATGATTTCTGTTTTGTGCCAGAGCTTGAGCATCATATCATTGGCAACTTCAATGACTAATTCACGACCTGTTAAAATCGCAAATGCTATTGGAGCCTTATCTATAAAGGATCTGAATCGACGTTCACTTTTTTTGAGGTTTTTGTTGAGCAGTACTGTCAAATCATAGGATTTGTTGAGCTGGCTATTGGTACGATAAAGTTCATCATTGGCAAGTTCCATCTCGTCATTAAGTTCGAGCAGCCGTTGTTGCATAGTTGCCATGGTAATATTAACACCCTCAAGCTCATCAATTTTATCTATGGAAGAACTTCGAAGCTCGATTTGGTCCATTGCGGTCCGTGCAAGACCTTCTAATATCTGTCGATCAGCTGTAGTGAAAACGCGTGGATGTTTGTCGATGACGCACAGCGAACCGATCATAAAACCATCATGCGTAATAAGTGGTGCACCTGCGTAAAACCGTAATCCAAAATCACCAATTACATTTGGATTGGTCAGTAGGATATCTTCTTTCAGTGTATCTTCAAAGACCGTTACTTTCTTGTCCAGAATAGCTAGACTACACAAGCTTTGCCCTCGATTCGTTTCCTTTGTGGTGCCCATGCCAATATTTGCTTTGAAATAGACAGATTCTGCATCCACTAGTGAGAGTAATGCAATAGGGGCATTGAAGATTTGTGTGGCTAATTTTGCAATTCCATCAAAGCTGGCTTCAGAAGGGGTTCCAGTTATTTTATAGCGTCTGAGGGCATCCAGTCTGTCATGTTCATTTTCAGGCATTATATCCATTCCAAACGTATTCTCTATCATAGTGACCGTGTAATTCTTTTCATAAAGATATAGTTTTAATTACAAAAGCGGAGATGCAATTTTTTTTCTCTTCATCGGCAATTCAAAGATTCCCTGAAATGATTGTTATTCCGCAGGAATAACATACTCTAAGGCTAATAGTCAGCGTTAAAGATCGAATAGTGTCGGGGTCCGATATTGTTGTTCAAGGTCAAGCAGGATAGACTTATTGCGAATGCCTCCGGCAAAGCCAACGAGCTTGCCCGAGGTGCCAACTATCCTATGGCAAGGGGCAATGATAGCGATAGGATTTTTATTCAACGCGCCACCAACGGCCCGGACGGCTTTGCTGTCGCCAAGTTGCTGCGCCAGTTGACCGTAAGTCCTGGTTGTGCCATAGGGAACACCTAAAAGCATTTTCCAGACCTTGATCTGAAAGGCTGTTCCTTGAAAATCAAGCGGAATATCAAATATCTGTCTTTTTTTTGCAAAGTACTCATTCAGCTGCAGTTCCGCCTGTATTAAAACGGGAGCCTCTTCATTGTAGGTTGCTGTAGGAAGTTTTGTGCGGATATAATCCTTGTCCGCCCAAACTAAACCTGAAAGTCCCTTTTCGGTAGCGATTAAGTGTATAGGGCCAACTGGTGTGTCGATGATTTTATATACATAATTGGCATTTGCTTCCATATTTCTTTTGCGTCAATGTGTATTAGGAGTAAATCTACAAAAATGAACCTATATTGAAGTACACAAAGTTTTTCTACCATAAATAATCTCATCAAAAATTTTCTAAACCTATATTTGGGTTAACAGCATGTAGGAACTTCGATCTTGGTTTGCTGCTTATGGCTGGGGCAGGATGGCAATCCAACTGTAAAAACGGATCCCTTATTGGGGGTACTTTGGATGTTCACAACACCTTTGTTTCGTTCAATAAGATCCTTGCATAAGACAAGGCCCACACCCGATCCGGGCTCGTCTTCAGTGCCAAAGGACTTTTGCTGAATTTCATTAAAAAGTGCAGCAGACTTCAAGGGGTTAATTCCTATTCCTTCATCCTGAATATGAATATGTGTATAGGTTTCATCCACGCTGGTGTAGATGTTGATATTCCCATTCACATAGCTGAATTTGATCGCATTGCTAATCAAGTTGCGTAAAATAATAATGGTATGATCTCGATTGGCAATTATCTGCGTATTGTTGGGTATATTAATATTGATTTTTAGTTGTTTAGATTGTGTATTCTCATTAAAAACTTTAATAATTTGTTGTATCATAGGTTTGATTAATTGGGGTGATGCTTTGGTATTCATACCTTGCATACTGCTGCTGCCCCATTGTAGTAAATCATCCAAAGCTTGATTCTGCTGCGTAATCTGCTGATGGATCTGTTGGATATATTCCTGGGATGCCTTACTATCGAGCATCTGATTACGAAACATAAATACCAATGCTTCCAGGTTGGCAAAAGGACTTTTGATGTCGTGCGCGATAATAGAAAAAATTTTTTCTTTGTCCCGATTCATGGATTCTAAGTTGAGGCGTTGCTGCTCAATTTTTTTCATATTCTTATAGATGATATCAAGAAAAAAGTTGACCGCAACGACCATAAAAGCAAGTGCATTGATAATATTGAAAACAGATCTGGATCGTGGAACTTGCTGGCTCAGGGGAAGTATATCAGGAAGCAAATATAACAGTAAAATCAGGAAAGCTACCGTAATACAAAGGACTATATGGATCTTTCGGTTGTCATACATCAACATCGAGACAATCAATGTGCACAATAGAAAATATTCGCCGCCATTTTTATAAAGTAGTGCCCCAGCGAAGAAAAACACAGAGTTACTTATCAATAGAGTTGCCTTAGCGATATTGTGTTTCCCATAATATTGAAGCAGAAGGACCGTAAACGAACATATAGAATTGGAGAAATTAATCGCCGATAAAACATAGCGGTGATCGATAAGATTGAGGATTGAAAAGAAAACTGTCGGAAATAAACATAACAATGCAATCAAATTTATCATGTGTACACGTTTGAAATCGATGTATGACATGCCCGGATGTGCACCAATATGGGAAAATAGTTTCCAATATTTACGAAAATGATTCATAGAGACGTGTCTGATTTTGCTTACAATTTCTAAACACTCAAAATTAGCCATAAATCAGGAGTCCAACAATGATTTTTCTTGAATAGCAGAGTAAGATTGACAAAATTTGCCATCAAAGGAAGATAAAAGAGCTAGGTCACTCGATCAATTTGGGAAAAATAGACGGATTTCGGTCCCTTGGTTCTCCTTACTGAAGATGGCCATCTGCGCTTTGAGTCTCTCAAGAATTTCCTGAACGATAAACAGCCCAATGCCTTTTCCCTGGTAATCCGTTGAATTTGAACCACGGAGTCTTTCCATGCGTATATTTTCGAGTTCATGCTGGGGAATACCGATACCATTATCTTTGATGATATATAATACACCGTTCGTTACTTTTTCACTATAGATATGCACCGCCGCTTTCTTATTAGCCGAAGAGTATTTGACCGCATTGTTGATCAAGTTTGTAAAGATTTGGTAGATTGCATTTTGATCACTGTTTACTGGAAAAAGGTCACCAAAGATAAGTTCAGTATGTGGGCTACGGTATAGTAATTTCGCTTCCCGGCACCAATTGGGCAATGTATGATCTAAATGAACAGGTTGTTTCCGTAGTCTATTAATTGGAGCAAGAGTCAGTTCGACCGTTTTGTCGATAATATCAGCAATGTTTTCAAGTGATTGATCAATGACATCATACAATTCGAGCCGTCTATTGGACTGCATATCCAAATGTTCTTTTAGTACACCTATACCCAATTTAGCAAGAGCCAAAGGATTTTTAGCATCATGTGATAGCGTATAGGATATCATGCGCAGGTTGGTTGCGGGATTGATTGTTATATTTTCTTGATCTTCAAATTTCTCTTCGTGTATCTTATGCGTGACATCTGTGGCTGTGTGGAGGATGGAATAAGTTCGGCCAAGCTTATCAAAGAGGGGTTTGTATTCAAAATCAAAATAGCGTTTGATCTTGAAATCACGGTCAATGATCGTTGCAGGGGTTTCAAATGCCTTGTAGGTGACGCCGCTTTCCCAGACATTACGGAGTATATCTGTAAACCCTTCTTGGGTAAAAACCGGAAAAACCTCTCCAAAGGAATGTCCAAATATTTCGTTCTCTGTACGCCACATATTTAGCATTCGCGAGTTGGCGAATGCGATATTGAGGTTCGAATTATCATAAATCGCCGTTGCAATCGGCATCTGATTTAATGCTTCAAAAAAAATCGGAATATCCTTTTGAGGTTTTTGCATATTGGGTATTTAATGATTATCTGCTTACCGAAGTGCGACCGTAAAATTAATCAAAAATCAAGCCAATAGCGATGGTTTTTAATGTTTTTTAGGAAAAATACGGCCAATCGGTAGGGCTGGAAATAGCGCAATAAAAACACACTAAATTATTATTATATTTAATAAACTTTATAGGAGATGTAAGTTAACAATAGACAGGGATTTGTAATCATACCAATTATGGATAAGTATTTGGAAATTAGGAAATATGATGTTCAGGACAGAAATAAACTGATCGATATTCTTCATATGAATATACCGAAGTACTTTGCACAGAGCGAGGTTACCGATTTCACAGAATATCTTGACCAGGAAATGGAGACGTATTTTGTTGCGCTGGTTAACGGGCAAATTATTGGTGGCGGTGGAGTAGGTTTTTCTGATGATGAGCGCATAGGTTTTTTGAGCTGGAGTTTTTTAAATCCAAAATATCACGGATTTGGTTTTGGAAAAAATCTATTGCATCACCGTATTGACTTTCTGTACACCCATCATCAGGTTGAAAAGATCGAAGTCGGTACCTCTCAATTCACGTTCGGATTTTATAAGAAAAATGGTTTTATACTAAGGGAAATCCATAAAGACTACTGGGCTGAAGGTTTTGATTTATATGATATGGTCCATACAAGAGAATAGATAATACCATTAACACTGATTTGATGAAAAACTGATGAATAAGGTGTAGCTCACTGATTGAATGAGACCAAGTTTTCCTTGATTTGATTTAGGTGGTGTAGGGGATGATAGCTCATCAGAAAAAACATTTCGCGTATACTGAGTTTGCCGAGCAGAGGATGTGGTAAAACCAGGCTATCGAGCTCCTCTTCATTGTACAGTACAAATAGCTGATTGATTGTAGCTATTACTTCTTCCAGTTGCGCAATCAGACCCTCTTTCTGCGCAGGCAGGATTTCTTCAGGCAAAAATTGACTTGGGGCCTGCCGGCTTGTTTTGAGATAATTGTTACGCACCGTGTCGTAGTCCCAGGTTGTACGTTGCAGGGATCCGAATTTTTGGGACATGTAATCTTTTGATTGAAGTACCCTTGGAAAGGGTAGAAGCGTTAAGAGAATATGTTTTAGCTGCTGACCTGCCGTCCATTTTTCATGATTACGATATGAAAAATGAGGTTCAGGTAATGCCTTGATATAGGCAATAACTGTATAGTGGTTGTCAGAAAAAGTTTTGATCAGTTCTTGTTTATTCATTCTAATTTTAGTGATAAGTGATTATTTCGATCGTTTTTTCTAGCTTATTGATAAGTCAAAGTCAGCATGACTTACTAAAAATATAAAATTATTTGCTAACCTAATGATGAATCTTACTTATTCGAAGGTGATCAAAGCTAAAAAAGGCCGGTACAATTTGTTATACCGGCCGTTTATTCTATCGATCTAAGTTTTAATATGCGCCAAAATCTGCAAGATGAGAATAGAAGAAATCACCCCAAGAACTTGTCGACTCTATTTTAAGGTATTGGGTGCTAACGGATGTAGTAAGGTCGACATTGATCCAGGAGCCCGCGACTTTGCTCAATTGTGTCGTTTTGATCAAGGTCCAACTTACACCATTTGTACTTGAGTAAATATTGACATCTTTCATCGCTCCATTTAAATTATCGCGGTTACGGAAAGCAACACCTTTCACGGTGCGTAATGCACCCATATTGACGGAAAAGAAATGTGGCTGCGGGGTTTGAGTGGACGACCACGGAGTATGCCAGACCGTACTTCTATTCATATCCAATACATTGCTGGCTGGTGATCCAGGCTCATTACTATCGCTAGCTACAATTGACCAACCTGTTGTCGGTAACAGTTTATAGGTCAAAACCTTCGATAAATCGGGTATATTGTTAACGAAGTTATAGGCGTATCCTAAGGTGGTACGGCTTCCATTGACATGGAGAAATCCTATTCTCATTTCGTAATTCCCTGTCAGATCATAAAAATCAGCTAATGGGCACTCAAATCGAAAACTATCCTGTCCAATAATTTTTGTCGCCCATTGTACGGCATCATAATCGTTATTCACTCCAAATGGCTCCCTATCATGCCAAACAACAATGTCATTGACCGGTTTTGTTGTTGTAAATTTCCCGGAAACGATAATCTTATTGTTCACAAAGCTTGATGACAAGGATGTTATTTCTGCAGATGCGGATGCGTACCAGTCAGTTCTTACTACAGGGCTGAATACTTGGCTATTGTTAAATGTTGCTGCTGTGGTACTGGTCAAAGAAGTTGTAGAGATTCCATAGGTTGAATTGCCAGAACCCATCAATGCCGTACCTAAAGCTGGCGCTAACGTTTTGTTCATTCTGTTGTGGCTGGCATTTAAGCCATGGCCCAGTTCGTGAATCATTCCACCTATCCATACAGTTGCTTTCCATCCAATATCACCGCCTATTCCTAAGTTTTTGGCATCCAGATTTACATAATCTAATGCGTAGCAGCTGGTACCTGTGCCATAGAATGGAGGGCCTCCCGGATTAGCTGGATCTGTATTGTAGGTTGGAATAATGATTAGATTGTGCTCGCTTTTTTTTCCTGACGGATTTTGATTAAAATAGCTGTCCACTTCCGCTTTCACAGCGCCGCTGCCCCCTGAGTACGGATAAGTAGCTTTGCCATATTTTCCAGCGATGTAATGGATATTAATCAGGCTGTCATTGAGCAGATCCAATCCGAAGGATTTTCTGCCAAAGCCTTCGCGATCCATATTATTTGCAAACATATTTTGGGCGTCCAACAGGATCTTGCTAAGACGCTTTCTGAAGTTGGGAATGGAATCTACATCATTTGGAACAAAATAGATGACGTTCAGCTTGTAGGGATTACTGTTCCATTCATTTGTTACCGAGCTAGTTGATGTTTTTGCTTTTAGAGTTTCGACACTTTCTTCGGTATTTACCAAGGTCTTGTTACAGGACGTAGCCCCTAAAGCGAGGGTTGCAAGCATTAGATTTAAAAGTTTTCTCATAATGGTTTATATTGTGTATCAATAAATATAAATAAGGGATCTTTTATTGGTGTGTAAAAAAATAAACTTTTATCACAATTAGTTTAGTCAATCGATTGATTAATCAACTTTGAAAAATGTTTTGTAACATTTTAATTTATTTGAGCATGAAATGATTGAGAGTTAATAATGGCTGGGTAAAATTTAACCGACTTCTTACTTGATTTTCATCCAGGTCTTATTACATTTGATTGTATGAATATTTAAATCGTATGGAAAAAATTAAAAACCTGATATTATTGTTGGGCGCACCCAATGATGAGCAGGGGAATCTCAGCGTTATGGCATTAGATCGAAATGAATGTGCCTATAATTTCTATTGTCATAATGAAGGGACTACAATTTTGTGTACCGGCGGCATGGGTGAACATTTCAATCGGACAGAAAAGCCGCATGGCGCTTATGCTCAAGCTTATCTTATGGAAAGAGGTGTCGCAGAGAAAGATTTACTTCCATGTGTACTATCCACAAATACTTACGAAGATTTTATGCTATCAAAAGAGATCATCAAAAAGATCTCTCCAGATCTCTTCATCGTGATTACCTCAGATTTTCACATGAAGCGAGCGAAATTATTGCAAGAAAAACTCATTGACTACCCAAATGTATTGTTTATTGCTGCAAAGTCGACTGTTAGTCCCGACGAACTTAATTTGTTGTTACGGCATGAACAACAAGCTATTCGAAGAATACTGGAACGTTAAACAGGTGTATTGAATAGCACTATTTTTAGCGGTTGCCCCCTTATGCCGGCAAATTTTTTATACATTAACCCAGTTTCTTTCTGAGCCATTTGCGGACAGGTTCGTCATACCATTTCAAGCTTACATAGGCCATTGTAATACTTCCTACCAAAATCAATAGGGCATAAGGCAAAGCTTTTATAAGCGTCATATCCTTATTGTTGCTGATCCAGGCAACATAAAAATAGACGAAAGGGTAGTGTACGAGGTATAGCGGGTACGAGATGTCACCCAGAAATTTACAAAGCTTGTTTTCTAATCTGCTGCTTGATCTGCTGCTTGTCCCCAGGTAAACGATCAGGGGGAATACAATGATAATACATACCGACTCATATATCCCGTTCATCCAGAGCTGTTCTGCTCCACCTATACGAGGCATATACAATACAATGGCGATTAAAATACTACAGTATAAAAAAGCATGTCGGATACGGCTCGGGCTCGTTATTCTGGATAGCAGGAGTCCCGCAAAAAAAGGGTACATGGTGCGGGTGATTCCTATCCGGACTTGTTCAGCATTTAATGTCCAGCCACCGCTAACATCTCCAGTAGGGCTTGTGATCGCCAAATGGGCGAGTGCCACAGCCGCAATAAAGACCAAAATGCTTAACGCTGTTTTGGATAGTTTGCGAATACCGATGGCATATAGCATATTGGCAATATATTCAAAAAACAATGACCAGCCGACACTATTGAGCGGATGCATTTCCTGCCAGCCTCGAATATCCAAAGAGAGGGGAACGGGAAGAATCGTATAACCAATGAGCATGACCAAAAGCATTTTCCAGAGCGGAACGGTGTGAATAAGTGGCCAGATTGTAGAATCTGTAAAATAAAAGCCTATTGCGCCAAGAGTCATACCTAATATAACCATCGGCTGAAGGCGTTCAATACGGCGTTTAAAAAAGGTGCCAATAGACATTTTATGCCAGCGATCATCATAGGCATAGCCGATTACAAATCCAGATAAAAGAAAGAAAAAGTCAACGGCCAAATAGCCATGGTTGACCAAGATATCGAGATGTCCTGTTCCCAATGGCTCCGTGAGATGAAAGGTTACAACGATAATCGCAGCGACGCCTCGTAGTCCGTCTAAAATGGGATAGTGTGGCTTTGTAGTAAGGTTTTTATTGTTCATGGCTTCTGATTGTATTTCGAAGATGTCTATGGACTTGCTAACTGTTTATAAATGTTATTGAATGAATGGCTGAAAATAATGAAACAACAGGTTTAAATTTGATCAAATCGTATCAAAATCCCGATGGTTAGTCTCATTTTTTGTGATGTACAGAAACAAAGAGATAAAAACCTTGCTGTTGAGCCCAAAATTGAGTTTATGAACTTTATAGGGAGCTCAAACGATCCGTTTTAGCGAAGGAGGGACCGCGCTTCATGCAAAAGATATGTTTAATCACTATAGGCAATTAAACCACTTTGTTTGTTACTTGCGATGTCAAGGATTTGGATGAAGCTCTTTATGTCAGTATCCATTTGGAGTCCCTTGTTTAGTATAATTTGCTCAATTTGTTTAATCAGAGCAGTATCCAGCCTGAAATCCGTATAATAGTCAAATCGTGTGGCGATTATGCCTTTTCGCTGAAGACTGCTGAAAGTTTTTTCGTCAAGTTGTCCAGCGAAAACCAATCCTGCCTTTTCAGGGAAATCTGGTTTTACTTGTTTATCATCAATAATATAAAAATCTAACATCTCAGGATTTAATTTTTGCAAGTATCTGGTTATTACGACTCGATAATGGGCCGTTTACTTCAATAGCTTGTATACCAAAGTCGTCAATCCAATCGCGGAGTAAATCATTAACTTTAGATCTAAGTTTGGGTAGATCCGACTTGTGGCAAGGTATCAAATCGGGTTCTTCAATGGGGACAAACACCAAAAGATCAATTTCGGCCAATATAGCAAAGGTCTTTTCAAAAAGGAACTGAATATTTTTCTTTGGATCAAGAATATACAGATAAGCTAAGATGTCGAGTACACATCTATCGAATATTACATTGTCTCCGCTTTGTGAAATTAGCTGGGCAGAGTAGTTAAATTGTTCAACGAAATCTTCGGCAGTGGGTTCTTCAAGGAATTCATGCCCCGATGATTCCAGCTGATAGTAAGGTTCTACTTCCAGTGTATACCCGGGAAGCTTTTCTAGAAGCTCTTCTGCTAAGGTGGTTTTACCTACTTTGTGCGTGCCAAATAGAGCAATTCTCATTTTTTTAATCTATTTTATGAACTACGTTGTCAATATCTAAGGTAATCTTGTTAAACAAGAAAAGCTAATTAAATATCCGATATGCTAAATAACGATGATCAAATGAAGATTTTACATCGCAATTTTATTCATCATATCCTAGTTTTTCTAACTTTGAGTCTTAATCGGATATAGATAACATAGCAACAGTTCGTTTGATGGGAAAAATACAATATTATCTTAAAAACAATACGCGTATTGCCGATGAGCACATAGACCAGATAAGCAGATGCTTCAGACTACAGCATGTAAAAAAGAATACCCTGTTGCTGTCAGAGGGAGAGACTTGTAAAGATTTATATTTTGTTCATCGCGGTAGTATTAGAACATACTTTGTAACTGCGCGAGGGCAGGAAAAAACGAGACATATCGCATTCGAAAATGCTATTATTACCTCAATCTCTAGCTTTATATCGCAAAAAAAGTCAACTGAATTTGTCGAAACTCTCGAAAATTCAGAACTGTATGCAATAAACCATAAAGATTTTTATCAGTTATTGTCAGATATCCCGCTGTGGGAAAAATATTACCGGCTATTTTTGGAAAGTACTTATTTATGCCAGAATCAGAAGATAGAGAATCGTATAACACTTTCGGCTAAACAGCGCTATGACAAACTCATGAGTGAAGAACCAATCTATATCCAACGACTTTCAAACAGAATACTTGCCTCTTATCTTGATATTACACAAGAAACGTTGAGCAGGCTTAAATCGAAATGATTTTTTGACATACATCAACGCGTCTAAAGTTGGAATGTTTTAAATTTGATTAGTTACATTTTTAAAAATAATCAATATGTATTTAGATCCAGATAACCACGTCGTTAAACTTTGTGCCCAAGGTATGGACATCGAGGGTAAACCGGAAGAAGCAAGCAAATTATTTACTCAAGCTTGGAATGAAGCGATAAATGACTTTGAAAGATTTATAGCAGCCCATTATATAGCAAGACATCAGAAGAGTGTTGCAGACAAATTGAAATGGGATGAGACAGCCTTACATTTGGCTCAAGAAATAAAGGACAACGATGTCAGCGAGGCATTCCCGTCGCTTTACTTGAATATTGCCAAATGCTATGAGGATCTAGGCGATGTTGAAAATGCAGAAAAAAATTATCAATCAGCACTTTCGTTCACGGACAAATTATCTGATGACGGATATGGGAATATGATTAGAGGAGGTATTTTGAACGGAATTAAAAGGTTAAAGTCATTGAGTGAGAATAGATAACATAATCGTCCAGTCTTTGTCACTTACAATTCATATAAACAAAAAAGCTAATCTTGCGATTAGCTTTTCTTTAGTGATCCCGCTGGGATTCGAACCCAGGACCCATACATTAAAAGTGTATTGCTCTACCAGCTGAGCTACGGAATCTTACTTCTCTATTTTTGAACTACCGTTCCTTGTTTGAAGTGATGCAAAAGTAGGGCTTTAATCCTATTCCTGCAAATAATTTTGACTTAAAATCACGCTCTAATGCTTAATAAGCTGATTTTAAGCCAAAAAAATTAATCATTTTCCAAATCCATGATTTCTTCCGCCAACTGCTCCCAACTCTCCTGGAATTGTGTCAATAATGCCTTTGCTGAGTTGTAAGAACGTGTAGTTTCCTGTAACTTAGTCGCATCCGAATAAACCGCTTCGTCCGCAAGCTTCGATTCTAAGTTTTTGACTAAAATTTCCTGCTCCTCAATTTTTTGTTCAAAAGACGTTAGCTCCTTATTTTTCTTGCTCAACAAACGTGTCTTATCTTCCCTAAGTGGATGTTTCTCCTTCTTTACTTTGGGTTCTTCCTTGACTTTTTTCTCGGTTTTTACCTCCGCTTTCACAACGCGTTTTGCAGCCCATTCTTCATACTCCTGGTAAGTACCTGGGTACTCCTTGATCTGTTTGTCTTCAATGTACCAGATTTTGTTCGCCACATTGTCCAAGAAATACCGGTCGTGGGATACAACGATAAATGTACCTTCGTATTGCTGCAAAGCCTGGATTAGAATGTTGACAGACTGCATATCCAAGTGGTTGGTAGGTTCATCGAGCGCTAAGAAGTTAGCGTCTGCGGTTAATGCTTTTGCAAGAGCCACACGTGATTTCTCCCCTCCGGAAAGTACTTTGATCTTTTTGAAAGCATCGTCTCCGGTAAATAGAAAACATCCAAGAATGGAGCGCAATTCGGTCTCTGTATGCTTCGGTGCAAAAGTTTGTAACTCGGCAAGGATGGAATTTTCCAGGTGTAAGGCTTCCAGCTGATGTTGTGCAAAAAATGTTTGCGACACGTTGTGTCCCTGTTCTGCCTTTCCTTCAAACTCGTGATCCGCGTTAGCCACGATACGTAAGAGGGTAGATTTACCTTTACCATTGGCACCAATTAGTGCAATCTTATCACCCTTTTCTATAATTGCTGAGGTATTTTTTAAGATCTCCAGGTTAGGGTAGGACTTGGAAATATTTTCCAACGTCACAACGTGACGACCTGAAGGTTTTGAAAATTTAAAGCTGAAGTTTACTGTAGGGTTGTCATCGTCAACATCGTCAATTCTCTCCAAGCGATCCAACGCTTTGATCCGCGACTGCGCCATTTTGGCTTTGGAAGCCTTAGCGCGGAAACGCTCAATTAAACGTTCTTCCTGTTTTATCTTGGCTTGCTGGTTTTTAAACTGATTGGCCTGCAATTCATTTCGTAATTCCTTCTCTTCAAGATAAAAACTGTAATTACCTGCATAAAGTGTTAATTTTCCTTTACGTGATTCTACTGTTTTCTTGATGATGCGGTCAAGGAAATATCGATCGTGGGAAACAATCACAATGGCCCCATCAAATGCTTGCAGATAGTTCTCCAGCCATTTAATGGAAGGTAAGTCCATGTGGTTGGTCGGCTCATCCAGTAACAGAATATCCGGAGTTTGCAATAAGATACGGGCAAGCATAACCCGCATACGCCACCCTCCAGAGAAAGTGGCCAATGGTCTTTTTTGTTCTTCTTCCGAAAAACCTAGACCAGCAAGGATTTCATGGGCCTTAAATTCGATGTTATAACCATCTAAGGCCTCAAATTCTACTTGTTTATCGCTTAGTTTATTCAGGATGTCATCCGAATAATCTGTTTCTAGTTTGTGGAGTAAGTCCTCGATTTCGGCATGTAATTGATTTTGGCGCTCAAAAGCTTCCATGGCAACATGCAAAATGCTTTTGTCAGAATGGTACGACAATAAGTCCTGGTTTAAATAACCAATCTTAAGGTCCTTCGCCATGGAAATCGTTCCTGATGTGGGCGTATATTGACCGACAATAAGGCGAAGTAAAGTCGATTTACCTGTACCATTGGCACCGATCAAGCCAACTTTATCTCCTGGTTTGATATGCCAGTTTGCTTCGTCATATAAAGCGCGAGATCCTATTTCAAATGTTAAATTATTTATTGATATCATTTCAACTGCAAAAGTACAAAAGTAATGAATATTTCTTCTTCTTTGAGTAACTTTGCGATTATGTATAAATTAGTCAAACCTATATTCTTTACAATGAATCCGGAGACGGCTCACCATAAAGTGACCGGTGGATTGAATGTTTTCTCAAAAATTTGGGGCGCCAAACAATTATTGAATGCTTTTTTTACCGTGGAAGATCCACGTTTGGAACGCGAAGTCTTTGGATTGAAATTTAAAAATCCTGTGGGCCTTGCTGCTGGCTTTGATAAAAATGCGGAATATATTGCGGATATGACTAATTTGGGATTTGGTTTTATCGAAATAGGAACGGTAACTCCCAAGCCGCAACCGGGCAACGATAAACCCAGGATGTTCCGACTTGTTTCCGATGAAGCTTTGATCAATAGAATGGGATTTAATAATCAAGGGGCAGACGTTGCCGCCACAAGATTGAAAAATCTAAAGGATCGAAAAGGATTGTTAATTGGGGGGAATATCGGTAAGAATAAGGTGACACCTAATGAAGAAGCTGTCAATGACTACATTTATTGCTTCAATGCATTGTTTGACTACGTGGATTATTTTGTGGTCAATGTGAGCTCCCCGAATACACCGGGCTTACGCGATTTGCAGGAAAAGGAACCTTTAAAACATCTATTAAATACTTTACAAAGCCTTAATGTCGCTAAAACAGCTCCGAAGCCAATTCTGCTTAAAATAGCACCTGATTTGACGGATAGTCAATTGGATGATATCGTCGAGATCGTATTGGAGACACAAATTGCAGGTGTCATCGCAACGAATACAACAATTTCAAGAGAAGGCTTAAAGAGTCAACAGGAACTTATTAATGAAGCGGGCGGGGTAAGTGGACGTCCTTTGACCAAGCGTTCAACAGAAGTTATTCGCTACTTAAGTGAAAAGTCCAACAAGGCATTTCCTATCATTGGTGTAGGGGGGATTCATTCGGCGAAAGATGCCATAGAGAAGTTAGATGCTGGAGCCAGTCTTATTCAAGTTTATACCGGTTTTATCTACGAAGGTCCAGGCTTGATCGCAAAGATTTGTAAAGGCATATTGCAGACAGGAAGATAAGAATTAGCATGGCAGTTGATTTTGATCTGAAAGATTTCTTGGATAAGAAAGTTGATGAATATAATCAACCTGGTTTTATTCCAAATGATCCCATATCGATTCCGCATCAATTTTCAGCGAAGCAGGACATTGAGATCATGGGATTCTTGGCTTCCATTATGGCTTGGGGGCAAAGAAAGACGATTATCAATAAATGCAACGAGCTGGTGGCTCGAATGGATGGTTCACCATACGATTATATCATAAATCACCAAGAGCAGGACTTAAAAACCTTACTGGGATTTAAACACCGCACGTTCAATGATACCGATATTCTTTATTTTGTTTCTTTTTTTAAGCATCACTATCAGCATTTCGAATCTTTAGAAGATGCTTTTCTCGTAGGACAGGAGAACAGGGAGGAGGTTGACTTAGAAATGGCACTGAATGCCTTTAAAACCTATTTCTTTTCGTTGCCTGATTATCCTGTTCGCACACGGAAACACATTAGTAGTCCAGCACAGAAGTCAACCGTCAAGCGGATCAATATGTTTTTACGCTGGATGGTCAGAAAAGACACAAAAGGGGTAGACTTTGGGATTTGGCACCGTCTGTTACCAAAAGATCTAATCTGTCCGTGCGATGTCCATGTTGAGCGTGTTGCCCGTAAATTTGGTCTAATTACATTGGATAAAGTGAATTGGAAAACAGCCCAGGAATTAACGGCCAATCTACGCCTACTAGATCCGTTGGATCCGGTCAAATATGATTTTGCGTTGTTTGGATTGGGCGTAGAAGGGGAAATGTAAAATTTAGGCGTGAAGAAAAAAGCGTCCTTGTCAACTATAGTTGGCAAGGACGCTTTTTTTATACCGGAACCTATGGTAAGATGCTGCAGGTACAGCTAGATTATACAATCTTGTCGATCTTGATCAGGAGGTCAACCAAACGATTAGAATAACCAAATTCATTATCATACCAGCCCACAACCTTGACCAGACCACCCACTACCGAGGTTAACTGGGCATCAAATACACATGAATAGGGGTTATTGATGATATCTACCGAAACTATGGGGTCTTCTGTATAAAATAATACATTTTTTAAGTCGTTTTCTGCTGCAGCTTTGAACGCTTTATTAATTTCTTCTACCGTGGTTTCTTTCTCAAGTGTACAGGTAAAGTCCGTCAATGAGCCATTGAGTACAGGTACACGTATGCCTGCGCCCCCTAATTTATGCTGCAAATGTGGAAAGACATTGGTTATAGCCTTAGCAGCACCAGTAGTTGTTGGAATGATCGCCGACGATGCTGCCCGCGCTCTCCTTAAATCTTTATGTGGTGCGTCGTGAAGATTCTGGTCTCCAGTCATGGAGTGAACCGTGGTAATATAGCCATCTTTGATGCCCCAATTTTCATCCAATATTTTAACTAGGGGAGCAACATTGTTTGTTGTACAGGAGGCATTGGATAAAATCGAAACAGATAGATCAATGACACGATCATTAATGCCCAATACCACTGTTGGAATGTCTTTATCTTGTGCCGGTGCGGAAATAATCACTTTTTTTGCACCAGCTTCCAAGTGCAACGACGCTTTGTCACGACTGGTAAAGTACCCCGTAGATTCTATGACGACATCAATCTGAAGCTCCCTCCAAGGCAATGCCGCGGGATCTTTTTCATTGGTGACCAAGATGGAAAGATCATTGACAATAATATGTTTGTCATCGTGGGTCACAGTACCAGGAAAAGGACCATGTACAGAATCATATTTAAATAGATGGGCCAACGTCTTGGTGTCTGTCAGATCATTGATAGCGATGACATTCAGTTCATCGAAAGCCTCCCTTAAAAAGATATTACGTAGTGTATTTCTACCGATACGTCCGAATCCATTGATTGCTATGTTTAGCATTTCAGATTATTTATGAAATTGGCTTATTGCTTCGTTAATATTTTTTTCACCTTCCCAATGCGCTTTTAGCTTTCCATCCGCACCATACACATAATTTGCCGGAAATTGTGAAGGCACATGGATTGTTTGTATAAACGTTTGGTCTTTATCAATCAATACCTCTACATTAGATGCTTTGGATAGCTTAGGAGCGAATGTGTCAAAAAAACCTAATACTAATGCCGGGTCATTCATGGAAATATAATAGATATTGACGTCTTTTATACGATCAATATTCTTTTCTAGCTCCGTAGCTTCATGTTGACAATGACTACATCCTGGATCAAATAGGATAAAAACGGTATTCTTGTCTTTGGCAACGTTTTCCTGCGTAACACGGATGCCCGAACGAAGCTGATAAAATGTGAAGTTAGGGAGAATGGCTGCAGGGTCGGAAGATTGCGTTGGTGCAGCTTGACTATGGTCGTGGCCTGCATGATCGTGACCTGCATGGTCATGGCTTTCAGCGCTGGCTTCCTGAGTCGTATTTGCAGTATGATCTGTTTTCGGTTTGTTGTTGTTACATGAGGAAAGAATTCCGGCAGCCAATGCCACAGTCACTCCTAAGATTATCTTTTTATTCATAGAATACGTTTGCTTTTAAATCAGTTTTAGTGATTTTATCGTTTTAATATTTATGCTTAATAAATCGTCAAATTCTGCGTAGAAAGCATTGAACAATCTATTGTATTAATGATTCAAAACTATGAAAAAAAAGGGATTATCAATCGTTGAATCTCATTTATGACAGTTTACTGGATATTGATGCATTTGTGATCAAATCAACTTAACCTATTGAAGTGCCCTTATTCTATAATGTCAGGGCTGTCATGAGTAGACTTTGTGTCTGTCAATGAGGTAGATTGAATGATTTCAGGCGTACTTCGTCCAAATTCAATACTGTAGACTTTCAGGAGTACGCTAACGCAGGATAAAATGAGCGGACCGAAGATCAATCCCAGCATACCAAATAGATTTAATCCTAATAATACACCGAACACGGTTATTAATGGATGTACATCGCCCAACTTTTTCAATATGGTAAACCGAAGGACATTATCAATACTCCCGATGATAATGATCCCGTATAAGGCAAGACCTATTGCATTTCCGGACTGCCCATTCGCAAGTAGAAAAAGCGCTGCCGGTAGATAGACTACCATCGTTCCCAAAATAGGAATTATGGTGGAAACAGCGGTGAGTATCCCTAGAAAGATAGGGCTTTCCAAGCCAAAGAACCAATAGCCAAGACCGGCTACAATACCTTGGCACATGGCCAAAATCGGGATACCGATTGCATTGGATTTTACCATCATGTCAAACTCTTTCCACAATTCGGCTTTACTGGCCTTGGTGAAAGGGATCGCTTGATAGATGGTTTGTTCTAATTTTTTGCTGCTAACCAACATGAAATACAAAACAAACAAAGCAACCAATATATTGACACCCACTTCTGCAACGGAATTCAGAATATTGGGTATGAATTTAGCTGCTTTTTGAAGCGCTCCCATTAAGGCAGTATCTGAAAGATCAATATTGCTTAAATAAGGACTGTCTTTAAAGTAGGTTTTGATCGAGTCAAACTTGTGCATCAGATCGTCTTTGTTGCTAATGACTTCTGTTACCTGAGGTACCATGTAGTTGATTAACAGATAGAGTGGTCCAACCAAGAATATGATGGTCAATAATATCAATAAAATGCTGGCGAAAGATTTATTCCATTTTTTTTCTTCAGTCAACTTAAAGTTGATTTTTCTAAAAAGAACATATAAGGTAACTGCTCCCAGAAAACCGGGTAGGTAGTAAAATAGGCTTGTAAAGATCAATATACATATCGCCAAAATGATGACGATTAGCATGATTTGATTGATGGAATTATTGTTGATTTGTTTGTACTTCATATAGCTGACAAATATACTGTCTATCGATTGTTATTTATCGTATGACAATATTTTTTTAGAAAAGTTTTATCTTGTTAAATTAAACTTCCTTTTTTATAATTTCAATGATTTTTTGAATTTCTTTTTTTTGCCCCCTGATCAGCTTGGATGAGGTGGCTCCATGAAAATGGCAATGACGCTATTTTGCATCCAGCGACTCCAAACCAATTGTTCACTTTTGGATGGAAAGATCTGCCTTTTTATGCGAATTTAGTTTTGATTCTGCGGCATTAAAACCTCCCTCAAGATCGTTAGGATATCGTATTGTTTGACAAAAAGCATGGATTGCGTTGTCCTTAATGGACTGGAATCTTTAGCTGAAAAGGTCGTGTTGACTACTGCTTTGGTCGCTTTATGAAAAAAAGGATGAGACCCTTTTCCTTTTTTGTTGTTTGAAAATAAGCCCATAATCTTTCGTTTTTGTTGGTTATAGCGATCAGGCTTGTTCAGCGGGACCGCTATAACTAATATACAAAATAAAACGGAATTAATTGATAAAAATTTGGCTACCCTGTTCTTCGTCCTTTTCTATCGAAAGGGACACTGGAATACGTTCTTTGAGTTCTTCAACGTGTGAAATAATACCGACGATCCGGTTTTCTTTATGTAAATCCAATAGCGTTTCGAAAACAATATTAACAGAAGTGATATCTTGTGTTCCAAAACCTTCATCGATAAAAAAGAAGTTTTTGGCCGCACGCGAATTTGACTGTACACTTTCGGCCAAAGCCAAAGCCAAACTTAGGGATACCTGAAATGCCTGTCCACCGGATAATGTTTTTACACTGCGACTTTTTCCCTCATTCAAATAATCTATAATTTCAAATTCATTGTTGTCGTTCAGCTGTAGGCTAAGCTGATTTCGGGTCATGCGATGGAACCGAATATTTGCATGATCACACAGTTGCCTTAGGTAAATCGAAGAAACATATTGTACAAAGCCCGCACCTTTAAAGAGATTAAAAAGTTGCTTCAAATTGTCATGGCGTAAATTTAGTTTTACCTGTTGTTGCAGGAGATTTTCCTTTTTTGCATAGGCGATTTTTAGCTGATCGCGCTCCTGCTGAAGTCGGGCAACAGATTCAGTGCTCGCTTTCAATTGTTGGGCGCTCTCATCCAGGATTTTTTCTTGTGCAAGAAATTCGTTCTCGTCATATACCTGGTCGACGAGCTTCTTTTCCGACTGACTGATCTGTGCCTTCACAGTTTCAAACTGGATTTGAAACTGTTCAAGCTCTTGTCGGATCTGTATGACAGACAAATCCTCGGCAAGGATTTGCCGAATCTCTGCCAAAGTTTCAAAGGGTGAAGCTACAAGTAGCTGCTGGATTGTAGCATCGGTTTCTTGACTTTCACGACGGATATCTGCAAGCTGTTCAACAATCGTCTGTACCAAGCTGTTTTGTGCAGCAAATTGACTGTTTAACTCATTTAATCGTTCGCTTAAAGTAATGTAGTCGCGCTCAATCTCCAGATTTGATCTTTTCAGTGTAGTATATTCCTTTTCAACTGCTTCGGATTCCCGCATCGCATAATCAGACCAGCGCAGCGCTTTCAGGTTCCCCATATTTTGATTAATCTGGGCCTGTTTGCTTGCTTCATCACGTTCAAACTGATGCAGTGCTTTATTGTATTTCTCCAGCTTTTCCTCAACGGAAGCGAGTGTAGCCTGGTGCTCACCAAGCTGTTGCTCCACTGTTGTTATCTGTGTTTCGATCCGGGCAAGTTCCTGCTTATTTGATGTGTAGCTGGATTCATCCGTAGCGCTATAACCGATCCATGTAAATTGCTGAGCATGCACAATTTTGTTATTGGCATTCAGCTGAATTTTCGTGTTTAGATCTTGTTGCTGATCATTTAATGACTGCAAGCGCAGCTGGAGTTTTTCGACTTGGAATTGTTGGTCCTGTTGATGCTTAAGACTTTCATTTGTCTCGACAATCAATTTTTCATTGGCGGCAACTTCCTGGGAAATATCCTGTCCTTGGTTGATAGCAGGATGTTCCAATGCTCCACATAGTGGACATGGGGATCCTGCTTTAAGGTTTTCTGCATATTGGGTCAACCTTTGCTGCAGGAGAAGATGTGATTTTTCATCTTGGAGAGACTGAAGTTTTTGCTCGAGGGCACTGGCTACAAGGAGGTGATTTGATCGGAATTTTTCGAGGTCCGGATGAATGGCCTGGAGTTCCTGCTTCAGCACAGCTATACTTGTTTCTAAATCAATGGCCTGCTTGTTTAGATCGTCTTCCTGTTGTTGGATGCCTTGCTGTTTGGTGTACCACTGGCCCAGCTCCATGAGTTCATGGGCAGAAGGCTTTGATTGCTTTAGACTAGCGATCTGAATTTCTGTCTCTTGGATTTTGGCTTTAAAATGTCGTTGTTGCGCTCTTGTTTCCTCCACAAAATTGCGCCCCTTCTGTGCCCGATCCTGTAAACTCTTAATTTCATTTGAAAACGTAATCAATTGGCTTATCAATTCAAGATCCAGTTCCTGGACACGACGTTGCGGCAGCAGTTCGTATTGTGATTTCAACAGATTGAGATTTGAGGAATGCTCCTGCATCAGCTGCTGAATTTCGGCCTGCCTCTGTTTTTCGGTTTCTACTCTTTTATGTGCAATTAGGCCTTCTTGTGCTAATTTTTCCTTGGATTTAAGAATATGTAGAAAGTTGGTTTGCGCTTCCTCAAAGCGGTTTAGCTTTAATCGTAAGGTCTCTTTTTCACCTTTTTGTTCTAGCAATTGCTGAAAGAGTGCCTTCACCGCACGAAGCTCTAAGACATCCTCTTTGAGTTTTTTGAGCCTTAAGAACTTTTCATGATGCGACTTGTACGACGATTCAATCGCGACAAAGGACTCGACTGCCAGTTGGAGATTTGTTTCGGTCGTTTCTATCTGTTCGCTTGTAACCTCGTCAAAACCTATTAATTGACCGTTGAGGTGATCCAGTTCGGACTGATTTCTTTTATAGAGGTTGGAAACTTTATCCTGCAGGTCAAATCGATGCAGTTGAAAAATCTCTTTCATCATATCTGTCCGTTCCTTAGCGCCAAGTTCTATAAACTCTTTGAACTGCCCTTGGGGAATGATGATTGTTCTTTTAAAGTTCTCATAGCTTAATCCAATGATATGCTGTGTATTGCTGCTTTCCTGTGGAATCCATTCTTCATTTATTTTTTCGTAGAGTACAACCGTGGGGGATTTTACATCATCGAAATTTTTGGAATTGCGTTTAAATTCGCGGGTAATTCTAAATGTACGGTCTTCAAAATTGACAAAATCAAGCTCGATATAAGATCGATTGGACTTGAGATTCATCATGTTATAAGCGCGTTTATCCCGTGCATTCAGGCGTTCCGTTTCTCCAAATAAGGCGTAGGTAATCGCTTCCAATATCGATGATTTACCGGAGCCTACAGCACCGAAGATACCAAAAAGCCCAGCTTGAGAAAGTGCGGTAAAGTCGATCGTCTGACGTTCTTGATAAGAGTATATCCCCTCTAGAGTTAGCTTTAATGGAATCATGGATTAAGAGTTTAGGATTTCGCGAAAAAGATCAAGGATGTCGTCATTGGGCGCCTGATTGCTATTCTTGGATTTGAAATAATCGTTGAATAAGGTCGACATGTCTTGTGTAAGATTGATTTCTTTGTTGTCCCGAAGCGCTTGCTCATCTTGTTTAACGAGCGGAATGAGATAGATTATTCCCGAATGGCTCTGATAGATTCGCTTGCGGTCTTCGGCTTTTAAGAAGGTTTCTGATTTCAGTGTGAGCTCCACCAAAGCATCGGGGTTTTCAGACAACCAGGATATGCACTGTTCAATATCGTCGAACGATTTTCGGATCAGCGGTTTGCCCTGAGTTAGTGGAATGCGCTCAACCCTTGCTTGCTCGCCGGCCGATACATTGACCAGCGCAACGTATTTAGCTTGCCCAGCCTCCGAAAAACTATAACATAGGGGTGAAGATGCATAAACTACCGGTTTTTCGGCAGAACCGATATTTTTATACCCGTGGAGATGCCCTAATGCGGTGTATTGGATCTGTGGTGGGATGGCCTCTGAATAGATTAAGTCTGCATTGCCAATTTTGACCGGTTTTTCGCCGTCAGGCTCCTCTAAAAGTGGGCTGCCCAATTTATTCATGTAAAGATGTGCCGTCAATATATTTACGCCTTTATCATCGCAATAGGTATTGGCTATTTTTTGCCAATTTGCTGCTAAGACCTCATTTAATTTACTTTCTTTCTCTTCGCCTAGATATTGTTTTAAGCGTATTTCGTTGGCATAGGCTGTATGAAGAATACGAATCGGATAGTCAAATTGCGGTAAGCTCAATTCAATGAAGCCCGTATCTGACTGTAACACGGTGAAACCATCTGTTGTGAAAGGGGTAACCACAGCATGCGGATGCCCAATTAGGATGATGCCCGACGCTCGTGCCAAAGGATCGGGCGCGTCAATCAAATGGGGTGAATCGTGATTGCCCGCGATTGCTAGTACTGGACGTATGCCATTCTTGGTAAGACGCTTGATTGTTCGGTAGAATAGCTCGATGGCTTCCACACCGGGATTGAAGGCATCGAACAGATCTCCTGCGATGATCACGAGATCCACGTTTTCCCGGTCTGCGATATCAACGATTTCATTCATGACCAGTACTTGTTCATCTATCCGGGAGAAACTGTCCAATCGTTTTCCTAAATGCCAATCGGCGGTATGCAATATTTTCATGTGAGAGCTTGGATATTTTGCGCAATGTTACAAACTAAGATAAATTTGGCATGAAATGCAATTATAATTGGATGGAATCTTCCAAATGATCAGTTTGGGGCCAATATGGGATGTCGTCTTTTCGTTGTGCTAAAGTGTAATGTTGTTGCAATTGAAATGTTAAAACATGTTAAATGCGTGTCATAAGAGTCATTTAATTGTATTTTTAGTGCTCCAAAATTAAGCTAGATAGTCATAGACAAGAAATATGCGAAAAGTTTACCTGTATATCTGTTTTTTCTTTATGCTGTTGATGCGCTTAAACGCGCAGGAAATACATGCTATAAAAGGAGAAACTGCTTATCCTTTTTTATTGAAAGATGCCACACCAGATTCATTGGAATCTGAAAAACAACCTGTATTTGTGTTTTTACATGGAAGAAGTTTGTCCGGGACAAATTTAGATCGTGTAAAGCGTTATGGTGTATTGTATGCCATCAACAAAGGGCAGGAGGTACCTGGGATAATTGTTGCGCCACAGTCCCGGGGAGGATGGGATCCGGACAAAGTAATCGAAATTGTTGACTATGTTATTGAACATTACAATGCTGACCCCGACCGTATTTACGTTTGCGGTATGAGTATGGGGGGCTATGGCACGATGGATGTGGCTGGTAAATATCCTGAAAGGGTGGCTGCTGCAGTAGCAATATGTGGCGGCGGATCGAGTCAGTATGCTTCTAACCTGACGCAGGTGCCGATATGGCTTCATCATGGTACCGCTGATCGTGCAGTGCCAATTTCGGAGTCCAGAAAAATTATGAATGCGATTAAAAGAGAAGATCCGGATGCAAATGTGAGCTTAAATGTGATAAAAGGGGGGACGCATGGAAGTGTGGAGCGATTGTTCCATGATGATGCAATTTACAATTGGATGTTGAAGTTTAAGAAAAAGCATAAATCTTAGGATCGTGTTGGTCCGGTAGCGGTGTATCGAAAGACAATTTATAAATAAAAAAAGCCTGATGAAGTATTTCCATCAGGCTTTTTTTATTTATTAGCCTTCGTGATCAAATGCAGGCGGTCTTTTTTGAAATTGTGCCATCAATATATTGGGTTGATGGATCAAGTGTGTCTTTGTGAGATATTCGGAGTTGTCGGCATAAATAAACAACAACGTTCCATCTTTGATGGTATTAATGATAGGGCCTGCAAATTCCCTTGGTACCGCGGGGCAGCCGTAGCTTTTACCGAGTCTGCCTAAACTTGCTATTGTACCTGTGCTACAGTAATCGGCGCCATGCATCACAACGTATCTTGCTTTTGCATTGTCATTTATACCTTCTTCAAGACCATTTAATACCAAGGAGTAGCCATTCTCGCCGTTGTACGTATTTTCTGTTGTGAAGAACCCTAAAGAACTTTTAAGTGACTCCTGTTGATTTGAAAAATTGACGGCATAGTTTTCTCCGCTATTTTTTCCATGCGCAACCAGTGTGTTGAAAAGTACTTTTTTGTGCGCAAGGTCGAGTACCACAAGTCTTTTTTCCGTTGATGCCAATGAAAAGTCAATGACGGTCATGATGTCCTTGTTGTGGATCGGAAGTTCTTTTCTGCCTTCCATTGCTTGACGAAACGCTTCGTATTTTAATACTTTGCCTAGATTCATTTCATCATACAACGAGTCAACTTCGGTGCGTTGACGTTCGACATTGATACGATGAGTGCTGGTGGTTTGTTGATCTGTTGTTTTTAATTCTTCTTGTGAGGACAATGCTGTATTGAGTGCCATCAAAAGAAACATAAACGTATTTCCCATTCTTCTCCCTTTTCTGTGTAGATGTTTACAAAATTAATTATTAAAGTTAATACATATTTGATTTACAGAATGTTAAATATTGTTAATCAATAACAACGACCAGTGAAGCGAGGTCTTTTGACCGTTTATAGACAAATTGAGCGTGAGATGACGCATTTCTGACGCACATATGCGACTTGGGTGTTGTGCCTAGGCTCTCACTATATTCGATAATGCTGCCATTGGGATTGTTGACTGGAACTCCATGTATATAGGCTCCAGCGGTAAATCGAGTGGCATAAGGTGCGAATCCGGCGTAAGTTTTGGTGCCGTCTTCATAATAAAACATCTTGGATTTGTGTTCCTGAACAACAAAGAGGCCTGTTGGTGTTTCCTGGGCATGAGGAGGTTTGTGCCGACCACTCGTCACAGGGTTCATGCTTCGGATAAGCCATTCGTTTCCGACTTTTTCCAAGGTACAGATATTTTGGTTCTTTACATCGACGACATTGATGATCTTGAACTGCACAGTGTCGCTAATAATACGCAGATACCTTTTGGGAACCGTATATTTTCCTTCGAATGAAATCCCGTCAATCGGAATTCGAGCTATGCTGTCGGGGCCTTGTATGCGGACGAGCCAGCCGTCCCGACCGTAACGAACAGCTTTAGCGCTGTTAAGATCGTAGAGTGGTGCCGCTTGATAGCGTTCAACGTTGAAACTGTCGGATACGCGTTTATAAGAGTCCCGTTTATAGTCCTGTATTGTTGGGGCTTCGCCTTTTTCATTTTGATAATTCTGTAGAACCCCATACAGCGATGGTGTCTGTTGAAAATTTTCGATAAAGGCCAGGCGTTCTTTGATCTTTTCCAATTGAAAACTGCGTGTGGTGTCTTTGTAAGGATAGCTGTCTTCCAGGGTGTATTTGTTGTAAAGCAGCTCTTTTTTTAAGATAATATCCTCAGCGGTAAATATTTTTTTCTGCTCAACCTGCTCTTTAGGTGGAGTAGGTTTTTGCTGCTCAGTTTGCTGATTGGTTTTTGCTGTGTTTTTCTTGTCCTGCTGGCATCCCGGCAATAGAAACAATATGCTTAGTATTAAACAGGTTAATCTTCGATTCATATATGGAAGTATAGATTATCGTTTTATACCTTAAACTTAGATAATTAGTTTATTATTTGCAATTTTATTGCAGTTGAAGGAAATAGATTTGCTGTTAAACCTTACTATTCGTTTTGTGAACTGTAACAGATTTTCAATGATAAGGCATTTATTGCGGTAAAATTTTATTTTAAAGAGCTGTCTTGAATGCGGGGGAGATATTTCTTCGATGATGGATAAAAAGTTAGTTTTGTGATCTGAAATAAATGATATGGACAAAATTGTTATTTGCTCGGCGGTGATGCTTGCTCCGGAAGGAGATTTGCTAATGGTTCGTAAAAAAGGGTCTAGCTATTTTCAACTACCTGGAGGGAAGGTAGGGCCGGAAGAAAGCCGTGAGCAGACCTTAATTCGTGAACTTAAAGAAGAGCTTCGGTATGATGTGAGCAGCATGGAAATAAGCTTTATCGGTAGTCACAGTACACAGGCTGTAAATGAGGTAAATACGGTGGTCGTGGGCTATATCTATTTAATTAAACTTGCAGAGCGACATGCATTTGAGCCTTATGAAGAACTGGAAGAAGTGCTGTGGATCAGTAGAGCTGATTGGCAAAGTTACCAATGGGCCCACCTGGCATCCGAGTTTGTTCTACCAAAATGGCTTTCGGGTGATTTTGATCGTTAAATCGTGTAGGGTAAACAAATTAAACCTTTGTTTGTTAGAGTTTTATATAAACTATAAATAAACAAAGATTATGGAAAATCAGCTTTTAAAAGGGGCGAAGGACTTTTTTGACGAAGAGGCGGTCGCTCAGATAGGGCAAGTTTTAAATCAGGATAAAGAGGGGGTAAAGCAGGGTTTGAATGTAACAATTCCCGCCTTGTTTTTAGGTTTAAGCCAACATTCCGATTCCGGTAGTGGGATTTCGGCGATACTTGAAAGGGCTAAGCAGCACTTTGCGAATTTTGATTTCCACGAGCTTCTCGGTAGTGTGACCAAAGCAGATGAGCCCGCAGGGGATCCTGCTGTGAAAGGCGAGAATGCTCAGGGTTTATTGGGATCAATATTTGGTGGCGGTCTGGATACTGTTTTGAGTACTGTTGCCGGTTATTTGGGGTATGATGGCAGTTCCATTGGGAAATTAATGAATTTTTCTTTGCCCGCGATATTTTCCAGTCTAACAAATAAGGGCCAAAATTGGGATTTTGATCGTATCGGTCATGTTTTGGAGGAAAATAAAACCGCTTTTGCTGCTGCTGTTCCAGCTGGGTTAGGCTTAGGCGCCTTTGGGAAGCTTTTTGATGGTGCGCATTTTTCTGCACCGGCAGAATCCGCGACTGAACATGCAATTCCTGCTGATGTTGCTAAGGAGGTGGATAGTCATAAGTCAATATCCATTAATCCTGCAAATGAACTGGAAGCACATAAAGAGCCCTTGTCATTGCCAAGAGCGGAAGAGTCCAGGGCAGCAATCGCTGAAACCGGTTCTGGAAGCGGTTCCGGTGGCGGTTGGTGGAAGATTTTAATCGCCCTGGCCGTATTGGCTGCGCTTTGGTTTTTATTTGGAAAAGGCTGTAGTGGAAGCAAGCAAGACGGTGCTACCGACACCAGTGTAAACAATGCAAAGGTAGAGTCAGATACTATGAAAACGGGTTCCAGTATGGTCGAGCGCGAGCAAACGGAGGTTATCCTACCAAACGGGGTCAAACTTGCTGCTTTTAAAGGCGGAATAGAGGATCACTTGGTCCAATTTTTAAAATCCGATTATAAATCGATGGGTGAAGATTCTCTGAAAAATACCTGGTTTGATTTCGATAACCTGAATTTCAAAACAGGTACAGCCGAGGTGCTGCCTGAAAGTCAGGTGCAACTAAGTAATCTTGCAGCGATATTAAAGGCTTTTCCTGCAGCTAATATCAAGATCGGTGGCTATACAGACAAAACGGGCAATGAGGATTTTAATAAAAAGTTATCGCTTGAGCGGGCAACGGCTGTAAAGGATTACCTGAGTAAAGAGCAGCTTTCCAAACAGGTGATAGGCGCAGAGGGGTACGGCTCACAGTTTGCTAAGTATAAGGCCGATGCGCCAGAATCTGATCGTATTATGGACCGGCACGTTTCGATAAGTGTTCGATAATTGCTCTGTGCAGCATAACTAGACCGCTGCGAAAATAAAAAAGAGCAGATTCCACTGGAACCTGCTCTTTCTTTTTATGTGTAATGCAATGTTGTTTAGAAACTGTAGACACAGGCCAACAGAAATTGTCCTGCAGATTTGGTTGGGCTTAGATCGTTTTTGATGAATCGTTCGGTATTTCCTTTGTCAATTCTGATTTCGGGAATAAATTTGAATCCATGGTAATTATATTCTGCTGTTAAGGTGGTTGCGAGGATATTGGAACTAGGGATTCCATTTTCTTCCTCTTTATGCGTTTGGAAAAACTCTTCGCGTAATCCTAGGCCGAAATGTTCTGAAAAATGAATTCTTGGGTAAAGTGCTACTCCAGAGTACCCCCCACCATCTCTCTTTTTATAATTTGTAGCATTTAAACCAAGGAAAAATTTGGAGGTGAAGTCATAATTAGCAACGAGATCGACCAAGGTTCCAGAGCTGTAATTGGTTTTACCGCCAGCAGAGGATCCTGTCAGGAAATTGAGATAAAAGCTGCTTTTATCATTGGGGGTATAGGCTAGTTGGGAGCCGACATGGGAAACTCCGTTCATATCTTGATAGACATTCCAGTCGTTAAATATTCCGACCATTAAAGCCACTTTATCTGAGAAACTATACGTAGCTTTTAAACCAGCGTCTTGAAATGGGCCGGCGCCGAATAAATAGGAAGTTGAATAATGGAAGTTGTAGGTTGGTGATATCACTTCAAAACCCACAAATGTTCCCATGAATCCTGCAGTAAGATTGAGTTTCTCGGTTAGATCATAGCCTACATATAGATTTTGGATATGAAAACTGTTTTTGTCGTCGCCAGCCTGGCCGTCGCCATTCATAATGGATCGATATTGCCCTCTGGGGCCAAAAGATAATTCTCCGACAAATGATGCTTTTTTAAACTTCTTTTTTACAGCCAAATCCACCATCCCGATAGAGACGGAGTTGTTGTCTTCGGTAAAATAGGTGTTGATGTTAGGTTTGTTTTGAAAATCATATTTCCAATAGGTATCCACTGATCCGGATATTTCTATCCCTTTTTCTTTTGTTTCTTCTTGTGATATCGCTGTTTTTATTAGAAATAGTGATAAAAAGATGGTTGTTAGAAGTTTTTTCATGTTTTTTTTGGTTTAAGTTTGATTTGTTTGATTTTTTAAGGCTTAATTCTTTTGTTTTGTCTGTTTTGTATTGGTTTTTGTTTAAAAATTAATTGGTAATTATGGTTTTTGTGTTTGTTTTTTGTGAAATTATGTAAAAAAAATCATAAAAAATAAAATAACATAGTATTTTTTTAACAAAAAGAGTTTATATTTGAAAAAATTATAAGGGAAAGTAGGTTTTTGTTTTGTTCTTGTATTTTTTTAACAATTTTATTAATATATTGAAAACACTAATCAGTTTAAACAAATGAAAAAAATTATTCCACTCATTGTTCTAGTTCTTTTGGGAGTATTGGGACTTGTATTTCCGTCCATCGACTTGTCTGATTTAAACAAGGCAGAATTTGATACGGGAGATACGGCCTGGTTGTTAACTTCTTCTGCATTGGTGTTGATTATGACACCTGGACTTGCCTTTTTTTATGGCGGTATGGTTAGCAAGAAGAATGTAATTTCAACGATGATGCAAAGCTTTATATGTATGTGTTTAATGACAATCCTCTGGGTCATTGTTGGCTTCAGTTTGGCTTTCGGCGATGATATCGGTGGTATTGTCGGTGATCCGCGTACATTTTTTATGATGAAAGGTACATTAGGGAATGTCGCTTGGGGAGCGCTTCCCACTATACCTTTGGTTTTGTTTGCGATGTTTCAATTAAAGTTTGCAATTATCACACCAGCATTGATTACTGGGGCTTTTGCGGAACGTATTCGTTTTAATTCATTTATGCTATTCATTATTCTGTTCAGTATTTTTATTTATATGCCGTTGGCACATGCTACTTGGCACCCTGAAGGTATATTAGCAAAATTTGGTGTTCTTGATTTTGCCGGTGGTACAGTTGTGCACATGTCGGCAGGTTGGGCAGCATTGGCAGCAGCGATTTATTTAAAAGGACGTAAAATGCAAATTCATAATCCGGCGCGCATAAGCTACGTGATATTAGGTACAGCACTCTTGTGGTTTGGCTGGTTTGGATTTAATGCAGGTTCAGCTGGTGGAGCAAATTCTTTGGCAGCTTACGCTTTTGCGACAACGACTACAGCATCAGCAATGGCCGCCATGGCATGGATATTTGTTGATATCATACGTGGAAAGAAACCTTCAGCAATGGGAGCATGTATCGGTGCCGTTGTTGGTTTGGTTGCGATTACACCAGCAGCTGGTTTTGTCAGTATTCCACATGCGATGATCATTGGCTTGGTTGGCGCGTTGGTTAGTAATCTGGTTGTATATCTGAGAAGTAAAACAAGTATCGACGACACCTTGGATGTATTCCCTTGTCATGGGGTAGGTGGCATGGTTGGTATGGTACTTACCGGTGTGTTTGCCCATCATAACATTAATCCTGTTGTTGTGGACAATGGTTTATTTTTTGGCGAAACGAAGTTGTTTTTTGTCCATATGGTCGCACTATTTGCCGTGTCATTTTTTGCCTTCGTTGGTTCACTTGTGTTATTGAAGATCACCGATCTTATTGCTCCATTACGCGTCGAAGAGACAGATGAGGAGCTTGGTTTGGATGTTTCTCAACATGCAGAAGCATTGTAACCTAGTCGCAGCATAACGCATACGTTATCCCAAACAATCTACTGCTTAGCGGTACATTGTTTGGGATATTTTTTGCATTTTTGTCCTGCCAGGAGAGAAGTGTATGATGCTATGCGCTATTTCGAGTACCTGCGCCTCTAAAAAGATTTTCATGACTACTGAGATTAAAGATACTTTGCGTTCTGATTTTGAAAAAATGATGCGTTATTGCCTACAGAAAAATGGTGATTTCGGTTTTAACGTGTTTGGTGATTATGCAGTATCTGTATTAAATTTTTATGTCGGGAGTTCAATTTTGCCACTCAACGAAAAACGTGCTGGTGCCCTATTTCTTGTAAATCTCTACAATGCAGGTATCAGAAATGCAATCACGCCGGAAGATATTGAGGAAATAGCTGATGTACTCACACAGGACAAGACGTTAAACTACCCGCTATTAGCTCCGATCTTCGACTAATGTTTGGTCCATACAAGATCGCCGGTTTCATAGCCACATTGCAAGGCATAGGTTAAAAATTCATTTCTGATTTTATCTGGAATCTCTGTCTCACGGCCCAAAATCCACATATAGTCTAGATTGTCACCAAAAACGAGTGCGTATTTATAATCCGGCGTTATTTTTACAATATTATATCCACTGTAGAAAGGACCAAAGAACGATACTTTAAGTGCGCCTTCATTGGGGCTGTTGACAAATTTGGCTTTTCCGATAGACTGTTTCCAGCGTTCTTTGTCTTCGGAGTACCCTTGGTTATTGACACGTATTGTGCCATTTTTATTTTTGCTATATTCTGCGGAAACTTGACTTAAGCCTTTTTCCCAATAGAAGTCGAGTCTGGCTATTTCAAACCATTTTCCAAGATATTTATCCAAATCAAATGGATCCACGACATCAGGTCGCGAGACGACAGGTTTAAAGGCGTTATAAGCCACAGCCCCAAGTGCTATGCCAGTTAATAGTAACAGTGATTTTTTCTTATCCATGTTCATCTTCGAATATGTTTATTGTTAAAACAACAATTTTGATACCAATAAGGTTTAGACATACCGAGCTATTTTACTAATTTTGTTGACTAAAAATTTGTATCGGTGTATTCAAGGGAAGAGATAAAACAATTGAAACAGTTATTCTGGACGAAGTTTGGACAATTTATGGCTTTACATGCATCGGCAGATGGGGAGAAGGCAAATTGGATTAACTACAGGACAGGTATTAAGCATTTATACTTCAGAATGGATGCGGATAAGAAGCTGGCAACTATTGCGATACAGTGGTCCCAACCTGATGCTGGGCTCAGGGCATTAATGGCAGAACAATTTCTTCAGTTTAAAGCATTGTTGCAGGATCTTCTTGAAGAAGAGTGGATTTGGGATATGGACGGAATGGACGAATATGGAAAGCCGATTTGTCGGATCTATACAAGCTTAACCGGTTACAGTGTTTTTAAAGAGGATGACTGGGCCGAGCTCATTTCTTTTTTTAAACCTCGAATAATTGCTTTGGATGAGTTTTGGTCATTGGCTAAGTATACGTTCGATATTTTCAAATAATTAACATTCAGTATAGTAAGATGAGTTATTACAGGTCTGATTCCGCTTTTCAACTCCAGTTTGTGGGAGCGAACGGCGTTTTTCTAACAGGTAGGAGCTTCGTCATCATTTAAAACAACAATCTAATGAAAAAAATGATCAAGGGTTTGCTGGCAATGGCATTGTGTTTTCAACTTTCTTCGGTATTTGCGTGGGGGACAACAGGACATCGTGTCGTGGCTGAAATTGCGGAACGCCATTTGACTAAAAAAGCCAAAAAGAATATTGGAAAAATTATTGGACAGCAAAAGCTGGCCTATTGGGCCAACTGGGGGGATTTTATCAAATCAGATCCCAATCCTGAATTTAAAAAACTAGGGAATTCTCATTTTATAAATTTAAACTCAAATTTACCTTGGGCCGATTTTCAATTGGGTTTAGAAAATTCAGCTGATGAGAATCTGTATAAGACAGCACTCCGTATTGAGAAGTCTTTTGCAGATAAGACTGTTCCAATGGATCAACAAAAGCAAAACCTGTATTTCTTGATCCATATTCTGGGCGATGCGCATCAACCTATGCATGTTAGCCGTGCCGAGGATCAAGGTGGTAATAAGATTGAAGTAAGCTGGTTTGGAAAAAAATCAAATATTCACCGTGTTTGGGATAGTGATTTGGTAGACAATGAGAAGTATAGTTATACCGAGTTTGCAACTGTTTTGGATGTGAATAACAAAAAAGAGAATGAAAAGCTGGCGGCTGGAGAGCTCGCTAACTGGTTGTATGAATCAAATCAATTGGCTGAAAAGATTTACGCTGACGTAGCTAATAATGCCAATTTATCGTACTCCTATGTTTATCAAAACAAGGATATTATGGAACAATGTATGCTAAAAGGTGGCTTAAGGCTAGCTAAAGTATTAAACCGAATTTTTGGTTAATATTACTGCTACCATAAATTATTAAAAAGGCGTATCCTGAAACGATACGCCTTTTTTGTCGTAGTACGTCATTGCGATCACATTGATTTTATGCTTTCATTTAAACAATGTCCCTAGATTAGTTGTTTCCTCTATATTAAAATCAATTTCAATGACTATCCCGCAATTATTTAAAAAAATTGTTCCCTTTGCCAAACCTTATCGTCAGTTGATTATTTATACCTTGCTATTAACGGTAGTGGGGTCTTTTGCTGCGCAAATAAACGCTTTTATTTTACGTTATACCGTCGATCGGATTAATGATCTGATGGTCGCCAAAGAACCCTTATCAAAAGGCATGTATCTAGTAGGCATGATCAGTATTATTTTGTTAATTAAAGAAATTGTCTACGCTTTTGTTCAGTTTGGTCAGAAATTTTACGGAGAGAAACTTCGAATTTATATCGCACGGGACTTCTCTCAATCCATTGTAAACCGCATTTTAACCTATAAGTTAGCCTTTTATACCTCAAGTGATAATGAAAGTGGAAAATTGGCTACCCGAATAGATGCCGGTATTAGCTCGTTGACACGTTTGGTCCAAAATTTCTTTATTGATATTCTGCCTTTGTTTGCAAATGCAATCATAGCATTAATCTGTATGTTCTATGCTAATGTATATGTAGGGCTGGTGGGAGTGGCTGTTATTCCTTTGTACCTTTATATTAGTCAGACTCAAGCCTCCAAGTTGACAGGCTTTAGGCGGCAGATGCGCAATTACAGGGAGTCGAAAAATAACCGGATCATTAGTTTGATCGATTCAATTTTAGTAATTAAATCATTCGTTCGGGAGCCAGAAGAAGCTAAACGTCATGAAAAGATCCAATTTGAAATGACGGAGAATCAAATGGAAACTCGAAAAACGAGTTTTCTTTATGATAGCATTAAAAATTTTGTCGAACAGATTGCAGTCGTCATTATCATCGTTTTAACAGCTTATCTTGTTCTCTCTAGCCAAATTACTATTGGTGCGATTATGTTTCATATCATGTTATTTAATAACGTATCGGCGCCGATACGTCAGCTGCACCGTATTTATGATGAGGTAAACGATGCCCTGATCTATTCAGAATCTTTCTTCGAAATTTTGGAATCTGACGAGCATATTGAATCAAAGGGTGATTATAAGCCAGCACATATTCAAGGACATTTGGCGTTACGGAATGTATTTTTTGAATATCCAAATGGAACCGTTGCTTTAAAGGACGTGAATTTTGAGATCAAGCCGAATGAAATCACAGCTTTAGTGGGGCTGAGTGGGGCCGGAAAAAGCACGATTATCAACTTATTGGATAAATTTTATGAACCTAGCAGCGGCCAAATTTTTTTGGATGGGGTAGATCTGGCAAAGTATGATACAGCGTTTCTCCGTCGGCATATCGGTATGGTATTGCAGCGTAATCATATTTTTAAAGGGACTATCTTTGAAAATATCGAGTATGGTAAGATGGGAAGTTCTAGGGAAGAAATTATTGAAGCAGCCAAGAAAGCCTATATTCATGAGCAGATTATGGATCTGCCCAAAGGTTACGATTCAGATGCGCAGTCACTATCAGGGGGCCAACAGCAGCGGATCGCCATAGCCCGTTTATTTTTAAAAAATCCACCGATTATTTTTCTCGACGAGCCTACGGCTAATTTGGACGCCATCGCGACCGAACAGATTAAAAATAGTTTGGATGCCATAAAGAAAGACCGTACAGTAATTATCGTTTCCCATAGTATCTCTCAGATCATCGATTCCAATGCCATTGTGGTTATGGAAAAGGGAATGGTGGTGGAGAAAGGGCAGCATGAAGATCTATACGCACATAAAGGAACTTATTATGATATTTTCTCAGCAATGGCCAATAGTTTAAACCTGAATAAAATAAGCCGAACATTACATGCAGATGAAAGGTGAGGGTATTATTAACTTGTGCGACTATGTAGAATCATGCCAATGACCACCATGACAATACCAATACAGGAATATACATTCGGAAGCGCCGCCTGCAGGATAAGAATTTCGCCAACCAACGTAAAAATGACTTCCATGGCCTGTGTTGCCTCTACAGCTGCCAATGCTTTATGGTCCTGATGAACGAAATCGGTAGCTGAGAAAAATAAAAGTGTGGCAATTACTCCCGAGCAGATGGCTACTAAAAAGGTTTGGAAAAGTTGACTATCAGTAGGCAGACCATTATCTAAATAGCCAAATAGGCTCAGGATAATCCAAAATGGCATACTACAGAGTGTCATACCGAGTGTACGTTGAAAAGCATCCAATCTATTGTTCGATATTTTCATCATTTTACGGTTACCTAAGGGATAGGCAATAGCGCCGATCAACACTGGGATGGTCCCCAATAGCATTGTATTTAAGGAAGTTGACTGAGCTTCTGAAATTTGCATCAAAAGAATACCTAAAAAAATAAGGATGGAGAAGAGGAGTGAAGCTTTTGAAATGCTTTTTCGTTGCCCTTTTTTATCAAGTAGCGGACCAATAAACATGCCGGCTATAATGGTGAATTCGAAGGTGCTAGCTACGAGCCAAGATGGGCCATAATTTGCGCCATAGGTAAGTGTTGCATAGAATAGCCCGAATCCGATCGTACTCCAAAGAAGCCATTGCAAAAGGTTGGATTTGATTTCTTTGAGTAAATCGATGAGGTTTCCTCTTATAGCAACAATGATAAGTAAGATTGGAAGCATCCAAATAAAACGTAAAGAGGCTGTCCATTGCCAACTTCCTCCGGAGACTGCCATAATTCGGTTTAGAACAAAGGTGCTGGCAAAAAATAATGCAGCTAGCGTTCCTAAAAAAAGTGCATTTTTTTTATTTTTTTTTATTGTAAATTGGATTGGCATAAATAAAAGGAGTGCGATGTATACTTAACTTTGTGAAAGTAAGCAAATGTCCGTTCAAATGGAAATGAAACAAAAACTAATTGATTTTTATCGCGATTTTCTCATTTAAAATTCCTTATTTTGCCTAATCAATAAAACAAGTAGTAAGAAAATTAATCAAGATGATTATACAACCAAGAACTAGAGGTTTTATTTGTTTAACCTCGCATCCACAAGGGGCTGCGCAAAACATTAAAAATCAAATTGAATACGTGAAATCCAAAGGTGAGATCGCGAATGGTCCAAAGAAAGTATTGGTAATCGGTGCTTCTACTGGATTTGGTATTGCATCTCGGATTTCTGCAGCATTTGGTTCTGGAGCTGCTACAATCGGTGTATTTTTTGAAAAACCTGCGGCAGAAGGCAAGCCAGGAACTGCTGGATGGTACAATTCGGCAGCTTTTGAGAAAGAAGCCCATGAGGCGGGATTATATGCCAAAAGTATCAATGGCGATGCGTTTTCGGACGAAGTGAAAAAACAGACTATTGAACTTATTAAAAAGGATCTAGGACAGGTTGATTTAGTGGTTTATAGTTTGGCATCACCACGTCGTACGCATCCAAAAACTGGCGTGGCACACGCTTCTGTTTTGAAACCGATACAAGAACCTTTTACCAACAAAACGGTAGATTTTCATACGGGTGTAATTTCAGACATTACCATTCAGCCAGTTGAAAATGAAGAAGATATTGCGAATACTGTAGCTGTTATGGGTGGAGAAGACTGGAAGTTTTGGATCGAAGATCTTAAAGCTGCTGGTGTGTTAGCTGAAGGAGCAAAAACAGTTGCCTATTCTTACATAGGTCCTGAACTTACTTATCCAATTTACCGTAATGGTACGATTGGTCGTGCAAAGGATGATTTAGAAGGAACAGTGCCTGCAATAAACGCGATTTTGAGCGATATTAATGGTGTATCTTATGTATCGGTGAATAAAGCCTTGGTTACGCAATCAAGTTCAGCTATTCCAGTTGTTCCTTTATACATTTCTTTATTGTATAAAGTCATGAAGGAAAAAGGTATTCACGAAGGTACAATTGAACAAATGCAACGTTTGTTTGCTGAGCGACTTTATACCGCTGACGGAAAGGTATTGCTTGATGACAAAGGTCGTATCCGTGTTGATGACTTAGAAATGCGTGAAGATGTTCAGGCTGAAGTTGCAGCATTATGGGAGAAAGCAACAACTGAAAATTTAGCCGAAATTTCAGACATTGAAGGTTATCGTAACGAGTTTTTCAATTTGTTCGGTTTCAATTTCGACGGTATCGATTACAACGCTGATACCAATGAAGTTGTTGGTGTACCTAGTATTGAAGGTTAATTTTAACGGATATACCTACAAAAAGAGCGGAGAATGTGTTTAAACATTCTCCGCTCTTTTTGTAGGTATATCTTTGATGCTATGTTTATATGTTTAGGAGACTATGGTGTCAGCTCCCGCCGTTTTTGATAGAGTAGGTTTCCAACAACGGCAAAACCAATAGAGACCATAATGGTACTAAATGGGTATATCGCTGTCATACCCATATTATTGGCCACAAAGCCAATTAAAGGGCCTGTGATGCCTAGTGAAATGTCTATAAATAGCCCGTAAGCAGCCAGAGCAGAGCCTTGTTGACTTTGATCTACCCGCTTAATGGCTTCGACACCAAGTGCTGGAAATACCAATGAGAAGCCAAAACCCGTTAATGCTGCGCCCAATAGGGTCCATAATGGATCAATAGCCACCGCGATAACCATGAGACCTAATGTTTCAACGAAAAGACTCACTAAAGCAACTTTAAGTCCGCCATATTGGTCAATAACCTTATTGAAAATAAGCCTTGTTAAAATGAAGAATACGCCAAATATAGTTAAGCAAGCTGCACCATTTTGCCAATTGAAATGTTCATAGTAAAGCGTCATAAATGTGGAGATACTGCCAAAGCCTAGACCTCCTAGAGCAAGACAGATTCCAAAGGGTGCTACTAAAAGCAATACGCGTTTAAAACTCACTTTTTCAGCCTTTTTTCGTGCCACTTGGTAGGGCGTTTTAGCGCGACAATAAAAATAAGCAAGGAGGCCAACCGCACTGGTAAGTAGAGCCAAAGCTTCGTAATTGATATGATCCACCAGCAAAACACCTAGGGGTGCGCCAATAGCCAATGCACCATAGCTGGCTATTCCGTTGAAAGAAATTGCTTTTGCAGCATGTTCATCGCCGAGTTCCATTAACGCCCAATTTATAGGGCTCGCACCCACCAGACCCTCTCCAATTCCAGTAAACAAACGGGTAATGAGCAGAAGCCCTAAACTGATAAAAGGCTGTGATTTAAATAAGAAAACAAGGAGCAGAAGGAGTCCAGATAATGCAAAAAATAACATGCTGCGCAAAACTGAAATCTTGGGACCCTTGGTGTCCACAATTTTTCCTGCATAACTGCGGATTAAGAATGTAGCAACATACTGAACACTAATGACCAATCCCGCAATAATTGTATTAAATCCTAAAGTTTGATGAATAAAGATGGGAAGGGTTGCAAGCGATAGGCCGATTGTGAAATAACCAAGGAAAGTTAAAGAGACATAGCCTAAAATCTTTTGATTGACCTCCCGAAGAGAAATTGTCATTATAAAAAATTTTAGGCGAAATTACGTCTTTATGCTTGTTTTTAGAAATAAAATCAATAAACAACTGTCTCTTTAATATCACAATTTTTCTCGAGCCATTCTTGATCAAATTGTTTTGGTGAAATTCTTTTGCCTTGATAGATATAGTAAACTTTTTCAGATTCACCCTTTACTGGAGGGCCGGGGATTTTATTGACAATCTTCTCTTCAGGACAGTCTTGTATTAAAGCCTGTTCTTTGACTTGACGAGTTTTACATGAAGTGAACGCAATTACAAAGATAAAAAGGTACAATAGTTTATTCATGAGTTTAGTTTTAATACAACTGTTAACGTAAGCACTGTCTAAAATGCGACATTAATTTATTCAATAGTGTACAACTTTTTGATCGACTCTTTGTTCTATAAAAGATACCTGAAAAGTTAGAAACGCGATAGGAGAAATTGACATAGGAAAAATTAAATAATTGATTGTAGAAAACATGAGAAGAAAAGCAACAGCCCAATGGAATGGCAATCTGAAAGAAGGAAAAGGTAGTCTGACTACAGACAGTACAGCGTTGGATCATACGCAATATTCATTTTCGACACGTTTTGAAAATGGTATTGGGACAAATCCCGAAGAATTATTGGCAGCAGCGCACGCTGGATGTTTCACCATGCAATTGAGCGCTTATCTTTCTGAGTCTGGTTTTGTTCCCGAGGAATTAACGACAGTGTCAACAATTGTATTCGAAAACGGTTCAATAGTGCGATCTGAACTGGAGTTGAAAGGAAAGGTTCCAACGATTACCGAAGCTGAGTTTCAAACAATAGCGCATAAAGCGAAGGAAAACTGTCCTGTGAGTAAGGCGTTCAGCTTCGAGAAAACCTTAGATGCAAAGCTACGCTGATAAAGGTACAGTACTGAACAAAAACTCGGTCTTTTTTCGTAAAAAGGAGAAAAAGCTGTTATTTTGAGGATATCATAAATAATTAGCAATATTGAATTTTAATCAATTGAGTTTTGGTTCAGAGAAAGAAAAATAAGTTAAGTTCAGCAGCGCTTGCGGAAAAGAATCTAGAGGCTGGAAAGGTATTTTTGGAAAAGTATGCACAGCAGGAAGGAGCTGTTGTATGTGCATCGGGTTTGCACTATAAGGTATTAACAACGGGGGCGGGGCAGATTCCCAAAAAGTCCGCGAAAGTTATCTGTCATTATAAAGGCGAGCTTTTAGACGGAACCGTATTCGACAGTTCGTACAAACGGAAGCGCCCCGAAACGTTTTATATCAATGAACTCATAGTCGGTTGGCAAGAAGCGATTTCAATGATGCCTGTTGGGTCAATCTGGGAGGTGTGTCTTCCACCAAAGCTGGCTTATGGAAAGGAAGAATTGTTACCTCGAAAAGGAGGGGAATGTACGTTGATATTTCAGATTGAGTTGATTGCCATTTTAGCTTAACACAAAAAAGACTTTCAAAAAAAAAGCCCGCATAACAAGATGCGGGCTTTTTTTGAAAGTTTATTTTTTTATTCTACTTCTTTGATCTTAGCATTGATTTCTGCAGTTTTAGCTTCGTCTTGCATAAAAATATAGTAGTTCTTTAAATTCGTTAAAGCATCTACATTTTTGGGCTGCAAAGAAACTGCTTTCTCCAAGTACGGAAGCACTGGCTTTAATTCTGCTTTAATCTTATTTAATTCTGCATCATATTGGGCCTGCGTCAATTTTCTGTTATTATTAACAACATTTAATTTTTCACGTGTTTTGTTCATCAACGTGATCGCCAAATTTGTATTTGCTTCAAAAAAGTTAGGGTCGATTTCCAAAGCCTTTTTGTATGCTGCAACTGCTGCATCCTCATTTTTTGCTGAAGATTGGGCAATACCTAAGTAATAATTTAAGCTTTTATTGTTCGGATCTTTTGCTAATTGTGCTGTAATGGCATCAATTGTTTCTTTTTCGTGACCTGTAATCAAATTCAATTCGATGTTTTGAGTCATTGCTGCATTGTCATCTGGATAAGCTTCAGCTGCTTTTTTTGCATATTCAAGTGCTGAAGTCGTATCTTGCATAGAGAGGTACAATTTAGGTAAATCGACCATAATCGTTTTATGCGAAGAGAAATCTTTTCTTGGAATTAGTTCTTTATAACGTTCCACAGCATTCTTATAATCTTTGTTTGATAGTGCTGCAACGCCACTGTAATAAGTAACTAATGTATCTCCAGGAAGATATGTCAATGCTTTTGTAAAGGAGCTATAAGACTCAGCATATTTTTGTGCTTGATAGGCTTCTGCACCCAAATTGAAATTATATTGTCCCAGAATTTGTTCTGCAACAGTAATATTCGCTTTATTTGCACCGTCTGTATCGAGCTGTTTTGCTCTAGCAATTCCGTCCTCAGCCAATTTCGCTAATTCAGATGACTTATCTATTGTTGATAGGTTTGCATTTACCAATGCGTATACCGTCCATGCCTCAGCATTATCTTTTGTTTTGTCATTGACAACAGCTGCGTCAATAGCTTCTTTTGCCGATTTCAAATTGGAGATACCCAATTGAACTGTACCAGCGTCTTTCAATTCTTGGAATTTCGCTAGGGCTGACTTCGCCTTTTTAACATTACCCGTCTGCGCAAAAGAAACTGAGGTAGATACAGTACCTATTGCTGCTAATAATAATAGAGATTTTAAATTCATATCTATTTAACTGTTAATTGATTCAATAATAAATTCACTCTGTCTAATTGTGATGCGTCATCAATAAGCTTATAATATTTAGCCAAAGCTTTAAGCGCATTGACATCATAAGGCTTAATCTCATTTGCCTTCAACAGATATTCGATGGTCAATTCTTGTATATCTTGGTTGGAAGGTTCCTTTAATAAAGTCTCCAGATTAATTAGTCCTAATGCAAGATTAGATTCATAATTATTCGGATCCAACCGCAATACATTATTATAATACTCTTTCGCTCGTTTTATATCATTGGCGTTTTCATAAGAATAGCCCGCAATATAGTTCAGTTCGACATTTTCAGGTTCTAAACGAATGGCATCAGCAATGACATTTAAGATAGCGTCATAAGAATTATTGGCTGAATACACATCAATTAATCTAAAAAGTATCTGTTTATTTTCAGGAAATATAGCATGTCCTTTTTCAAGAACGTTCAAGACATCCTGTTTAGTACCTCCGAGCGAATAAATCTGTGCCAATTCAAGAAAGTAATTAGGTTTTGGATGTTCACTTTTAATGAGTTCGTCATAATATTTGATCGAATTCATATAATCTTTATTCTTGCCGGAGAGTACGGCCAGATTATATTTGAGATCATTATTTTTGAAGCCAAGTGAATCTATTCGAAGGTAAGCTTTATACGCTTTGTCAAACTTGCCATCTTTTAAAGCCAAAGCTCCCTGATAGGAGATGGCTCCAGCAAGATTTTGACGAATATAGTCCATCTCTGCAGGAAAGTTTCGACGTGCTTTTTTTTGATCCAGAAGCTTAAGTGATTTGATGGATACGTCGATAGGATCCATTTTATATGGCTGCTTCCTTGTTGAATCTGCAACTGCCAAGGAGCTATATACCAATGCTCTTAAAAGGTTATTGTTGACAGAAGCAGAATCTTTCTTCGATTGGAAGGCGGCGTCTGCAAACTTTCGCGCATTTTCAAGATTTTTAAATTCGCCAGTTTTGGTATATAAAGCAAAACTGTTGCTGCCCTCTTTCAGATTGGATTGGGCAACAACAGTTAAACTACTTGCAGATATTAACAATGATATCAGTAAGTTTTTCATTAGACTATTTATTCTTCGTTTGAGTCCGTGTTTTCTTCAGAAGTTGAATCGCCATTTTCCGTTGACTCTTCGGTCAGTTCAGACTCTTCTTCAGATTCTTCTTCACGATCGACTTTCGTAATAGAAGCGATCTCGTCGTTATCTTTTAAATTAATGAGTCTTACACCTTGTGTTGCACGTCCCATTACTCTTAATTCTTCCACAGCAATACGGATAACAATACCAGACTTGTTGATGATCATTAAATCTTCGTTGTCTGTAACGCCTTTTATCGCAACGAGTTCGCCTGTTTTATCTGTAACGTTGATTGTTTTCACACCTTTACCACCACGATTCGTTACGCGATAATCCTCGATATCTGTCCGTTTTCCGTATCCTTTTTCAGAAACGACCAACACGGTAGTTTCCGAATCATTCACACTAATCATGCCAATCACTTCATCACTTTCAGCTCCCAAGGTGATACCACGTACACCTGTTGCCGTTCTGCCCATTGGACGAACTGTAGATTCATTGAAACGAATTGCTCGACCAGAACGGAGAGCCATGACAATTTCACTGCTCCCAGTAGTCAAACAAGCTTCAATTAATTGATCGCCTTCATTAATATTGATGGCATTGATGCCGTTTGCTCTTGGACGAGAATAGGCTTCCAAAGACGTCTTCTTAATCGTACCTTTTTTGGTACACATAATAATGAAGTTGTTTTCCAAATATTCTTGGTCTTTCAAGTTCTTCACCAGGATGAAGGCCTTGATTTTTTCTTCTTTTGGAACATTGATGATATTTTGAAGTGCTCGACCTCTAGAAGTACGGCTTCCTTCAGGAATCTCAAATGCACGCAACCAGAAACAGCGACCTGCCTCTGTAAATAGCAACATATAATTATGTGCTGAGGCCGTGATGATATGCTCGGTAAAATCTTCTTCGCGTGTGTTTGTGCCAATTGATCCACGACCACCGCGGCCTTGGCGTTTGTATTCGGATAATGGTGTACGTTTTACGTAACTATTGTGGGAGATTGTGATAACGATTTCTTCATCATCAATAAAATCTTCCATACGCATATCTTCAGCAGAGTGTACAATCTGAGATCGACGTTCGTCACCGTATTTTTCCTTGATTTCAATTAACTCGTCTTTGATAATTTTCATACGAAGCTCTTCGTCTTCCAATATCGATTTCAAATAGTCAATTGTTTTCATCAATTCAGCATATTCCTCTTTGATTTTATCACGTTCCAGTCCTGTTAGACGACGTAATGTCATATCGAGGATCGCGCGAGCCTGAAGGTCGGACAGGCCAAATTTCTCAATTAATCCAACGCGTGCATCTTCTGGTGTATCCGAGTTACGGATCAATTTGATGACTTCATCCAAATGATCTAAGGCAATTAAATACCCTTCTAGAATATGAGCACGTTTTTCAGCTTCTGCCAGTTCATAGCGTGTACGTCTAACGATTACATCATGTCTATGCTCCACAAACTCATGAATCATATCTTTCAGATTCAACAGCATTGGTCTTCCTTTAACTAAAGCAATGTTGTTTACTGAAAATGAAGTTTGTAGCGCTGTGTATTTAAACAAATTGTTTAAAACAACATTTGCATTTGCATCACGTTTGATGTCGTACACAATACGCATACCCGTACGGTCAGATTCATCACGGATGGCAGAGATACCTTCTAGTTTCTTCTCATTAACCAGTTCGGCTGTACGCTCGATCATATTCGCCTTGTTCACCTGATAGGGAATTTCGGTAACAATAATCTGCTCTCTTCCAGACTTGGTTGCCTCTATTTCAGCTTTTGCACGCATGACAATACGACCGCGTCCTGTATTACAAGCATCTTGAACCCCGGCATAGCCGTAGATCAATGCACCTGTAGGGAAGTCTGGGCCTTTGATGTGCTGCATCAATTCTGGAACCTCAATATCACGATTATCAATAAAAGCAATTGTACCATCGATAACCTCAGATAGGTTATGCGGAGCCATATTTGTAGCCATACCTACAGCAATACCCGAAGCTCCATTTACCAAGAGGTTTGGGATACGCGTAGGAAGGACTGTTGGTTCTTGTAAGGAATCGTCAAAGTTATTTTGGAAATCAACAGTATCTTTGTTGATATCGGATAGCATTTCCTCGGCAATTTTCTTTAATCTTGCCTCAGTGTAACGCATCGCCGCAGGTGGATCGCCATCAATGGAACCGTAGTTACCTTGACCATCTACCAAAGGGTAGCGTAAACTCCAATCTTGAGCCATACGAACCATGGTGTCATAAACGGACGAATCACCATGTGGGTGATACTTACCTAATACGTCACCGACGATACGGGCAGACTTTTTGTAAGGCTTGCCACTGGTAACCCCTAAGTCCAGCATGCCATAAAGAACACGTCTGTGTACTGGTTTCATGCCATCACGGGCATCAGGAAGTGCTCTTGATACAATGACAGACATGGAATAGTCAATGTAGGCAGACTTCATCTGATCCTCGATGTTGATTGGGATAATCCGGTCGTTTGCCGGAACAAGATTGTTGTCGTTTTCTGTTTCTTCAGCCATATGAATTTGGTTTCAATAAAACTAGTAAGCAAGCCCTGTAAACTGGCTTGCTACGCATGCGAAGTTACAAAAATTTAACCTCAAAAGCGAATGATTTAAGCCCTAATATACACAAAAAAGACAATCTTTTATGGATTGTCTTGGTACTTATGGGGTATCGTTTTTATTTGATTTTTTTAAAGCGGAGCCGAATCGAATTGCCTATGACAATTAAGTCTGAAAAGGCCATGCTTAAGGCTGCAAGCATAGGTCCGAGAAAGCCCACAGCGGCAAGCGGTATGGCCACAATATTGTAAGCGAAGGCCCAAAATAGATTTTGTTTTATTGTCAATAGGGTATGGTGACCAATCTTTAGCAGCTTTTCAATGGATTTGAGATCATTGTTTAATAAAACCACCTTTGCCGATTGAATAGCAATATGTGTCGAATCACCGAGCGAGATGCCAACATCGGCAGCAGCTAATGCCGGAGCGTCATTGATACCGTCACCAACCATTGCAGTAGGGCCATTCTTTTTGAGCTTGAACAATATTTCTAGTTTTTCTTCTGGCGACTTATCCCAGTATACATCAGCAATACCAAGCTTTTGTGCTGTGCGTTCACATTTACTTTGTCGATCCCCACTCAAAAGAATAGGGCGTATCCCTTTATCTTTGAGGTATTGGATGAGTTCCTTTGCATAAGGCTTAATCTGATCTTCCAATACAATTCCAGCAATTACAACGCCATTGATTGTTAAGGCAAGATCATAGCGATTGGAGTAATCCTTTTCACCAAGTTTTGCATTGCAAATGGAATAGTTATTACCATTTGTGTCTGTAGCAAATATCCCTTTCCCTTTTATTTCATTGACTTCCTTAAAGATAATGCGGTAAGATTTTATCTCCTTGAGTTGTTTTCGGATCGACTTGGCAATCGGATGACTCGAATAACTCTCCAATTGTGCTATGATCGATTCGACTTGCGATTGTTCAATACCAAAGGTCTGAATCGCTTTGATATTAAAATCGCCAGTTGTTAAGGTGCCCGTTTTGTCAAATACCATCTGTTTGAGATCGGACATCTCCTCAATGGTGCTTCCGCCTTTGATCAGTATTCCTTTTTTTGCAGCTCTTCCCAGACCAACCATGACAGCTGTAGGCGTTGCTAGCCCCATGGCGCATGGACAAGATACAACAAGTGTAGCTATCGCATTCATGAGGGATTGTTGGAGCGGTAATTGTGCAATAAAGTAAGTAATAAAAAAAGTGAAGAATGATATCGTAACGACGATTGGGACGAAATAAGCGGCTACTTTATCACCGAATTTTTGAATAGGTGGCTTTTTACTTTGCGCATCTTTAATTAATTGAATAATTTGATACAGTACACTTTTAGACCCAACTTTGGTCGCCACGATTCTGATATTTCCTTCAGTTAGTAACGTCCCACCAATGACAGCATCATATTTGAGTTTTTCAATAGGTAGACTTTCTCCGGTTAGCATAGATTCGTCCACCCAAGCCTGTCCTTCCAAAATATCGCCATCAGCAGGTATCTGATTTCCGGAATTTACCTTTAAAATATCACCTGATTTAATGTCTCGGGCTAATATCTCTACTTCTTGGTCGTCTTCAATTTTAATAGCAGGTATATCCTGATATTTAACTAACTCTTTGATTGCTGATGTGGTTTTGGTAACGGCTCTTTTTTCGAGGACATTCCCCAGAAATACCAATGTTATAATTGTTGCGCATGTTTCGTAGAACTGGTAATCATGCCCTAAATTATAATATGTTCCAATGAGGCTATAGCTAAAAGCAGCTGTAGATCCAACAAAGATGAGTACATCCATATTGGGCATTTTGTTCCAGATGGAACGGAATGCGCTGATTCCAAAATAGGAAAAACCAATGATATAAACTGGGACACATAGCGCAAGTTGGATATAGGGATCATGCAGAATGGGCAAGTCTGTAAACATGTGGCTCCACAGGGGTATGGTGAAGATGAGGCAGCAAAGGAACTTAAAATCAATAGATTTCCAAAAGCTAGGCTTCTTATCCTTACCCGAAATAACTTTGTAACCCAAAGACTCGATACCTTTGACCAGCACAGGTATTTGTTCCAGGGGGATCTTTGAAAATTTCACTTCATCTGAGGCGAAATCGACGTAGATATCCTTAGCGCCGTTGTTTTCTAGGTATTTGTGGATTGAAATAGCACAATTTGCACAATGCATTCCGCTTACGTTAAGTTCAGTCTGCACGTTCGATTCCTTCATTTAATAGCATGTAATGTCTTTAGGCAAAGATAGCTATTTCCTGATAATGCTTTTTACGTAAAGTAAAATTGTTTAGTTTAGCAAGCCTGTTTGTGGCCGTTTTACATGAACTATCGTGCATAGCGAATGGGAGAACATTAAAATTTGACTAGACAGACAACTTAAGCTTGTGTAAAAAATGACAAAACCAATTTCAATTTCTTTTATTGTACGAATTATACTGCTGATTGCGTTAACGGCATCATTTGTTCAATTTGAAACCTTTTATATGCAGCGGGAGGTCATCCGGAATATGGCTTACGGCTTAAATACTTTTCTAACAGCTAGTGTCCTGATCTCAATCGGTCATTTTATCCTTGTAAAACTATACAACAGTCGAAATGAACAGCAGGTTGTCCGGGGTAATTTTGTGCTCGGAATTACACGTGTAGCTACAGTAGGTAATGTTTTTTTTATTATAGTCAGCCTAATGATAGCGGTTGGTATTAATCCAAAAGATTTTATCACCAGCATGACAATTGTCGCAATGGCAATTGCGGTAATTTTTAGAGAATATATCACGAATATGATATCCGGTTTGATTATTATGTTTTCGGATCAATTTTCCGTAGGAGATCGCATAAAAATAGGTGAATATCAGGGGAAAATTGTTGATATCACATTGGCCAATCTGGTTGTGCGCGATGAAGATGATGATGCTGTGATGATTCCCAATAATTTGGTATTTACAGCGACTTTGGTCAATAAGACTTCTCAAAAGTCAAATAAAATTGTTGTAAAGTTTGAATTACCGATTGATCGCTCATTTGCAGTGGCGGAATTGGAACAGTATTTAAGTCCATTATTTCAGAAAAACCCAAATTTAGATCATTCCCAAGGCTTTACAATTAAGGTCGCTGATATGGCTAAAGACTATATCAAGTATAAAGTTGAGGTTAGTACAATCTCGTCCAGCAACAAAATACATCAGCAGGTCCAGAGCAACATATTAAATGAAATCCTCCAGTTTACAAGAATGCAGGGTTAAATCTTTCTTACTTTGACATTTTTAACAAAGTGGTGGCTTCCTTTTTCTAAAATGAGATCCGCGCGATATCTAGTCGGCAAAATGTTTTTAAGTAGATTGGGTTTATTAATTTCGTTCCAGATATTCACAGCCATGGCATGGCTTTCATCAGCTGTCATATTTGCATATTTATGGAAAAATGAAGCCGGATTTTGAAATGCCGTAGCACGCAGTGATTCAAATCGATTGGTATACCATTCAATAAGATTTTTCTCGCTGGCATGTACATAGATTGAATAATCAAAAAAGTCGGAAACGAATACGCTATGTCCCTTTCGTGGTCGTTGGGAATTGACTTGTAATACATTTATCCCTTCTACAATGAGGATGTCGGGTTGTTCAATCACTTGTTGTTGTTCGTCTGGTAAGACGTCATAGACCAAGTGGCTGTATACTGGTACCGCAATTTTTGGAGCCCCTGATTTCACTGCTGAAAGGAAATGAATCAATCTTTTGGCATCATAGCTTTCAGGAAAGCCTTTTCGGTTTAGAATACCACGTTCGATAAGCTGTTGGTTGGGGTATAGAAAACCGTCTGTGGTCACCAAATCAACCTTCGGTTTGGATGGGAGTAAACTTAGGACACGCTGCAAAACCCGGGCAGTAGTACTTTTTCCGACAGCGACCGACCCAGCTATACCAATGATATAAGGCAGTTTGCTCTCTTCTTTGCCAAAGAACCGGTTTGTACGCTGGTGAAGGCTCTGGAAACGATCAATATGAATCTCAAGTAGATGACTTAAGGGAAAGTAGACTTCTTCTATTTCCTGATTTGTCAAAGGTTCATTCAGTGCATGTAGATTTTCCAGGTCTTCGACACTGAAATTGTGCAATACCTTCCCATTTAAATTTTTCCAATCTTCCCGTTTGATCGATCTAAAAGGCGAGTCTATTGCTATTTGCGGATCCAATTGCATCGTTTGCTTTATTTTTATTACAAATATCTATATTGCAGGACAAGTAAACCTTTACTATTCGATTCTATCGACTATTAAAGGTCTTTTTTGCGCGGACAAATATAAATAGTGTTATCTGTTATCCCAAGAAACATTATAAATGATTTGAAGTTATTACAATAGGATTTGATAATATTTTATGAACAGGACACTTTTCAGCTATTTTAAACAAACGCTGCTTTTGAACCTCATCTAAATCTCCCTTAAAGCTAATAAAGCATTGTATATAGGTCGTTTGCTGCTGTTCACTTGTTTGTACCTCATAAGATAAACGCACCAGCACTTCCTCCAGGGACCAGTTTTTGCGGTCAGCATACATTTTGACTGTAATGGCTTTGCAGCTCCCTAAAGAGGATAGTAATAGTGGAGTAGGGTTTATGCCCTGATCTTTACCGCCTACATCTTCGGGTTCATCAACCGTTATTTGATGTTTGCCGTATTGTACTGTAGTTGTATAGGGTGTTTTCCCTATTGAAACGATTACTTCATTGTCCATAAGCGATTAAAATTATGATTCCACGTCTTCTAATAGTCCTTCAATGATGAGGCTTCCTGTTGCAGGGTTTGTTGCCAAAGGGACATTATAAAGATCACATACACGCATGAGCATCTGAATATCTGGTTCATGTGCATGTTTTCCTAGTGGATCGCGAAAGAAAATAATACCATCAACTTTTCTTTCGGCCGCCAAAGCTGCGATTTGTGCATCACCACCCATGGGGCCGCTCAATTTCAATTCCACAGGCAAGCCTGTCTGTCTGACATAAGAGCCCGTAGTACCTGTGGCAATGATATTGGCGCGCTCCAATAATTCCTGGTGGTCTTTGACAAATGCGACCATTTCAGGTTTTTTGCCGTCGTGGGCTATTAGTGCAATTGTTTTTTTCATCAGTATATAATTATATGTAAAAGAATCGGCTCAAATCTAAAAACAGAACCTTTCTAGATCCGTTTTGTATACTATTTAAAAAATATATAGGATATAATAATTGCGGCTATCACACCAGCCAATTCAGCTAGCAGAGCGCAGGGTAATGCATGCCGTGTACGCTTTATTCCTACTGCACCAAAATATACCGCGAGGACATAAAAAGTAGTTTCTGTTGATCCCTGAATAACACAAGCAACCCTGGCAGCGAAGTCCATTGGCCCCTTGGCATTCATCAAATCGACCATAAGTCCACGTGCACCGGATCCACTGAGCGGCTTCATAAAGGCAACAGGTAAAGCGTCTACAAACGATGTATCTAGACCACATAATGCGATAGCTTTGGAAATTCCAGCGACCATATAGTCCATGGTTCCTGATGCTCTAAATACAGCGATACCGACAAGCATCGCGACGAGATAGGGTATTATTTTTACAGAGACTTCGAAGCCCTCTTTGGCACCCTCTATAAATGAATCGTATACATTCACTTTACGGAAAAGAGCCAAACCTATAAAAGAGGTGAATAAGCTAAATAAAATAAGATTGCCGAATACCTTACTGAATATTTCAATTTCTGTTTGTTGCAGTCCCGAAAAGTAATAAAGTAGTCCACCGATAAATAGTCCCATTGCTCCCAGGTATCCTAGAATTACACGGTTAAATAAATTTATTTTTTGGTAGATGGAAACGAGAATCAATGCCACCAATGTGGAAAAGAAGGTTGCGATCAGAATTGGCAGAAATACATCTGAAGGATCTGGTGCACCAGCTTCTTTCCGATAAGCCATAATTGAAATAGGCAAGAGGGTTAAGCTAGATGCATTGAGCACGATAAACATGATTTGTGCGTTGGTAGCTGTTTCCTTATTTGGATTGAGCTCCTGGAGTTCTTTCATGGCTTTAAGCCCCAATGGCGTTGCCGCATTATCTAACCCTAGTGCATTAGCCGAGAAATTCATAAGAATAGAACCAAGCGCAGGGTGATTTTTGGGTATCTCTGGGAATAGTTTATGGAAAAAAGGTCCCACGATTTTTGCGAAGATATTGATCATACCGCCTTTTTCGCCAATTTTCATAATCCCAAGTGCAAAACTCATCATGCCGATCAGTCCTAAAGAGATTTCTGCTCCTGTTTTTGCACTGTCAAAGATTGAATTTACAATTTGCTGAAAGATTTCCGTATCTCCGAAAAAGATTAGTTTTACAAGGGCTACGGCAAATGTGATTAAGAAAAATGCAACCCAAACGTAGTTTAATGCCATATAGATTTAAAATATGCGTAAAAGTAATCTTTTAGAACTTATCCATCAACTGGCTCCATGGATTTTTCTTCTTATTTTGACTCTTTTCTTTAATGAGATGCGCAACGATATAATCCAATGTATCCTCATGCTCACTGATCATTTTATCGGATAAGGAGATCAACTTCTGTATATTATTGGGCGAGGCTGCATCTAATGATGCATTGATGCTCGACAGATTGGCTGGTTCTATGCGTAGATAATTCTGTTGCTTACCGTTACTTTGAAATAGTTGCCGAATAAAAAATTCGGTACTTTCAGAAGAGGCACTTGTCATAATGTCAACTAAAGCTGGACCGATTTGTATAGCAAGTTTCTTTTTAAAATGTTCGTAATTATAAGCTGTTTTTGACATTCCGGTACCTAAGGATACCATAAACATGTCGTTTATCTGCGTGCTGTTAAAAGCCTTTAAAACTTCAAGTAAACCACATATGGAGGGGTTTTGAGCAAACACACCGCCATCAATCAAAGGGTATCTTGTTTTTGAAAGCGAATAGATCTCTGCAACAGGAAAAAATGTGGGTGCAGCAGATGTAGCCTTGCAGACATCTTTAAGGTAGAAATCCCGTGCTTCCCCGTGCGTAATTGCCTTTTGTTGTCTAAAAAAATGATTCTTCCGCAATTCAATGTTATACGCAGTGATGATACAGGGTTTGATAAGATGGCTCAATCGTGCATTTTGAAAGTACTCATCCAAAACGTCTGATAATGTGTTGGACGAGTAGAGTTCGCTGACAAGACCAAATCCACCTAAAAAGCGTCGCCATTTGGAAGCGTTGAAAATTTCAGTACCATGATTAACAAATAAATTTAATGCATCTCGCGCGGAAAATTTAGGATGGGTGGGATTGCCTTCTTCTGGATACAAAAGAATACTTGTCAGAATTCCACCGCTGCTTGTGCCCGCAATAAAGTCAAAGTAGGAGGCAATCCGCGCATTGGGATCCATGGTCTGCTTTTGTAACTTCTCTTCCAGAGCGACGAGAACCATTGCAGGAATGATACCCCGGATACCACCACCATCAAGCGCGAGAATATTCTTCATATGCCAAAAACTGATTTAGTTAACGATATGTAAATATAATAAATGTCTTCAATTGACAGGAGTCATATATTAGTGACAAATGTGTCCTACATCCTGTGCTTAAATGCATAGCACATCTTTTTAGCAGCCTTACTTTGTATTGCATTGTGCTATGCGCTAAACAGCTTCTGAATTAATGGGGATTTACCATACTTATTGTAGGGGGGTAATAGGGGGTTAACAAGGATTTACCCCTGTTATACCCCTGCTAACCCCCTGTTAACCCCCTGTAATCTCCCTGTTAGTGTAGGAGCTGATGAGAAGATTATAGGAGTTTGGTATTAGCTGATACGCCACATAAAAACAAAAAAAGCTGCCTCAAAATTTTATTGAGGCAGCTTTTTTAGCTAGTATAGATACCGATTTAATTGAACCAAGCAAATACTTCGTCTTTCGTTGGCATATTGATATCTAGTTTCAGTTTTTTACGCATACCACCAAGATCATTAAAAACCTTGTTCGGATTCGCTTCTTTTAAAGCTTCAATGGTTGTAAAACCCATTTTTTGTAAAGCAGGAACCCAGGCCGCAGGAATGCCTTGTTCCTCATAATCTTTTACTTCTGCTACTTTGGCGACTTTTTCAGGTCTCATTTGTGGGAAGAAAAGAACTTCTTGGATTGACGCATTATCGGTCAAGAACATGATTAAACGGTCCATACCGATTCCAAGTCCAGAGGTCGGCGGCATTCCATATTCCAATGAACGTAGGAAATCCTGATCAATAAACATGGCTTCATCATCACCTTTTTCAGAAAGACGTAATTGATCTTCAAATCGTTCACGTTGATCAATTGGATCATTAAGCTCTGAATAAGCATTGGCAATCTCTTTTCCACAAACCATCAGCTCAAAACGCTCGGTTAAATCAGGATTATCTCTGTGCTTCTTCGTTAAAGGAGACATTTCTTTTGGATAATCTGTAATGAATGTTGGCTGGATGTAGTTTCCTTCACATTTTGCGCCGAAAATTTCATCGATCAATTTGCCTTTACCCATGGTTTCGTTTACGTCGATGCCCATTCCTTTGGCGGCAATACGGATTTCGTCTTCAGATTTTCCAGTAATATCAAATCCAGTGAATTCCTTAATGGAATCTGTCATCGATATCCGTTTATACGGTGCTCTAAAGTCAATTTTATGTTCTCCGAAGGTAGCTTCAGTTGTACCGTTTACAGCCAACGCACAATGTTCTAACAGACGTTCTGTAAAGTCCATCATCCAGTTGTAGTCTTTATAGGCTACATAAATTTCCATTGCGGTGAACTCTGGATTGTGGGTACGGTCCATTCCTTCATTACGGAAGTTTTTAGAAAATTCGTATACACCATCAAATCCACCAACGATTAGTCTTTTTAAATAAAGCTCGTTGGCGATACGAAGATATAATGGAATATCTAAAGCATTATGGTGTGTAATAAACGGACGTGCTGCAGCACCGCCTGGAATGGATTGCAGGACAGGTGTTTCTACTTCCATATAACCCGCGTCGTTAAAGAACTGACGCATCGCATTGAAAAGCTTCGTACGTTTGATAAATATGTCTTTGTTACTTGGATTTACGATCAAATCCACGTAACGCATTCTATAGCGTTGCTCTGGGTCTGTAAAGGCATCAAAAGTTTTACCTTCTGCAGATTTAACGACAGGTAGGGGACGTAGCGATTTGGATAAAACGGTAAGTTCTTCTACGTGTACTGCAATAGCCTCGGTTTGTGTTGTGAAGACATAGCCTTTGATACCAACGATATCTCCGATATCCAATAGCTTTTTGAAAACGACATTGTATAGGTCTTTATTCTCATCAGGACATACATCGTCACGCTTAATATAAGCTTGAATACGTCCGGTAGAGTCTTGAATTTCAAAGAATGAAGCACTACCCATCACACGACGACTCATGATACGTCCAGCAATGGTAATGTTCTTATAATTCAATTTATCTCTATCGTAATTTTCTAAAATATCAGCAGCATGTGCATTGACGACAAATTCGTTTGCTGGAAATGGATCAATTCCCATATCCAACAACGATTGCATCGCTTGTCTTCTAAGTTGTTCCTGTTCGGATAATACAGTACTCATTCGGTATGAATAATATTTAAAATGTGAAAATCACGCAAAAATAGCCATTTTTTTCAATTCTTTTTATGGATTTTTTTTGAAAACACTGTAGCGAAAGGAAATGGCATTCCGTTATATGGGATAAAAATAGTTAAATAGTGATATTATTACAAGGGGACATTCGACTATTTGATTTTGAGTTTTATAATTTTAATTTCGTTATCTCCTCGAAAAAAACGTTCATAATGAAGGGGAGAATTCGATAGATTGTTTACATGGCATGTGTTATTGATTGCATATGAAAGGCAATTTGTCTAAGTTTGAAACTTAATAATTAAATGGTTTAAGTGGGTATAATTCGGTCATATTTTTATAACAAGAAGCTATCATCTTTACATGATGCCTTAGAACGTTGCTTGCGCGATCGTGAGGACGGCAAGGCCTTCGTTTATAAGAAGTATTATGGTTATCTCATGGCTATTATTATTCGTTATGTAAAACAGGATGTGGACGCCGAAGAGCTCGTGAATGAAAGCTTTGTTCGGATATTTCGAAAATTGGAATCATTTAATAGGGATATTGATGATGAAAATCTCGAAAAATCGTTTAGAGCATGGATAGGACGAATTGCTGCCAATATTTCGATTGATTTTTTACGAAGTAAAAAGCAGTTTTATTCGGTTGAAGATTTGGGAGAAGGGGATATGCATACACCGGCAGTACAATTGGACAGTCGACTGGAGGTCAATGAGATTATGCGTCTGCTCGATCAGCTCCCTGAAATTCAAAAAACTATTTTTAATCTCTATGAAATTGAGGGGTATTCACATGATGAAATTGCCCAGATGCTTAATATACCAGATAGTACATCAAGGACTTATCTGACGCGAGCGAAACAAAAACTTAGAAAATTATACTTGGATTATACAGGCGTAGTTCAAGAAATAAGATAAATATTGTTGTTACGATGAAAGACAATAAGAAAAAGGAATTGATAGAAGAGATCATTGGACAATTAAAAGACCATGAACTACCTTATAAAGAAGGTTCCTGGGAGAAATTTGCCTCAAATTATGGCGTTTCAGCACATCGTTCCTCTAATTGGAAGTATTGGAGTGCTGCTGCGGCTGTGTTAGTGTGTTTTGGTGTAGGATATTGGGGGCTAAAGACGAATGTGGAGACTGATTCACCTGCAGTCGTTTTAACACATCTGCCAGAACGAGAAGATGTGTTAGGTGATCATAAGGATTTAAAAGAATCGATACAGCGTTCGTTATCGGATGTTACGGGCGATAGGATTGTAAGTGCAGAGGTATTATCAGCGAAGAAGCCCTATACCTATTCTGTGCCAGCGGACCATTCAACTGAAAATTTGGACAATCACCACTTGGTATTGAGCACTGGGCAATTAATGCGGGGCCACGATGTGGCTGTATCAGTCGATTTAAGAAGGCTGCAGTCCATGCAATTGAAAAATAATTCATTTTCAGCGCAGGTTGGTTTAACGGAAAGTGAAGTGGAACGAGTAAGCGCGTCAAGAAATACCACTGTAACGAATAGTGGGGTTATTGCTTCGGCCAATTCAGGGTTTATGTCGCCTGTTAATCAAACGCAACGCGATGCTGCAAAACTATCACAATTGTATGCTGCACAACAGGGGGGGGCAAGGAATAGTGTTGTACACACGAACGTTAACCAAGATAAGAAATGGGAAATGGGCGCTTTTGTATCACCTGCTTCTACGTCGGAAAGTATAACGTTGGGGGGCGGGGTCGCACTAGCCTATAATATTTCGAGTAAGGTAAGTCTTCGTTCGGGAGCTTCCATTCAACATTATGGAGCTGTTTCGGGTAATTCACCCATTACTCCTGCAATGGGATCAAATTCTCTTAATGCAGATGCGCCAAATTATATTTCTCAATCGAATTTGAATAATTCCTTTGCGATGCGGGCAGCAGATGCAAAAGATGCAAAGAGTAATGAACGGGTTTCAGGTAAAATCCTAACAGTTGATATCCCATTGGATGTTAGATACGCGATAAACAAGAATTTCTATACCTCAGTCGGTGTATCCTATGTTGGTGTATTGGATCAGGAACGGGCAACGATCTATGAAACAAATAATACGGAGTACAGACAAAAATCTCAAGACAAAAATGTTGATGATAAAGGTGTGAACGGCTTTATTAATTTTTCAGTTGGTCGGAAACAGAAAGTTGGAAAATTATCCATTTCTGTAGAGCCTTATTATAAAGCTCCAATCGGAAATTTGAAATCATCCGATTTGAACTATAGCAACGGGGGAGTGAAAATAATTACTAGTTTTTAAATAGCATAATGCTATAAAAAAAGCCGCAGTAAGCTTGAAGTTTACTGCGGCTTTTTTTATAGTCTGCAAATTGGGGTTTATTAAATTTCATCAACGCGAACCCAACCCATTCCTGCGGCTTTCGCACCTTCAACTCCTGGGGTCCCGTCTTCGTAGACCAGGCATCTTTCCGGAGCAATATTCAATTGAGCAGCTGCCAAAAGAAAGGGTTGTGGTGAAGGTTTTCCCTCAGCTGTATCTCCAGCACAAACCAGTGTTTCCAAATCATCCCATACACCAATGGTGGTTAATGTCATGGATAAGGTTGTTCTGGTTCCTCCTGAAACGGCAGCGATGTGTTTTTTACCTTTCTGATATTTTAGATGTTCAACAACGTAATCTACAGGCTTAGTCTTGAAAACATACTCGTCTCGAAAAATAGTAGACTTTAGTGTGGAAAATTCTTGATAATCGAAATCTACCTCATAGCGTTTGCTGATTTCCTCTGCAACAGCCACAGTGGGCCATCCGGCAGTTTCATCAATCAAATTGACGTCCAACTCGACTCCGTATTGTTTGGCTGCAGCTTTATAGGCTTGTTTATGTGCGTCCATATTATCTGCCAGGGTACCATCGACATCAAATAATAGTGCGTCGTAGGATTCGGCAAGAAGGTTTAGTAATTCAAATTTTCGTTGTGATTCAGGTGACATATACTTTTAATAGTGAGCGGTAAAAATAAAAAAATATAATTGGACGAGCAAAAAAGAAGCCTTTCCCTTGTTACAAGGAAAGGCTTCTTGCTGTTAGCTCCGTGTGGATTCTTCACAGAGGCAGCGTATAATTAGTGTGAACTTAAATTTTTCGCTTTCTCTTCATCGAAATTAGCTTCTAATTCAGCCAATTTTTTCTTACCATATGCCATACGTGTAATCACAACGAATAGCACCGGAACGATAAAGATCGCTAGGAGTGTGGCTGCAGTCATACCACCAAATACCGTCCAACCGATTGTTTGGCGAGAAATTGCTCCAGCTCCATGAGATAGCATCAATGGAATAATCCCCAAGATGAAGGCAAAGGAAGTCATGATAATTGGGCGTAAACGCAATTTTACAGCATCTAATGTCGCTTCATAAAGGTTCATCCCGATATCAACCCGTTCCTTAGCAAACTCTACGATTAGAATCGCATTCTTGGCAGCAAGTCCAATGATGGTGACCAGACCAATCTGTGCATAGATGTTATTATCCAATGTAGGGATTAATGTTAGGGTTAATATAGCCCCAAATACACCTAGTGGTACAGATAACAAAATGGAGAAAGGTACAGACCAACTTTCGTATAAGGCAGCCAATAGTAAGAATACAAATAGGATACACAACGCAAAAATTTGAATGGTCTTTGACCCGGATTGCATCTCTTGAAGAGATAGACCGGAGAACTGATAGTCAAAGCCTTCTGGTAATGTTTGTGCAGCCACTTCTTGCAAAGCTTTCAATGCATCTCCGGATGAGAAACCAGGAGCCGAACTACCATTGATCTCGATACTTCTAAAGATATTGTAGTGGTTGATGATTGAAGGCATTGTCATTAATTCGTACTTGACCAGTGTACCCATCGGTACAGGGTTACCGGAAACATTGTTGACATACAATTTGTTGATGTCTTCAATATTCATACGGTACGGAATATCAGCTTGTGTTACAACACGGTAACTACGACCATACTTTGTAAAGTCATTGACATAGCTACTTCCTAAATAGGATGATATTGTCGAATAAATACTTGAGATGGGCACGCCCATACGTTTTGCCTGTTCACGATTAACTTCCAATTTGTAGTTTGGAGAATTGGTATTAAACATCGTGTAGGCCATTCCAATTTCTGGACGTTGGTTGGCAGCCATCAAGAATTTACCTACTGTTGCTTCGAAATCTTTGATATTTACAGTTTGTAAATCTTGTACCTGCATAGAGAAACCACCAGATGTACCTAGACCCGGAATTGCCGGTGGCGTTACCGCCAATACCCGTGCTTTGGTATAACCCATGTATTTACCCATAATCATTCCCGCGATATCGTTTGCAGTACGTGTACGGGTTTCCCAAGGTTTAAGAGAAACGAATACTGTTGCACCATTGGATTTAAACGCGCGGTTTAGGATATTGATACCAGAAATTGCGGTAACATATTTGATTTCAGGGAAAGTCTTGTGTAGATCGGCTTCAATCTCTTTAAGGACTTCATTGGTACGTGCAGAAGAAGAACCTTCCGGCAAAGTAATACCTGCAAAAAATGCACCACCATCTTCCGAAGGAATAAACCCTGTCGGTTTGGTTGTAAACATCCAGCCTGTTCCGATAAAAATACACAACAGAATGATCAATACAAGTGGTGCTTTTTTGATTGCTTGTTTTACACCATTGGAGTATCTGATGGTCACCTTTTCAAACCATACATTAAATTTGTAGAAAAATTTATTCAAACCTTTGGCACCTTCATGTACTGCTGTTGGTTTTAATAAAATCGAACATAATGCTGGAGTTAACGAAAGGGCAATAAATGCAGACAACATAACGGACACAGCGATCGTGATGGCAAATTGTTGGTACAATTTACCGACCATCCCAGGGATAAAACCTACGGGAACGAATACGGCAGCCAAAATTAATGCAATTGCAATAACCGGAGCAGTGATATCGCCCATGGCGCGACGTGTCGCTTCTTTTGCATCCAGCTTATAATGGTCGATATAGTGCTGGACAGCTTCCACCACAACGATGGCATCATCCACCACAATACCGATGGCCAATACAAAGGCGAGCATGGTCAGGTTATTGACCGAAAAGCCAAACATCAGGAAGAAGATGAATGTACCGATGATGGATACCGGAATTGCCAATACGGGGATTAATGTTGCCCTCCAGCTTTGAAGGAAGAAAAATACCACCACTGTTACCAGGATCAATGCTTCAACTAGGGTATGGATAACCGAAGAAATTGAGGCATTTACTACCGAAACTGTCTCGTAACTGATGGTATAATCTACGTCAGTTGGAAAAGATTTTTTTAGTTTTTCCAATGCTGTCACAATACCTTCTGCGGATTCTACGGCATTTCCTCCCGGGGTCTGGTTAATCATCATCGCAGATGAGGTCATACCATTTACGGTAGATGATGTACCATAATTGAATTGACCCAATTCAACACGTGCAACATCCTTTAAAAGTACGATAGATCCATCTTTGTTGGTTTTTACAACGATGTTTTCAAAGTCTTCCGGATTCGAAAGGTCACTATCGGTAATGATTGGATATTCAAATACTGTCGAAGACTCTTGTGGACGTCCACCCACACTACCACCAGGTATGCGGGAGTTTTGTTCCGCAATTGCTGTTGATACATCAGCCGGAGTCATGCTTAAATTAGCCAATTTATTTGCATCTAGCCATACACGCATTGAAAACGGCTGACCAAAAGCGGTTACGTCACCGACACCTTTCACACGTAAGAGCGCGTCTTTAACGTATAAGTTGTTGTAATTGGCCAAGAAATTTTCATCTCTCGTTCCTTTTGGTGAAGTTAAGGCAACCAACATCAGGATATCGTTATTGGCTTTACGGGTTGTAATTCCCAGACGTCTCACAGCTTCGGGAAGGGCTGGTTCAGCGATTCCCACACGGTTTTGTACGTCTAAGGTCGCAATATCGATATCCGTACCTACTTCAAATGTCACCGTAATTGTTGCTTGACCATTTGACGTACTATTGGACGACATATAAATCATGCCAGGTGTACCATTGATCTGACTCTCGATAAGAGTTGTCACGGTTTGTTCAACCGTCTGTGCATCAGCTCCGGTGTAATTGGCCGTAACCGTTACTGTTGGAGGTGCAATAGAAGGATACTGGCTAATTGGCAACGTGGATACTGCAATGATCCCGATAATTGAAATCAATATCGAAATAACGATTGCGGTAACTGGCCTCTTAATAAATACTTCTGAAATCATTCTATATCTTTTAGATTCTCTTTAAAAAATTAATGGTGTTATTTTCCTTGAGGTGCTCCTTTGGCAGCCTGTTGGGCAGCGACAGCAGCATCAACTACTTTAACTCCATTTTGGACATTCATGGTACCGTCGACGATAATCTTTTCACCGTCTTTGACACCTTCTTTAATCACAATTTTATCACCAGCTTTAATACCTAATTTTACTTGACGTATTTCGGCTTTACTGCTATCATTCACCGCATAAAGGTTAAATACCCCAAGCTGTTCAAAGACCGCTTTGTAAGGTACAACAACTTCTTCTGTAGCCGAGGTTGTTGATACATTCATCGTAATATTCATACCAGCCCGCAATTCGTTGGCATTGTTCGGGAAAGTAGCCCGCACTTTGATTGTTCCGGTAGCAGGGTCAACTGCGCGGTCAATGGTTGTGATCGTTCCTTTGCCTTCATAAGTGCTTCCATTTGGCAATAAAAGAGAAAGGTCCGAAGAGGAATGGCTGCTTTGCAATTGGGTAAATTTGGCAATATCCTTTTCGTTTACCTGAAACTCAACAGCAATTGGACTGGTTGAAGACAAGGTATTCAATAGGGTTGTGCCTGGGTTAACTAAAGCTCCCAAACGCACCTGTGATATCCCTACAGTACCACTGAAAGGAGCGCGGATCGTCGACCGTGATAAGTTTGTATTTGCAGTGACCAATGCCGCACGAGCCGACTCTACCTGTGCCTGAGAAGCCGCTACATTTGATACTGCATTGTCAAAAACCTGCTTCGCAATCGCGTCTTTATCGGCCAATGTCTGGTAACGTGCTAAATCTCTTTTTTGTCGTTCCAAATCAGTCTGTGCGACCTGTAAGCTTGCTTTAGCTTGTTGGACAGCTGCGTTGTAGCGTGTTCCATCAATTTCATAAAGAGCTTGTCCTGCGGAAACTACTGCACCGTCAGAAACATATATTTTTGTGATATAGCCGCTTACTTCCGCATATAGATCTGCTTCGTTCAACGGTTTGACTGTTGCTGGATAGCTGATTGTACCTGTAACAGTCTCATGCGATGCGACACCAAAGCTGACAGGGACAACTTTTTCAGCCTGAGCCTGTGCTGCACCTTGCTTTTTTGCATCTTTATTTCCACAAGAGGTCCATACTAATGCCGTCCCAAGGAAGAAAGCGAATAATAATTGTCTTTTATTCATGATTTGTATTAGTTTCCGTTTATTGATTAATTTGTGTGGATTGCCCCAACTGCTTTCTGAACATCCAATTTACTTGACAATAGCGCATAAAGGGAGTTCAAATAATTGAGCTGTGTTGTTTTGAGATCAGTCTCTGCTGTCATTAAATCGAGGTAAGTTTTGATACCTTCGTCATATTGAAGTTTGATTGTCTCGTATACTTCTTTGGAGAGATCCACATTTTCTTTAGCTGTTTTCCAGTCATTTAAATTCGCATTATAGGTTGCCTTTGCCAACGAATATTCTGTGTTAATGCTGTTTTCTAAATTTTTGATATCCCAGTCAATTCTTTCTTCCTGCAATCTGGATTTATTGATTTGTTTTTTACGTTTAAATCCGTCGAAAATTGAAAAAGAAACATTTAGGCCAGCTACTGAACCCGGGAAATTGTCGGAATAAAGTTTACTGAATTTATCATTTCTATAGTTGAATGCGTAATTATAAAAAGCACTTACGCTTGGTAAATATGTCCATTTATAATACTGTGTGCTCAACTGTTGAATCTTTTTCGATGTTTCCAATTGTTGGAATTCAATTCGATTAGAGACACTTATTCCTGCAGTTGTATCAAGTAGAATCTCTGATTCCATACTGCTATTGTCAAATGAAAGCGTCAAATTTTTGCTTTTATCCAAAGCTAGCAATTGTTTAAGGTATTCGTATTTATATTTACGAAGCTCAACCGTTCTTTTCTCGTCAGCATTCGAATTTGCCAAAGCAATTTGCGCTCTCTTATAGTCAGTTTTATCAACTAAACCCACATCATATTGTGACTTTGCATCTTTCAATTGTTTTTGAAGGCGAGCAATATTTTCGCGAACAATCTTGATCTGCTCTTCCGAGGTAAGGATGTCATAATAGGCCTTACTGACCTCCACAACAGCTGTTATTTTTTTGTTCTCCGTATTTTGTTTATTACCGAGACGTACCAGCTCAGCGGCTTTTTTTGCCTGCATTAGCTCTGGATTAAGGATCTGTTGGTCTGCTTGAAGCGTTAAGGCACTCGCATTGTTCTGCCCCATTTTGATATTATTTCCGCCAATATTTGCTAATGGAACAATGACATTATAATTATAACTTCCTTTTAGACCCAATTGTGGGTACCAACCTGAAAGGGAGATGTCAATATCTTTTTCACCGATGGCCTCGTCCAATTGTGCTTGTTTTACAGAGATTTGATTACGTAAGGCGTAATCAATCAGCTGCTGAAGTGTTGCATTTGCCGGCAAGTTTTCAGATTGCTGTTGTGCAAATCCTGTATTACTCAAAAGCGACAGGGCCGCCAAGGAATAAACGATTCTATTAAACTTCATATATGTAATTAATTATTTTTTTCTCTATTAATAGCTCCATCCCAAATAATCCCAATTAAATCTTCTACATTCTGTTCAGAGAATTTGAGATCTTTAAATTTGATACTGTGAACAGTCGATAAGGCTACACCAATATAACTGGCCACCAAAAGATGGACGTCTACCTGTTTCAATATTTTTCGGTCAATGCCTTCTTGTAAAAAATCAACAACTTTATTTTGTCCACCTACAGGTTCTTGTATCTCAGCTTTGTTTTTCTCGTAATAAGGAGACGAAAAAAACTGTTCAAAAAAACTGAAGATATGCCCATTTTCTAAATAGAACTTGACAAAGTTGCGCCAGATATGAATAAAGGAATCTTTATAATCGAAATCATCTTTTATACCATCAAAAATGTAATCATTCAGTAATGTTCTACAATGCTTGAACAGTGCAAAGATTAGGTCATCTTTTGATGGAAAATAATGGTAGATAGTTCCTATTGCTACATCAGAATCTTGTGCGATTTTGCTCATCGGCGTTCCATGGAAGCCGTTTGTTTGTATAAGTTTTAGTGTGCTGGCAAGTACTGCCGCAATTTTTTCATTGGAATTCATCAATCGAACGTTCATTCGGTTGCAAAATTAACGATTAATTTGGATCCAAAATGTCAGAATATTGTTATAAATCAATAAATATAAAACGATTTGAACCAATAATACAATAAGGAAAAAAAGGTGAAATTGTTTTCAACTTTTTATTTTTTTTGATGGGCGGAGGGGAAGTAGTGCCAAGAGTGCCAGGGTTGTAGCTTGACTGTCGCTTGCAGATTGGCCCGAAGATCTTTCTTAGAGGAGGTGGATCGGTTGCATAGAAAAAAAAGCGTTGGCTTATAAAACCAACGCTTTTTTCTATTTACAATTTTTTAAATTTTTCTCCACTTCTTCCAGAGGATATAGATTCTTTCCTTTATTGATCTTGGTATTGATGTATGTTAATACATAAGCGATATCAATTGCAGAAAGATTTGAAGCGGGCATGGTATTATTAAACTTTTTGCCTGCTACTTCAAGCTCTCCTGAAGTTCCGTTCTTGATAATGCAAGCGAGATCTTGACGATGGGTTTGCAGAAAGGTGGTATCGGTTAGGGGAGGATAGAGATTTCCCAATCCTTCGCCTTTCTCTCCATGACAATTTTGACAATGTGTCCGGTATACCTTTTGACCATTAACCGCATATTGTGCCGTTTTGATATCAACTTCCTGCTGACAACCAATCAAGATCGATAAAATAACCCCGATCGTTATACTTGTTGTTAAGAGAATGCGCATGTTATTTTTTAGCCCCACTCAAGAGTAAAGGTAAATCGTTCATCAATTTTTTTACCTGCTCATCGTTTGTGCCGTCGTAGGCACCCCGAATTCTTTTATCCTTATCTATTAAGACAAGGTATCCTTGATGATCGTAACCTCCAGGTGCATTTTTATCTTCAGCGGTATAAACCAGGTATTGATTGGCTAGACCATATATTTCTGCTTTAGTCCCCGAAACAAATTGCCAGTGATTATTGGTTACACCCAATTTATTGGCATAATCTTTCAGTACATAGGGTTGATCGTATTTAAAGTCTATGCTATGGGACAGGAAACGAACTTCTTCATTATCCTTGTATTGCTGGTATATCTTTAATAGGTTGCGATTCATCGTCGGACAGATACTTGGACAATGGGTAAAGAAGAAGTTGGCGATATATACTTTGCCCTCAAAATCTTTGTCTGAAATCATTGTACTATCCTGATTGAGCAGTTTAAAAGGTGGAATAGTATGATAGACTGTATCTACGATTTGTTTTCCATCAACTGTTTTTTCTACAGCTTCTCTTTCGCCATAGATGGGTAAGCTTGTCTGGCTATTGTTTTTACAGGAAAATAAACCGAGTAAAAGGCCAGTTGCGCAGTAAAATTTAGTTATGGATCTCATGTGTTTAATAGTTTTGTTTGTTAAAGCTTGATTCCATCTTTACACGAACAATTTAATGTTAACCTAAAGAGGATCGGACTGTGTTATTTGAATTTTTGGATTTAAAAATTCTTTAATTTGTCTTGGCTTTCTTTAGAAACATTATCAAATATTTTTTTCATATCACTTACTTTTTGAAGCTCTGTTTCAAAATATTTAACATCTGTTGAATCTGGGTTATATCCTTTCATCCAGTCCATCATATGGTCTGTAGCACTTTCTAAATTAGCTTTCAATGTGCTTAGCTCTTTTCTTGTTAAATTGGTGTCTAAATCAGCCTTAGTTGTTTTTAGGTTTTTTAAATTTGCCAAAATAGAATCTATCTTAACAGCATCGCGGTCGAAATGAGCGATTTGAGGCATAATTTCATCATGTATCTTAATAGTTGAATCTTGCATGGCTTTTACACCTGTTGCACCATTTCCCTGAGTTCCACATGCTGCTATTGCCAAGGATGCGATAGCTACAAACGCGATTTTATTCATGTTTTTTGTTTTTTGGTAATTGGACAAATATATTAATTTCTTATGGCTCAATATTTCGATTTCTGGAAGGGAATGTAAAATTCAAGTCACGAATATAGGTTTCACAACGTACCGTGGCACAGAGATCGCCAGACTTATCTTTAATTTCCAGTGTAAAATCCTTTACTACTTTGCCTTTTGTGCGGATAATATGAGCACATTCTTCAAGGATTTCCTCGGAGAGTTGCACAGAATATTCCACGCTGGTTTTGCCGGGTTTCTTAAAGGTGATCTGTGATGATTTTAACCAGGCCACCGTTTTCTTAAAACCAATCTTTTGAAGATACTGATCAATGAGGATGGGGAATATTGGATCTGCTGCAGAAAAGATCGTTCCGCCAAATAATGTTTTGTTGGTATTGATATTGAATGGTGTCTTATAAATTTTTACTTTGGCGCCTTGGAAGCCGGGGCTAATTTTTTTAACCCAGATTCCCTGAAATAGAAATGGTGGGTAAATACGTAATAGCCATGTTAAGGCAATTGGACTATATCTCATGATGCAAAAATAAAACAATGTGTCGGATTATTTTTCGAAATCTTGGTTTTATAGCTTCACTATGGTATTTTTACAGATCAAAAAACCTAAAATGTCAACAATAAAAGAAAAACAATCCAGCAGAAAAGTATGGTTACTGGTTATGATTGCGTCACTGGGCTATTTCGTCGATATCTACGATTTGATTATTTTCTCCATAGTTCGTATTCAGTCCTTCACTGATATTGGCGTCCCTGCGGAAGAAATGCGGGTAAAAGGTGAATTTGTGCTCAATATGCAAATGGGCGGTTTGTTGTTGGGTGGAATTCTTTGGGGGATTATAGGGGATAAATTTGGACGTTTAAAAGTGCTTTTTGGATCGATTCTTTTATACTCTGTAGCGAATATTGCAAATGGTTTTGTACATGATGTGCTTATGTATGGTATTATTCGTTTTATAGCGGGCGTTGGTTTGGCCGGAGAACTGGGGGCGGGAATTACCTTGGTTTCTGAAAGTATGCATAAATCAAAACGCGGTTATGGGACCATGTTGGTTGCCGGTGTCGGTGTTTTAGGCGCTATATTGGCCTATTTTGTATCGGAAGAATTTGACTGGCGAACGGCCTACTTTGTCGGTGGTGGAATGGGCTTACTGTTGCTACTGTTGCGCATTGGCTCTTTTGAATCAGGATTATTTAAGGATCAAGATAAATCGGGTGTTGTGAAAGGAGATATCCGTATGCTTTTTACAAATAAAAGCCGGTTAAAACGGTATGTTAACTGTCTCTGTATTGGTCTTCCAATCTGGTTTGTTGTCGGTGTTTTGGTCACACAGGCTCCGGAAATTGGCAAGGCCTTGGGGGCAACAGGTACACTGAGTGCTGGTCAAGGGGTGATGTTTACCTATATCGGTATTTCTATCGGGGATGTACTGGCAGGAATATTCGCACAGATTTTAAAATCCCGCAAAAAAGTGGTGTTTATATGTCAATTAATTATCATTGGAAGCTCACTATGGTATTTATTGAGTGATGGTATTACAGCGACAAAGTTTTTAAGCCTTGCTTTTATAATGGGCTTAGGAGTAGGGTATTGGGCAACCTTTGTGACTATCTCAGCGGAACAATTTGGTACAAATCTCAGAGCAACTGTTGCAACGACGGCCCCCAATTTTGTACGGGGTGCACTCATTCCGTCAACAATGCTATATGGACTTCTAGTAAATGCATTTGGAATTGTGCCAGCAGCAATTACAATGGTTGTCGTTCTTTCGGGTATAGCAATTTATTCGTTGACCCAGTTAGAAGAAAGCTTTGATAAAGATTTAGACTACCTGGAAGAGTAGTCAATAAATAGCTATTTTTTTCGTCCAGGACATTTTTTACAGCGTTTGCCTTCTTTATATTTTTTGCAACACTTTTTAAAGCAGGCACAAGAAAAGTCAGAAAAAGGGTTCATAGCCGTATTCCGAAACTGAAACAACCCAGCTTTATTTTCTGACTCATCGATCTCCAACACAGATTCAATAACTTCGTTCATAATACAAAGTTACAATTTGTTTAAAACAATTCTAAATAATAGAATTGTTTTTACATTTTTTTGATAAGATTTTCAATTATTTTAGGGAAGTACTGATGTTCGAGTTGCTGCCCTTTAAATTTAATAATGTCTAAAGTATCGTTGGGATCCACTTTGAATCGTGCTTGGTATATAATTTCCCCCTCGTCAAAATGTTCATTTGCGAAGTGGATCGTAATGCCATGTTCCTCTTCCTTATTGGCCAAAACGGCTTTGTGTACATGGTCACCATACATACCTTTGCCACCATATTTTGGTAGGAGAGCAGGATGTATATTTATAATTTGATTTGGAAATGCTTTCAGAAGGTTATTGGGAACGAGCCAAAGAAAACCCGCCAAAACAATCAGATCAATATTTAAGTTTTTAAGAATATTGACAACGTTGTCGGTTTTGTAAAATTCGTCACGATCAAATATATGTGCAGGTATTTCAAAATTGTCGGCTCGTTGAATAACGTAAGCATCAGGGTTATTGGATAAAATCAAGGCAACCTCAGCTTCATCTGAATACTTGAAATGTTCCATTATTTTTTGAGCATTGGACCCTGAACCTGAAGCAAAAATAGCAATTCGTTTTTTCACGATTAATAAGTATTAATAGATTTGATCGATTTAAAAATTAGCCCAAACTTACGGATTTTTTGTAAAAAAACTAAAATAATAGTTGACTGAAGCGCATTTTTAAGTATTATTGATTAAAATTAATTGAATAGTCACTGTTGGTTTAAATTTCTTTAACATGAGGTTCCTTTGTTCCCTATTTTTTGTAAGTGTATTTTTCTTATTTCAACCTGTTTTTGCACAGGCACCCAAAACACTTCCATCATTTACTTTTGATGAGGTCTATCAGGCTAACAAGTTTAATTCGGACAAGCTTCCAAAATCGGGCTATATTGTGTTGGATTTTTACGATCCGGGTTGTGGCCATTGTCAGAAAATGGGCGCTGGTATCGCACAGCACTTGTCCAAATTCAAGAATGTATCCTTCTATTTTATCTCCATGAATGACAAGCCTTATGTCGATGGATTTATTAATATGCATGCGAAGGCATTGAAAAGTGCCCCAAATGTCAAATTCTTGTTTGATGCTGGAACTCAATTTATTGAAAAATTTAAACCAAGCAATTACCCTTCGCTCTATATCTATGATGCAAAAACCAAAGTATTGGTACAGCATTTGGACGGCGAAGACGATGTAAACAAGTTGTTAAAAGCTTTAGGTATTACAGGTTAAATGTTTAAAAATTAGCAATAAAAAAAAGAACGTCCGATAGTACTATCGGACGTTCTTTTTTTTATTGTTCTTGTTTATTGATGAACACAAATTTACCGTCGAATACATCCAGACGAATAATCGAATCGCGATTTACTTTTCCGGATAAAATTTCCTTTGATAATTCATTTAAAATTCGTTTTTGAATAACACGTTTTAATGGCCTAGCCCCATAAATAGGGTCATAACCAAGCTGTGCCAACCAATCCATTGCTTCATCAGAAGCCGTAATGAATATATTTTGTTCGGCCAGCTGTTTCTGAACATGTGCAAATTGTAAACGAACAATATCTCCAATTTCGTCTCGACTTAATGGCGTAAACATAATCACTTCATCGATACGGTTCAAAAACTCGGGACGAATCGACTGTTTTAAAAGATCGAAGACCTCATTCCGTGTTTTGGCGATAATTTCATCCCTATTATCATCGGTCAGATGACTGAAATTCTCCTGTATAATGGCTGACCCCGTATTGGAGGTCATAATGATAATGGTGTTTTTGAAGTTTACCGTACGACCTTTGTTGTCTGTAAGATGGCCATCATCCAATACCTGCAATAGGATATTGAATACATCGGGATGAGCTTTTTCAATTTCATCTAACAAAACAACAGAATAAGGTCTTCTTCGGACTGCTTCAGTCAACTGTCCGCCTTCATCATAGCCGACATATCCCGGAGGCGCTCCGATTAAACGAGACACTGCGTGTCGTTCTTGATATTCCGACATATCAATACGAACCATGGATTGTTCGTCGTCAAATAAGAACTCGGCAAGTGCTTTTGCAAGTTCGGTTTTTCCGACTCCGGTAGTCCCCAAAAATATGAACGATCCTATTGGCCGTTTCGCATCATTTAATCCAGCACGTGATCGACGAATGGCATCGGAAATAGCTTCTATTGCTTCATCCTGACCGGCGACACGTTTATGAAGCTCTTCCTCTAGATTCAATAATTTTTCGCGTTCTGATTGAATCATTTTACTCACAGGTATTCCCGTCCATTTTGCAACAACATCAGCAATGTCTTCTGAAGTAACTTCTTCTTTGAGCATACGCTTACTTTCTTGTTTTTCGGCGAGTTCAGCCTTTAGTTTGTCCACTTTTTCTTGCGCTTCTTTAATTCGCCCATAACGAAGTTCTGCTACCTTTCCATAGTCTCCGGAACGTTCGGCCTGCTCAGCTTCGAGTTTGTAGTTTTCAATATTCTCAATCTCTTGATTGACATTGTCAACAAGACTCTTTTCTTCTTGCCACGATGCTCTCAGCGTATCTCTTTCTGCAGATAGATTAGCGATACTTTCCGATAGTTCTGCAACTTTTTTATCGTCATTTTCACGTTTCAAAGCTTCACGCTCGATTTCCAATTGCATGATACGACGTTCAAGCTCATCGACAGCTTCCGGTACAGAATCCATTTCAAGGCGCAATTTGGATGCTGCCTCATCAATTAAATCAATCGCTTTATCGGGTAGAAAACGATCGGCAATATAGCGCTGTGACAATTCCACGGCAGCAATGATAGACTCATCCAGAATGCGTACCTTATGGTGTGTTTCGTAGCGTTCTTTGAGGCCACGGAGAATGGAAATGGCATCTTGCGTGTCAGGTTCTTCAACCATAACTTTCTGGAACCTGCGCTCCAATGCTTTATCTTTCTCAAAGTATTTTTGGTATTCGTTTAAGGTTGTCGCTCCAATTGCACGTAGTTCACCTCTAGCTAACGCCGGTTTGAGGATATTAGCCGCATCCATTGCGCCTTCACCACCTCCAGCACCCACCAATGTATGGATTTCGTCGATAAAGAGTATAATGTCTCCATTTGAATCGGTAACTTCTTTTACAACCGCTTTTAGACGTTCTTCAAATTCACCTTTATATTTAGCTCCGGCAACCAAAGCGCCCATATCTAAGGAAAATACAATCTTAGATTTTAAGTTTTCAGGTGCGTCGCCTTTAATAATTCTGTAAGCAATACCTTCCGCGATAGCCGTTTTACCAACCCCAGGCTCACCGACAAGTATCGGGTTGTTTTTGGTACGACGGGAGAGTATCTGCATCACACGTCGAATTTCCTCATCACGGCCAATCACAGGATCCAATTTGCCGGATTCGGCATATTCATTTAAATTTCGGGCATATTTTCCCAAAGCATTGTAGGTGGCCTCCGCATTTTGATCGGTTACCCGACTGTTTCCGCGCAATTCTTTTATGGCGGTCTTTAAGTCTTTTTCTGTAACGCCCTGTGACTTAAGTAATGTTGAGGTCTTATCAGAAGTTGCCAGAATACCCAATAATAAATGCTCTACCGAGACAAATTCATCATTGAATTCTTTGAGATAGCCCTGTGCTTTCTGAAGTGCATTGTTGGCATCGCTACTTAAATAAATATTGCTGCCACTAACCTTAGGAAAACCTTCAATTTGTTTGTCAAGTTCAGTTCCGAGATAGCTGATGTTGACATTTAACTTTTTTAATAAGTGGCTGACAACATTTTCATCCACTGTGAGTAAAGCTTTTAAAATATGCGCTGTCTCAATCGCCTGTTGTTGATGGCCAGCCGCAATTTCGGAAGCTTTTTGTATAGCCTCTTGGGCTTTAATTGTATAGTTGTTAAAATTCATTTTTATTCTCTTATTTAAAGTTTCGTTGATACATATTGGTTATAACAATTGAAGTGCCATTCGGGTTTTAAGCTATACTTCGGAAAAAATGGCAATAATTTTTATTGAATCATGACAAATTTTCAGTTATCAAAAATAATGCGCTTGATTTTTAAATAATTGGCTTAGCAGGGTATAAAATTCTTGAAATCGACTTGCATTTTTGGTTTAAGCTTTCGATATTTGCAGCATCTTAAAACGGTCAGACGTTGTAAGATTGAAAAGAAGTAACGCCTCTTTAGCTCAGCTGGTAGAGCAACTGACTTGTAATCAGTAGGTCATTGGTTCGATTCCGATAAGAGGCTCTTTTAAGCAACATGCATTAAACTTCTTTAAAAAGCCTCTTTAGCTCAGCTGGTAGAGCAACTGACTTGTAATCAGTAGGTCATTGGTTCGATTCCGATAAGAGGCTCTTTGAGCGACACTCATTAAAATTCATTTGAAAGCCTCTTTAGCTCAGCTGGTAGAGCAACTGACTTGTAATCAGTAGGTCATTGGTTCGATTCCGATAAGAGGCTCATAAAAAAGATCCCCAAGATTTCTTGGGGATCTTTTTTTGTTTAGTCCAAACTAAGTTTTGCTGCTGTAGCGATTTTCTTTGGTATATCTGTGTTATCCATTTTCTGACTGAATTGCTCGGAGCCAACTCCGATCGCATATACCGGTGCATAGGCGGCCGAATGGTTGTTAGAGGCCCAGCTTATTGATCCCATCCGATTTAAGATTGAAATACTCAATGCGGCTATTTTGTCGTCGCTTGCGTAAAGGCTTTTTGCGGTTTCATTTTCGTGATCGACAAAGCTTTTTTGATAGGCAGCTTCTAAAGCACTACGATCAGTTTCATGGATTGTAATTTTGGAAAATAAACCAGTTTGAGCAGCAATGAGATTCTTGAGATCGTCCCATGTTGCATTTGGATTATTCTTACGAAGGGCGCCAATTGCGTTCGAAAGTTCTGCATGCGAGGTTTTTTGGTGGGACAAGAATTTTGTTTTCAGCGAAGAACTTCCATTACCGACACCTAATCCTCCTGTTTCATGGTCCGCTGTAACGACTATAAGTGTTTCATTTGGGAATTTTTTATAAAAATCATAGGCGAGTTGCACGGAGGCATTGAAATCCAATACTTCCTGAATTGTTGTAGCCGCATCATTTGCATGGCATGCCCAATCAATTTTTCCACCTTCAATCATTAAAAAGAAACCATTTGTATTGTTTTTATGCAGTGAAGTGATAGCTGCAGATGTGATATCTGCCAATTTTAAATCACTTGGCTTTTGGTCTATGGCATATTTAAGGGCATCTATAGGACTGCCATCTGAATTCATCAATATGATCTTATCTGATTTATTTGGTAGTTGTGCATAAGCATCTTTTCCTTTAAGCACTTTATAGCCGGCTTTTTCTAATATGGGGAAAAGCGATGGCGCCTTTTTATGATCAAATGTTGTTTCGGGTTTGAGAAAATTGGATCCGCCAAAAAAATCAAAATTGGAAGTGACAATTTCTTTACCGATTTCATAATACATGTCGCGGTCTGCTTGGTGCGCATAAAATGAAGCTGGGGTAGCGTGGTCTATGCTGACGCTTGTAATAATACCGACTTTCTTTCCTTTTTGCTTTGCGGCATAAGCTATACTCTTATAGGGGACAGTTCCTGTACTGTCCATACCGATAACGCCATTTTTGGTTTTTTTTCCAACGGCTAATGCGGTACCTCCAGCGCCTGAGTCCGTTACGCCATTGGAGAGTGAATGTGTGGAGGCAAATCCAACATGAGGAAATTGGGTAAACACAAGTGGGATGGGATTATCTTTATGCTGTACTTCAGCTTGATGAATTTCGGTGAGATTAACCTGGTTGAGGCCCATGCCATCACCAATTAAGTAAAAGATGTATTTTGCTTCTTGGCCAAAAGAGGGGAAAACATGTACAAAAACGAGGAGAAACAGAAATAAAACGTGTTTTTTCATTTGAATGGTTGTTATTTTAAAAAAACACAAATTACAGCCTTAGGATTAGCTTACTGTTAATTCAATATTATGAATTGTTTTTTTACTTGTTTCAACTGGTTTCTGCTGCTAATTTCTGGATATCTTTCACGGTTACTGTATGGATACCTGTTGTGTAGTGATTTATCGCCTGTAACATTGCCATAGCAACTTGTCCTACTGAAAGAGGCTCGTATGTTTTGAATAATCCTATTGTATTAAAGATACGAAGGGCAGCTATAGCTGTTTTTTCACCCAAGCGATCTGTATTTGGTCGGATTAGTCCTCCAGGCTGGAAAATAATAAGCCGATTGAAATCAAGTGCCTTAACATCCTGTTCAAGGCTTCCTTTCATGCGGTTATAAAAAATTTTTGATGCAGGATCCGCAAGAACAGCCGATAATAAGAGAAAGGTAGGAAAACCATTTTTTTTAGCCAATGCCGCAAATTGCAAATTAAGATCATGATCTATTTTCCATTGTGCATCTTTACTGCCTGCGTCTTTTAATGTGGTGCCAAGGCAGGAAATTGCGACATTGCCCTGTATCACTTGCTCAAAATCCGTTAGATTTTCGAAATCTACGATAACCTGTTTCAATTTAATGTGCTCCTTAAACGAGACACGTCTTAAAAGCACTACGATTTCCGTAATTTCCTTAGATTTTAACATCAATTGAACGAGCGCCCTTCCTGTAGCGCCAGAACCGCCTATTAAAACTACCTTCATTATTTCCTTACTTCTTTTCTTTACTAATTATCTTGTATTAATTGCTTTACTGAGCGTTATTTGCCGAGATGATTGAGCATGCAATTAATCTTTATAATTAGGCTTGCCAGGAGTAAAGCGAACAATAGATTGATCCAATCGGAGGGTGTCTGCGACGGTAATTAAGTCTTCTTCGACGATAAAATTTTGATCAATAGCGGTTTTTATTGTCGTAAAATCCTCTTGATCGGCGTCCTGAAAATAGAGGAGGGATTGAATAGTAGATACAGCCACCAGTTCGAGTAATTCGTCTTCACCTTCGTATCCAACGTAGAAAAAATCTGCCATAACAATGATATTTGATGTTATACGAATATACTTTTTTTCTTTTTAAAATTTGTCAATTAGCGCGAGAACTTATTGAATTGTGATAAAGGCTATGTCAAAAAGTTGTTGAAATTTGAGTTTCTTTTAGACAGATGTGGGTAGCCATCGTAAAATACATTATATTTGAAATAGTCATTTTAAAGATAATTAACAATAAGTTTTGATAACGATGGATAAAGAGCAGATACAAAATTGGTTGGACAATGGTTATGACATACTTCATCATGGAAGACCTGTGAAAGTTGAAGGTGATTTGTGGGATTATATCGATGGATTGGGAAGTTATGAAAATGTGTATGTTTTGCGCGAATTGATCTATTGGACGGAAGAAGAGTTGGCAAATATCGGTAAATAACGTGGAGACCCTGAAAAATCATATTCAGGATCCCGTCGGTTGTTGCCTTGTGCTAGAATATAATATTTCGCTTGAAGGCACAGCCTAATTCAATAAGGGAATCTGTTTTTGCAATTCCTGGAATGCTATCGATTTTTTCATAAAGCAATTGTCGCATATGTTCGTGGTTCTTAGCAATAATTTTTACATATAGCGTGTAATTGCCCGTAATGTAATAGCATTCTGTAACTTCTGGTATTTTCTTAAGTTCTTCAATAATTCGGCTCGAGTCATGATCTTTTTCTAAACTTAGCCCTGTAAAAGCACCCCAATCATAGCCTAGCTTTTTTTCATTTAATACAGGCTTTATACCCGCTAGTATTCCTTGTTCCGTCAATCGGTTGATTCGTTGATGGATCATCGTATTGGATACGCCCATAGCTGTTGCTATCGCAGAGTAGGCCATCCGTCCATCTTCGTCTAAATATTTTAAAATTTGTAAATCAAAATCATCGATATTATTCATTGTAGAAAGTGGTTTAAAAGTTAATTTTAATATTTATATGCTAATTTAGTGTTAAATTTTATTTTTCAGTCAATAAAAAAGTAAATATTGTATATTTGTTATTATTAGAAAAAATCTGAATTATGAGTACAGTAGCTAAACATGGTAAGGGCGAGATGTTCATTGCCAAAGAAGAAAAATATGGAGCGCACAATTACCATCCGCTTCCAGTCGTATTGGAAAGAGCTGAAGGAGTCATGGTGTGGGATGTTGATGGAAAATCTTATTTTGATTTCTTGTCTGCATATTCTGCTGTCAATCAGGGACACTGCCATCCGCGAATTATAGATGCTTTAAAAGAGCAAGCTGCGAAATTGACACTTACATCGAGAGCGTTTTATAATAATAAATTGGGCGATTTTGAAGAAATGCTTTGTCAGTTATTTGGGTTTGATAAGGCTTTGGTGATGAATTCGGGAGTTGAAGCGGTAGAAACGGCAATGAAGCTTTGTCGTAAATGGGCCTATCAGGTGAAAGGTGTAGCAACCAATCAAGCGAAAATTGTTTTTGCCGAAGACAATTTCCATGGTAGGACAATCTCTGTTATATCGGCATCCAATGATCGTACTGCAACACATGAATTTGGTCCCTTTTTAGATGGCATAGTACTCGTTCCCTATAATGATGTTGATGCGCTAGAACAGTTATTCAAAGCAGATGAAAATATTGCTGGCTTTATCGTTGAGCCAATTCAGGGCGAAGCGGGTATTGTCGTTCCTGATGAGAATTATCTGATGCGTGTGAGACAGTTATGTACAAAATACAATGTATTGTTTATTGCAGACGAAATCCAAACAGGTATTGCTCGGACGGGAAGTATGTTGGCATCCTATGATATCGATGCTGCGCATAGTCAAAGCAAACCAGATGTTCTGATTTTGGGGAAAGCTTTATCGGGCGGTGTATTGCCGGTATCGGCAGTGTTGGCAAATGATTCCATTATGTTGTGTATTAAACCGGGCGAACATGGTTCGACTTATGGTGGAAACCCATTGGCCTGTGCAGTGGCTATGGAAGCGTTAAATGTTGTACGGGATGAAAATTTGACGCAACGGGCGTTTCAGATGGGGGCATTGTTTTTGGATGGATTGCGTCAGATTGCTGCTAAGTGCTCGTTAATTACAGAAGTGCGAGGAAAGGGGCTCTTGACTGCCATTGTAATTGATGCGGATGAAGAAAGTGATTTGGCCTGGAATATCTGTCTCAAATTTAAAGAAAATGGACTTTTAGCGAAGCCTACACATGGTAACAAAATTCGATTGGCTCCGCCGCTGGTTATTACAAAAGAGCAAGTCGAGACTTGCTTATGGATCATTGAGCGATCGTTGACTAATTTGAAATAGTGTATGGAGAAAATGATTGAATTGATCAAAAACAGATCGGATATAGGAGCAGGGACTAGGGGTTCAGATCTGGGCATCGACGCCATCGAGATAGCTGCAATTAATAAAGGAAGTCAATATTTCATTAACTATCCATTTGTTGATGTGCCAACTCGAAATAGCTCCATTTATCAGAATGATAATCATCCTTTTGCGAAACATATTCAGCAGATTTATGAACAATGCAAACAAGTAGCTTCCACCGTTGAAGATAGCTTATCTTCCGGCAATTTTCCATTGGTGTTTTCAGGGGATCATTCCTCCGCAATGGGGACGATCAGTGGTATAAAGTCCGCTTATCCTGATAAACAACTTGGTGTGATCTGGGTAGATGCGCATGCCGATATTCATTCTCCGCACACAACACCTTCTGGTAATATGCATGGAATGCCTTTAGCGGCGATGTTGAATGAGGATAATATCCCATGTAAAATCAATGAAATAGACGAATCGACACAAGAATTTTGGAATAAACTAAAACGAATAGCTGGCCCAGTAGGTAAAATACTATCCAATCATTTGATTTATTTTGGTGTAAGGGATACGGAAGAACCGGAAGATCTGGTCATTGAACGACTTGGCATTAAGAACTATCGTGTGGAAGATACGAGACAGCGCGGAATAACCGATTGTGTGGCTGAAGCATTGAAAATCCTAGAAGCATGTGATATGGTTTATATCTCTTTTGATGTGGATAGCATGGATAGTGAATTGATCTCGGATGGCACGGGAACACCAGTACCTAAGGGGTTTTTGCCAAGGGAGATTGTGTTGATTTTAGAAGAGATTATCCGATCTGGAAAGGTGATTTGTTTTGAAATTGTTGAAGTTAATCCGTTATTGGACAATAAAGGTAATAAAATGGCAGAGGTGGCATTTGATATATTAGAACGGATCACTCCGCTCATTGAATTGAAATCGAGTAATTAACCGGTTTTGGGATTGTCTATTTTCAAGCCCTTTTATTGATGTGTATCGTCAATAAAAGGGCTTTTTTAATAGTATATTGGTGAGCTTGGCGGATAAAAATAAGTCAGCCTTCCTTATGTTAAAACTCGTATTGCTTTATGTGATTTAATATTGTGTTAACATGTTTCATGTACATTTGCAATTCGATTATTTACGTTAAATATGAGGATTTCTGATAAAATTATTTTGTTTCTACTTTTTTTTATACAGCTTTTTTTGTGTCACCCGGGTACTGCGCAGGTTGAATCCTTTAAGGATATTAGAGGATTAAGTCAAAACCATCCTGATTCTGCAATTATGCTCGTCAAAAAACGTTATGCAAAAGCTGTTACGGATAAAGACTTATTATTACAAGCCAATTGTTTACAGGCGATTGGATGGTTATGTGTTAATCAGGGACATTATGGACAGGCGCAGGACTACTATTTTCAAGCCGATCGAATCTATACGCAATTAAATTCAAAACAGCATCTTGCTTCGAATTGGAGTGATATCGGGGAGCTCAATATTTTCAACAAACAACATGATGTAGCGAAAGTTTATTTTAACAAGGCGCTACATTCTTTCCGAACAGAGGGGGATAAAAATGGAGAGGCAGGTACATTAGGGAATATAGGTCATTTATTTGAAAAGGAAGCGAACTACGACTCCGCCTTTGTCTACCAGAATCTTGCTTTGTCCATTTATAGCAGTGCGGGTAATAAAAATGGAGAAGCCAAGATCCATGAAAATTTGGGCAGTATTTATGAAGATCTTGCAAGGTATGACAGCGCCTTTTTTCATTTTGAAAAAGCAAGTACCCTCTATACGGAAACAAAAGACAATTATGGAAAAATTGTGGTCATAAATAATATGGGCGATATTTTTAGAAAGACCAATAAATATCCAGAAAGTATCAAACTCACGCAATTGGCCTATCAGATGGCGGAAAATTTGGGTGATGTGTATCAAATGGCTGCTACGACAAAAGATTTGAGTAGGACCTACGCCTTGCGTGAGCAGATGGATAGCGCATATTTTTATGCAGAAAAGAGCCGTAAGTTGGTGCTTGAACTATATAGCGTAGATGGTGCTCGACATACCGCTTTTTTTCAGGCGCTCTACGATATGAATCAAAAAGCTGAGGAGATTGAAAAATTGCAGGTAACAAAAAGAATCAACTTAATCATGCTGTGGGGAACAATCGTGGTTTTAATTTTGTTAATTGTATTATCCTATGTATTGCATAGTCGTCAGAAAATTAAGATCAAAAATCAGATTACTGAATCGCGAAAACAGGAGGCCGAACGTGAGTTGACTGAAGTAGCCCTTAAAAACCAGTTGCTTGAAGATAAGCAGCTCAAACAAGAACTGTCGCTCAAGCAAAAGGAATTGACATCCCATACCTTAAATCTAATCCGTAACAATCAATTTTTGGAAGAACTTCGTGATGAATTAAAAGGAATGGTTAAGGACGAACGCCGGGATCAAAAACGACAAATGCAGAAGTTGGTGTTGCAAATCAATGAAAATATTACGCAGGGCATCCATTGGAAAGAGTTTATGGGAACTTTCGAAAAGGTACATCACAGCTTTTTTGAAAAACTTATTCAACGATTTCCAGATTTGACGGCAGCGGATATGCGGTTAATAGCATTGCTTAAAATAAATTTGAATAATATCGATATTGCCGTCTTATTGGGCATATCACAAGATAGCCTTCGTGTTGCCAGACATCGATTGCGAAAAAAATTAAGATTGGAACAAGGAGAGGATCTGACGGGTTATCTCGTTGGTATTTCATAATTTTTTAACACAGGAGTAATAGAATGTTAATGGCGTGTAATTTGTTTTTAAGTTGCTGTTTGATAGTGTTTTATATCTTCTTGTTTCCTTGCTGTATAGTGCTCTTTTTACCTTGTTTCCTTGTTGTAACGCTAGATATTTTGTGTGATTAAAATTGGCTGCCATCTTTGCGACAACAATCAAAGATTCATAATAATCTAAGCAAAATGAAAAACTTTTTAACGGTATTACTTGCCTCCAGTATTTCGGTCAGCGCTGCTTATGCGACCAAAATCAAAGGTAAGGTATTGGATGGTCAGACTGGTGAAGCCATTGCTGGTGCAACAGTGTTCTTGGAACAGAGTGGGCTATCGACCAAAACACAATTGGATGGTTCGTTTGAATTCAAAGGATTATCTGCAGGTGTGGATAGGGTTCATATCAAGCATATGGCCTATGCCGAATTAATTAAAGAAATCGAAATTCAAAAAGAAAATACACCTCATTTTATTTTTCAGCTTACGTCTACCGAACAGACATTAATGGAAGTAACCATAAAAGGACGTCGGAATGGGGGGGATGATGATCCTAGTGCAAGGCGTTTGGAAAAGAATGCGTCACAAATTATGAATGTTGTTTCGGCGCGTGCAATAGAGATTTCTCCGGATATCACCGTTGCAAATGTTGTACAGCGTGTTTCGGGTGTATCTATAGAAAGAAATTCGAATGGCGAGGGACAATATGCTATTCTGAGGGGGATGGATAAACGTTACAATACCACTTTAGTGAATGGTGTAAAGGTTCCAAGTCCGGATAATAAATACCGTTATGTGCCTTTGGATTTATTTCCTTCAGATATGTTGGAACGCTTAGAAGTCTATAAGTCGCTAACACCAAATATGGAAGCCGACGCGGTGGGTGGAGTTGTCAATATGGTTATGAAATCGGCGCCGACTAAATTATTGCTTCAAGCAAATTTGGCAACAGGCTACAGCCAACGTTATTTTAATCGTGATTTTGGAAGCTTTTCAACAGGCGGAACCTCAGCTAAATCTCCCTACGAACAGCATGGGAAGAATTACAATGCAACCGCTGCTGATTTTAATAAGGGAGCATTAGATTATACCTATAAAAAGCCCCTTCCAGATCTTGTAGGCAATTTGACAATAGGCAATCGGTATTTGGATGATAAATTGGGTGTTATTTTGGGTGCGAGTTATCAAAATTTACATCGAGGTAGTCGTTCTATTTTCTACAAATCGGCTGTCGTTGGCGTAAATCCCAATGCGGTAATTACTGAGCAGAGTGATCGTCAATATGATGAACAGCAACAACGCTTAGGTTTGCATAACAAGATCGACTATCGATTTAATCCAAATCATCGGATTAGCTTTTATCAAATGTATGTGAATTTAAATAACATGCAATTGCGTGATGCTGTAAATACGATATATAATGGCCAGTATGATCCCAGTATTGGTAAAGCCGAACTGACCTATGTGACAAGAAGCCGAAAAACACAGCAACAGATCTACAATGGTACGCTACAGGGGGATCATCATTTTTTAGATAATCGTCTGAATGTCCGTTGGTCAGGTGTGCTTTCTTCAGCGCGCAATCAATTGCCGCAAAATACGATGATCAGTTTGGATGGAGTAGAAGAAAATTTTGAACGTAAAAGGACTTCTCTCGTGAATAAATCTCCTGTAACCTATCGTTGGGAGCGGAATACCGATAATGACCATGCAGGCTATTGGGATGTAGCTTATAAAGTTCCAATGGAAAACAGTAAGCTGGAGCTATCGACCGGAGGTTTGTATCGTGATAAACAGCGTAGTAGTTTTTACAATAACTACAACTTATCACCAGCTTCGGCAGAAGAGGCAAAGTATAAATACGGCGTGGATTTTCAGCGCTATACCGATCTCAATTTGACTGTTACCAATCCTACTGGAGCTGTCGCAAATCCATTAACTTACGACGCCGGTGAGAAGACAACAGCATTGTATGGCATGTTCAATTATGAGAATGACAAATGGCAGATGATCGGAGGGATCCGGATGGAGCATACCAATCAGAATTATAAATTATTGTTTCCTGCAGGAGAAAAAAGACCAGAAGGATCTCAAATTTATACAGAGTGGCTGCCAAGTTTGACCATGAAATATCATTTGGACGAAAAACAACAGCTTCATGCGGCCTATTATCGTGCGTTAAACCGACCTGGGTTTTATGAAATTGTACCCTCAAGTGTGGTTAATGAAGAGTTTTTAGAAAAAGGAAACCCAGATTTAAAACATGCCTTAGCAGATAACTTCGATTTAAGGTATGAATTATTCCCTGAAGCTTCCTCTCAATTTCTTGTGGGTATGTTTTACAAGAAAATCAAAAACCCAATTGAATATACCTTTCAACCGGATGAGGTTCGTAAGCAGGATGTATACTACACCCCCGGTAATTTTGGTAACGCCAACAACTTTGGTCTCGAGGTTGATTATATCAAGTATATCCAAAAATTTGGTGTTAAGGCCAATTATACCTATACACATTCACGTATAACGACCGCCAAGATGTCACGTAGAATCAATGAAACCACACAGGACCCTGAAGCGATTATCGTGGATCAAACGAGGCCGCTATATGGGCAAGCTGCACATGTGGCCAATCTATCACTACTTTACAAAGATGCTAATAATGGCTGGGAAGGACAGTTAGCTGGATCTTATACCGGCTCACGAATCAATACAGTGTCGCAATTTTTGAACGATGATTTATGGCAAAAAGGATTTGTTCAGTTAGATGCTTCTATTGAGAAGAAATTTAAAGCTGGCTGGGCCATTTTTGCCAAAGCTAACAACATCTTGAATACACCAATGGAATTGTATGTGAAAGGAACAAATCCCGAAAATGAGAAGATCGCCGAAAAGCTTATTGAAGGCGGAAATACATTGATTAGAAAGGATTTGTATGGGCAGAACTATATCCTTGGTTTACGTTATTCGTTTAGTAAATAATAGACCCGCGTAAAACAGGGCATGTTTTAATCTGAACATGTGCGACGTTAAATAAGAACAGTTTGTTTCGGTGAAGCTTTCACTTTTTTGGAAAGCCAATGTTTTGGATAAGTGAAATCTGCTTCATCATTAAAAATTAAATATATACAGATGAAAAATAAATGTATTTTATCGCTTCTAGCGTTTTTTATTGTGGTGCTAAGTGCCTGTGAAAAAGCAAATATAGATGTTGATACTTCTGATGCTGATGGAAGTGCTATAGGTGAAGTCTCCGGTGTGTGGAGCAAAGGGAGTGTGCAGCATATCAAGGGAGATATTATTATTCCCGAAGGCAAGAGCCTGACGATTGAGGAAGGTGTAACCGTATTGATGGATTCTGTCAATAAGCCTGAAATTGTTGTTTTGGGTAATTTGTATGCACTAGGTACAGCTGAAAATCCTGTAAAGTTTACAGTTGAAGATGGGTATAAGACGAAGACGAATGAATTTGGTAAGTTATGGGGAGGAATTTTAGCCGCTCCAAGCTGCCAGGAACTTGTTTTGGACAATACCGTCATTGAATATGGTGGTGCAATTACATCGGATGCGTCGACTTCTGTAAAAATGGGCCTGTATAAAAAAGTGTCTGGTGAAGCTTTGCCAGCTTTGTGGTTCTCAAATCCAGACGGAAAGCTAGTTGTTCAAAATAGTACTGTAAGTCATTTTCACGAAGACTGTACGTATATTGAAGGAGGAAAAATCATTTTCGCTAACAATCGTTTCTTTTCTAATGGGGTGACAGGTGGAGAAGCGATGAATTTCAAATCCGGATGTCTTGCAGATGTTGCTTATAACCTAGTGTATAGTGTAAATACCAATGCATTAAAACTATCCAATTCGGGAGACCGTACACCTCAGGCTTATATTATTGTTTATAATAATACCATGCTCAATACAGGCTGGCGTAGACCTACAGCCAAAGGAGGTTCCATATGGCTAGAAGCCTCTGTCAGAGCAGAAATTTATAATAATCTTTTTGCCAATACACGTTTTGGAGTCAAACGTGATCCTAAAAAACCAGAAGATAGCCGTTCTGTGTCAGGTAATAATTGGTATTATGGTTACGGTCAATTGACTGTAGATCAGTTTCAGGTCGGTAAAAATGATATTGTAGGCGGTAGTAATGATGTTAGAGGTAAAGTGGCAGGGGAGAATAATCCTAAATTTGTTTCTTATCCTTTAGAAACATCAGTTGACAATTACGTATTTGATTCAACCTGGGATTTTCATCTTCAGGGGAATTCACCTGCATTAAAGGCCGGTACTTTGGCTTTTAAACCCCATTTTACGAGCGGCCTGGTGATGTCAAACGGCCTAACATATAATTCTCCTCAGCCTGCAGCTTATGTTGGGGCATTTGGTTCCAAATTCTAATTTACTTCATATAATGACAAATTTAAAAACAATACTAACACTAACTTTGGGAGCATCAACCCTGCTTCAAATAGCATGCAAAAATGCGCAAACAAATACGGTAAACTCAGTTAAACCTGTTATTGTGACCGATGCTGTACGTTATGATTCGGATGATCCTGCAATTTGGATTAATAAGAACGATCCGAGCAAGAGTCTGATTATAGCAACGGATAAAGATGCCGATGGAGCTTTATTCGTGTACGATTTACAGGGTAAAACGGTCAAAGAAAAAGTGGTTTCCAATTTAAAACGGCCAAACAATGTCGATGTAGCTTACGGATTGGTATTGGGGGGGGAACCTGTTGATATCGCTGTCACAACAGAGCGTATGACCCATAAATTGCGTATTTTTTCACTACCTGACATGAAGCCGATCGATCAAGGGGGATTAGATATGTTTGTTGGTGAAACTGAACCTGAATTCAGAGATCTAATGGGGATTGCCCTATATACTTCTCCAAAAGGAGAAATCTATGCTATTGTTGGACGAAAAAATGGACCAAAAGAAGGCTATTTGGGACAATATTTATTGGAGGATAATGGCTCTGGTTCAGTAAAAGCTACACTGGTTCGCAAATTTGGTTCATTTAGTGGAAAGAAAGAGATTGAGGCAATAGCGGTGGACAATGAGCTTGGATATATTTACTATTCGGACGAACAGACTGGCGTAAAACAATACTATGCGGATCCAGCAAAGGGAAACCAACAGTTGGCATTGTTTGCTACAGCAGGTTTTAAAGAAGATCATGAAGGTATTTCGATTTATAAAGTGACCGACAGTACTGGATATATCTTGGTGTCGGACCAGGGTGCAAATCGTTTTCAGGTTTTTAGTCGGGAAGGAACCAAAAGCAATCCTTTCGAACATAAATATCTGAAGACTGTGCCAGTTATGGCAACACAAAGTGACGGTTCAGAAACTACCTCTTTTAATTTAAATGAAACCTTCAAACATGGCTTGTTTGTTGTTATGAGTGACGATAAAACATTCCATTATTATCGATGGGAAGATATTGCCGGAGCCGATTTGAAAAAGAAATAGGTGACGAATTCATATTTCAGCAACAGTTGTGATTTGATTCGCAACTGTTGCTTTTTTTTTCCGTCGAAAATTTTATCGGTGGTAATTAGCGCTGTTATTTATACACTGACCGGAATTTTAAACCAAAAGGTTGACCCTTGGCCGATCTGGCTGTCGACCCCAATTTCTCCTTGATGTTTTTGAATAATTTCTTTGCAAATAAACAGTCCTATGCCAAATCCCGATGCATAACGATCCGCATCGTCATTTACACGATAGAATTTATTGAATATTTGTTTTTGATCCTTATGATTGATGCCTTTTCCTTGGTCTTTGATCTCGACTTCAAAATAACCTGAATGTATCGCTACATGCATGGTAATTGTTGAATTACTGGGCGAATATTTAATAGCATTATCCATGAAGTTGATTAACACTTGTTCGATTTTATCACGATCGGCGATAATCTCCAAATTCGAATCTATTGCTCCTGAATAATGAATGAAGTGCTTGACAGATTTTAAAGAATAGATATTTTGAATATAATCGAGTAAAGAACAAACGTTAAATGTCTTTTTGCGAAGTACCAACTTACCCTCATTTAGTTGAGTAACATTTAGAAAGCCGTCGATTAAGCCGCGCATACGCGTTGCTTGCTCATTCGATTGGTGGAGATATTGCATGCGCTTTTCGCTGCTCAATGTACCTTCTTTGGCTTGTAGTAATTGGATATAGGCAATGAGTGAGGTCAAAGGTGTTTTGAGTTCATGACTTGCGATACTAATAAAATCGAGCTTTTTCCTTTCTTCTTCCTTGTCATTGGTGTTGTCTATTATGGCGCCATAGATCATGTGTCTTGTTGTATCCGATTCCAATTGACTTCCGCCTATTGACCTTAACCATTTTATCTTACCTGTTTTTTTATCTTTTATCTCACATTGACAATCGAAAGGCGATTGCTTGCGTGTTACTTCCTGAAAAACATGCTGAATGATATTTCTATACTGAGGTAGAATTTGGGCGAAAAAGTCAGCTTCTTTTATGTTGTCATGCTGGTGGAAGCCAAATAATTCACGGCAGCGATCATTGAGTTCCATTTTCTTGGTTTCCATGTCAATAGAAAAGATACCAATACCGGCGGCTTCAACAATCATTCTGAACTGTTGATCTCTTTTGGCGATAAGTTGATTAATTGCTTCAAGTTTTTCATGTTCTTGATGCGGGGTGGTAATATCTATAGCGGTGCCTGCAAACCATTCGGGCTGTTGGTCTTGGTCAAAGTATACTCTTCCTTTACAGTGCAACCACCGTAATTGAAGATCTTGTGCTCCAATGGTTCTAAATTGTACGTCATATACACCTTTGTTTTGAAAAGTCAGTGATTTTTTGACTTCTTGATCGATTCTATTCCTATCTTCTGGATGAATATATTTGAGGACCTCATTGTATGGAACATATTCACCTTTCGCAAAACCAAAGAGTTCTCGAGTCCGTTCATCCCAATTGACTAGGTAATTTTTGCAATTTAAGTTCCATGTTCCCATCTCGGCCGACTGTAATGCAAAATGATAATGTTCTTCACTCTCTATGATTTTCTTTAGTGCCCCCTTGAGTTTTTCATTGAGATCTTCGGTATGTTTAGGTGATAAGGTGTAATTATTCGTGGGGATTTTGTAGTGATTTCCTGCTACTGTATATTTTTGAGTTAATAAATCTTGTAGCAGTTTTCGTTCAATGGTATTTTTTTCTTGTGTAAGTGGATGGTTGTCTTCATTTTCAGGTAGCAGTCTAATTTGATTAAATATGCCATAAATTTCACCCTTTTCATTGATGAGCGGATGATATTCAAACGTGTGCGTATATCGGAGTGAAGACTGTTGTTCGCTTTTGAGTTTAATCTTTATCTTGTCGATCAGCTGTGTATTTTCATTTCCCCAAACGTTTTTCAAGAGAGGGATATAAGGCGTTAATTCCTCTTGTTGAAGACAATTCTCAAGATATTGCCCAATCGCGCTGTGATCACAATTCCACAATTTTAACATGTTAGTGCTTGCATAAGAAATACGGAGATCTGCGCTATCATAAATTGCGCAAGCATCCAATGAAGAGGAGAGAACGGCTAAAATATCTTTATCTGAACAAATCATAACATATCAAAAATTAAGCGTTGATTAAAGCGATATCATGTATAGCTTGATTTAATAGCGTACAAATATTGTTCCTTTTCTCATAAGTTTTCTCTTTATCGATAAATGATAGCAGTTGTCGGTCATTAGCAATACCTGCTTTTTGATCTGTTAATCATCCTAGAGGCTGTTTAATATGGAGTCATGAGATCAATAGTACAGTGAATAGAAATTCGTATCTTTATTTTGTTTATGCAATCTGCTTCTTTTTTATTTCAAATCGGAAAATACAATACACCATCATTGTCGTATATGGTTGGAAGAAAATAGAATTGAACGTTTATATTTAAATGCTAAAGAAGATGAATACGGTTAAAATACTATTGGTTGAAGATCACATGGTCGTACGGAATGGTATTAAACTACTTTTAGAATCCGATGGAGAATTTGCGGTGATAGGCGAGGCATCTGATGGTATGGAAGCCCTGTCTAAATTGGCGAATGGTCTAGCTCCCGATATTGTCTTAACTGATATAAGTATGGAGCATATGGACGGGATGGAGCTCTTAAAAATCATCAGTCAAAAATATCCGCTGGTCAAAGTTGTGATATTATCCATGCTTAGTCAAATTCATTATGTGGTTGAAGGGTTTGAGCATGGTCTTTCAGGCTACCTGTTGAAAAATGTAGGTTATAATGAATTACTTTTTGGATTAAAACATGTCGCTGAGGGCGGGCGGTATATGAGTGAAGAAATTAGCTTAGCCTTACTTGAACAAGTTTCTTCGGGTCAAGTTTATACGGATGCTGGCTCGAATACTATCCTAGATTTGGAAATAAGCGAACGTGAGCTAGACGTATTGGAATTGATCGCGGACGGGTTTACAAATCTAGAAATTGCAGATAAAATCTTTTTGAGTAAGCGAACTGTTGAAGGATATCGGCAGAGCTTGATCGATAAAACAAGAGTGAAGAACACTGCGGAATTAGTAAAATATGCTTTTCAACATGGTTTATTAAAAAAATCATGATAAAATTTCTGTTCCTAGTGGCCATGTCATCGGTGATGATCTTTGGAAGTACTGCGCATCCCCTTACTTAAATTTGGGTATTCTTTCTTGAAAACGGTTGAAAATAAATAGACCAGCTCCAATAATAATAAATGGTATACTAAGCAGCTGTCCCATATTGATGAATAAGGAGTCTTCAAAATGCTCTTGATTGATTTTCAAAAACTCATCCAAAAACCGGAACGAAAACAGCAAAACCAACAGTAAGGCGAAATAGTTTCCATTGTTACGTTGAAGCTCTTTTTCTTTCCACAAACGATATAACAATACGAATAATAGGAGACAAAATAATGCTTCATAAAGCTGTGCCGGATGCCGGGGTACCGTATCGATACGGGTAAACACAAAGGCCCAAGGTAAACTACTTGCTGTGCCAATCATTTCAGAGTTCATTAAGTTGCCCAGGCGAATGCAAGCCCCTGCTATAGGGACGACCAAAGCAACCCGATCTGCAACCCAAAGAAAAGGAAGCTGCTGTTTTTTTGCAAATAAATAGATCGCAATCAGGATACCTATACCTCCGCCATGGCTTGCCAGCCCACCTTCCCAAATGGCCATTATTTTTAAGGGATGATCCAGGTAATAACTGGGGTCGTAAAACAATACGTGCCCCAATCTAGCACCAATAACAGTACCTAAAACGATATAAATGGTTAGCTGATCTAAGAACTCGGTTGGCCGACCTTCTTTCTTAAATAATGAACCTAATACCTTATAGCATAATACAATGCCCAATAACCAAAATAGTCCGTACCAGCGAATAGGGTGTTCAATGATTGGAATAACAAAGATGTCACTATCTATATTCCAGTTTATGTAAGTTAAGATTAGATTATTTACCATATGACGTTTTAGCGTGATGCTCCATAGTATAGGTATGTGGTAGGGACATTTCGTTACACATTTTGATGAAAAAACACGAAATTCTCTTTATTGATGCAAATATTGAGTCATATACTGCGATTATTAAATATGAAGTTTTCGTTGTTTGACCAATTTGTATGTTTGTGGGGAGTAAAAGGAAATTACCTATAAGCAAGTTCAATGGTTTCGATCTGTGTTTTTATTGGAGAAGAATATTAGTATAAGTATCAGCCGGGTTAAATACTTATGAAAGTATATCTTGTTTTTTTGATAATATTCCGATATTCGGCAATTGATAACATGATATGGACAGCACCTTGCATATTTCTTTAATAGCTGCTTACATCTTGTTAAAGCTTATCATAGTTAATGAACGAGGTTATGAAAAAATATAGGCACCTTCATGTAAATTTAAACAGATAGTTATATTCTGATGATACGAAATTTGACAAGATTTACTTTTTGTTTTTTATCTCTCGTGCTCATGGCACAGTTACTCTCTTGTCATCAAAGTAGCCAACAGGCGTCTAAAAATAAAACGCATATCGAAGATAACTCACTTGATTTAACCTATCAGGATACGTTATTAAAATTTCTCGCTTTACAAGATTTTAGGGATCAATCTATTATAGCAAAGAAGATAGCGGAGTTTGCTCAGGATAAGTATTTTAATAATTCTGGTTATAATTGGATTTTTTTGGCGTACAACTATTTGTTGGACGATAAAATAGATTCAATAGAAATCGCGCTGAAAAACCTTGATGGGAGAAAACTGTCTCCGGATTTGCTTGTTCTGAAAGATTACTTTAAAATAAGGGCTAATTTTGGTTTTAATGATGTGACCACTATTGGCATCATGGAACAAATTATCGATGCTAAAGAATATGCGTTAGGAAATAAGAGTAGGTTTAGCTTTCTTTTTTTCAATTTATTGGCTAATGCAAATTATCGTCGAGCTGACTATAACCAGGCGCTCAAAGATAACGAGTCATGGTATCATTATCATCCCAACAGATCCGACGCCCATGTTGCGCAAGCGTATCAGGAGATCAAATTTATGCAGTATATTGAGTTGCATGATTTTGAGAAGTTAAAAGCAACACTGGACAGCTGCAAATATTACGCAAATAAAACGGCTGATTCTGCTATTATTATGCGCATGTATAATTTACAGGCACAATATTTCTTTAGCATAGGGAATAGTCGAAAAGCGGTAGAGGCATCCCAAAAATATTTTAATTATTTATCTTCAAGCAAGGCGCTCAATGCCTATGCGTATGCGAATTTGGCAAAAAATTTTTTGAATAATCATCAAGTTGACTCGGCAATCTATTATTTTAATGCTGGATTGCAGTTTATCAAAACACATAAAGGCAAGCAAAATAAATTATTCTATTATCAGAATCTACAAGTAGCGCACGCATTAAAAGGAGATTATGAACGGGCTTATTTTACCTTGGATTCGGCCTATCAGGATTATAAAAATAGTACAAAAAGTATTGAAAATGAACGTATCAATGAGATCAATACACGGTATGAAACTGAAAAAAAGGATCAGGCTATTAAGCTTTTAAAAACAACAAATGCATTCAACCATAAGATTATGGTCCAACAGCGCTGGATTTTTGTTATTTTATTTGCGCTGATCTTTAGCATTGCATTCTTCATTTATTACCGGAATAAACAAAAGCTATTGAAAAATATTAATCAGCGTATTATTGCCGAAAATAGACAATTAATTTTAGAGCAGAAGACCCGACAAAACCAGCTTAATCCCCATTTTATTTATAATGCTATAGCTAATTTGCAAGGTTTGATCAGTAGTGAGCAAAAAGCAAAGGCAAATCAGTACCTCATCTTATTGTCCCGTCAAATTCGTGATATACTCGAATTAAATAGGGAAGAGTATATTTCTTTGGATCAAGAAATTAAATCATTAAAGAATTATATACTTTTACAGCAGATGCGCTATCAAGATGTATTTGATTTTGAAATTGAGAGCGGTAACTTGGATGTTGATGATGTCATGATTCCCCCTATGTTGATTCAGCCTTTTGTTGAAAACGCTATTGAACATGCTTTCAAAAATTTGAATTATCGTGGACAATTGCAAATTCTCTTTAATCAGGAAGCAGATCAATTGCATATTGTTATCAGTGACAATGGTTGGGGAATGCAATCTTATCAGAAAAATAATGCACACAAGACCTCTCTTTCACAAGTTATCACGAAAGAGCGCCTCGAGCTTTTGTTTAATGATCCTCAGCAAAAAGCAAGGATTGAAATAAAGCCCAATTATAGAGAAGATAAAAGTGGATATCGCGTAGAACTCTATATCCCACTCGTTTTATATTTTAATTAAATACGTGAAATTATGAAAGTTTATATTCTTGAAGATGAGTATAATATCTATTTGTACATTAAGTCTTTATTGGATGCTATTCCTTATGTTCAGATCGTTGGTTATAGTCCATCAATCGCCCAGGCAGAACGTGAGTTACTTGTATCTAATCCAGATCTTATTTTAGCTGATATTCAATTGAAAGATGGATCAAGCTTATCTTTCCTCTCCGAGCTGAAATTGGACATAAATACAATCTTTATAACCGCATTTAACCAATATGCTATAGAAGCCCTTAATATTGGCGCTATTGCCTATTTATTAAAGCCTTTGGTTCCGGAACAATTTATAGAGGCTATTGAAAAATGCTATAAGAAAAATACAGAGTTTAGATTCAATAGTATACAATTAAGTATGGCCGAAAGCTATCTGAAGTCACCAGTTAGACCAAAGAAAATAGCACTACGTACATTTGAATACACCCAGATTGTGAATATCGATGATATTCTTTATTGCCATGGAGATAAGGGGTATACCACATTTTATATTAAAGACAATAAACCGATGATGGTTTCGAAAGTCCTCAAACATTTTGAAACTATGCTTCCTGAATCCGAATTTATTCGTTGTCATCAATCTTATTTAATCAATGCAAACTATATAAAAAAGTATTTCAAGGATGGCCAGATAGAAATGTCCGATGGTAAAATGATTCCTGTTGCGACAAGAAAAAAAGATGTTATCCAGCAATTCTTGAATGATATATAAGGCTTGAAGAAACAAAGGCCCTACGATTCGAAGTTCTGCTGTTTGTGCTAAAAAATATAGTATTCTCTTTTATTGCTAAAATAATTAGTATTATATTTGTGTGTAATATTAAATACGAGGGGCTATGATGTTAGAAGATAAACAGGCTTTGATCAGCAAACTTAAAAAGGACTTGCTTGCCTGGCAAGGGGTACCTCAAAGGTCAAATGATGAAAGCACGATGGGTTTGGGGCCATTGGAGAAAGCTTTTCCGAATGGAGTTTTTCCTAAAGGGGTAATACACGAGTTTGTGAGCTTTAACCGCATGGATAGTGCTGCATCCTGTGGGTTTATTGGTGGTCTTCTTGGAAAACTAATGCAAGCTGATGGGATTTGTATTTGGATAGGCTCCATTCAAACAGTATTTCCAGCGGCAATCAGATCATTTGGGGTCGATCCAGCATCGATTGTTTTTGTTTCTATGCAACGGGAGAAGGATGTGTTATGGGCGATGGAAGAAGCATTGAAATGTCATGGCATAACAGCTGTATTGGCCGAAATACATCAGCTGGATTTTGTTCAGTCAAGGCGCCTTCAACTTGCCGTAGAAAAAAGCCGAGTTACAGGGTTTATACTTCAACATAACCCAAAGATCTTGTTGGCGACAAGTTGTGCGGCACGTTGGAAAGTCACTTCTTTACCTAGTCAATCGGATGATGGATTACCTGGTATTGGCTATCCCTGTTGGGATGTAGAGCTGCTCAAAGTAAGGAATGGTAGTCCAGCTAAAGAGCAAATAACCTGGTCTCCACAAGGGTTTAAAACATTTTCTAAAAAGGAGATACAGGTAAAAGACTGGAATTATAACTACCAAAATCTTGGCTAGTCATGAAAAAAAGATTTGCCTCACTTTGGTTTCCTCATCTGAAAACAGATTGGCTCACTGTTTGCAAACCACATTTGCAAAATATTCCCTTTGTATTGTCCATCGCCGCTCAAGGAAGATTAATCGTCAGTGGGAGTAACTTATTAGCGGAGCAAGTGGGGGTGCATTCAGGTATGGCCATAGCGGATGCACGGGCATTTATTCCATCACTTAAAATAATCAATGAGCAAGCTGGATTGGCTGAAAAGTTACTCCATTCGATAGCAGAGTGGTGCATCAGGTACACACCACAAGTGGCATTAGATACGCCCGACGGTATCATCTTGGATATTAGTGGTTGTGCTCATCTTTGGGGCGGGGAGGCGGCCTACTTAACAAGTATTGTCTCGAAATTTAGACAACATGGTTATGAGGTACGTATGGGGATTGCTGATACCATTGGGGCCGCATGGGCGGTAGCACATTTTGGACACGAAGATATCATTATAAATGAACAGGCGCAGTCGGAAACGCTTCTTCCATTAAGTCCTGCTGCATTACGATTGGAAGATGTTCAATTGAAGCGCCTACAATCTCTTGGATTACGGTCAATCGGAAGTTTTTCAAAAATGCCACGTTCAGTGTTGCGTAGAAGGTTTGGCGATAGTTTACTGCTCCGACTGGACCAGGCCATGGGATTGGAAGATGAATTTGTTATTTCTATAAAACCCATCTTACCGTATGAAGAGCGTTTACCTTGTTTGGAGCCTATCTGTACAGCAAATGGTATTGAACTGGCTTTGGAAGATTTATTAAACAAGTTGTGTAAGCGTTTGTCGGGGGAGGGTAAAGGATTACGTGCAGCCGAATTGAATTGTCATCGCGTGGATGGAAAAATAGAGACCATTACTATTGAGACTAATCGTGCTACTGCTCAGGTTAAACATATCCTTCAATTATTTGTCCTAAAGATTCCGCAAATTGAACCGGCATTGGGAATTGAATTATTTACCTTGGGCGTATCCAAAGTTGAGACGGCAGATCCAGTTCAGGAAAATCTTTGGAACAATAGAATTGGTCTCAAAAACCCGACGGTTACCGAACTTTTAGATCGCTTGAAAAGTAGGGACGCCAATTGTGAGATTTCACGCTATGTGCCATCTGCGCACTACTGGCCGGAACGATCCATGAAAATAGCGACTAAAATGGATGAGGTTGCAGCTGTTGACTGGCAAACTGCAAGGCCACGTCCAACACGACTATTGAAGATCCCTGAACGTATTATAGTCACAGCACCCATACCCGACTATCCACCCATACTGTTCCGTTATAAGGGAGATACCTATACTATAAGGAAAGCAGATGGCCCCGAACGTATTGAACGCGAATGGTGGATTGATCCTGGTGAACATCGGGATTACTATGCCGTGGAAGATCTGCAAGGTCGGCGCTTTTGGCTATATCGCGCCGGGCATTATGACGGACAGGCAGATCAATGGTTTATACATGGTTTTTTTGCATAAAGTTAGTGTATGGTATATTGTGAATTACAGATAACAAGTAATTTTAGTTTTCTCGAAGGTGCCTCTCATCCGGAAGAGCTGATCGAGCAAGCGGCGCGATTGGGATATAATTCTGTTGCAGTAACTGACCGCAATAGCCTTGCTGGAATAGTCCGTGCACATATGGCTGCAAAAAAAGCCGGTATACGACTGATTCCTGCTTGTCGTCTAGATTTACAGGATGGACCAAGTTTATTGGCATACCCGACAGATAAAGAGGCTTACGGGCGGCTTTCAACATTGTTAACTGTGGGAAATCTAAGGACGGAAAAAGGAAAATGCGAATTGTACAAAAATGATGTGTTTCAACATGCTGAGGGGATTGTATTCATTATTTGTCCACCTGAAAAATTAGTGGTCGGTTTTGAGCTGGAGCAGTCATTTATAGCGTTTGTACAGGAATGTCAACAGCGTCTCCAGGGTTGTCTTAATCTAGGAATAAAAAAACTCTATCGTGGTGATGATGCTAAATTATTGTTCAGAATTAATCAGTTGGGTGAACACCTTGCCATTCCTCTTGTTGTACTTGGTGATGTATATTATCATGTGCCCGAAAGGCGTGAATTGCAGGATATTTTAACCTGTATTCGTGAAAAATGCACAATACATACGGCTGGATTTAATTTATATCCCAATGCAGAGCGCTATCTAAAATCAATAACTGAAGTTGAACGCTTGTTTAGACTGTACCCTGAAGCTGTAGAACAGAGTGTAAAAATTGCCAATGCTTGTCGTTTTTCCTTAGATGATTTGAAATACATCTATCCAGATGAATTATCATCTCATGGTCGGACCACACAGGAAGAATTAAGTTATTTAACTTGGGAAGGTGCCAGTAAACGATTTAACGGAGATATCCCGGATGCAATTCGCGAAACGATTCAAATGGAACTTGATTTTATCGAACGCAAAAACTATGCTTCTTATTTTTTGACGGTGTATGATTATGTTCGATTTGCGAAGGAAAAGGGAATTTTATGCCAAGGGCGTGGATCTGCAGCAAATTCAACCGTATGTTACTGCTTAGGTATTACTTCTGTTGACCCGTCAAAATACAGGCTTTTATTTGCGCGATTTATGTCCGATGCACGAGATGAACCACCAGATATAGACGTCGACTTTGAACATGAGCGCCGTGAGGAAGTCATCCAGTATATTTATGAGAAATATGGCCGCAATCGTGCTGCTATTGTAGCAACTGTCACACAGGTACGCTCCAAAGGGGCTATACGTGATGTTGGCAAGGCCATGGGACTTTCCATGGATGCTGTAGGACGTTTAGCAGGGGTTGTGAGCAGCCATTGGGACGATTATATCAATTTGGAACGTTTGGTTGAACAGGGCTTTAATCCTGAAGACCAACATTTGCGAAAAGTTCTCGAATTGACACATCAGTATATTGGTTTTCCACGTCAATTGGGGCAGCATACAGGCGGATTTGTTATTACGCAAGGTAATTTGCATGAGCTTTGTCCTTTAATAAATGCCCGCATGGATAATCGGACAAATCTCGAATGGAATAAAGATGATCTTGAAGCACTCGGCTTTCTAAAAGTTGATGTACTTGCTTTGGGGATGTTGACCTGTATTCGCAAAGCTTTTGATCTCGCTAAAAAGCATTATGGAAAAGAGCTTACTCTGGCTGATATTGGGGCAGAAGACGATCCAAAGGTTTACGATATGATCTGCCATGCAGATACTCTAGGTGTATTCCAGATCGAAAGCCGGGCCCAGATGTCGATGTTGCCGCGATTAAAACCACGAGAGTTTTATGATCTGGTCATTGAAGTAGCTATCGTTCGGCCTGGACCGATACAAGGCGATATGGTGCATCCCTATTTGCGCCGTCGAAATAAAGAGGAAGCTGTTGATTATCCCAGCACTGAGATCCAAACCATTCTTAAAAAAACCTTGGGGGTTCCTCTCTTTCAGGAGCAGGCCATGGAAATTGCCATAGTCGCTGCCGGATTTACTCCTGCGGAAGCCGACGAATTGCGGCGTAGCATGGCTACATTCAAAGCAAAAGGACAGGTATCTGCTTTTCACAAAAAAATGGTCGATGGTATGGTAAAGAAAAACTATACGGAAGAATTTGCCAATAGAGTTTTTAAGCAACTGGAAGGTTTTGGCAGTTACGGTTTTCCAGAGAGTCACGCAGCGTCTTTTGCCTTACTGGTGTATGTGTCCTCATGGCTTAAGTATTATTATCCTGATATTTTTGCGGCATCCTTACTCAATAGTCAGCCCATGGGCTTTTATCAACCTGCTCAAATTGTTATTGATGCGCAGAAACATGGCGTAAAAGTACGTCCTATTGATATCAATCATTCTTCATGGGACAACACCTTAGAGGGAGAAATTGGAAAACCACATGCTCTTCGATTGGGTTTACGTCAGATCAAAGGATTTTCAAGGGAAGAGGCCGTTGTGTTGACTCAAGGTCGGCAGTCTGCCTATTCATCCATTACTGGTATGATGGATGTTGGACTATCTCTTATTGCGTTGGAGAAATTGGCTGATGGAGATGCCTTTACATCATTAGGTATTGATCGTCGGCAAGCGCTTTGGGAAATTACAGCATTGGGTGATCGGCCGATTGCATTATTTGAAGGCCAAGCATCTGAAAGTATCATGGAGGGGCAAATTGAATTACCATTGCTAACAAAAAGCCAGCATGTTGTGGCTGATTACGCAAGGACCTCGCTATCCATTAAAGCACATCCAGTAAGTTTCTTGCGCGGAAAGCTCGATCTTCTCCATGTAGTGCCCACAGCAAAATTGGGCTTGATACAAAATGATATGCCTGTGAAAGTATGCGGGTTGATTACTGTTAGACAACGACCAGGAACCTCCAAAGGTGTTTTATTTATCACTATTGAAGATGATACTGGTTTTTCAAATATTGTCGTTTGGAGTAATGTATTTGAAAAATATCGTAAAGAAATCCTTCGGGCAAAACTCCTTATGGTTGCGGGTAAAATCCAAGTTGAAGGTGAAGTTATTCATGTAATAGCGCAACGATGCTTTGATATGTCAGGTTTGTTAAAAGATCTGACCACAGACGGAGATCATGCTGCGGATATTTTTCATGGGGGAAGAAATTTTCATTGATCTCTCATTTATTAATCTCATTTTTGAAGTAGAATGCTTTTACTTTGCGTAGGTAGCAAAGCATTCTAATTCATAGAAAATTAAAAGATATGACCAAAAATATTCTCGTCAATACGATCGAAATTGATAAAGAAACTATTCGTGAATTCATTAAACAGGGTGATGTAAATGCTGCTATTGACCTGATTGCCATCCAGGCAAATGTAAAGTATAAAACTGCTCGGGATATTGTAGAGATGTTTAAAGAAGACCATATTGATCTTTTTGATGGTAAAGACCTGTTTTTGGCTGATTATGATCTGGTTGAACATCGCGGCGATTCTCAAGAAGCAGATCACAAAGGATCTTCTTTTTTGGAAGTAGAAACAAATGAGCGTGGGCGAACTAGTATTTGGAAGGCACTTTTTATCTTTTCAGTCCTTGCTCTGTTGGCTTTCGTTATCTTAAATTACGTTGTGGGTTTTAATCAAATAGGGCATCATATCTCAGAACTTACGCAGCTATTCGATAAAAATGAAGGCTCAGCTGCCGCTGATACTGATACATCCAAACAAAATATTGTATTAAGTGCTGGTGTTACCCGGGTGGGTGATGTTGAAGACCTCCATCCCGTAGATACAAATCTCTTACCATTGGATGTGAGGCAGGCCGAAATAGCGCGAATACATCGGGCTCAGTTCAATCAATTAAAAGCAGCAAAACATTCACCAACGGATGAAGATGCACAGATCGCTCTAATTCACCTTACTAATGGGCGGTTGACTGATGTTATTATTCAGCAAAAATTAACTGTAAAAATAGGGAAGTGTTATGAAAATTCGACCATGAAAGATAAGGGCACCTGCGTGAGTTGTATGATATTACTTTACAATAGGGAGAAGAAAAACTGGCAAGAAGCTCCCAATGGGGAGAATTTCCTGCGTAATGCCTATGATTTTTATTTGCCCAGCGGTTCAGACTTATGGGAAGCCAGCCCGCTGAGCATTCGTATTCCTTACGACTACGCTTTAGTAGACAAGTATGAGGCAGCAAATTAGCTACATTAATCCTGAGAGAAAGTATGATAGACCCAGCGAAATCATGAACGAATTACCTGCTATTTTACTTTTTTGAGGGTAAATAAGCTATTGTACATACGACAAATAAGAGTAATATGACCGATAGTACGATCGAGTAGCCATAGGCAGATGAGATGTTCTGCAAAATAAGAAATTTAGTCTCTTTCAGATGGAGGAATATACCGACAATAAAAGCGATTCCCAAGCATATAGATAACTGTTGTACAGTAAGATAGATGGCTGATCCTACGGAGATTAGTTTTTCGTTAAGGTCTTTTAACGCAAGTGTCATTAATGCCGGCAGTACACTACCGCAGCCAATACCATAAAAAAAGAAGAGCGCGTGTATTTGTTTGCTATCTATGATCATCGTATTGAAAACTAAAAGATGAGACAGCAAACCCAAAATCATTATTCCTAATCCATATAGGACAATGATCTTTCCGTGGCGCTGTATTAACTTGCTGACAATAACACTTGCCAATACGTAACCAATACCCTGAAAAACAAAGGCAATTCCTGTCATTGTTGCCGTATAATTCTTTTGATTTTGAAGGTAATTGGAGTTAATAATAAAATAAGCATCTTGGACCATATAATAGGCTAAAGCCGCTAGAAGGCCTAAATTGAAAACCCGATTATTAAATAAGGAGAAATTGAGTAGACTAGAACGGCCCGTTTGTTCTAATTTACGTTGTTTTTTTAGAAAGAACAGGACGAGAACAATTGCTGCTCCCAATAGCAGTAATGACCAGAATGGCCATTTCAACTCAGGTCCCATGATTAAAGGAAAAATTATTCCCATTAAAAGGATAAACAACGTTATCATAGGGATAAAAGAGATCTTAGATTTTCCAGTAACTTGATCATTGAATGTATAGCGATAGACAGCAAAGCAGGCAAGTACCCCAATGGGAACATTGATCAAAAAAATAAGACGCCAACTTTCATGTATCCAAGTCTGATCCGGAAGAATTCCGCCTAATAATTGACCTATTACTGAGGCAATACCTGCTATGCTTCCATAGATGCCCAAAGCCATAGATCGCTTCTCCGGATTTTCAAAAAGTAACGTGATCAATGCGATGCCCTGTGGAACCATAAGTCCAGAGCTAATCCCCTGGATCAATCTTCCGGCCAATAAAATGTAAAGATTATTGGCTAAGCCACATACAAGGGAGGCTACAGTAAAACAAGCCATCCCAATTAAATATAATTTCTTCTTTCCATAATGATTTCCGGCATTCCCAGCATTGATTAGAAGACTTGCATACCCAATAATATAAAGTATTATAATCCATTGCGTATCACTGTCTCGTAGATGTAGTCCATGTTGAATTGTGGGAAGGGAAACATTAATAATAAAGAGATCTATGACAAATAGAAATATACCAGTTGAAAGGAGGAAAATATGAAGTAAATCTTTAATTTGAAAGCGCATATAGAAAGTTTTTGATAATTTTATGGTTAAAAATAGCTTGGATATTTTCTACAATCAAGTAGTTATAAATTATGTACTTGGTATGTTTTTATGAACTAATGGTCAGTATGAGGTGATTATGAATGAAAAAAAAAGTGAAAATTTTGGCTCCTGCTGTGATGTCAATGGAATTTTTAAGATAATAGGTGGAAAATGGAAAGTTTTGCTCATTAAGGCTGTTGCTAAACAATGCCCCAAAAGATTTGGTGAGCTACGACGGGAAATGGAAGATCTGGCGCAAACGACATTGACTGTTCAGCTCCGTGAGCTCGAACGCGATGGTATTTTATGTAGACAGATTTACGCTGAATCTCCACCACGCGTGGAATATAAACTTAGCGAATTAGGAAAAACTTTACTACCCGTCATTGAAAGACTTGATGAGTGGTGGTCAGATTACAAGCGCGAAAGGGGATAGGCATTTAGCTTATCTCTTTTCGTTCCTCATTTTTTGTGATGCCCAATAAGACAATTGTACCGATGATACAAAAAGTGCCGATCCAGTCTGTTTCTCTAAATGGTGTATTTAACCACAAAACAGCTAATAGGGCTGCCGATAAGGGTTCGGCAGAAGCTAGAAGACTTGTCTTTTGTCCACCAATAAGCTTAACTGCTGTTAGATAAGCATAAAAAGGGATTAGTGTACCGAAAACAACAATAAAAGCAGTGTAGCTATAGGTATATATATCCCAGATTCCATCAACTTCCCAAGGAGGTTTGACAAAGCAAAAAACGAGACCTCCCAATAGCATTCCCCAACCGATAACTATTGCCGCATTATACTTGTTTAACAAGTGGATTGGTTGTAGTGTATAAAAAGCAAGCGTAACAGCTGACATTAAACCAAAAAATAATGCGAGCGGAGAAATCGACAGGGAACCAAAACTCCCATGTGTGACTAAAAGAAATGTGCCCAGTATAGCTAAAAGTATGGCCAGGCAGGCAACTTTCGAAGGGAATTTTCTCTTGTTCAACGCCATATAGATTGCGATCAGGACCGGACCTGTATATTGTAGCACTGTTGCGGTAGCAGCGTTGGAATAATTTATGGCGGCAAAATAAGTATATTGGACGGCTAATACACCAAAAATACTGAATAGAAGAAGTGCTAAACTATCTTTACGATGATGCCAAATCTGCCAAATCTCATTTTTCTTGTGTATTCCGGCCAAAAGTAATAATACAATGCCTGTCACAAGCATTCTTACCGTAATAAGCCATTCTACGTTAACTGCCCTTTTTTGAAAAAGAAATTGGCCAAAAGTACCCGATACACCCCAAAGAATAGCCGCCCCGATTGCCAAGAGAAATCCTTTCAAAACATGGTTTTTCATTGTTTTATCCGAAATAAATTTGATATTAAGTCTTGCTATAACAAGACTTCTGCGTCAGTGATCCCTTTGGTTGATAGGTCGGAGATGCTCCGAAGCGTTCTTTGAGAAATTTCTGTTAATGCTTCTGTTGTGAAAAAAGCTTGGTGCGCCGTAACCAAAACATTCGGATAACTCATCAATAATTGTATTGTTTCATCTTCAATAATTGTTGTCGATAAGTCTTTAAAAAACAGCTTTTCCTCTTGTTCATAAACGTCAATACCTAATAAGCCAATTTTTCGTTCTTTAAGCGCTTTAATAGCATCATTGGTATTGATTAGATTGCCTCTGCTTGTATTAATAATTGTCACCCCATCTTTCATCTTGTCCAATGACTCCTTATTAATGAGATAGTGGTTCTCGGGAGTAAGCGGGCAATGAAGAGAAATAATATCTGATTCTTTGAAGACTTCATCCAACGATCTGTAATTAACACCTTGTGCTGTAAGCTGCTGGTCTGGGTATAAATCATAGGCAATTACATTTGCCCCAAATCCCAATGCGATTTTGATAAAAGCCTTTCCAATTTTTCCAGTACCAATAACGCCAATTTTTTTCTGATGGAGATTAAATCCCAAAAGTCCATTCAATGCAAAATTTTGCTCCCGTACGCGATTATAGGCTTTATGTGTTTTACGATTCAATGTCAATAACATGGCCATGGTGTGTTCAGCGACCGCTTCAGGGGAATAGGCGGGCACCCGACAAACTTTTATCCCAAATTCCCTGGCAGCTTCCAGATCAACGTTATTAAAGCCAGCGCAGCGTAAGGCGATCAGCTCAACACCTTTTTGAGCAAGTACTTCAATAACTTGTCTGTTGAGTTTATCATTGACAAATGCGCAGACTACCTTCTCATCTTCAATAGCATTGACAATGTGTGGACCTAAATGCGTTTCATAAAAATTGAACTGAAAGCCATAGGTGCTGTTTTCTTGCTCAAAGAATAATTTGTCGTATGGTTTTGTCGAAAAGAAAGCGATTTTCATAAAATTGTTTGTTACGTAATACTATAGAATAAATATACGGTATAAATCGCTTATTTGGAACCGAAATGCAGGATGATTTTCTAGTTTTATAGTATAATTTGTTTTAAAATAGCTTAAATTAGAACAATCACATGAAAGCTATTTTAGTTGAATCTTAAGCATATTAATTACTTCCGATATGAAATGGTCAAATCAAATTACACAATTAATAGGCATTGATTATCCGATTATCCAGGCACCCATGTTTGGTGTTACCACACCAGAAATGGTCATTGCAGCATCGCATGCCGGAGCGCTCGGGTCGCTATCGTTGGGTGATCTACCAGCAGAACGCTGTAGTGCGCTTATTCGTTCAACCGCTGCATATGTAAAGAAGCCTTTTGCAGTCAATATTTTTGTAAATCATGTTCCTGAAGTTTCAGTGAATTTGAGGACAGCGTATAATGAAACAAAGGTTTTTGTGGAACAGTTAGCCCTGCAATATGGTTTAGAAGTAGCTTTACCGGAGCTCGATAGCATCCATATTACAGATTACAGGGAACAAATTGACGCGATCATAAGCCATCAGTGTAAAGTTGTGAGTTTTACTTTTGGAAATCTGGATGCACAAAGTATAAAACGATTGAAAGACAATGATGTGATAATTATTGGTACATGCACTTCTGTGGCAGAAGCAATTGCTTTGGAAGAAGCTGGTATTGATGTGATCTGTGTACAGGGATTAGAAGCTGGGGGACATCGCGGAAGTTTTGAGGAGGCACCTGTTCCTGAGATTGGCGGATTTTCTCTGCTACCACAAGTGAAAGAGCATGTAAACGTGCCGCTTATTTATGCCGGTGGATTATATAATGCAAGCACGATCCATTCTGCAAAGCTATTAGGAGCCAATGGTTTTCAGATTGGGAGTTTATTGCTCAAATCTAAAGAAAGTGCACTACTGGACTTTGAGAAAGCGCGTCTTTCTCATGTTAAGGAATCAGATATTGTCTTGACAAGGAGTTTTTCAGGGCGCTATGCCAGAGGCATAAAGAATACATTTATTGAAGCTTTGGACAAGTCGCAATATATCTTACCATATCCCTATCAAAATAAACTCACCGGGGAATTACGAAAAGTAGCCAAAGCCAATAAAAATGTCGATTTTGTAAATATTTGGGCCGGACAATCGATCCATTCTTACAGTGAACTTTCGACAACAGATATTATGCAAAAGTTAATACGAGAGGTTGAAAATTTGCATACTAGTTTAGTTGTTTAACAATAATATAAACTTTTCGCCTGTCAGCATACTGTCATTTTAATTAGAACTGATAACTAAAATCTGTGTTTAAATAATTTAAATGGCGTTGTAGTGGTTAATCTACAACGAATTCTCTTTTTTTTTTGAAACTTTGCATCACCGTGAAAAACTAAAATTTTACCGCTATGGGGAACGAAAAAAAGAGAATTCTTGTTATCGAAGATAATGAGATTCTATTAAGCACAATGCAATTTGTTCTTGTAAGGGAGGGCTATGACCTATTACTTGCTAAATCTGGCAAGGAAGCGCTCTCGTTGGTTTCTGACGAAACCATTGATTTGGTCATAACAGACCTGGCATTACCTTTTGCTAATGGTTACGAAATAATCAATTGCATTCGGAAAAGCGACACGAATAATCAGGTACCTGTTATTATTATTTCTGGTTACCGTGATGATAATAGTATTGTGGAAGGCTTTGAAGTCGGAGCCAATGATTATATTAAAAAGCCTATCTCTCCGTCAGAACTGATATCTCGTGTACGATTAAGAATAGGTCATGCTTAGTAAATTTGAACATGTAATCCATGTCATTTGATCATTTTTCGAGGGTGAGGGCTGGCGTATTTTGACGGCAACATCGTATAGACAATTGGGGTTTTACACTCATGGGTGGTTGGAGCTATTACAAAGTTGCTGAAAATAGATTTATGAATCAGTATGACCTAAATCTATCATTAAGGAAATATTTTTAATATGATGTGGAAGTTTATGTTATGTCTATTGTCAATGGTAACGATAGTTCAGGGTAAAGAAAGAATTACATTAGTTGATCAAGGGAAAACGGACTATGTCATTCAAGCGGATGCAAATGATCCTGTTTTACAAAAAGCTGCTGCGGTGATAAACACTTTTACAAAAGAAAGTACAGGTGTAGATTTTGCAATACAAGCTAAAGGCGAAGTCACACATGCCATTATTTTGGAAAAAAGCTCAATAACTAATATGTTTCCCGAAGACAGTTACTCCATACAAGCTGTAGGAAAGAATATTTATATCAAGGGAAGTGGTAAAGGTGTGCTATTTGCGGCATATCGTTATGTCAGGGATATTATTGGTGGACGAAAGTGGTATGTAGGTAAAGAAAATACATATGTTCCAAAATTGACATTCCTGGCAGTGGATTCAGATCTGAAGATTTATTCCAAACCAAATTTTGAGTTTAGAGAGGTTTATTTCCCTGTTGAACTAGATCAGGAGTATATGGATTGGTATGGTTTACATAATTTGGAAGAGCGCTGGGGAGATTGGGGGCACACTTTCAGTAAAATATTGCCGCCATCAGTTTATTTTAAAGAATATCCGGAGTATTTCTCCCTGTATGATGGAAAACGTCAACCTATTCAACTTTGTCTATCTAACGAGGACGTTGTTAATCTTACAGTAGCTTATTTCAAGCGTAGGATAAGCGAAAATCCCACAGCTACTTATTGGTCTATCGCGGCCAATGACGATATCGGAAGCTGTACTTGCGATCGATGTCAGGCTATTGATAAGCGGGAGGGTGGAGCGCAAGGCTCACTGATTCACTTTGTGAATAGAGTGGCCGCACAATTTCCCGACAAAAAATTTACAACACTGGCGTATTTAGAATCAGCAAACGCCCCAACACACCTCAGGGTTGCCGATAATGTTTCTGTTATATTAAGTAATATCGATGCTTTTAGAAAAAATGACATTGGAAGCGAACCATCAGCAGCAACTTTTCGTAGACAATTAGGAGCTTGGAAAGCTAAAGCCAAGCATGTATTTGTATGGGATTATCTGACACAGTTCACCAATTATCTTGCGCCATTTCCGATCCAAGGAACCATGCAGGAAAGTCTACAATATTTGAAAGCGCAAGGTGTCGAAGGGGTCTTTTTGCAAGGTGGAGGAGCGACTTATAGCGATATGGCGGAGCTAAATGCCTATATATTGGCTAACCTCGCCTGGGATACGACGCTTTCAGAAGAACAGCTAACCAACGAATTTATCGAGGGCTATTACGGCAAGGCTGCACCCTTTATTAAAGCATACCTTGCGGAACGAAGAAACCACTTGCCTGGGCCTTCATCAGCTTTATCTATTTACGGAAACCCGATTGATAATAGACATGACTTTTTAAGTCCAGAGGCCATGGATAAGTATAGTACATTATTAGAAAAAGCGGAAATAGCCAGTGAAGGTAATCCTTTACTAGAATCCCGTGTCAGGCGTATTGGACTTGGGTTGGATTATACCTATTTGCAACAAGCAAGATTCTATGGACCGCATCAACATGGCATATTTGAACAAGAGGGGGAGCGTTGGGTTGTGAGACAAAAGGTAAGTCGTAAAGTAACACAATTTGTTGAAGATGCAAAAAAATTGGGCGTTATAGAGCTTGCCGAAGGTGGTGCATCACCCGATAGTTATGCAAAGGAGTGGTCTGAAATATTCAAAGCTGGCGTTAGAGCAAATAAGGCCTCTGAAGCAAATATTAAGTTGAGATATCCATTTGATCCTTCTTTCCCTGCCAATGGGCTAAAAACACTTACAGATAGTGTGCCGGGCTATATGGATTATAGCTATAATTGGTTGCTTTGGAACGGGGAGCCGATGGATATTACTTTTGATTTTGAAAAGGAAAGGCGAATAGATACCATAGCGCTTAATTTTCTAAAGGATGCCCGACATTGGATATTTCCACCAAAAGAAATTCGAATTTCGGTATCTAAGAATGGAAAAGATTTCCAAGATGTATTTCTCAGTAAGCTTGAATCCGTTGAGGAGGATTACACCTTGGACAAGATACCTTATCAAGTATTGTTAAATGACAGTGTTAAAGTGATCCGGGTTTATGCTGCACCTTTGGCAAAACTACCCGAATGGCGGTATCATCCTAAGCGAAAGCCTCTTATAGCCTGTGATGAAATCTGGTTAAATTAATATAGAAAAGCTTATTAACGTTGGTTTTAAAGCGGTGTGGATATTGTTCTACAATAATTTATTTAGCAGTATAATTTTATACGGAAAATGATTAAATTAGAGTTAACTAAGTTATAAACAGATTCATATGGAAATTAAAACATCTTCAAAATTTGTCGCCGAACTAATTGGAACATTTGGTTTGGTACTTTTTGGTTGCGGTGCGGCCGCTATTGCAGGAGCCAATACCACAGCTGGGCTTTCTGGTCTTGGTCTTTTGGGTATTGCTGTCGCCTTCGGTCTTTCGGTGGTGGTATTTGCGTACGCGATCGGCGGAATTTCAGGCTGTCATATCAATCCTGCGGTGACTGTTGGTGTGTTATTGGCAGGTAGAATGTCTGCCAAGGATGCGGTTGTCTATATTGTTGCTCAGTTTATTGGTGCACTTTTGGGGGCATTTGTCCTTCAGCAGATTTTAAGTGGGCAATTGGCCGGATTTACGGCAGGAGAGTGGGCGTATGGCTCAAACGGTTGGGGTAAAGGATATCAAAACGAGTATGGTACTGCTTCCGCCTTTTTGATTGAAGCCGTGTTAACCTTCATTTTTCTGTTTGTGATACTGGCAACAACTTCGAAGGTAGGAAACAGCACAATGGCTGGGCTTGCAATCGGCTTTACGCTTCTTTTGATCCATTTGGTTGCTATTCCTGTAACAGGTACGTCGGTTAATCCTGCTCGTTCATTTGGGCCCGCGATTCTGGCCGGCGGTCAGGCTTTATCGCAGCTTTGGCTCTTTATTGTAGCACCATTAGTAGGGGCAGCTGTAGCAGCAGGAGTATGGAAAGCCCTTGAACCTAAAGACTAGTTTTTTAATTTTATAAGATGCGCCCGATACGTAAGAGATTACCTATTGGGCGCTTTCGTTTATATAAGATTTATTGGCTAGGGCGGAACAATCCCTAGGAATTCAATATATCATTTATAAAGTTAGTAACCTGTTTCTCGTCCGTAGCCCAGGAGGTGATCAAACGAACCGCTGCATAATCTGAATCGATATCCTTCCATATATAAAATTGATAATTTATAAGCAGTGCTTCGATGAGCGATTTAGGTAAAATGGGGAAAATCTGATTGGTGGTTGATTCCGTTAAAAAGGAATATCCTTTGTCTTTGATGGCCTTCGCCATACGCATCGCAAGCGAATTAGCTCTTAATGCCAGCTCAAGATACAAATCATCCTGAAATAGCGTTAGAAATTGAATTGAAAGCACTCTGCCTTTGGCTAGCAAGGCGCCTTTCTGCTTGATCGCATAGTCAAAATCTACGGCTAATTCGGGACGGTTAAACACAACTGCCTCGCCCAGAAGAGCTCCGTTTTTTGTTCCGCCAATGTAGAAAACGTCAGTATACTTAGCAATAGCTGCAAAGGTTAAATCGTTGTTTTTCGCCGTCAAAGCATGGCCCAATCGTGCGCCATCCAAATAAAGTAACAGCTGTTGCTGCTGACAGCACACATATAGCGCTTCCAATTCTGCCAAAGAATATATTGTGCCGATTTCAGTGGAATTAGAAATATAAACTATTCTTGGTTTTACCACATGTGGCGCCAGGGCATGTTCCTTGAGTACCGTAGTAATATCGTTAGGTGTCAATTTTCCATCAGACGTTTCAACAGTAATGACTTTATGTCCAGTTGCTTCTATAGCACCAGTTTCATTTGCAGATATATGCCCTGTTTTTGCACTGATCACTGCTTCATGGATACGTAAAAGAAAAGATATGACAAGAAGATTTGTTTGTGTGCCCCCAGATAAAAAGTGGATAACGGCTTGCTGATTAGCTATCTTTTTCTTCAAAATCGATTTGGCTTCATTGGAATAGTCATCCTCTCCATAGCCCAATTGCTGTATCAGATTCGTTTCAATAAGCTTATCTAAAATGCGGGGATGTGCCCCTTCTGAATAGTCATTTTTAAAGTTGTACATAAATTTATCTATTTAATGCGGATGCTTTATTAAACTCTTTTCCTAGGGTAGGACGTTCGAGTCTTGTGTAGGTCAAATGTATACATACAATCTCATTTTTTAACAATCTTAATCTAGAAAAAATTAGACAAAAGCTATGCGTTTTAAGTACTGATGTTGTAGGATAAGAATGTTTTCTGGAGCACCGTAAATGTTTTGTCAAAACTAATGATTAAATTCGGGAGAGAAGGTAGAATAACTGATTTGTCCTTATTAAATTATGAAAAGATTCATATTTGTTGCAAGTATTTTGCTGGCATTTGGAATGGGGTATGCTTTTAATAACTTGAGCCATTCATATCGATCCACCGAGTTGAAAAGAGTAACCGGTATAGGTGGAATTTTCTTCAAATGTAAAGATCCTAAAAAAGTAAGAGCTTGGTATGCCGATCATTTGGGACTGGCTACAAATTCTTACGGCGCTGTATTTGAGTGGTATCAGGGAGCTGATAGTACGAAAAAGGGATTTACGCAATGGAGCCCTTTTAAAGAGAGCACTTCCTATTTTGGCCCTTCGGAAAAAGATTTTATGATCAATTATCGGGTAGCCAATATTGAGCTTTTAATCGATGAATTGAAGAAGGAGGGGGTTACGGTACTTGATACGATCGAATCCTTTGACTACGGCAAATTTGCTCATATCATGGATATTGAAGGAAACAAAATAGAGCTTTGGCAGCCAAATGATCTTGCTTATGAAAAGATGGGCATCGATTTGGGGGCCAAAACCACGAAGTAGGTCTATTTAGTTCGTAACGTGGGGTCTGTCTTTAATTTGACAATTAAAATAATCAATGCATGCAGCTCCGACGGCTCCTAGGCAGTAAGCCACAAGATCCGACCATAAAAAGCCCTGTCCAAACACGAGCCGCAGAAGCGGATTGTTTCTTACCCATATAAGTAAAGGATTTTGTACAAGCTGTAAAAATTCGATGGCAAAACAAAATATAAGTGTCGTCGTAAAAGAAAATAATAACGGTTTCCTCGTAAATAAAAAACGTGACAACCAATAAATCATAACTGCATACAGTACATCGCCGGTAATGGTAGGAATGGCGGATATTTTCCGTGACAACAAACCTAGGAAGATGGTTAAAACAACGCGAAGTAGATAGTGTATTTTTGGTTTCATCGAAACGAATGCGCTACAGTGTTATTGCCTGAAATATGAGATCGTTTCAACGGGATTACCAAAGATCTTTTTGGTTCCTTTTTTCTGTGTAAATCCACCATGTTGCGCGATTATATTTGCAATGGAGAAAATAACATTCATATCGTTTTGAGGGTGAATAGTCGTAAGTAGTTTTCCATTCTGGTCGAATAGTTGAAGTTGGTTGACCAATGAACGATTTATTTCCATGGAATGAATTACTTCTAACGGAATAATTTTGTCCTCCTTTCTCGGTTGTTTAATAGATAAGTTATTTTTATCAACTTGTATTTCTATCTTGGGATTGATGAATTGCAATAGTATGACTAGGGGACCGATTACAACGACAGCAACCAATATCCCAAGACCTTTTGCCGAACCAAAATTGTTTACGGCATCAGCTAATCCATTTATGCCGCCAAAAATTAAACAACATAGGATAAAAACAACAATTAGGTAACCAAATCCAAAGATCAAGCCCTTTTTAACATTATGGGATTTAAATTGAAAGGTATTCATAGCAGTGGCTTCTATTTTTACGCGTTTTTATTTTAGTAAAGATATTTATATTTATGCAATCAGAGCTATCTTAGCGACAGAGATTTTTTTATTTCATTAAAGAAAGCATTGGAAAATATCATTGAAATTAAAAGAACTAATTTTCAGCGGAAGTCAGCATACTTTCAGCTGTTGACTTATGCGCTGTTTTCAATACTCGGAATTGTAAGTATATTTTGGGATTGGAAAGCCGGTATTGCGCCAATAGTCTGCGTCATTATCTTCTATTTAATCGAGCGGAAAATTGACTTTTGGTCAAATGTTATTTGGTTTATCATCGCTTTTTTAATCCTTTCATTTTCTTTGTCATGGATATTCAGCTTGTCTTTTGGTATATTTATTTTCCAATGTCTATTGCTTGCAGCCATTAAGCCTGCTATCGTTATATGGAAAGAAACCAAACAGGAACATACCGATGTGATCTTCGCAATGAGTTCGGAGTATTTTGTATGTTTAAGTCCAGGTAACAATGACTACAAAGGATATGCAATGAACCCTATGGGGTATAAAAAGCGCTTTCCAATGTCGGCCGTTATTTCAGTTCAGCGAGATGAAAATACTTTACTTATTGCCTTGCAGCAGCAGATTGTACGTCCTCGTGAATTGCGTTCAGACGAAATCGAAATTATTCTCGAATATTTTAGAAAGAATAGACCGGATGTTTTAGCCGCAGTTGAAACAAAAATTATCCGTAAGGAAGAAGACCGAATATATTGGATCAAGCTTATTGTTATCGGTATTCCATGTATATTGGCTGGACTATCCATCTATTTTTTTGCAGACAATGGAAGGAATACATTGGTCACAATACTTAGTATTGTTGCTGCATTGTTTCTTGGCTTGATTTTATTGAAAATTACAAATTTGATATATCGTTCATAAGGATGGAGAAGCCATTTATTTATTTCAAAAAGTCTCCGTACCAATGTCCAGAGGATTTGACGATGCGCTGTTGATTGTTGAAATCAACATAAACTAGTCCAAATCTTGGACGGTATCCTTCAGCCCATTCGAAATTGTCCATGAATGTCCATACAAAATACCCTTTGACATTTATTCCTTCTTGTTTTGCACGGTAAACCTCCTGTAAAGCGTGCTGTAAATAGCTCAATCTTTTGGGGTCATGCACTAAACCATTTTCAATTTGATCAGGAAATGCTGCACCATTTTCGGTAACAATTAAAGTGGGGATATTAGGGTAGGCACTAAATTTCTTGAGCATATAATAAATGGAGGCTGGATAAACTTCCCAGTTCATTTCGGTCATTTCAACTTTGCGTTCTTTCGCCGACACTATCTTTGCTTGAAGATAAGGAACGAACATGGCGTATCGTATAATTTCCCGTGTATAATTTTGCACGCCAATAAAGTCCATATCAAATTTCAGATCTCGCTCATCATTCGCGTGCATATACTTTTCAATTCTACCCAGTATTTTAATCTCTTGCGTTGGATAGCCCATTCCTAGTAGTGGTTCTATAAATAGGCGGTTGAGCAATACATCTGCTTTCTTCGCCGCAATAATGTCTCTGTCTTTCGACGTAAATGGTTCAACATGGGAGCAAGAAAAAGTCGTTCCTACTTCGCTATTAAGCTGTAAAGACTTAATAATTCGGCCGCCTTGAGCTTGTGCTAATGCAGCGTGATGGGCCGCAGCTAAAAAATTGCCCAAACCTTTTCTCTCTGGTGCGTGTACACCAAAGAAATAACCTGCAGCAGTAAATACTGTAGGTTCGTTGAGAACCATCCAATGCTTGACGCGGTCCCCGTAGGTTTGCACACATTTGGAAACAAATTCTCCAAACCAATCTTTCACATCACGGTTTACCCAGCCACCTTTCTTTTCCAATGCATGTGGAAGATCCCAATGATATAAGGTAGGCCAAGGTGTTATCCCTAACTCAAGGGATAAATCGATCAAACGATCGTAAAAATCCAATCCAGATTGATTTACCGCACCAATGCCAGTTGGAAATATACGACTCCATGATAAAGAGAATCTGTAATTAGGAATATGCATTCCCTGCATCAAATACAGGTCCTGAACATAGCGATTGTAAAAATCACAGGCCTCATTACCATGTTGATTTTGAAATATACGGTTTCTTTTTTTGACGAATATATCCCAGATAGAAGGGCCTTTTCCATGCAAATCATGTGCTCCTTCAATCTGGTAGGCAGCTGTAGAAACTCCCCAAATAAAATCTTTGCCAAAGGCATCTTTGGTTAATAGCATTTACAAAAATAAAATTATCGGACCTCAATGCCGTTTTTAAAAACAATTAAGTTTTGTGGAATCTTAATGGTGAATAGAATGAACTGAATCGACCCAAAAAGATTCTAAATATAATCCGCTGGAAAAAATAGTTTATCGTTTTCATAATAGATACATTAACTCCGTTGACTACATTAATTATCGCATTATAAAGTAACAGAACTTATATGAACTGGATATAAACTATATGTTAAATATACGAAAAAATAGTTCGACTATCATCGGTAGCTAATTCGTCCGCGTAACGGCTAAAACACCATCCCTCGAGCGTTATTTTTTCATTCAACCATTGAATCGAGGACGCTGGTTGATTGGAGACAGAATCGGTGTGGCATCTATTTGATTTCAAATTCCGTAAATATTGTTCTTTTAAATTCTAAAACTTCGGGAGCAATTTTAAAACCTTCACCACCATAGCCTTTATTGAATGTTTCTAGAGCCATTCCTGTTCTGTACTGCGTTGATTCGTTGGATGCGCTTCCATCATTAGACAAAAATAACAGTTTACCAATTTTAACGTCAGCCCTAGATACAAGTTTTTTTGCCGATTTTAAAGCATCATCATATGCAATAAGATCTGCTTCTCTTAAAATACTGTCTGCTTTGGAGTGGTCAAATGAGATGGAACCGATTCCACTAATTTTTGTTTCTAACAATTTTCCCGTTAATTCTGTGAATTTCGATAAGTCGTGTAAAACAAAATCGATTGTTTGCTGTGCTTGATAACCTATAAATTTATTGGTATTACCAATGTATTGATAGTCTTTATTTGCAGACACGCTACTCGTTTTGATATCTTCTTTTTGATGTCCATATTTTTGGAGCAACGCTATTACGGTGTCGACTGTTGCTTGTGTTTCTCGTACCGCGTCTACCATTCTGGGTTTTGTGAAAGTTGTATTGATGGTCAGGGTGACCTGGTCGGGCATGATCCTAATCTTTCCTTCGCCACTTACACGAATTCTGTTTTCACTTTCCTTTGATACCGAACCACACGACGATATTAAAATTATGCTGCTCAAGCATATAAGAAATATAGCGATTGTTTGCTTTTTCATATTACATGATGTTCAAAGTGATATTTTAATTAGTAAGTTTCACCCTAAATATAATAAATATATCCCGAGGTAGCGGCAGTGACTAAAACAATATTAGCCAAAATAACGGGGTGTAAATTCAAAAAGCAGGCTATAACCTGCTTTTTGTTCTTTAAATAAGACTATTTTTTTAATTAATACTTTTTGAGTAAATCTTAAGCTGTTTTTGCAAGGACTTTCGTGCCATGTGTATACGTGTTTTCACTGTTCCTTCCGGTATTTGCAAATGCTCTGCAATTTCATAATATTTAAATCCTTCCAAAAACATAGCAAAGGCGTCATAATAGTCTTTCGATAAATTATTGAGCGCATGCTGTATATCAGAAGCAACAAAATTATTTTCTCCGCGATTGGTTGTTATTTCATTGCGATAACCAGTGCTGATGTATTCGCTTCTGTAATTTTCTAACCTTTTGTTACGTGTATATTGATTGATATACGTGTTTTTCATAATGATATAGAGCCAAGACATCAATTTCGGATGTTTCAGGAATTTTTCGATAGATGCTAGCGACCTCACCATGGTCTCTTGAACCAAATCTTCCCGTTCATCCGGATCATTTGTAAATTGCGCTGCCAAATACTTTAACGTAGGCCTTTTTTCCTTAAACAGTTGATCGATTGTTGTATTTTCCATATTATCAAATTTTAAGTGTCTATCTTTTCTACATTCACTGCAATTAAGATGCTAGAAAAAATAATTTGGAAGGATGCATAGAGGCCAGTGTTATCAAGCGAGTATATTTATTTATTATTTTAAATGATTGATATGTAGTGTTTTGTGTGGATTGCTCATTAGATGTATGGGGGGGTATTTGAACTTTTTTACTTTAACAACAAGTGTTTTCCTGTCTAAATTCCCCCATTTATCTTTTTCTTGCACGTATTTATACGTAGTACTTTAAAGGATACATCTTTTAGCTAAATAGGTGTTAATTTTTAAAACTGTTCGTACCTTGAAGTGGTTATTAGTTACAACATGAAATGGAAAACAATATGGGGGACGTGAACAAAAAACTATATTTTGACCTATCAGATGGACCAAAAGGCCAATCTGAAGGCCTAAAAGATAAGGCGGAGTTAAAGGAGGTATGGGACGGTAGCCAAGAAGATTTTTATAAATCGATTATTAGGAATCAACAGGATGATATCGGAAAAATAGGACGGTATTTTCGCGATGAATTGGCTCAGGAGCTTTACGGAATGCGTGTATCGCTTCAGAATTTCACTAATCGTTATGGCGATTTTGAAGAATTACGTTGCCTACGTGATTCATTGACTACCTTAGTTATAGAAATCCGCAATAAAGCGGGATTGCTTTACAATCCCATATTAAATGACCTGGGAATTTTTCATGCGGTTGATGAAGCCGTGGCCAGTTACAAGAAACGATCTGGTTTTATAATTGATATCCTTCTTGATCCACATCTGAGAGAGCTGCATCAACAGGCACAAGTTCATCTATTTAAACTCCTGACAGCTATTTTTCAGTACTTAAATGATGAGATACCTTCACAGGCCATCTCAATTTCAGTGCAAGTGATCGAATTTGAAATCCTTGTCAAAGTATCGCCGTTTTTCAAACAAGGAGAAGCCTTGTCAGTATCAAAACTCGAAAGCAGTCCAATGCGTTTGATAAAAATTGCCGAGCTCTATAATGCGCGGATTATGAGTGATACGCTTGCGACAGGTATTTTACTAAAATTGACTATTTAAAAAGATAATAATGATAAAAATACTATTGGTTGAAGACCACATGGTTGTACGTAACGGAATAAAATTACTATTAGAATCTCAAGAAGGATTTGAAGTCGTTGGCGAAGCGTCAAATGGCAAAGAGGCCCTTGACTTCCTGAGTGCAAATCCTGTTCCTGATATCGTCTTAACGGATATCAGTATGGATGAAATGGACGGCATGGAATTGCTTCAGGTTCTAAATAGTCAATATGCATCTATTAAAGTGGTTATATTATCTATGCTGAACCAGATTAATTATGTCATTGAGGCTTTTGAATCTGGTCTTGCTGGCTATTTGGTCAAAAATGTTGGCTATAACGAATTGCTTTTTGGGTTGAATCATATTGCTAACGGCGGACGGTACATGAGCGAAGAGATCGCCATGATACTTTTAGATCAAGTCCGTTCTGGGCAAAGCTATGCGCAGATCCCAGGAGAATTGCAAACGGATTTTGATATTTCGGAGCGAGAACTGGAAGTATTAAAACTGATTGCGGAAGGCTACACGAATGTCGAAATTGCAGATAAGATTTTTTTAAGTAAGCGTACTGTTGAGGGCCATCGTCAGAACCTCATAGACAAAGCGGGCGTAAAAAACACGGCACATCTGGTTAAGTTTGCTTTTGAAAGAGGCATTTTAAATTAGCGAAAATTTTCCAGGCAAATGATCAGGGAAATTTTGATCCGTAAAGATAGTGTCAGTATGTTGGTGTATATATCGAAATGTTTTCGGATAGAAAAAGTCTGGATAGTAAAATGGGTTTGTGGGAATAGAAGAGAATGGATTTCGATAAATCTATCAGGAGATTTTTAAATTGATACAAAATGATATTCAATTGATACGATTTACCTCCAGTCTTAGCAAATATTTGTTCAATTTTAGGCTTTCACCTATATGATGTATTATAATCAATGAACAAAATATATTTGCTACCTATTGCTTTCTTACTGTTTTTTGTCCAAAGGACATTTGCGCAAACTGTAAACAAAGATCAGATTGAAAATGCGCAGATGCCGATAAACGGCATTTTTCAAGCGGATCCGACCATATTCTATCACAAAGGATATTATTACCTTTATGGTACGAATGGTGATCAGCATGAACAGCAGGGCTTTAAAGTATACCAGTCTAAGGATTTAGATTCCTGGGTAAGTCCGGAGGGAGTTAATTCAGGTTTTGCGGCTGTAAAGGGCGATATCTTTGGATCAAAAGGGTTTTGGGCACCACAAGTATGGTTTGAGAATGGTAAGTTTTATATGGCTTACACAGCCGATGAGCATATTGCAATCGCAGTCGGTGATGCTCCAACAGGTCCTTTTAAGCAAACTGCCAAAGTGCCAATTGCTATCGGGCAAAAGCAAATTGATCCATTTGTATTCCGCGATAAAGATGGGAAAAAATACCTATTTCATGTAAGGTTAAAGGATGGGAATAGAATCTTTGTGGCGGAGCTGAAGTCAGATTATTCCGGAATAAAGGATGAAACGCTGAAAGAATGTCTCCACGCAGAACTTCCCTGGGAAAATACGGCGAATGCCGATTGGACAGTAAGTGAAGGTCCCACCGTTATTCGAGAGGGAAAATATTATTATATGTTCTATTCGGCGAATGATTTTCGGAATAAGGACTACGCTGTCGGTGTTGCTATCGCTGAAAATATTTATGGACCCTGGAAAAAACTGGAAGGTCAACCTGCATTAAGCCGTAAGAATAGCGGATTTGCCGGAACTGGACACGGTGACATTTTCAAAAGAGGAAAGCAATGGTATTACGTCTGTCATACACATTTTTCAGATGAAAAAGTTGCACCTCGGCGGACAGCCATAGTGCCGATTCAATTTGTGGCAAATAGCAGCGGTCTCTTGATTCCGCAATTCGAAACTGCAAAGTTTCGCTTTTTAAGCACAGATCAACGATCGAGGCGACCTAGAAAATCCTATCAAACAGATGTAGCCTTTGGTGATCCTTTTATTGTATTCGATCCACCTTCGGATCAATACTATTTATATGGAACCGGCGGGACTGAAAATGGATTTATAGCCTATAGTTCCAAAGATCTAAAGACATGGAAAAAGGAGGGAAAAGTATACGATGCCAAACAGCCGAATGGTTGGGGGGAAAAGGATTTCTGGGCTCCTGAAGTTTATCGTGTGAATAACAAATATTACATGTATTATAGTGCTCATTGGAAAGAAAATCCCAAAAAACAGCTGGAAAACTATCGTATAGGAATTGCAGTGGCGGATAGTCCATTGGGGCCATTTAAAGATCTGACCGGGAAACCTATTTTTGATCCTGGATACCCCATCATTGACGCGAATGTTTTTAGAGATACAGACCATAGAAATTATCTGTTCTATTCACGTTGCTGCTACGAACATCCTGTGGAATCAGAAATTGCAACTTGGGCGGAGAAAAAATTTGGCTATAAAAATATTGAAGAAAGCTGGGTCTACGGAGTCGAATTGGATAGCAGTATGACGAAGGTGATCGGTAGTCCAGTTCTTTTAATGCGCCCCCCAGTTACGATGAACGATGCACAATCAGAATGGGAAAGTAGATCAGTTACTTCAGGTGAGGTCAATAGACGATGGACAGAAGGTTCTTTTTTGGTCAAAGAAAACGGATTATACTATATGATGTATTCGGCCAATTATTTTGCGGGAGCCAATTATGCTGTTGGTTACGCAACAGCAACAACCCCTTTGGGAAGCTATCAAAAATCGGTATCTAATCCAATCATTGAAAGGAATACCAATAGGGGTGGAATGGTTTCGGGTACCGGGCATAATAGTCTATTTGAGGACAGGGAAGGAAAAATCCGCTGTGTATATCATGGCCGCACCCTAAAGACGGGAGATCAGCGTATCGTTTTTATCAGCGATGTATTTTTTGATGAAAAAGGACAGTTGAATATCTTTACAGATTGACCCATCGGTCAATCTGTCTTTTTGGGTATGGCCCGATTTTCGACATTTTCGTTCCAGGTAGCGGAAGACTTCTTTCCAGGGCTTATCTCGCTTCTTGTCTGCGGATTTTTATGTGTGTAGTTGATATTTTCCTCTTCTTCCGGATCGATTTCATCTATAGTTGGTTCAGGATGTTCGATCGGATCAGTGTCATTTGGATCGGGAATAGTACGTTCCCCGAACAATCCTTTACGATACCAGATGTTACTAAAATAATAGGCAATAATTAAACCTCGTTTTACTACTGCATGTTGCAATATCTCTTCCATTTTCGATTTCTTTTTAAGTGATACGATCCTTTTTATTGGATGGTATTCTCTCCTTAAATGAACAACGTTAGATGGAAAATAGTTTGAAAGATTTCAGGATTTGAAACAAAGATCAATCGAGTAACATTTGTTCAGGAAATGGCTTAACAATAGGGAAGTAGAGGTGGACAACAGTGCCTATACCAACCTCTGATTCAATTTCGATACTTCCTCCCAATCGCTCCATTATCCGTTTCACCAGCGAAAGCCCAATGCCCGTACCAGGTATTGAACCCACATTGTCGGCTCTGGTAAACATTTCGTAAATATGAGGCAGGTGGTCACTTGGTATGCCAATACCGTTATCCTTGATCTGATAATGCGTATAATCGTCTTCGTCGGAACTATCTATTGTCACTAAAGGCCTGTCTGCCTGTGCAGAATATTTTATTGCGTTAACAATTAAATTGGAAAAAATTTGATACGCGGCACTTTTTTCGCCCCAAATTGGTAATAGGGTACCAAAAGTGGGTTGGCAATTATTGACGTTATATAAAATGCTGTTTTCTTGAAATATGCGCTGAATTGTATAGGCCATGGGAAGTGGTTCCTTGTCTAAAATACTGGAACGGTGCTGGCTCAACTGGACCATATTGTTGATAATATCTTCAATGTTTGTAACGCTTCGGCTGAAATTCTGGTACCACTTATTGATTTTTGTAAAATCAATATTGTCGGAGTGCTGCTGTAGAAATTGTATGCCCATTTTTAAGATGGACAAGGGATTTTTTAAATCATGAGATAGGGTATGTGTAAACATTTCCAACTCATTGTTCAAACTCAGAAGCTCCTCATTTAGCAACTGACGTTCCTTTAATTTTGCAAAAATGGATTCCTTGATAATCTGATTCAGACGAAGGACAAAATTGATTTCAGCATCATTCCAGGGTTTGGCAACGTCATAGCGCATATCTTCCCAGATTTTGAGCTGTTTGCTTTCATGCGGCTCGTTTTTCAGCTCCATCTGCATCACCTGATTACGGTTTTCCTTTCTAAACCAAACGAGGTAATAATCGTTTTCCAAGCCAACCTTTAGATACATGAGCCCCGCAAAACCCAATTTATCGTTGAAGTTATCCTGATGATTCAGCCGAAAGTTATAATCTTTGAAGAGGGCTTTATCGGTATGTTTTTGCAGGAATTGAATGATTTCATAAAATTGCGCTTTCTGCGGAGAATGACCATAGTTAAAAACATCGCCCTGGTTAAATATGGCCAATCCATCTGCATTGACCAGTTGGGTAAGAATATCCATATGCTGTATCAAAGCACAATTCACCATTTTATTTTCAGAAAGACTCCTTTTTAACTCTTCTTCAGCGAGTTTAAGAAGTTCCGTTCTTTCCAACAGATTCTGTTTGACATGACTCTCATATTTGCTGGTGGCTGCCTGGATGGCAAACGTGCATAGTTTTCGTTGCTGCAGATCGACCACCCGCTCTTCATCGTTTTGTGCGACCACAAGACCCCAAAAGTCATCATCGATACAGATTCTAAAAAACAAGGCGCTTTGTACATTTATCTTTTTTAAAAAAAGCCGGTGAAGTTCAGGTAAAGGTGATAATAAACTCGAGACCGGATCAATTCCTTCGTCCGTACAATAGAATTCTTGTCCCTCGATATTAATATTGGGAGCATATCGATATGAATAGCTCCGATAGTACAACAAAACTTCTTCAGGCATAAAATCTTTCGAGAACTCCATTCCTTTGAAATGGGCTTGTCCATCTGCTGTATGTTCCGCAATCACGGAACTATAACCCGTTTCCTGAACCTGCAAAACGAAAACCCGATCGTAATTCAGTAATTTGTTGATGGCCGAACAAACACGGTCCCAATTATTCGGTTGAATAGTATCTAGCAAAAAATTAAGCTCATTTATTTTTTTTGCAGCAATGTATTTTTTGTGTTGTTGTTCCCACTCGATATAGAAGTATTCATCGTGTCTTCGCAATTTTACGTAAACACGTTCTTTTCTCATTTTAATGGGTAAAATATGGCGCGACTGCCCGTTTTCAATTAGATCAGTTACTGCATTCTTGATTTTGGATAACGCTTCACCGAATGTGTTGCTAAAGCTATCAAAGAAATGAGTTCCTAATAGGTTCTCTTTGGCGTCGTGATCATTTACGACAGATTCGGTTATCCCAACGACATTAAAATGTCGATCTAAGATGACCAGACTGCCAAAAGATTGAAGCGTAATGATGGTTTGATTGTTAGATTGAAATGTATGATTCATAATACCCCAAAACTTCTTATGATATACATAAATATACAAAAAAAATTACGACAATATCGATTGAATCTTTTATAACAGAAGGTTATAAAAGATATAAAGTTGCCTTATTGGGTTCTTTTTATTTCGAAATTAAAGCTGCTGCCAATTTCCGTTCGGCAGAAGGAACTAATGCTGAACATTAAACTCTTTGGCCACGGCATGGGCCATCCCTTTAAGAAGTGATTTCCATTGTGGGTAAGATGCCCCAATTTTAGCTGCTAGACCAATGAAATAATTCCTAACATTATCACTCATATTCTCATTGTCGACATTGATGATCTCGTTTCTTCCAGCGTACTGGAACAAAATACTATTCCTCCGTTGTTCGATCAAAAAGGTAGAAGATGAAACTCCTTCAAAAAAATGAGCTGTATTTTTATCCCCAGGATGGCTTGGATCGGGGCAAGGTTTCAATGTTATGGCAAAAACACTATAATCGTCCGTTTTGTCTGAAATGAGGCTGACAACATTCACCCAATCATAACCATCACTACTTGGAAGTCCCGGTCCTGGAATATTGAGTCGGATATAATCATGTAATTCGAGTAAACGATCAATTGGAGTACCATAACCCGCTGTTAATTGAAACACAGTAGCAGGTATCTGAGCGAGTTCATGCCAATGGTTGACCTTTCTAAGATTGTTTATAGCCGAAGCATAGGCTAAATTGGCCATAGCTTCACTTGGAAACTCGAGGGATTCAAAGCAATCCAGGTGCTTGCCTTCTTTCTGTTCCGGTATGATATTCTTCATCTTATTTCACTTCTTATGCTTAAAATATTGAATTTCTTGCTCGTGTTTTTTTTGCCTCCCCAAGGGTATCAAAAGTACCCAGATTTCGATGTCTGTTCGTCTCTTTATCAGGATGCCTGGCATATATTCGATATTGACCCGATTTTAGTTTACGTATCATGGCACAGGGTGTTTTGTTTAACCTAGGCTTGCTTTAAGTTTTGCAAGCAAATCATCCGCTTTTGTATGCTCTATTTTCATTTTTCGAATGGTAGGACGTTTACCCTTGTCTTTTTGTTTGATTATTTTGAGGAGCTCGTCCATATATTCATTTTTATAGCTGCTGATATCGAAGGATGTGCTGTGTTGCTCGATCAGCTGTGTAGCCATATCCATTTCTGCTTTTTGAATTTTAATTGCAGTAGGTAACTTAAGCTCATCAAGTGCTCTGATTTCCTGTTGATAACGTATTTTATTCAAAACCAATGCATTTTGATAGGGCTTTATAAGGGCTAGATGTTCTACATTTCGCATGACGAACGACCCTAAGCCCGCCATTTTAGTTTTTTCTAATGCTTTGAGCAATAACTGATAGGCTTTTTCTCCACCTTTCTGTGGCTCCAGATAGTAGGGCGTTTCAAAATATATACTGTCTACATCCATCAGTTTGACAAAAGCATGAAGATTGATAAGTTTGGTCTTTTCTGGACTTGCGTCTTCAAAATCTGCATCTTCCAGCACGACATAGTGGTCTTTTATGAAATATCCTTTAACAATATTGTCCCATTTTACCTCTTTGCCGGTTTGTTCATTCACCCGCTTGAATTTAATATTGGATAGATCATTTCGATCAAGCATATCCAGATCTAAAGCAGCATTCTCCGTTGCACTATATATTTTAATTGGGATATTGACCAAACCAAAACCAATAGCCCCCGTCCAAATTGCTCGCATAAGTAATCTATTAATTGCTAATAAGATAACCTAGCTAATGCTCAAATGGTTTGAAATTTAATAAAATGCCAACCAAACTATTTCTTTTCAGAAATAGTTATACAAACATTCAATAAGCTTTTATTACAATGGATTTAAAGTCAAATGAACCTTTCTGGTTAATAAAAAACGGTCTTCTAAATAGTTATCCTTCCTTGCAAGATGATCTTAGCTGTGATGTTCTCGTCGTTGGGGGCGGCATTACAGGGGCCCTGATCGCACATCAATGCATAAACGATGGAAAGAAATGTATTCTTATCGACAAGCGTGAAATTGTGAATGGGAGTTCGGCGGCAACAACCTCTATGTTGCAATATGAAATTGATGTGCCTTTGTATAGATTAAAGGAATTAATTGGTAAAGAGGGCGCAATAGCGAGCTACAGAGCCTGTGGTGAAGCAATTGTCAAATTGGGGGAAATCGCAAAGAAAATCCGGTCCAAAGCTGGTTTCCGAACAAAAAAATCACTCTACTACGCGGCAAGGAAAAAAGATATCTCCTGGTTGAAGCAAGAGTTTGAAGCTCGACAAACGGCGGGTTTTGACGTTAAATGGTTAACGGAACAAGATATCAAGGATCGTTATGCTATACATGGCGCTTATGCTGGAATTCTCTCGGCTCTAGGGGCAAGCATAGATGCCTTTTGCTTTACACATGAACTGCTGGCATACAACGTTAGAAAGGGATTATTGATTTTCGACAAAACAGCCTTAGACACTGTATTATATAAGTCGGCGCATAATCTTGTAACCACTTCGACAGGAGCTAAAATCAAAGCGAAGAAAATTATTTATTGTACAGGATATGAAACGACAAACCTTATTCCGGAGAAATTTGTCGACCTCTTGAGTACATTTGCAATCGTGTCAGAAGCCGATAAAGACAATTATGATCGGTATCGCGATCTGCTTATTTGGAATACTGCTGAACCTTATCTGTATATGCGCACCACAGATGATCATAGGTTTCTGATTGGGGGAGAAGATGAAGAATTTAAAGACCCCATCAAGCGAGATAGTCTCATTTCAGCGAAATCACTTAAATTGGAAAAGTCATTTAACAAAATTTTTACCGATAGGGCCTTTCACGCAGATTTTGCCTGGGCTGGTACTTTTGGAACAACCAAAGATGGATTGCCCTATATCGGAAAACATGAAAAGTTTAAAAACTCATACTTTGTATGTGGTTTCGGTGGAAATGGTATCACATTTTCTGTTGCCGCCATGGATATGGCATCATGCTGGATGAATAACCTAAGCCATCCATTGGACGAATGGTTTAGGTTTGGACGTTAAACAATTGCCTTATTGGTGTGTTTAAGCAGAAAACGGTATAATTTATCCTCTAATTTCGCAAGCGGTAATTTACTTTTTATACTGGGGAATCTTCCCTCCATAAATAAACGTTGTATGGTAGGATGGATATAATAAGTCTGTGAAACAGTCTTTGTATTGCCGAGCTGCTCTGCAACATGTTTAATTACCTTGTTTAGCTGTCTTTTTCGGGCATTAAGTGCCTCCGCCTGTTTTGTTTGGGCGAGCTGGTAAAAAGCTTCTCGACTGGCTCCCCAAATACGAATGCTTTTACAGCTGATCTGACCCGTGGAATTCTCCCGGAGATACTGATTAAAGGCCGCACCGCAGAACGTGCTTTCGCAGGTAGCACTATCAATCTGAAATATCCTCTTTCCCTTCATTTTTAAAAGTTCTTCCAGAAGCTTAGCCTGTTGCCTATTGGACCATGACTTTTGCTGAAAAACACCCTTTTTGCCTTTATAAGCCAAAGATATCTTGTTGTTTTCGATGTTGATGTGCCTTTTTTCCAGTGTACTTAGGCCATATGACTTATTGGTCAGTGTATAGCGCTTATTGCCGATACGAATTAATGTACTGTCCATAATTTTAAAAGCAATTGCACACAATTTGTCCATATCCCAAACCTGATGTTTGAGATGTTTAGTGCTGATCTTTCTTAATTCTTGCAAATATTTACCCATAAAAAGAATATTGCTGAACTTTGCCGCTTGTCGTTGGTCAACGAATTTCGTATGGTAGATATATTGTTTACGCTCTTTTTGATCGAATCCAAAAGCTTGCAGATCACTGGTTGCACTTTTGGCAATCCATACATCCTTCCAGTTGGGCGGAATAACCAGTTTCATTATTCTTTCTAAGATCTTTTTATCAGATACTTCTGATCCTGATGTATCTAAATATTTAAAAGACTTGCCTATTTTCTTTCTTGTATAACCAGCTTTTACTTTCATATGAATTTTAATCTTTCTTGTAAGAACGGAAGAGAGGCATCCCCGGTTTTCGAAAAAGATAAGATCCGTATTATTCACATAAATCAAAGGTTTTATACAGGAAAGGGGAGATGGACTATCAGGTAAATAGAAAGAAAAATATATTAAAAAGGGTTACTTTCTTAACAAAAGCAACCCTTTCTATGGATAAATTTCAAGGTTCTATGAGTAAATTCTCATCTATTTTGTTTTATTTACAGAAGGAGATTTTTTACCTTTTTCTGTCTCTACTTTAGTTTGATTTTTGTCTAATGTGTCCGTAACTACCGCTTGTACAATGGTCTTCCCATTTCCTTTTCCAATGGGACCGCCACAGATAATCAGCGTAATGACCATATTGTGCTGATTTTTTGTTTTAACTTCTGATTTCATATATTTATTATTTAGCGAATTGTCAGCTATCCGGTTAAGTTACTTTAGGTAGATAACCTCAAAAGCTACGTTTTGTTTTATTTTAATTTGTAAATTTTAAGCTGTTTTTGAAGTTTTTTTCGCGTCATGTGTATCCTGGTTTTGATTGTTCCTTCGGGCATGCCAAAATAGGTGGCGATCTCATGGTATTTGTATCCCTCAAGGAATAATTGAAACACCTGGTAATTTTCTTCCGACAAACTGCACATCGCTTTTTGAATATCATCAGCGATAAACTTGCTGTCACTTTTATTGGATTCTACAGTGTTAGTGCTTTCTAGACCGATGTATGTTTCATGGATGTCGTTTATACGTTTGGCTTTACGATATTGGTTAATGTAAACATTTTTCATAATAACGTAGAGCCACGACATTAATTTTGGATGACGGATAAAATCATCGATCGATTTCAATGCACGAATAAGCGTCTCTTGAATTAAATCCTCTTTTTCATCGGGATCATTGGTGAATTTTCCCGCAAAATGTTTCAAAAGACTTCTTTTTTCCTCGACTAAAATATTCAAATTGGAATTGCTCATAGTATCGTTTGTTAAATTGATTGATGTTTATTTGATATATGGAGGTGCAATTAAAGTGCTACATTTATGTTTTCAGGTTCATCTAAAACTTGTTTAAACAGGTATAGGGGAAAAATACGTACACCTGCGTATTGATCATTTTGTAGCCTAAACGCTACAAGAGTACACAATTGAAAGCGTCCCGATAAAAATAGGCGACCGATTTGCGCCCGGTCAATTGGGTATTTGTTCCATTAAAAAATGTCTTTATTACGGGTATCCTTCTGTATTTAGTGGAGTATGGGAACTGTCTGTTTTTTTAAGCAGAAGTTTAAATGATTGTTTTTTATCAGTTTTTATTAAACTAATAAGTTCTGAATGTGGTTCTTAAGAAAAAGATTGATCACAAAAACAAAATAAAATATGAAAAAGAGCAAGAAATTCACGGTAGTTTTGGGAACGTTATTATTTTGCAGCACACTATTCTTTGCGTGCCAAAATCCAAACAAAAATCCAGCAGAAGGAAGTGGTCAGGCGGACAATATCGCGCCGAGCGCTGCCGATGAAACAAGATACAATTTAAGCGAGCAACAAAAAATGAGCATGCAGAAGGATACCAGTTTAGCAGACACGCTGAGGAAGGATAGCATCAATGCTATACAATCTAAACCTTAAAGGAGCACTTAGAAAAGGTCACTCGGACCTCTTCGTTATATCTACAAAAAAACTCCCTTAGTTGTGGGAGTTTTTTTTGTCCTTTTCCTTTTGCCCTGAATCAGCATCATAAATATCTTCTTCTGAATGATCTGGTTTCTCTTTATGTTGATCCTCTTCTGTATTAATCTTTTCTTTAGTGGTGCGGTCGCGTTGTTCTTCTTCACTTGGATCGGGGCCAGCCATACTTTTTGGAGCGTATAGTTTGAGATTGACCGCATCTCGATCCGAAACCTTGGATGGCCTATATACATGCTTAAGACTGTAGCTGTCCGGTTCGTTTTCCATTGTGGCTATTTCGTTCAAGAATAGGGAGCTTTCTTGGAAATAATCTGAAATAGCATCACCAAATTGAATTGCTGTATTCATCGTCTTTTTAATAGGAACATGAGTCAAATCTGATTGGTTCTCTTTTTTACAAAATGACAAAACGATATATTTTAAGAATAAATTTAAAACTTTTCATTTGTCGATCTTGTTATTAAACTAAAGTAATTTAGATAATAGAGATACTATGAGAAAATTGACACTTCTTTTATTAATAACAGCAGGAATTGGGTATCAGGCCCATGCTCAGAAAATTGAAACTACACCACAGATGTCCTCGGATGTCGGAATTGAACCTATTCGACAAGGAAATTGGATGGTCGGTGGATCGATCGGTAATCTTGGCTATAGTTTTGAAGGAAAATCATTTAATGTAGCACTTCAACCACGAGCTGGTTATTTCGTGTCCGATGGATTGGCTATTGGTGCACAGGCAAATCTTGGCTTGGCTACTCAAAAAGATGCTGATAATGAATGGACTTATGGTGTAGCGCCATTTGTGCGTTATTACTTTCCAAATGCGGGATCAAGTACAGGTCGGTTTTTTGGACAGGGAGACATTGGTATCTCAGGAAGTTCTAGGGGCAAAGATGTCGCACTGGCGGTAGGAGCCAATGTTGGATATGCACATTTTATCACACGAACTGTTGCTTTGGAAGCTACCTTTGGCTACAATTATAGCAAGGCTAATATTAATACCGGCAGCGGTGCGAGTGGTTTAGGCGTTGGCGTAGGTTTTCAAATCTATTTACCAGGTAAACGCTAACAAAAAATAGTAAAAGCAATCTTTAACAGTATGTTTCCAATTAATCAATTGGAAACATTTTTTTTGGACGTCACCGTATAATTACTTGCTCTTGTGTATGAAAGACCTATTCTTTTCAAAATGACAAAAATTAGAAAACATTTGAAGCAACGTAGCTGTTTTTCTAATAAAAGGAGCTGAAATGATGACAGGGACAAAAAATATTGGTTTGGTACTCAAAGATAAAATGGGTAAATGGTCTTCTTATAACATTCCGTTACTCAAAGAGTGCCACCTGAACAACAAGCTTGTGAAGAGCAATGAACTGGAAGGTATTTTTGTCATAGGGAGTTTGGCAACGGGACTATACATATTTTCATTGTATAAAAACCGTTTTATAGACTTGATGGGCAAGCGAATCGGGATGGAGGAGATCTGTGAACATTTTGACAGCTATAAACAGACATTAATATAAAAGTACATACATTCATTTTTTAAAAACAAGGAGCATTTATGAGTAATTTAACATGGAAAGGCCGTTGGAACGAGTTGAAAGGTAAAGTGAAACAGCAATATGCAGATTTAACCGATGATGATCTATTGTATGCCGAGGGAAAGGAAGATGAATTGTTGGGTAAATTGCAACAAAAGACCGGAAAAACCAAAGAAGAGGTAGAAAACTGGCTGGATAAATTGTAATAATTAATCAAGGCCATTTAATTGGCAATTATAAGCGTAAAAATGTGCGATCAATTTATTTTGAACGCACATTTTGTTTTTATGTCATTGAAAAATTGGTTTATCTAATTTTATGGCAAGCCGATAAACGGCATTCATCAATCCAACGTGACTGTAGGCTTGTGGGAAATTGCCCCATTGGCTGCCATTGTCCTCGGTAACATCCTCACTGAACAGCCCCAGGTGATTGCTGTAGGTCAGCAAACGTTCGAGGATCTCTTTCGCTTCCTCCACACGGCCGACACAGGCTAGTGCTTCCACGTACCAAAATGCACAGACTAAGAAAGTGGATTTGGGTCTGCCGAAGTCATCCTGATGTTTATAGCGATAGAAAAGCCCATTTTCACCTTTTAATTCCTTTTCCAGCATTTCGAGATGATGAAGAGCGCGTTCCGATTTTGGGTCAAGGTAATCCATGACAATGAGCTGCAAGGTACTGGCGTCTAAATTCCGGCTATCAATAGCATTCTGATAGACTTTTCGCTCTTCGTCATAACAGGCCTCGATATAAGCTTCTGCTTTTTTTAAGAGGACATTCGCGCGATCCTCCATATCTTGATAACCATTTTGACGCGCAATCAATAGGGCCGCCTTACATCCAACCCATTGAAAAAGATTGGAATAGCAATGGTGGTTGGCGAAATTTCTAAACTCCCAGATACCGGCATCTTTTTCCTCTATAGTAGCCTCAATCTTTTCGAGAATGAAATTTACCCAGCCTAACACATTCTTGTTTTCATGGATTTTAAAACGTTGATCAGTGAAAAGAGGTAACAAGGCAATCATTGCTTGGCCGTATACATCATTTTGGATATGTTCAAAAGCTTGATTGCCAATCCGCACTGGACCGTTATCCTGATAGCCTTTTAGGTAAGGTAAGATCTGTTCTGTCAGTTCGGTGGTACCAAGGATACCATACAAAGGTTGAAGTCTTCCAGGGTTGCGATGCGTGATGCCAGCAATATAATTAGCAAAGCTTTCCATTTCTTCAAACTGACCGATGTGCGTCAATGCTGTTAAGACATAATAACTATCACGTACCCAGCAATAACGGTAGTCCCAGTTTCTTCCCGAACCTGGATATTCGGGCAGACTAGTTGTTGATGCGGCGATAATTGCTCCTGTATCCTCATATTGATGAAGTTTCAGCACCAGAGCTGATCGGATAACTTCTGTTTGATAAATGTTGGGGATACTACACCTTTTAATCCATCGCTGCCAATAACTGAGCGTCTTATGGAGGAAATCCTCACAGGTGCTCACAATAGCCGATTCGAAAGCTGCATCATACGTCAGTATAAGGTATTTATTTTCACTGATAATGGTCCAGCTTTCCTCTTGGAAGAAATGTGAAATAGGCAGATCAGTAGTAAGTCGAATCCGCTCTCCGACCTGATCGTTGCTATAAAGAATATGGTTGCTGCCACGGGTAGGCTTAAGTGCCAAGCGGCCGTAGTCAGCAGTCGGCTGACATCTGATGTTGACGCTAGGGGCACCATGCAGTGGTTCGATCTTTCGTATCAGCATCAACGGTTTAAAATACCGCCCGAATTGTTCAAAACGAGGTGCAAAATCTGTAATACGATAGGCGTAGGATTCCGTGTGGATTTCCGTACAGAGCACATTGGAGTTTTTGACGTAATACTGCTTGGTTTCCACAACTGCTTCCTCTGAACTGATCTTGAAAGTTCCACCTTGATTTTTATCGATCATACTGCCGAATACAAAGCTATCTTCGAACGATGGCCAGCACAACCATGATATGTTTGTATCGATGCCAACATGCGCTATGTAGGAACAATTTCCAATGATTCCAGATTGGTAGATATGTCTGTTTTCTGTTGTATTTTCGTTCATTATTTTACGATAAGTTGATTTAAAAATTGAAGAACATCTTCTTGTTCATCTAAATAATATTTTGCTGCAGATTTGTTGCTGCCTACCTTAATACTTATGGTCGATTGCGGTAGATACCTGAATAGATCCTCGTCGGTAATGTCGTCGCCAATAGCCAACATGAAATCTGCTTTTATATGTCCTGCGATTTCCAATGCCGCCTTACCTTTATTAACTTCTGTATTTTTGACCTCAATGACAGCATTTCCGTCCAGTAGCTGTAATCCATAGTCGTTGAGCATTGGGTTTAAAATCTCCTTTAGCTCTGTTGCTTTAAGTTCGCCTAAGCCCAGTTCCACTTTTCTATAATGCCAAGCTAACGAGTAGGGCTTGACCTCGATGTAAGCCCCCGGAGTTTGATCGGCGAGTTTTTCCATCAGCTTTTTTACTTCAGGCATCCAGTGGAGGGCCAATCCTTTTTTATACGACCAGTTGAAATTTGGGAAATTTGACCAAATACCATGTTCGGCAACTAAATAGTAAGATCGACCGTCAAACCAAGACGATAGGCTCTCTTGTGATCGGCCGCTTATGATGACCAATGTATTGAGTGGATCAGAAATAATATTATCCAAAAGGTTATACAACAGGGTCGTCGGCGTTGCTTTCTGGGCATGATTCTGGAATTTGACCAAGGTACCGTCATAGTCCAGAAAAAAGAGTCTATTGCTACTTTTGCTATACCTTTCTGAAATACTATTCAATACCTTATCCGAGATTCGTCTTGCCCATTCGTCACGTTGTATGGCTTTGGTCTCAGCCAAACGATTGGTAAAAAGCTGCACCCAATGCTGCACATTAAACTTCTGTATAATCTGAATATTGGCATCGTTACGTTCCTGAATTTCTTCGGGCGGCATTTTAAGCGCTTGATAAATACTGTCTGCCGTTTCCGTACGATTATAGGGGTTAATAATCAAGGCATCAACAAGTTCCTTGGAGGCGCCTGCAAACTCACTTAAAATCAATACGCCCTTTGACAAAGTCTTACTGGCGATGTATTCTTTACTTACAAGATTCATCCCATCTCGCGTAGATGTAATCATACAGATATCGGATGCAACATATAATCCAACCAGTTCTTCGAATGGAAGCGATTTATAAAAATATAATACTGGCGTCCAGCTTAGATTGCCATAAATGGAATTGATTTCACTCACCTTCCGGTTAATCTCATCTTTCAGTTTTTTGTATTGCGATACCTTATCCCTGGAGGGCACGATAAGCATATATAACACAACTTTTGTATGCCACTCGGGGTATTTTTCAAGGAAAGTGAGGAATGCACGTAATCGCTCTAATATCCCTTTGCTATAATCGAGCCTATCTACAGCTATAATAATCTTTTGATCGGGAAAATGGCTCCGGAATTGGCTTGCAATGGACTGGATTTTAGGCTGACTGCTGACTTCGACGAATTTATCAAAATCAATGCCCATCGGAAAGGATTCTATAAATATATGACGGTCTTTGTACTTGAGCTGGTTATGTCCAGATGATACATGCAGTATTTTTTTGCAGGCATTTAGAAAGTTCTGACTATCGGCGAAAGTATGAAATCCGATAAGATCTGCTCCCAGTAAACCTTCAACCAATTCTTTACGTTGCGGAATGTTCATAAAGAGTTCCTCCGAAGGAAAAGGGATATGGTGAAAGTAACCGATGTTGAGCTCTTGGTTCTCTGAACGCAGCAGTTGAGGGAGCAGCATAAGCTGATAATCATGGACCCAAATAAAATCGGATGGCTCATCGATAGAAAGCGTAGCCTCGCAGAATTTCTTATTTACCATGACATAGGTAGACCAATATTCGCGGTCAAAATGGATGTAGCTCGGTTGATAATGGCAAATAGGCCAGAGGACCTCATTGGAATAACCTTCGTAGAAATTGCGTATTTCATCTTTGGATAAGAAAACAGGAAGCAAGTTCATCGGTTTGAGAAGCTCGACAATCTTTTCTTTTTCCTCTTCATCTTTGGGAACAATTCCCGGCCAGCCAACCCAAAGTATTTCATCCGTATCAAAGGCGGAATTTAAACCGGTTGCCAGTCCGCCCGCACTCGGCTTGATGATTAATTTTTCTTTTTTTCGCTCTATTTGTATCGGCAGTCTATTTGAAATTATTATTTTCTTCTTTTTCTTCATAAGAATATTAGATCGATTTATTTGCAGTGTGGAAGAGTTATATTGAAATAACGATGGGCTTGTAATCCACTTATCTGAACAACCTCGGGAGAGAATAGTTTGAATAAATTCAAATTAGAAAGACAATAGGGAAGCTGTTGAAGAAAGAACGCGGTAATTTGCAAAAAAAAAGACCTCTATTTCTACAGGTCTTTTTTTTTGCTATTTCATTAGATTACGATATACTGACCGCAGCAGCTTTTTCGTTATCCAGCTTTTTCATGAATTGATCGAGAATATCACCTAATCTCCCTGAAATTTCTCCTAAAATACTTTCCCAATCTTTAACTGTACCATCACAATTGTCTGAAACAATTTTAATACTATGAAAGGTGAGGTTTTTTTGAAAACAGAAATTCGCTAGGGCATAAGATTCCATATCAAATGCCAAAGGATTAAAATGTTTGATATCCTGATAAAAAGCAGTATTTACATTGATAAAACGATCCGATGTCAAAAGTGCATCTTCGTAGCGAAATTCATCACGAGATATGGATTCCAATACGCCCTGACCTTTAAAAAACAAGGTGTTTTCCAGGAAAAATCCATCCGTATAAGCATCCCCTTGTGCATAGTATGCCGGATAAAGGACATGGCCTATCGGATGCCTTGTACAACCTACCGTGCCAACATTGAGAAGAACGGGACTAATCCCTAATGCTTTGATGTCTTCGTAAAGCGTAGCTACGGACAGGAGCGCATTTACTTTACCTACACCAATTTCGTATACGAAAGTCGATTCACTTGTCGAATTAAAAGATAGCTCATTTTTATTTGCTACCAAGATAATCGTTTCAATATCTTTATTCAGGATCATTTAATTTTCTTCGATATATGGATACTCAAATTCCAATTCTTCGGCAGTAATTAGATTTAAGAAGTTAACACAAGCCTGTTTTGAGGTGGGAAAATCCATGAATGTGTAATTTCCGCAGCTAATCGGGTTTTGGAAAGGTACTTCGTATCCTTCTGTAAGAACAGTCTCTAATACTTCTTTCATCAATTCCGCCACATTCTGAGGAGTTTTCGCTGTTCCAGCCAATACAACATAAAATCCCGTGCAACAACCCATTGGCCCAACATAAATAACTTCATCACCTAAGATGGTTCTAATTTCTGTTGCAAAACAATGTTCTAAGGTATGCATGACCTCAGGTGATAGCATACGCTCCGGAGAATTCGGTCTGATCATGCGAATGTCGTAAGTTGTATAACTCTCAACATTGCTGTTATTGGTTGTAGAAGCTTTAGCGTAGATCCCTTGTTTTAACTTGGTATGATCTACCGTAAAACTATTTACTTTTGCTTTTTCTTTTGTGTACATCTTGTTCTGTTCAAAGCTATAACGCTTGTGACGTTATAGGGGTTAAAAGTTGAATATCAAAAATTTCTACAAAGATACTAGATTATTGTAGAAAAGGACGACAAAACTACTATTTTAACACTTCATAATGTTCGACTGTTGGAAATGGATCGTAGTAATGATGTAAAAGTTTCTCCCATTCCTTAAATAATGCCGACTCCCTGAAACCAATGGTATGGTCTTCTAAAGTTTCCCATTCAACCAACAAAATGTACTGGTTATCTTTTTCAATACATTTACGTAAGGAATGCGTGATATAACCTTTACTCGCACTAATATACTGGCAAGCTGTTTTATAATCTCTTTCAAAATCGGACTGTTGCCCTTCAATAATTTGTAATACAGCTACTTCTAAAATCATAATTCGTTTTTTAAATAAAGTTTAGTAAATATATCAAACTTAGAGAATTTGTTTTTTATATGCAATACAATAACAAGCTTATCCGAACAATTTATTTGACATTCTTTTGATGCAGGCTTAGCTATTATTGTTTATGTCGGCAGTATCAGGTCTAGCTTTGTTGGTTTGCGAAGCGATGATCTGAATAACTAATGGAATACCGGGATTACGATTTTGGGCATTCCAAACCAAGGAGAGGGTCGTTCGCTGCGGCAAAGTATCCAATTCAAGGAAAGTAACATCAACATGGTATCCGTTCTTTAAAGATGAAGGAACTATTGCAACACCCAGTCCCTGAGCAACCATATTGAAAATAGTTAAAGCATTCACTGTGCGTAAAGTAACTTTGGGGATAAACTTATGATCACTAAAAATACTCATCACGAGATCATAATAAGAGTGGCTATAGTTTTTGGAAAATAAGATAAATGATTCATTTTTGAACGCATCAAGACTTGGTTGCGGCGACTTCAAAAGGGGATGATCGTTGGGTAAAACGAGGCTAAAATGCTCTGTATGTATAGGTAAGCTACATAACCCCGGGGGCGTTTCGGAAAGACGAACAAACCCTAAGTCCAGTTCTTTTTTCTCCAGCAGATCCAGCTGGGTTTCATTCGCTAGTTCGTGAAGTGATAACTCGATATCAGGCTGCTGCTGTTTTAAGGTGACAAGCAATTGCGGTAAGATTGTTTGAACAGCCGACCCGATAAACCCCAGCTTTAAGGTGCTTATTTTACCGTTGGCAAAACTTTGAAGTTGAGTTTCAATCTGATCCAAGTGCCGAAATAGTTCTTTCACCTCCTGAAAGAGATACATCCCCGCTTCAGTCATTTGAACATTTCGTTTATTACGCTCAAAGAGTGTTACGCCATAGGATTCCTCCAGCTGCTTAATTTGCCTGCTCAAGCCTGGCTGCGCAATAAACAATTTTTCGGCAGCCCTTCTAAAATGCAGTTCTTCTGCCAATACTTTAAAATACAGTAAATGTCTTAGCTCTATTTGATAATTCATGGTTATCAATTGATGATAAAAATGGTATTTCTAATTATCAAATATAGCAAGTACATTTGAGTAAAGCAGTTATGATAATGGAAAAATTTTTATATGGCAGTGGGCAGCTAACATGCTCCACCGCTTTAGCGATAGCAAAAGGAACGGTTACCGGGGAAATTTCCCCCGAAGTCAAGGATAAGATCGAGCAAAGCGCCAGTTATGTCAGGAAAATAGTTGAGCGCGGTGAGGTTGTCTATGGGATCAATACCGGTTTTGGTCCATTGTGTACCACACTTATTGATGCAAGTCAAACGCAGCTGTTACAAGAAAATATTCTCAAAAGCCATGCTGTCGGTATGGGAGAACCTATAGCCAACGATTTGGCCAAATTGATGCTCATTCTTAAAGTTCACGCGCTTTCTAAAGGATTTTCAGGAGTTCAGTATACGACGATTGAGCGGATTATTTGGCATATTGAAAATCATGTCATTCCTGTGGTTCCCAAACAAGGTTCTGTCGGCGCATCGGGTGATTTGGCCCCATTGTCACATTTATTTTTACCATTGATTGGTTTAGGAAAAGTTAACGTAGAAGGGGAGATTGTGGAGACAGCTGCCGTTTTGGAAAAACACGGTATGGCACCGGTTCAGCTGGGTGCAAAAGAAGGTCTGGCTTTAATCAATGGAACTCAATTTATGGCTGCACATGGTGTGATGGCTGTTGCCGAGTTAAATCGTGTACTTCAGAACGCTGACATTATTGCTACCTTAATGATTGAAGGCTTAAATGGTTCAATAAAACCATTTTTTACAGAATTACATCAATTACGCCCGCACCCAGGAAACCGCTATGTCGCTGCAAGCATTTTTAACATGCTTCATGGCTCGGCCATTTTGGAAAGCCACAAAGACTGTTCTCGTGTACAAGATCCCTATTCGCTGCGCTGTATCCCTCAGGTCCATGGAGCATCACGCAATGCTTGGTTTCATTTGAAGGATACCATAGAAATCGAAATAAATGCAGTGACCGATAATCCTGTGATCATTAATGATGAACTAACCATTAGTGGCGGTAGCTTTCACGGACAGTCAATTGCTTTGCCTTTGGATTATGCCACACTGGCCGCATCGGAAATTGGCAATATTTCGGACCGAAGGGTCTATTTGTCTTTAGAAGGTCAAACCAACGGAGTCCCAAAATTGTTAATGAAGTCAACCGGTCTCAATTCAGGATTTATGATCTTACAATATAGCACGGCCGCGATTGCAAGTGAGAATAAAGGACTTTGTTTTCCTGCAAGTGCAGATAGCATTCCTACCTCTTTAGGCCAGGAAGATCATGTCAGTATGGGATCTATTGCCGGCCGAAAATTACTGCAGGTCATTGACAATGTCGATAAAATACTAAGTATTGAACTGTTATGTGCGGCACAGGCCAAGGATTACCATCAGCCATTAAAATCGACTGCAGCATTGGAAGCTATCCATGCAAGAATTCGCCAGTCTATTCCGCATATTGAATCCGATCAACCTATGGAAGAGCTGCTGACTGAGGCACAAAGGCTCGTAAAATCAGGCGAACTGATCACATTGCATCGTCAATATGCTACAGGTGAGATTGAAGCGGATTTGAAACAAAGGTTTGAAATGTTTTAAACGAAGAATGATGGAAAAAGAGCTGAAATTAGTTGGACCTTTTAGGCAGGTATTAACGATGTCAAATATGCCCATAAATGGGGCGCTCCACGATAAACAATTGGCTATTATTAAAGAAGGAGGTATTTTAATAGCAGGTAACAATATTTTGGAAGTGGGGGATTTTGAGCAACTACAACTGCAATGGGGAAAGGAGGCGGCACTTGTACTTGTAGAAGGAGATCAAGTCGCTCTGCCAGGCTTTATTGATTGCCATACACATATTGCTTTTGCCGGTAATCGAGCGAATGATTTCGCCCTTCGAAATGCAGGCTCAAGCTACCTGGAGATTGCAGCGGCAGGAGGTGGGATCTGGAGCACCGTTTCCCATACCCGGGATTGTAACGTAGAAGAATTGATTGATCTCACTATCCAGCGCGCAAATTTTCTATTAAGGCAAGGAATCACAACAATTGAAGTTAAAAGTGGTTACGGCCTCAATGTTAAAGAAGAACTTAAGATATTACGGGGCATTCAGGAATCGGATCATCGTACGGCATCAGACCTTATTCCAACTTGTTTGGCGGCACATATGCTCCCACGGGATTTCGACGGATCGGCAAAAGATTATCTTCATCTGATCACAACAGATCTCTTTCCCCTATTGAAATCAGAAGGGCTGTCAAATCGGATTGACGCATTTATCGAAAAAACGGCTTTTCAGGGGGAAGACATCATAGCCTATTTACGAAAAGCAAAAGAAATGGGTTTTGATCTGACTATTCATGCCGATCAATTTACCACTTCGGGAAGTCAGATTGCTGTAGAACTCGGTGCTCAATCTGCGGATCATCTTGAAGCATCAACTGCGGCTGAAATAGAACTTATCGCACACTCAGCTACTGTTGCTGTAGCGCTGCCTGCTGCCTCTATCGGCCTTGGATGTGGTTTTACACCTGCTAGAAAGTTGCTGGATGCAGGTGCATGTTTGGCAATAGGAAGTGACTGGAATCCAGGGTCCGCGCCCATGGGACAGTTACTGACGAGTGCGAGTATTTTGGCAACAGCAGAAAAGTTGACGAATGCGGAGTTGCTTTCGGCACTAACCTACCGTGCTGCAAAAGCCTTAAACCTGTCGGATCGCGGCGTGTTGACCAAGGGCATGAAAGCAGATTTTAGTTTATTTAAAACAGATAATTATCAGGATATTACCTACTACCAAGGAAGCTTGCAGCCTACAGCAGTATGGAAAAATGGTCAGGAAGTATTCTCAATATAACAACATGGAAGATACATTTAAGAGTGAGGTTGCGGAAGGTATTCCGACCGTATTACCTCCAAAAGTAGAACGAGATCATACAATAAGTCATGCCCCCAGACGAAAGGATATTCTCACCAAGTCGGAAGAGAAGCTGGCCCTACGGAATGCATTGCGTTATTTTCCAAAACAATGGCATACGGTTTTAGCACCTGAATTTTTAGAGGAGCTTCGTAGTTTTGGGCGAATCTACATGTACCGCTTTAGACCCCAATATGCAATGCACGCTCGACCGATAGATGATTATCCAGCAGTGAGTAAGCAGGCGGCAGCTATTATGTTGATGATTCAGAACAACCTCGATCCAGCTGTAGCACAACATCCCCATGAACTGATTACCTATGGTGGGAATGGAGCTGTTTTCCAAAATTGGGCGCAATATCGCCTCACCATGCAGTATCTTTCGCAGATGACAGATGAGCAAACTTTACATCTTTACAGTGGTCATCCAATGGGGCTTTTCCCTTCCTCACAACATGCACCTCGTGTTGTTGTAACCAATGGCATGATGATTCCAAACTATTCGAAACCGGATGACTGGGAACGTTTTAACGCCTTAGGCGTTACACAATATGGGCAGATGACTGCAGGTTCCTATATGTATATTGGTCCACAGGGTATTGTGCATGGCACCACAATTACTGTCATGAACGCTTTTCGAAAACATTTAGCAGTAGACGATACCATTCAAGGCAAGGTATTTTTGACTTCTGGTTTGGGAGGTATGAGTGGCGCACAGCCCAAAGCAGGTAATATTGCCGGCTGTATCACCGTATGCGCTGAAATAAATCCCGCTGCGGCAAAAAAGCGGCATGAACAGGGTTGGGTAGACCGATTGATAGAAAATATCGATGAACTCGTTGAACAGGTACAGTTGGCGATGGATCAAAAGGAAACAATTTCCTTCGCCTATATCGGTAATATTGTCGAAGTGTGGGAAGCCTTTGATCGCGAAAATATCCACATCACGGTAGGATCTGATCAGACATCATTACATAATCCTTGGTCTGGAGGCTATTATCCAATGGGGCTGACCTTTGCAGCATCCAATGCGCTGTTAGCGACCGATCCTGACCGGTTTAAGCGATGTGTACAAGAAAGCTTAGTACGACATGTCGATGCCATCAATAGGCATGTATCCAAGGGAACCTATTTCTTTGATTACGGCAATGCGTTTCTGTTGGAAAGCAGTCGTGCTGGTGCAGCTGTATGGAATGATAAAAAGGATCAATTCCGCTACCCATCTTATGTGCAGGATATTCTTGGTCCAATGTGTTTTGACTATGGTTTTGGACCATTTCGCTGGGTTTGCACGTCTGGAAAGACTTCGGATCTCCAAAAATCAGACGAAATAGCCATGACAGTTTTAGAAAAGCTTCGAAAAGAAGCCCCTGTGGAGATTCAGCAGCAGATGCAAGATAATATTCAATGGATCAAAGAAGCTGGTAAAAATAGACTTGTAGTAGGCTCTCAGGCGCGTATTCTTTATGCAGATTCCAATGGACGTATTGCCATAGCAAAGGCTTTTAATGAAGCCGTAAAAAGTGGCTTATTTGAAGCACCTATTGTTTTGGGAAGAGACCATCATGATGTGAGCGGTACCGATTCACCTTATCGGGAAACAAGCAATATCTACGACGGCAGTCAATTTACAGCAGATATGGCTATTCATAACGTCATTGGCGACAGTTTCCGAGGGGCCACTTGGGTATCTATTCACAATGGCGGTGGAGTCGGTTGGGGTGAAGTCATCAACGGAGGCTTCGGTCTACTGCTAGATGGCTCTGAAGAAGCAGCTTTTAAGTTGGAAAAGATGCTGTATTTTGATGTGAATAATGGGATTGCTAGGCGCGCCTGGGCTAGAAATAAGGAAGCTAATCAGGCGCTAGATCGTGCAATGGAGAGAAATACGGCATTGCAAGTTACCCGGGCGCAACTTGTAGATGACGATATTATTGAACAATTATTTGATCTGAGCGAATGAACTTATTGTTGAATAATCCGGAAATATATAACAAAGGTGACCAAGCGGTCTGGAAGGGGCGTATCGATGGGCAGGATCGCGAATGGATGCGTTGGCATCAATTAATGGATTGTGTTGATCTTCTCGAGCAGCCCGATTTAAGGCATTCCATTGCTTTTCTCGGATTCTGTAGCGATGAGGGGGTTGGACGCAATCAAGGTCGTGTAGGAGCCAAAGATGGACCGACAGCACTTCGGAATGTATTAACAAACCTTCCTGTACATTTTTCTGATAAACTAAAACTTAAAGACTGTGGTGATATACTTTTAAAAGACAGTGATTTAGATCTGTCTCAGCAGGGACTAGGGGCTGCTTTAAATTGTATTCTCGAACAAGAAGGATTTCCAATCGTCTTAGGTGGTGGCCATGAAGTAACTTATGGCCATTATTTGGGTGTTAAAGAATTTCTAAAGAGTCGGAATCAAAGTCTTGGCATTATTAATTTGGATGCCCATTTAGACATCCGTCCATTGCAGGATGGCAAAGGGAATTCTGGAACGGGATTCTATCAAATCGAGCAGGATCAGTCTAAAGCTGATTTGCCATTTCATTACTTGGCGATTGGTATTCAAGGAATTAGTAATACCAAGGGATTGCTGGACTATGCCACAGAGAAGGATGTGCAGATTATTGAAAGAGAGAGTTTGGTCATTGAAAAGCTGGATTTAATTAGGGAAAAAATTGTTCGTTTCTCCAAATTAGTGGATTATGTGTATTTGACGGTTGATCTTGATGCTTTCGCTGCAGCCTATGCACCGGGAGTAAGTGCATTGGCATTTAACGGTATAGTTCCTGATCATTTGTTTTTTACGATCTACGATATGCTACTGGATCTGCCTAATCTAAAATCTGTCGATTTTGCCGAATTCAATCCCCATTTTGATATTGATTCCAGAACGGCCAAACTAACGGCTGATCTCATTTTTAAGTTGATAAACAAATTAGCAATTAAACTTGATTAGCAACTGCTCATTAGCTAAACAGGAGGCAAAAAAGATGGTTAGATACATTGCGACAGCAATCTAACCATCTTTTTTCACATTGGCGAGGTCTTAAAAAAGCACATCGGCTAATGCTGGATCCTTATCAAAAACTGATTTTGCAAAAGGACATAAAGGCATAATTTTTAAATTTTCTTGACGTGCATAAGTCACTGCCGCCATCAATAGCTGTTTACCTAGTCCTTTTCCTGCATATTCAGAATTTACTTCCGTGTGGTCTATAATGAATTTTGTAGGACCAGCCCAGGTATAGGTCATTTGTGCCACTGACTTTTCCTGATCGATAACCTCAAAGCTACCATGTTTATCGTCATTTTTTTGTATTACTTCCATGAGCATGAATTTAATTAAAGAAAAGTACAAAATAGACAAAATCCAGCAATATATAATATGAACAGTGATTTAGAAAAACAGCTATTTTTATCAGCTAGATTGTATAATTGGCTTCCGTGTTTTGTAAAATTGCGGTGACCCTTTTAAATAGCTAATATTTTTAGTATGTTTGCTTTGCGTTATGAGTGTAAATCAAAGCAAAAGACAAGAATTTGCCATTGTGGACATAGAGACTACAGGTGGCAATGCAAAATCGAGCAGGATCACAGAGGTTGCCATTGTTATTCATGATGGTAATCAGGTTTTGGAACGTTGGGAGACCTTGGTGAATCCAGGGAAAGAGATTCCGAATTCGATTTTTGCGCTTACGGGCATAGACAATGACATGGTGAAGGACGCTCCGTTATTTGATCAGGTAGCCGAGCACATTTATGAAATGCTCAAAGACCGTATTTTTGTTGCGCATAATGTAAATTTTGATTATTCATTCATTCGATTTCAGCTTCAGGAATCGGGTTTCGAGTGGTCGGCGATTAAATTGTGTACAGTACGCTATGCGCGAAAAATAAAGCCGGGATTATTGTCCTATAGTTTGGGACGCCTATGTGATTATCTAGATATCCCGATTGAAAATAGGCACCGTGCGGGTGGCGACGCTGATGCAACAGCCATTCTCTTTGCTTATTTGAAAGTGCTAGATACCGAACAGGTATTTCAGGATATGATTAAACATAAAGCGCTAGATCAACGTTTTCCACCGCATTTAAATCCCTTGGAGTATGAGCAATTGCCCAACGAGGCTGGAGTCTATTATTTTCACGACAAAGCTGGAAAAGTAATTTATGTTGGCAAGGCCGTCAATATAAAAAAAAGAGTATTATCTCATTTTACAGGGAATAATATTCAAGCGCAAAGGCAACATTTCTTAAAAGAAATTCATCATATAAGTTATGAGTGCTGCGGGACAGAGCTGATGTCATTGTTGTTGGAATGTGCTGAAATCAAAAAATTCTGGCCAAAATATAATAGAGCACTTAAACGGTATGAGCCTAAATTTGGTTTGTTCTCTTATGAAGATCAAAATGGCTATCTCCATCTGGCAATTGGGAAGACAACAAGGGGACAAGAATGTATTCAGTTGTTTCAGCGGGAATATGACGCTATACAGTTGTTGCAAAGCTTTATTCAGCAGGACGCTATTAATCCGCAATTTTGTCAGTTTGGGCACGCCAGTTTGTCTACGAAAGCTTTAAAGAAGACCGAATTGCCCGATCGAGACCTACACAATACCCGGGTGGAACGTTGTATCGAGGATTGGCTCAAACAGCAGCCATCCTTTGTATTGATCGATAAAGGACGTAATTCCGATGAAAAAAGCTGTATTGTCATTGAAAATGGTGTTTTTTATGGAATGGGATATATTGATCAATACGGCCAGTATAGCAGGTTTGAAGATATAAAAGGACAAGTTAAAAGATATCAGAGCAATCACTACATGATGGAATTGGTCAAAATGGCAGCAGAAAGACAACCCGCTAAAATACATTTCTTAACAAAATCAAAGATTTTACCTGATGTTGCGGCAGAACCTGATTTCTCTTATGAAAAATTGGCTCCGAATAGCCTCTTTAATTTCTTTTAACAGTATATTTTCTATTCTTATTTTGGAAATGTCTTGCGTTTAGTCATTTCAATCTCAGTAATCTGTTAAAGAAATGTGAAATAGTAATTTATGCGCGATTTTGGTCCAATAGTTGAAATATTCTTTGTGTAGAATATTAAAAAAAGACTTTTCATAATTTAGGTTAATAATTGGTTAGTTAAAACCTGGGGCTCCCAACCTCAGGTTTTCTTTTTTTTATATTTCCGGACAAGAATTTTAAGCGAAGTATGACTTCTATTATGATTATTCAAAATAAATTAGCGTTTTTTTTTATTTAAATATGTGTTTCAATTTGCTGTTTTTCAGGAGATTGCCTTTTGTCCCCCCTTTGTCCCCCTGAGTTTTTTCTCTGTGTAGTTAGTTTAAGCTACTTTAGTGTCAGCATACTGTAATAGCGAAATAGTAAAACAAAGATGGGGCGTTTTCTAAAAGTAGCTGCGGTATATCTTATCCATATCTTTATATATAAAAAGGGCCTTGGCCCTTTTTTTTATTCCTATTATTCAGATTGCCTATTTTAAGCCAAATGGACCTTGACCTAGATTTTGATATAGATCTTTTTCTTCCGTAGGTAATATGCGATCAACCAATTCAAAGCGACAAAGAGTAGCGCAAAAAGGGCTGAGGATAACTGTTGATTCTGCCAGCTATCAAACAGGAAATGGTAGCTTAAGTTCCAAAGATTTTGAGCTGTATCCCCGATAAAAATAAAAGAACAAATCGTGGGGATTAAGCTGCTAAGACAATAGATAAATAATGTATTCTTACCGAAGTCGTCAAAGACAGTATAAATTATCCCTTTGATGTTTTGAAATTCGATAAGATAGATTAATATACCAAGAAAAGAAAGTGCAATTCCAGTGCTGAATACGGAGTAGCTGCTGGTCCAGATCTTCTTATTAATAGGAAAAACAAATGACCATAGATAGCCAATCAGGATAAAGGACAGACCTACGATAAATAGGTTCATCAGCGCCCTTTTTCCTGTCAGTTTTTGAATAATGTACTTTCCGGTAATATACCCGAATATCGTTTGACTGATGGCCGGTAATACGCTCCAGATATCCTCTGGGTCAAACGCTGTTCCCTCGCCGTGATAGAGGTGGGAGGCACCAAAGATTCGGATATCCAGTGCCGTTCCAAACCACCCCTCCAGACTATACGGATCTGTTGGATTACCACAATAGCAAATTAGCCAATAAACTAATAGGAGCAAGATACTAATAGTGGCCGCACCTTTGTCTCTAAAATAGTATAGTATAATCGCCGTACTGAAATAGCAGAGCGCAATACGCTGCAGCACCCCAAAATACCTATACTTGGCAAGGGGAATCCACTCGAGCTGGTGAAGACTATTCCATTCTACAAAAGGGAAAACATTTAAAAAGATGCCCAGCATAAAAAGGATGCCCGTTCTTTTCGCAACTTTTTGCCAATAGGCTGATGGAGCCTGTTGATCTATATTTTTTAAAGAAAATGCCATAGAGTTTCCGACAGCAAATAAGAAAAATGGAAATATAAGATCTGTAAACGTACATCCATGCCAGACGGAGTGTTCAAGTTGAGGAAATACATGATGATAGTTGCCGGGATTATTGACGAGAATCATAGCCGCAAGTGTAAACCCACGGAAAATATCCAGTGATTTAAAACGAGTCATAATAAAGTATATTAGTAAAAAAGGCTGTTCAAGGAATTAATCCTTTGAACAGCCTATGCTTGGTCTAATTAATAGCCTGGATTTTGAGTCAGGCTTGGGTTTGCCTGCAGTTCCAATAATGGTATTGGAAGGAGCAGGCTATTTTGGTTAAAATTATACTTAATCAACGTGGGGTTGCTCTGTTTGCCGTTATCGCATGTAAATTTTATTTCATTTAATTTATTCATTACATCTACCGTGACACCATAACGATTTAAATCATCCCAACGTTGACCTTCGAAAGCAAGTTCTAATCGCCGCTCGTTGAGAATAATGGCCTTTAGTGCACTGGAGCTGACACCGGATAAATCGGACAGCCCTGCGCGATGACGTATGACGTTAATGGTGTTTATTGCATCAGAAGTATTTCCCAAGGCGTTTTGAGCCTCTGCTTTAAGCAGAATAATGTCCGCAAGGCGCAAAAGGTAAAAATGATCGCCACTTTGGAAGCTGTTGGCATGTTTTTGCTTTACATTAAATGGGATTTCTGTATCGGCATCTCCACAAGGGTTCCAAAACTCATCTGCCCAAGGGACAGAGAAAAACCAGATGTTGGCATTCTTTCGTTCAGTGTCGCCAGCGTTGTCATAAGCTTCGACTAGATCTTTCGAAGGTGTGCCATACCGGCGCCATTCGTTTTCGTTGATTTGGCCATTTTCATCAAGATCCGGGAAAAAGAATGCGCCACCCCAACAGCTTAGATTGGGACTGCCGGCGATGTAGGGAATCTCTATGATGGATTCACTGTTATAGTTATGTTTACCGTCAAAAAGATCCGCATAGTTTTGGAGGAGCTGATAGCCACCTTTTCCAGTAATCACTGCATCGGCGTATTGCAATACCTTATTGTAATCGCGATCGGGGCGTTGTGCCCATATCTTGGTCAGCAAGGCATTTGCAGCACCTTTTGTAGCTCTAACCTTGTCAATAGAGGCTTGCCCAAATCCATCGGGAAGATTGTTTGCTGCCACTTGTAGATCCGAATCTATAAAATCATAAACCTCCTCTACAGTTGATCGCTTGATGCGTAATACTTCGGCATCTGTACTATTGGAGTGTTTTTCCAAGGGTACACCACCGTAAAGTTTGACCAATTGATAATAATGGAAGGCTCTTAAAAATGAAGCTTCTCCAAGAATTTGTTTGCGTCTTTCATCCGAAAAAGTAGGATCTGTGACTTTATCAACATTGTCGATAACGATATTGCATTTTGAGATTGCTCCATACAGTTCTTCCCAATCCCTGCGTACCATTTCATTGGTATTTGTGATGGTATTATAGTCAATTTGTGCAAAATCTATTTCGCCACCACCAGCAGCGTGTGCATTGTCCGAACGGATATCGGTCTGTAAAATCATTTCCCATTGATAATAATTGGCATTGCTTCCTGGGCGGGTACCATTGCCTATAAAAGAATTATAGGCCCCGTTTAATGCTTTCTCAATATTGTCTCCGGTGAGATAGGCATTTTCACTCGTTACTGTGGAGGTAGGCTGAAGATCTAAAAACTTTTTGCAGGAATTTAGAGCAAGAGAAGCCAATAAGACGATGGCTAATGACGTATATCTAGTTGATTTCATTGTTTGTAAGCTAAAAGGTTAAAAAGTTAGGTTTAAACCAACAATAAAGGTGCGTGCCTGCGGCGAAGTACCAAAATCGATGCCCGGCGCCATATTGGAGCTCACGGTTTCCTGGTTCGTTCCCCCATACATGCTTACCTCAGGATCTAAACCTGAGTATTTTGTGAATGTTAACAGATTCTCGCCGGTCACATAAAAACGGACCTTATTGAGCTTCCATCTTTCAAGCACTTGTTTAGGTAGGGTATAGGCCAAGGTCATCGATTTTACTCTGAGGTAGGAACCTTTTTCTACAAAACGGGAAGAAATCTGTGAATTATAGTTGTCGTCTGTATTGTTTAGATCCGGACGCGGCATAGTACTATTTTTGTTATTGACTGTCCATCTGTTTAACACGGCAGCACTTTGGTTTCTCGGTTCCCACATACCTTCGGTATAAATACGTGTCGCATTAAGGATATCATTTCCCTGTACACCCTGTAAGAAAAAAGAAAAGCTGAAGTTCTTATAACTAAAATCATTTGTCATGCCATAAGAGAATTTTGGTGTAGCATTACCAATGATAGCCATATCACTTGTTTGGAGACCTGCTTCAGGATCGGCCATCTGATAGATCATATCTCCGGTGTCTGGATTGACGCCTTTCGCGACATAGCCCCAGAATGATCCCAATGCAACCCCTTCTTTTGCAATCGTACTATTGCCACGGCCATCAATATTTCCGTCATAGTAGGTTCCGCCATCAATATTCAGTACTTTATTGCGATTGAGCCCAAAGGTCACTGTTGTATTCCATTTGAAATCGTGAACGAAATTTCGGCTACTCAATTCGAATTCGAAACCTCTATTCTGTAGGTCGCCGAGGTTCTTCAACGCAGTTCTATAACCGGAACTATAAGGAACTCTTGAGTTGAGAAGTAGGCCTACAGTCCTTTTTGCATAATAATCTGCACCAAATATCAATCTAGAATTAAAGAAACTGGCATCCACACCAATGTCGGTCTGGTTTGTTGTTTCCCATTTTAGATTGGGGTTGTCCAAGGTAGAAGGTGTATACCCCGGTACAACCTGATCCCCGATATTGTAAGATCCCGTGACGTCAACTAAACCAAGATAGGAAAAGGCCGGGATTTGGCTATTTCCAACCTTACCCCAACTAGCGCGTATTTTCAAATCGTTTACTGTGTTTTTCAGGGAACTGAAGAAATCTTCATTGGATAAACGCCAGCCGGCAGAGAAAGAAGGGAAGTACCCCCAACGGTTATTAGGCCCAAATACAGATGACGCGTCAGCTCTCAGATTTGCTGTAAATAAATACTTGTCGTTATAATCATAACCGATTTTTGCAATGCCGGAGACAGTGGATACAGCAGCATCTATCGCTGTTGGCATCGCCGTAATCATTGAACCTCCATTGACGGTGTGAATTGCTGGATTAGCAAAATTCTGGGTAGCGATATTTGAGATTGTTGTTTGTGTTTTAGTGGTAATATAACCTAGTAAACCTGTGAAGTGGTGCTTGTCACTAAAAGTTCTGTCATAGTTTAATGTATTTTCGGACATCCAATACTGATTGTCCTGCTGCTGGAGCGTCGCCATCCCTTTATATTTTCTACCCTCTGTCGTGCGGAACGGATCCACAAAAGTGCGGTACTGGTTGTTAAATTTCTCATACCCAAACAGCGATTTGAATTTTAGTCCCGGTAGGATATTAGCCTCCACAAAAGCATTTCCTGTAAATCTGTTGTTGATATAGCTGTGCTCGTTGCCTGTTGCCAATGCAACGGGGTTGTCGAGATCCGTATAGAATGGATCTACTGTGAAAGCCCCTTTATCACCGTATATGCCGATGACTGGAGAGCCCAGGTAAGCATTCATGATGACTCCATTTCGGGAGTTCTCGTTAATGTCCACATCGTACCAACGGTTGTAAGATAAGCTTGTTCCAACTTTAAAGATTTTATTGATCTGATGATCCAAATTAACCTTAAAATTGACCTTGTTTACTGTATTTGTGATGACCGTACCATTATCTTTTTGATAAGATCCAGAAATGTAAAACCCTGTCTTTTCATCTCCACCGCGTACTGAAGCCTGGTATTTTTGGCTGTGGCCGGTGCGGAATAACTGATCTGGCCAGTTCGTATCAGCGGTATATTTCGACCAATCCAAGGCTTCTCCCATCTCAGTCATTAATTCTCTATACTGTACCGCATTTAGAACGCTAGGCTTTTTTCTGATGGCGGAAAATCCTTGATAGGTTTCGAAATTTACCTGTGTCTTACCGTTTGTTCCTCTTTTGGTCGTAATCAACACAACGCCATTTGCTCCAGAAGATCCATAGACAGCGGCAGAAGCAGCATCTTTTAGTACAGAAATACTTTGAATATCTGATGGATTGAGCTCCGATATATTTTCAGTAGGAACACCATCTACAATGTATAATGGATTGCTACCTGCAGTAATTGTTGAGGTTCCGCGAACACGAATGGAGAAGCCAGCTTGAGGTTGTCCGGAGGATTTTACAATTTCTACCCCCGCCATTTTACCTTCCATGGCACTCGCCAATTGGGTTACAGGGCGATCTTCAATATCTTTTGTACTCATGGTTGCAATGGCTCCCGTGATGTCCTTTTTCTTCTGTGTTCCAAAACCCACCACAACGATCTGTTCCAGTTGATTGTTGGCAGTTTTCATCTGCACGTTGAGGAAGCTATTGGGGCCTACCGTACTACTGATAGTCTCATAACCTATCGAACTGAAGCTGAGTTGATGTGTAGAGGTCGCTTCAATCGAGAATTCACCTTTACTGTCTGTTTCCGTTTGTCTACCTGTTGTTGTATTGCGGATTGTGACCCCTGTTAATGCCTTACCATCGACATCGGAAACGCGTCCTTTGACAAGCTGTTGTACATTGATCGTGTTTCTTAAGGGCATATCATCTGTTTTCCTTTTTAGGACAATGGTGTTGTTGACAATTTTATAAGAATACGATAGCTCTTTCAGGTTGTCATCCAGAATTTCAACAATAGAACCATCTTTATGGTTTATTCGGATTTTTTGGTTATCATTAATCTGTGAGTTATCGTACAGAAACACATAAGAACTCTGACGCTCGATCTCTTTAGCAAACTTTGCCAAAGTATATTCCTTGTCTTGTAACTTGATTTTAGTTTGGTTTACATTTGCCATCGCCAAATTTGCATGGGAAACGCATTGGATAGCAAGTAAAGCAGCAAATAGTTTTGCCTTTTTACCAGTCCCTTGGATGGTTTTAAGTTTATACATAATTAATTGGGTAAGTTTGTTTTATATTAAATAATTTAGAGTTCAACTTCAATTTTATTGTTTTGCAATCGACATTTTATATCCAGGAAGTTGAGGGTCTCAACCAGTTGCTGGGCCGTTGAATTACGTTTTATTTTTCCTGTCAGTTCACGCTTTTCATTTGTTCCTTTATAGACAATATCTACATTATACCAGCGTTTTATGGCGGCGAGTGCATCTTTTATTGGTGTCGATTCAAAATAGAAAAAGCCATTTTTCCAGGCCATTGCTTCTTCGATATTGGCTTCTGCTACGATAAGATTCCCACCTGAGGTAAATGCTGCTTGACCAGGTTTCAGCATTTTTGACTTGCCGAATTGCGAGACTTGTACAGAGCCCGCTATAAGTGTGGTTTTATTGTTTTCATTTGGATAGGAGCGTACATTAAAATGGGTTCCGAATACGCGAATGGTTTGTTCATTGGATCGCACATAGAATGGTCGCTTACTATCGTGGCTGACTTCAAAATAGGCTTCACCAGATAATTTTACTTCACGGCTATTCGACGCAAAAGATTCAGGAAATGTCAGCACGGAGCCAGCGTTTAGCCACACCTTACTACCATCGGCCAAAATTATCGTATACTCTGTTCCAATTGGCGTTTCAATGGTATTGGTACGGCTAGCAGCGGTATTCTTACTGGCTGTAAATTGATATTGCACGATTCCGGAAGCAGTTGTAACAACTTTCACCTGTTCATCCTGATGGAGAACGCTCTGTTGGTGGGCAGAAAGATCAATTTTAGTTCCATCGGCTAAAGTTAATACGGCTGCTTTAATGCCCGGATGAACTTGCTGTTGCGTCTTCACGGCTACCTGCGGGGTATCTCCGGTTGTTCTTTTAACAAGGTAAAGGGGCAATATAAATAACAGTGCCAAAGCAGCAGCTATTCCACTCAATTTCACCCATTGTGGAATTCGCTTGATTTTTGACGCTTGGATTTCCTGCTTGATATGTAAGAATAACAGCTCTTTGAGTTGTTGTTCATCTGTTGCGAGCTCCTCGGGGATAGGGAGAGGTTCGCCATTACTTGTTTCATACCATTGTTGCAGTTCGGCTTCTTCTTCAGGGGTACATGTGCCTTGAAGCCATTTATAAGCCAATTGCTTTATCCGGAATTGATTATGATCAACCATATTTAGGGGTTATTTATATATAGAGTCCCTAAATTGGGCTGATACCCTGACAAGAAGAGAAAAAAAATTACAAAGTAACCAGAAAGCGCTGAATACCAGTGCGTATTTTTTTTAGGGCACGGCTCAATTGGGTTTCGACAGTTTTCACAGAGATGTTCATACTTTCAGCGATCTGTTTATAGGAGAGTCCTTCTTCGCGGGATAATTTGAAAACAAGTTGACATTTTTCAGGCAGCTCCGAAACAAGCTGATCTAGCCGAACACGAAGCTCTTCAAACTGAAGCCAATTTTCCGTCGAGTTGTCAAAATCCACCCATTCCGTATCATGCTTAAAAGCTTCCTGTTTGTATTGTTGTGCGAGATATTTAAATACTTTGTATTTAACGGCCACAGCGAGGTAGGAGGCGAGATTGCTTTCAATTTGGAGTTGATGGCGTCTCAGCCAAAGTGAAGTAAAGATATTTTGTACAATTTCCTGCGCATCTTCCAGTGAATTTGTTTTGCGGGCAGCTTGGTAGTAAAGCTTTTTCCAATAGCGATCGTACAAAGCTTCGAACGCTAAGCTATCGTCTTGTTGAATCAACACGATCAACTCTTCATCTGAACGGCCTCCAAAATCTCTCATGCAAGACTATAATTTGTTTTTCTATGGTTATACGACGTGAAATGCTAAATGCGCTATAAATGTAGGGACTAAATTATGAATAATGCAACTTTAATATATAAAAGCTGGCTTTAAGCAGCTAAACGCATATTTTGCAAAGGAAAGCGGCTTCGAATAGACAAAAAAAAGAGTACCTGAATCAACAGGTACTCCTTTTTTGAAGTGGTGCTTCTTAGAAGTTTGGTTTCAACAAGTATTTATCGTAGAATCGGAAAATATGATCAGCTGCTTCCTCGGCAGTATCCACAATTCGAAATAGTTTTAAATCCTCTTCACTGATATATTTGTTTGAAATCATTGTATTTTGAACCCAGTCCATTAATCCTTTCCAATATTCAGAGCCGACCAATACGATTGGAAAACGTGCAATTTTACCGGTTTGAATCAGTGTGATCGCTTCAAAAAGTTCGTCCATGGTTCCGAAACCTCCAGGCATAACAATATACCCTTGAGAATACTTCATAAACATGACCTTTCTGACGAAAAAGTACTTAAATTCAAGCAATTTGTCGCGGTCAATATATTTATTGTGAAATTGCTCGAATGGCAATTCAATGTTTAGACCAACAGACTTACCTCCAGATTCGTAGGCGCCCTTATTGGCTGCCTCCATAATACCCGGTCCACCACCGGAGATAATACCATAACCGCGTTCCGTCAATAAGCTAGCAATATCTACCGCCATTTGATAATATTTGTGTTCGCGTGGAGTACGTGCTGATCCAAATATTGAAACACAGGGGCCAATTTTTGCCAATTTCTCAAACCCATCCACAAACTCTGACATCACTTTAAAAATCTGCCATGAGTCCTTTACTTTAATTTCCTGCCATGTTTTGTTTTCAAATGCGCGGATAATTTTATCTTCTTTTGTAATGTCCATATATAACGTTATACATTTAATTTCTAAAACCTAATTTTTCAAAAAGGAATACAATATAGCTATTTTTTTAATACTAGCTACTTTTTCTGATTATTCTTACATTTGCATTATGAATTTTTCTTCTAAACTTCTCGAGAACGCAGTTGCCGAATTTGGAAAATTACCTGGCGTGGGACAAAAGACGGCATTAAGACTGGTTTTGCATCTGTTGAAGCAGTCCGATGCAGATGTAGCGCGTTTTACGGCCTCTATCGATCGCTTGAAAGAAGATATTCAATATTGCCAAGAATGTTTCAATATTTCTGACCACAGTATATGTGAGATATGCGCCTCATTCAAACGCGATAAAAGTTTGATCTGTGTTGTAGAAGACACGCGAGACGTGATGGCCATCGAAAATACAAATTCCTATCAAGGGGTATATCATGTATTGGGAGGATTAATTTCGCCAATGGACGGTATTGGCCCTGCTGATCTAAAAATCGAAGGGTTAATTAATCGAATCCAGAGAGGTGAGGTAGAAGAAGTTATTTTGGCCCTTTCAGCAACAATGGAAGGGGATACCACCATTTTTTATTTATACCGTAAATTGCGTGAGTTTGATGTAAAAATTACAACGATTGCCCGCGGTATAGCCTTTGGTGGTGAGCTGGAATATGTCGATGAGCTGACCCTGGGACGCTCCATTGCGACACGGGTGCCTTACGAGCGCAACGTTGGTTAATTGTATTTCAGATAGATTTGTTTCACGCCTTCGTGTACTTTTCTTCCTTTGTCAATTTGTTGTTGTCGCCATATGCTGTCGGTAATCATACGATTTGCTTTTTTATTTTTTAAGATATTCACATAAGCAATTTTACCGAGTACCGTCTTCTTTAAACCCAATAGTGAACAGGAATAGTCTCCCAATAGATAATGATTGTAGTAGAGATGAATTTCGCGCATGAGCTTTCGTCCCCATTTGTTTGTGGGGTATGCTGCTTTAATGGGCTCTTCCATAAGCGCTTTTGCTAAAGCTAAACTATCCTGATCTCCTGATTGTTGTGTCATGGTCCAATAATACAAAGCTTCAATAGCTTGCTCCTCTGTGTCGGGGAGAAGTTGCATTGGAATACCCAGCAATGTTCCGATAAATTTCCAGACATGGAATAAACCTTCAATCTCGTTTTTCAATACATTGAATTTCATGCGTTTTAGTCCCGTTAGGTAAACAAGAGAAAATCCGAGATTGGTTGCAAGCATATCCCATGTATTTAATGGAATGCCCCATTTTTCTGTTTGCCACTGACCCTGCTTTAGGATGTTTAATCGCGCATACGAATGGATACATCGGGTGAGTAGAATGGCCTCTATGCCAATATTACCCTTTTTCAGTGCATCATCGCCTGTGATATCAACCCAAAAGGTTACCGTTTCGGTGAGCCGTTTTACGGCACCTTTTTTTAGTGCTCCCGTAAAGATTAAGGGTTTATTGATCGCACTGGATTCATAGCCTCCCATGAGGACATAGTCCCGTAACACAATAAGTCCTGATAAACCAGAGCGTTGACTGAGCCCAATGCCTTGTTCTATTTTATCCCAATCTAACCAAGAAGGGCTGAGATCTAATGTATTTAAAAAATTCAGCAATACATGTTCGTATGCTGCATCAATAGGCTCGCCTGCAAGTGCATCTTTAAGCAGTTGTTGACCTTGATGGAAACCAATTTTTAGGTGTAGCTGCTCGACAAGTTGGTCGCAGCTATTGTCAAATTGATAGAGTAAAGGAGTAAATTGATCGGCAGCAGCGATGGAAAGTTTCGTCGGCAATTTGCGAAGCAATTCGACACCAAGACCCTTTGACCAATAAAAAGAAAATGAACTTGTATTAACTTGATAACGTTCGGGTACTCGCATATCTTCTATTGAATTGTCCAAACGGTATAACTTCCAGTTAGTGTGATACTATCATTTGATTTATTAAACTTAAAATCTATATAATCCATTTGACACGATGAGAGATCACTACAACAAAATTGACGATCAATTTTAAAATGAAGTCTAAAAGAACCTTCGGTACTATTTGTATAAAAAGTCAATCCACTTATGCTAAAGTCACTTAAATGCGGTGCGCCATCTTTATCTTCCAATTGCTCGATAACGTAATCATTGATTTCTTGCTGATGTTTGTCGATGAATGGTATAAGATCTTGATTGCTGAATGGTATGATTAAATCGTCTTTTTTTAGTTGGATTCTGATGTTAATTTCTGTCATCTTATTATGCTGTACTAATAAAGATCTCTCCAGTTTGGAATATATAAACTGAAAATTGCTTCTGTTTCTTTTTGCGTCTTATGAGCAAATTTACAGAAAGCCTTTAGAATAATTAGATTGATGTGTTCTTTTTCGAAATCAATGAGTCGATTTGAAAAATGAAATCCACCTTCAACGATTCTAAAATCGTTTTTGGATAATTTATGGATGGTTACTTTAGCTACATCATATATATCCAACTGTTCTTCCCAATAAGCAATCTGCTTGATTATTTCATGATAGAGTAATTCCTGACTCCATTTGTGCAGTAATTTCAATGTATTCGTGCTCTTCTTTTGATATACACATATACTTGTAGCTGTCAGTTCAACGGTTGCTAGCGTTGTGGAAGGATAGATTTTGACCAAATAAGGTTTTCCAAATAGGTAGTAGGGATTTTCTAGATAGGAATAGGATATACCTTCCGATTTACTTTCTGGCGGGTTTAACTTGATGTATTCTTTAAGGAAAGCAACATCGCAATGTGCCGGAGCATGTACACGATAGGGTGATGAACTACCCGAAATTTGGATATAATCTTTATTCCAGGGAACTATTTCATAAAATATACGACCGATTTCGATTTGCATTTCTCGATTTTAAATTAGATTTGGGGCGTCGGCATTCAATATCGCTTGACACCCTAGCAGCCGCGTTAAAGTAACATTTTTTTGTATTAAACAATAGTTATAATCGTAACAATTTTCTTTTATACAAAGAGTCCAAACAATAAGAGTTTCGTTTGAACAAATTATGGACTAGGAGTAACCAACTTCGGACTGTAAGCAGTATGTCTGTACGATGCATCCATAGTAAATGCACTTAAAAAAGGTGGACTCAACGTGGACTTACTGTGGACTCACTGTGCTTGCAGGACGAAGTTGGTCATAAGTTAGTCGTAATTTGTAGCATTGTTACCAGCTCTCACTAGCTTTTGTTTTTTGTTTTAATATTTAGATACTATCTTTGGAATACTGTTTATGTATCAACCCAACGACCATTTTCCAATATTAGACCTGCAGAAATTTCAGGAAGGGATTATCGCTGACCGCGATTTGCTTTTTCATGAGCTCATTGGCCCTAGAGAAATTAGTGAACCGCACAAACACGATTTTTTTATCCTTTTATTGTTTCAGGAGTCTGTAGGCACACATACAATAGATTTTGACCGTTTTGTACTAGGCGCAAATCAGTTACATCTGGTTTTTCCGGGACAGGTACATCAGTGGCAGATGGCTGATCCTACCTATGCACTGCAGCTCATGATCAGTAGGCGTTGGTTTGAAAGTTTATTACCTGCGTTGCGATTTCCTATTTCTTATTATCTTAAGCATTTGGTCATTGATCTTTCAACGACCAATTTTCAGTCGTTATTGACAGAATTCAAGGCAATTGCAAATGATTTGCAGGATGGTGAGATCCTATGGGAATTGATTTACGCACGGGTCAAAGTAATTACGTTTCTGATCAGCAAGATCGTTCAGGATAATTATGATGATTATGAACAATATCAGGCTAATCCAATTATGGCAAAATTTGTGCAGCTTATCGATGAATGGTATAAAAGTGAAAAATCAGTCGCTTTTTATGCCGAGAAGCTAAATATTTCGGCAAATTATCTGAATGTGTTAAGTAATCGGGTTTTACAGAAATCAGCTTCATTTTTGATCCAGGAACGTGTGTTACTGGAAGCAAAGCGGTTGCTTAAAATTTCGGATAAAACGATCAAAGCTATTGTCTTTGATTTAGGGTTTTACGATAATGCAAGCTTTAGCAAGTTTTTTAAAAGCCATACGAATATGACGCCAAGCCAGTTTAAAGCGCAGCCATAATATCTACACAAGCTGTGATAATTCGTACAAAGATCATTGTCTCAAATCACTTAGCTTTGGTAAAAATGATATAGGTATGAATGAGATCAATCAGAATCAAGAGACATATTTGTTGAAGAATGTGTTGTTAGAAACAGGCTTTCTTTATGAGCATGAGGAAATTGTTGCTACAAAAACAGCATTGTTTGACATTCAAATTGAGGCAAATAAAATAAAAAATATTGAGCAAGCGCAATCGGTAGCGAATGGAAAAGCTTTTGATGTGAAAGGTAAATTGGCATTGCCACCATTCCGTGACATGCATATTCATTTGGATAAAACATTATACGGCCTGCCCTGGAAGGCGGTATTTCCAAAAAATAGAACTGTAAAAGATATGATTGCCAAGGAACAGGTGATTATCCCCGAGTTGTTGAAAACCTCTGTCGAACGGGCCGAAAAGTTAATCGCGCTTTTACAGGGCTACGGAACAAATTTTGCACGTACGCATTTTAATGTAGATCCAACATCGGGAACAAAGTCATTGGAGCATTTGTTACAGGCGCTGGAACATTTAAAATATTCATTTGCTGCAGAACTGGTTGCATTCCCTCAGCACGGTCTATTCTACACAGCATCAGCGAAGCTGATGGAGGAAGTCGCTAAATGGGGGCAGGTAGATTTTATTGGTGGTTTGGATCCCTTTAGTATTGACGGCAGTATTGAGAAACCGATGGACTTGACAGTTCAACTTGCATTGGATAATAACAAGGGAATCGATATCCACTTGCATGAGGGTGGGGAATCAGGTGTTAAGACCATACATTATTTGATTGATAAAGCATTGGAAAATCCGGCATTGCAGGGACGTACATTTATCAGTCATGCTTTCGCCTTAGGCTACATGCCGAAAAAGGACTTAGCACATACGGCCGAACGATTGGCAGAAGCGAAAGTTGGTATCTGCAGTTCGGTTCCTTTTCGCAATATGTTGATGCCATTTCGGGAATTGAAAAAAGCGGGAGTGGAAGTTTTCGTAGGAAACGACAATGTTCAGGACCATTGGGGTACTTTCGGTAGTGGTAATATGCTTCAAAAAGCCAATCTGGCTGCGGAATTATATGGTTATGAAACTGAATTCGAGTTATCCCGTTGCCTTCGTTATGCGACCAATGGCAAAATTCCGCTTGATGATCAAGGGAATTCCGTATGGCCGAAAGTTGGAGATGATGCTAGCCTCCTTTTTGTCGATGCGAGTTGTTCTGCAGAAGCAGTTTCTCGCATCTCAACTGTCTATGGGCTTATCCATCAGGGAAATGTGGTCAAATGGAACAATAGTTCCCAAGCTTAATTGAAAGTAGCAAATAATCATAAATTGAAAATGCCAATTTATCATCTAGAAAATTGGCATTTTCAATGCTGGGGATAACGTTTAGCGTAGGAAAGTCGTCTTGCAATAATCTATTTTATAAGAACCTTGCTCATTGACCAATTGAACTTCATTTTTTGTTCGGATATCATTACCGTAATCAATAAATACGATAAATTTGCTTTCAGTTACTTTGTCGATTTTGACATCCTTGATATCCAATGCGTCGTCATTACCTCTTCCAAATAACCAGGTTTCCTCCGTATATAAGGTGTAGATTTTTCCCCATTTGGCCTTGTAAGCTGCCTCAGCTTTGGGTAGTTCTTCATCTGTGAGGTTGGAGGGCCCGTAAATTTCATTCGCATCTTTTAAAAAGGCTTGGAATCGCTTGGTACATAATGCGTCCTCTTTATCCAGATAGTAACAATATTTTCCAGATGCGGAACCTGTACATTGAAAAATTCCTTTCAGCCAAGCTTCTGCTTGCTGATTCTGACCCACTGCCGTGTCTTGCTTTGCTGTCCTTGTGCTGTCTTTGAATGGTATTTGCTTTGCAGGATGATTTGCAGTAGCGCTTTTATGGTCTTGCGCTGAATTTTTACAGCTTGCTAACATGCAAAACAGCCCTATTGTTGCATATAAACTTTTCATTTTTTGATATCGTCTTAATATTGGAATAAAATTAGGATATAAATCGGATAACATGATCACGGATTACCACTATATTCAACAGAATATTCATCAAAAAATCTAATTTTCCGTTTTTTTTGAAATAATGCAGCGGGCCACAAGTCTACCGTGTCGATTTAAGACGCAATGAATTTGCGCAGTTCAGGACTCTTAATCTTTTTTTACACCAATCATTTATTTTTACTACCTGTATATCAGCACTATATAGTTTTACATGAGTTTTTCTTATTTATTTTTATTGTTACGCAAATTCCCTGCGTATTAAACCTGCGATATTTGTAATGTCAACAATGACAAACGTTCTTTGATGGAAATTATAGCGAAAAGCTTTAAGATATATACTTTATTATGAAGTATAAAAGAGCCTTTCTTCTTCAGATGGCATCCTGGTCACCTGTTTCAGTATAGCAGGTTAGTATTGTTCTCTATGAGCTTCAATATACTGATAAAACGAGAAGTTGAAAGGAAAGTGCTCGTGTTAGAGGTTCGAATCCTCTCCTGTAAAAAAGGTAGCTCAAGGGTAGAGCAAAGCAGTTAGTTGTGGGTCGTAGGTTCGATTCCTACTCCTGAGCAATCAGGATAGTTCAGTCTGGTTAGAATAACAACACAATTGTGTGGGTTCGAATCCCACTTCCATTTTCGGATGGAATAGCATAAGGGTATTGCATCGAACTGTCCATTCGGACATTCAAAGTTAAGACTTTCTTCAAAAAGGTCGTTTGGTAGAAGCTTGCTATCTTTTATCCTGCTTATACGCTGTTTTCATGCGATTGAGCAATTGATTGATGGCCTGAGATTCCTAAGTGAGGTATCTGCGTTTATAATAAAACGTCATGACAATAAGATGGGGTATTTGTTCATCGGCTTTTGATTTTAAAAAAGGGTACCTGGACTTTCGAATCCCGCTTGAGGTCAAGGGATAAAAAATAGCAGGTTTTATAATAGAAATGAGGAAAATTTAAAAGAATATACAATGAAAAGAGTACAGATAACTACAGACGAAATCGGATTGGTTGTTAAGAAGAATGCGGTGATCCGTGTTTTGAAATCCGGTAACTACTGGTTGGGATTTGGTGAAAAACTGGAGAAGTACACGACTACTCATCCATTTCCTTCCGGTCGCAATGTCGATGTACTGTTGCAGTTGACAGGTTTTTCCGAATTGGTCGATATCGTAGAAGTAGGTGATACGGAGATCTGTCTTGTTTTTTTGAATGGTAATTTTGAAAAGACGTTAGCATCTGGCAGACATGTTTTTTGGAAGGAATTGCGCGAACGCAGATTTCAATTGGAAGACATTACGGAGATTGAGATCCCTGCAGCTGTTAATCGTCAATTGCTGGAGAAGCAGAGCTTAGGCTATTATGTACGTCAATATAAAATTGAACCAAATGAGAAAGCATTGCTTTTTGTGGACGGTGTGTTTGTAGATATTTTGAAGTCGGGAACGTATTGTTGGTGGAAGAATGCAAAAACCATAGCGATTTCAAAAGCTGATATGAGAGTCTTGACGTTGGAGGTGGCGGGACAGGAGATCTTGTCCAAAGATAAGGCACAGATCAGAATCAATTTCACGCTGCAATATCAGATTGTGGATATTGTCAAAGCGCTATTGGATAATAAAGAATATGAAAAGCAATTGTATTCGTTGATGCAGTTGACCTTACGGTCCTATATTGGCCAGATGACTTTGGACGAGTTGATGGAGCGAAAGACCGAAATACAGGGCTATGTCTTAGAAAATACATTGCCACAAGTCGCGGGCTTGGGCATAACACTGTTGACCTGTGGCGTTAAAGATGTTATTTTACCAGGAGATGTGCGGGACATCATGAACCAGGTGTTGATTGCAGAGAAGAGGGCGCAGGCAAATAGCATCATGCGTCGTGAAGAGACTGCTTCAACACGGAGTTTGTTGAATACCGCGAAGCTGATGGAAGAAAACAGTATGTTGTTTAAATTGAAGGAAATGGAATATGTCGAAAAGATTGCTGAAAAGATCAATACGATTTCGGTTTCCGGAAATGGACAGATTGTTGATCAGCTTAAGCAATTGTTTGTGAAATAAAAGATTAATAAGTTGAAAGAGGTGCGGGTAGCAACGTAAAGAGATGTTGTTACCTGCTTTGGAAAAGTTGTATGGCTGCTCCATCAAAAAAGAACGTAAAAAAATGGAAAATAAGAGAATAAATGGCAATGATTTAATTGCATTAGGATATAAAGAGAATCATTCCTTGGGCGTGGCATTAAAGATCAATAGTAAAAGACACGGTTTTACGCGGTTAGAAATGCTCGAAAAGTTCAAGTCTGTCCTGGAAGATCCGACCGGGTATTCAGAAGATGCTGTTTTCGGAATTTTGGCCCATGCCATACTTGGACAAGAGGCTGTTGATAAGTCGTTAATTGCATTGAACGAGACTCCGGCGGAATATACGATCTATGGCGCATCTGAAATCGAAACCGGGGCAAAAGTACAGATGAATATCGCTATGAAATTGCCTGTTTCAGTTGCCGGAGCGCTGATGCCAGATGCACATCAAGGATATGGGTTGCCAATTGGTGGAGTACTGGCGACTACTAATGCGGTGATTCCTTACGGCGTCGGTGTCGATATTGGCTGTCGTATGGCTTTGTCGATCTTTGATTTGCCAGCCTCATTTTTGGAAGAGAATTTAATGACCTTGAAAGACATTATTCTGCGTAATAGTAAGTTTGGTGCTGGCAATGGATATTTGAGACATGAACGTGTAGATCATGCTGTATTGGATAACGAATTGTTCACTGAGAACAGCTTCCTTTCCGCATTGAAGGATAAGGCCTGGACGCAATTGGGATCTTCAGGTGGGGGGAATCATTTTGTGGAGTTTGGTATAGTCGAATTTGAAGAAAGAGATGAGGTTTTGAACATTGATAGCGGAGCCTATTTAGGCTTACTGACCCATTCAGGTTCAAGAGGAATGGGCGCTACCATTGCGGCACATTATACAAAATTAGCCAAATCCTTGTGTAAGTTGCCTTACCAAGCGGAAAATCTGGCCTATCTGGACCTAGACAGCCATGAAGGGCAAGAATATTGGCTAGCGATGAATCTCGCCGGCGATTATGCATCAGCTTGCCATGAAGTGATCCATGAAAAGATTACGTTGGCTTTAGGGGCCGAATTGTTGGCGAAGGTTGAAAATCACCACAATTTTGCATGGAAGGAAACGTGGAATGGTCAAGAGGTTATTGTCCATCGAAAAGGTGCTACGCCAGCTGCAAAAGGGGTTATGGGGATTATTCCAGGCTCCATGGCTACACCAGGATTTTTGGTTCGTGGAAAAGGGGAGTCGAATGCGATACAATCGGCATCTCATGGGGCAGGTCGACTGATGAGCCGTACGCAAGCGATTAAAACGTTATCTTCCCATGATCTCCATTCGATGCTTAAAGATAAAGGTATTATGTTGCTTGGGGCAGGGATGGATGAAGCGCCGATGGCCTATAAAGACATCCATACCGTAATGGCTTCACAAAAAGATCTTGTTGATGTCGTGGCAAAGTTTTCGCCCAAGTTAGTCCGTATGGCAGATGATGGGAGCAGGGAAGATTAAATCATGAAAAAAGCGCCTCAAATGTATTTGAGGCGCTTTTTTATTGTGATTTGATCATGTTTTGTTGATCAATGCGTGAGATTAAAATGGTTTGGCTGTCGCCACTTCCTTATAGGTGTATACATTATAAGGATATAGTTTTTTTGCCAGCACTTTCGCAATAAAACTGCTGATGAGTAGCGGTGCTAGTAATAAATAGCCTGAAGGAACAAGGCTTGCAATAATAAAGATTGCCGTAAATGGTGCGTGTATAGCCGCAGAAAGCATTGCTGCAGCACCAAAAAGAGCAAAATTTATCACCACCAATTGTGTGCCTAGGTAATGATTACAAAGCTGTGCAAACAAGACGCCTAACAATGCACCTGTAACAATACTTGGGGCAAAAACTCCGCCATCACCACCTGCACCTAAAGTCAAAGAGGCTACAAAAGGTTTTAAGAGAACAAGCAGGATCAGCGGAAGAAAGTACAGTAAATTAACAGAATCATGCAGACTGCTTTTTAGAATTTCTCCGAGACCATGATAGCTGTCGCCATACAGTGCCGGCAAGAAAAAGATAAACGTCCCAACGGTGATTGCGCCCAAGTTGACTCGGATAAAATTACTTTTTATGCCTGCAAAATAGGATTTTGCATAAATAACAATTTTAGTAAAATATAACGCTAAGATCCCGCCAATCAGTCCTAAAATAGCGACAAAAGGGATCGCCTGCCATCGCCATACTTTTACCTCAAATGTAAATAAAGGACTTGCGTCAAGGTAATAAACAAATACGGACGCCACAGCCATTGAAGTTAGTCCACTAATGAGTAAAGTCTTATTATATCTCCGTGCAATTACCTCAAAAGCGAAAAGAAAACCACCCAATGCGCTTCCAAACAACAGTGTGACTCCAGCAATTACGCCTGCGCAGATCAACTCGGTTTTGTAGGCCCAAGCCGGATGTAATGTTTTATACGCTTGGTTACCGACTGTGGCTGTGGCAACAACTGTGGAGACTTCAACACCGGTTGAGCCACCAAAAATTACAGTTAGAAAACCATTGATATAATGTGATGGAATCTTAAAAAAAGGCAAATGGTCTTTTCTTGTTTCCAATGTTGTATAGATTTCTTTGATCCCTTTGTTTTTTCTGTTTTGAAAAGCGTATTTCCGTAAGAAATAAATAGCTGTAATACCTATGCTGGGTAGAATAATAAACAGTTTAGGATTCCAGGAAGATACTCTTTCAAACAATTCTTCCTGTACATAACCAGTGCTGTGCTTGAGACTGTATGCCAATAAGCAACAAATGATACTGACAAGAGCTGAACTTCCAATTAATTTTAAATAGCTATATCGAACAACTTTTTTTCTGTATGTCGTATTGCCTTGCATAATGTTTTTCTTTAAATCGGCACAAAGGTAAGTGTTATTTAGTTTAAAATAAATGATAAATAGCTTACGACATACTTTTTGTTACGATAGCGGGCCTACTGGATACCGATGAAAATATCCACTTTTGCGTCTTTCGGATTTTGGGCTTTTTCGCCATATATTTCGAAGTCTGCGGCATACGTTCTTGGTAAATCCGAACTCCATATCTTTTGCCAAGTTTCATAAACGATCCCATCTTCTAAACTTCCTTCTGCAGTAAAGTGTTGGTAATGATTTTCAGCGATATGAATACCATCCAAGTCTTCGGGTACTTCTTCAAGATTGCTTACTTTACAGCCCAAGAAAGTGGTATAAGGTAAGGTGTGATCCTTTTCATATTCGGTATAGATACAGTAGAGTTCGCTGGATATCTTGTTGGGAATACGGCTTAATACATCTTCTTTAAAAAAGCGGGCCCAAAGTTCCGGAATGTCCTTAGCTGCCTGTCCATCTTGGTTGCTCGTACGGATGGCGAGGCCAATTATACTGAATGAAGGGATTGTTTGATTTTTCATGTCTTGTTTTCTGCAAAGTTAGATCGGCAAATGACAGCTGTATGTCACGAACAAACAGCTAATGTTGTTTTTTCCAGATTTTATCTACTTGGGACAGGTATTCTGCTAAAGCAGCTGAACCATACCAAGGGTAAAATGAAGCTTCTAAGAGACCATTCTTTATCGCTGGATCGTTTTCTAAAATATGCTTTGCCGCATCAATAGAAGCCATGTTATTTAAGATAAAAAGCCCCCGGAAGTTATTGTCATTTTTTCCAAACGGCCCAGCAACAATCAGTTGCCCATTTTTTACGAGAAGATTGATATTTTCCATGTGACCTTTGAAACATTCATTAATAAATTGTTTGTCTGTTGTTTTATTCTCGCCAGTTTTCAGGAGGACAAAGATGTAGGATTTCATTCCATAATCATCGGCTCCTAATTTTTTTGCGAGTTCCTGATCGTAATTTGGGTTCGCTACGGTCGTTGTGGGTACGATTTTAGTCGCATAAAAAGATCTGACTTTTCCCGATTTTCCTTCCACTGCAATATGAAGTCGGTTTGTAGCGACGCGTGTATATCGAATGTAATTAGGGAAATCATGGGCCTCATTGACAAAAGAATAGGTACTATCCTGATAATTTAGCTCAAAATTGACTTCTTTCCCATTGTTTTGTCCGATGACTAGTGCTGTATATATGATTTTATCCTTTATTTTGGTCAATTTTAGGTATTCACTGACTATCTTTTGGCCATTTTTCAACGCATAGGAAAGGCCTTTTAATTCATGTTCGTTTATACGATCCCATTGTTCGTATTCCTCTTTATTGTCAACCTTCCACGTCCCTTCTAAGAAAGAAGGAAAAGATACTTGTGAAAAAAGTGGTTGAGCAGCTCCCAAGCAAAAGAGTAGGGTAGCGATTAAAATTGTTTTCATATAGGTATTATATTTTGATGGTTAAGTGCTTTTATTTAAAGAAAAAGTATGGTACGAAAGCCCCGTGCCGCATAATAGGAGATCGCACCATTATGATAAGTGAAAACTTGGTTGTAACGTCTGTCTCCAAATAAGGCGCCACCAAGCTTACGAATATCCGCTGGAGTTTGTATCCAGCTGGAAGTTTTTAAATCAAATTCACCTAACATTTGGAGTTGGCGATATTGTTGTTCAGAAAGCAGCTCGGTCCCCATTTTTTTAGCTTCTTCGACAGCGCTTCCAATAGGCTTGTTTTCCTTCCTGTCATCTAAGGCTTTTTGGTCAAAACAGAGGCTTCTTCTTCCTTTGGGACTTTCTTCTGTACAATCCACAAAAGCATACTGCTTTTTGTTTGGATCAATAATAACAAGGTCGGGCTCGCCACCGCTCTTTTCCATTTGGAACAAACTCCATAATTTTTGGGGGCTTTCAAGCAATTTATGCACTACTTCGTCCCAGCTGAGCTGTGGGTGTCGTTTGGGGAATTTCTGAAACCTTTCTTTTAGCGTTTCAAGTAGCATTGACTGTTCCTCTTCTGTAAGCAAATTTTTCATAATGGTTGTCCTTGTGGTATTAAAATTACGTATTTAATTCAAATGTAATGTAGCTTGATATTGCAAATGGATTAAATTCCTTATTTCAAAATTGAATTAAATTTATATTTTTACGTTCAATTTTTATATAACTATGGCTTCAGGAATATTTGCAATTCTAGATGATATTGCAGCGTTGATGGATGATGTGGCAGTAGCGAGTAAAATCGCAACAAAAAAAACTGCTGGAATCTTAGGTGACGATTTAGCGGTTAATGCCGAGAAGGCGACTGGCTTTTTAGCTTCACGCGAGCTCCCGGTTTTATGGGCAATTACAAAGGGCTCACTGCTCAATAAGTTGATAATTGTACCAATAGCATTATTACTGAATGTCTTTTTTCCAATTGCCATCAAATATATTTTAATCTTGGGAGGTTTCTATCTTGCTTTTGAAGGTGTTGAGAAGATTATTGAATACCTGTTCCATCGCAAACATCCTACGGAGGAAACAAAAGTGGAGACTGTCGTTGCTGAAAACTCAGTTGCCGCTGAAAAAGCGAAGGTAAAATCGGCTATTACGACAGACTTTATTCTTTCTGTGGAAATCGTCATTATTGCTTTGGGAACCGTTCTGGGAAAAAGCTTATCCTTACAAATTATTACGGTTTCGGTTGTTGCTTTTTTGGCCACAGTCGGAGTCTATGGTATTGTAGCACTTATCGTTCGCATGGACGATGCAGGTTATAAATTAATTAAAACCTCCCGTGAAAAAGGTCCTGTTGCGAGCCTAGGTCGGTTTTTAGTCCGTGCGCTGCCCTTTGTTATCAAATTATTGGCCGTTGTAGGTACATTTGCTTTAATTCTGGTTTCAGGCGGAATATTTGCGCATTACATTGATTTCTTACACCATGCGCTACCAGCCCTGCCAGGAATGATAAAAGAGCTGTTGTTTGGCCTAGGAGGAGGTATTATCGTGGTGATTTTATTTACGATTGGCAAAAAGCTGTTTAAAAGGAAAAAATAAACTCCTATTGATCTTTGATGATCGGCAAGCGTATAACAAAAAAGGCAGCAGGTATATCTGCTGCCTTTTTTGGTTTCTGGTTCTTAAATTGTATCTGTTGCCTCTGCCGCGGCATCTATTTCTACACGTTCACCTTTTGTATTAATCAAAATTACATCGTCCGAATCCGCTAATGAGACAGAAGCTACACCATCACTGAAAGAGGTAGCCCCGCTGTATATAAATGGTATGGCCACTTTTCCCTGACCATCTAAATAACCATATTTTCCATCTTTACTAGCAAGGAAAAGATTAGGTTCTTCTGTAACTGAAATTAAATCGTAGTCGGGAGCAACGATTTTATTGGTTTTTATTTCAGTAAGATTATACGTGTCGTTTTCGATACTAATGAAATGCGTTGAATTATTTTCAGAAATATAGCTATAGGTCGCCGGGACAATTATTTTGCCCGCCTGATTCAATATACCATATTTATTTTTCTGCTGAAATACGGCATAACCACCGTTAATGAACGATATCATATCATAATTTGCGGAAATTAAAATTTTGCCGGATTTATCCATGACCCCATATTTTTCGTTTAGTCCAAAAACCAGTTGTCCAAGGTGATCATCGTAACCTAAATAATCGTATTGGAAGGGGATGATTGGTTTACCGGCCAGATTAATGGCACCATATTTTTCATTTTTATATTGAACTATACTAAGATCGCTAACAAATGGTGCGATGTATAGGTATTGTGCTGGTACAATTGTTTTTTCTTCACCGTCTTGTATCCCTAGGAGATTATTTGCAGCATCTTCAAATAAATACAGATTTTCAGCAATCTGGTTGCTTTCTTCCGAATCTTCCTCGTCGTCATAAATGGATGCTACTTGCTCATAATCCTCAGGTACGATAAAATCTTTGTCGTCCAGTTGGCTATCGGCGATGTTTTGGGCAATCATATCCATTCCAAGAGGTGTTGTTAACTGCAGCACCGCTCCGGGGATTTTTTTGAACAGATCAAATCCCTCCCAATAGGTGGCTGGCAATTTATCGCTATACCAGATCGATAAGGTGTTGTTTTCCTCGTTATCTTTTGAAATAGGAATTTCGACCTGAGCTAGTTTGCAGGGATAACCGGCAATCATTTTTGTCTGGTTTGGGATGAATTTGATCGCATGTGGGCTGAGCGCATTTTCTTTAACGACGTATTTTGCCAGTCCTGGGTACAATATAATTGATTGTTCTTCATTTTTTTTAATGAGAAAGATTGACTCTTCGCCGTCTCCGGAAGCCGATATAACTTTTATTTTATCATTGTTAACATACGCTTCGTAAACAGAAACTGGAGCTGCTTGTGCTTCTTCGCTGGGATCGACAGGATACGTAATGGCATAGTTGATCTTAAATGCTTTATTGATCTGTGCAAACGACATTGTGCTGGCCGCTAAGATAGCTGCGAATGATAGGGATATTTTTTTCATCTTCTTAAACTTTGAATGACAAATATCCTGATTGAAAGTGGGGAGTTTTATCCCTGAAATCCGTTATTTAACGATAAATCAACATGTTTCAAATGAATACATTGATTTTGGGAGTTAATACAACGGGTTTTTCCATATTTAATCAATAATCAGTTGATATTTAAGCAGTAGGCCAGGTAGTTGTTCCGGGCCAAATTTACTTTTTTTCATACGATTGACCTCTGGATCTAGCTGGATATTGATCGAAGACCGAAAATCGCAGCCCTCGAGATTGCATTGTACAAAGCGGGCATTTAGCAAATTCGTTTTTTTAAACAGCGCCTGTTGAAGGTTGGCCCGTTCAAAATCCACATGTTGCAAAGAGCATTGTTCAAACTGGAACTTCTTTATATTTCTTTCAAAAAAAGAGGAGTAATCCAGAACCGAGTTGCTGAAATTAGCATGAAAGGAAAATGAACTACATTCATTAAAGTGTATGCCGAGCATTTTGCAATCACTAAAAACAACATGATCTAATTGTGTGCCCTTTAGACTGACATTAGAAAGATTACATGATTTAAATTCACAATTTGTGAATAGGAGATCTACGAGTTCTGCGTTCTGGAAATCACATTGCTCAAAGGTGCATTTGTAGAATTCCTGAACTTGCTTCAGTTCAGCTGTAAATGTTTGTTTAGTGATTGTTTGTTCGACAAGTTCTTCCATTTTGTATCGTGTTAGCATTGATTTTAGCGAAAATAAGCAATTCTGCCGAATGATTTTACTTTAAAATAAAGTCAAAGGCGCTATTTCCGCTTGCGAACAAAATACCTGATTTCAGGGATAAAAAGGAGGATTTTTTATAGCTATTTTTGGCATAGCCATAAAACATAATTCTTGGGGTGCTGGGGGTAAGACTGATGTATTGTAGAACTCTGGTAGGTTTTTATATAGTTTGTTAAAGGGCACTGATCAGTGCCCTTTACTTTTTTAGATATTTCGATGCGCTAATTTGGACAATGTTAGTTGTTCTTTAAATACTGACGCAGCACATATTGTAGAATACCGTCATTCTTAAAATACTCTATTTCAATGGCTGAATCGAGTCTTGCTTTCACTTGAAATGTGGTTACTGTTCCATTGTCATGTACCGCCTTTACCGAGAGAAGTTTATGGGGTGTTAAATCGTTCTCAAGTCCCGAGATGCTATAGACTTCTGTTCCATCTAGTCCTAATTTCTCTGCGTTTTCGTCATTGATAAATACAAGAGGTGCTACGCCCATACCGACAAGATTACTTCGGTGAATACGCTCGAAACTTTCAGCAATAACCGCACGCACGCCAAGGAGGAATGTTCCCTTTGCCGCCCAATCTCTGGAGGAACCCGAACCATACTCTTTTCCTGCCAGTACGATGAGCGCTGTGTTGTTTTTGCGGTATTCCATTGCAGTTTCATATACCGTCTTCACCTCATTGGTGGGGAAGTAACGGCTAAATCCACCTTCACGATCGGTAATTTTGTTTTTAATACGCACATTGGCAAATGTTCCGCGCATCATGACTTCGTGATTCCCACGTCTAGATCCATAAGAATTGAAATCTTCTTTACTTACCTGATGTGATCTGAGGTATTGTCCAGCTGCAGTTTCTTCTTTGAATGAACCTGCGGGTGAGATATGATCCGTAGTCACCGAGTCACCGAGATAAAGTAATACCCTTGCATTCTGAATATCCTGTATTGGATTAGGAACGGCTTGTAAATTCTCAAAAAATGGCGATTCTTTGATGTAGGTGGACGTATTGTCCCACTGGTAATTTTGATCAAGATTCACTTCAAGTTCTTGCCAGTCTGTCGACCCGTCGAATATGACATCATAGACTTCTTGGAAATCCGATTGTTTGACGCAGGCATTGACGGTTTCGATAATATCCTCGCGGCTTGGCCAAATATCTTTCAGATATACGGGCTGACCGTTAGGGTCGTAATCCAATGGTTCCTCCAAGAGATTAATATCCACTCGTCCGACCAGCGCATAGGCCACAACAAGCATTGGCGACATTAAGAAGTTCATTTTTACCTGTGGATGTACACGGGCCTCAAAATTTCGGTTGCCTGATAATACCGAGGCAACAATTAGTTCACCTTTTTCCACCGCTTCTGCTATCTGTGGTGGAAGAGGACCGGAGTTTCCAATACAGGAGGTACAACCGTAACCCACGGTGTGAAAACGCAGGGCATCAAGATCAGCACTAAGTCCTGATCTTTCAAGATATTGTGTAACGACTTTTGAACCTGGGGCTAAAGAGGTCTTGACCCAGGATTTGGTGCGAAGTCCGCGCTCGATGGCGTTACGGGCCAATAATCCTGCACCGATCATGACAGTCGGGTTCGAGGTATTGGTACAGCTTGTTATAGCAGCAATCGCAATACTGCCATCACTGACAATATACTCCTTATGATTGTGTTTGATACGAACGGCATGAATAGACTCTTGAATAACTTCATGCGGGGAATCATGTTCGACAGGTACCTTACCAAAGGTAAACTCTGTTCCTGAACCGCCGTCAGCAAGCCAGGCAGATTCCGACCGCTGTAAAACAGGGACATATTGTCGATGGTGTTCGCTGTCTAAGAGTTGTGAAAATGTGGTTTTTAAATCCTTCACTAGAATTTTATCCTGAGGCCTTTTGGGGCCAGATACAGTTGGCTCCAGGCTTGATAAATTGAATTCAACCACCGACGAATATTGAATTTCTTCCTTGCCCGTGCGCCAGAGTAAGTTGCTTTTGCAATAATCTTCAACAATTTTAATCTGCTCTGCACTTCGATTGGTGCTATGCATGTATTCAAGGGTTCGGTCATCAATCGGAAAATAGGTAACCGTACAGCCAAATTCTGGGGACATGTTGGAGATTGTCGCACGGTCTGTCACCGAAAGGCTGTCCAATCCATCGCCAAATACTTCAACAAATTTGCCCACAACACCTTTATCGCGAAGTATTTTTGTTATCGAAAGGACCATGTCTGTCGCGGTGCAAGTCGCTGGTATTTTGCCGATAAGTTTAAGGCCGATAACTTCAGGACAGGTGAAAAAGATGGGTTGTCCAAGCATGGCAGCTTCAGCCTCAATACCACCAACTCCCCAACCCAGTACACCAATACCATTCACCATTGGTGTATGAGAATCCGTCCCTACTAATGTGTCCGGAAAAAGCCAATTGTCGCGTTCAATTACTCCTTTGGCAAGATATTCCAAATTAACCTGATGGCAGATACCCATACCCGGAGGAACAACAGTGAAGTTTTTCAATCCTTTCTGTGCCCATTTAAGGAGTTCATAACGCTCGCGGTTGCGTTCATATTCCAACTCGACATTCCTGTCATACGAGTAGTCTGTGCCAAAGTAATCGACCTGAACGGAATGATCAATAACTAGATCCACAGGTATAGCGGGATTTATTTTTTGTCCATCTTTGCCATGACGGATAAATTCGGCACGTAGGGAAGCCATATCGACTACAGCAGGTACTCCGGTAAAGTCCTGCATTAAAATTCTAGCCGGTTTGAAGGGTATATCTTTGTCAACAGGTTGTGGAGTCCAATGAATCAGGGTATTGACATGCTCGTCCGTGATACTGAATCCATCATGGTTACGCAATACATTTTCCAGTAGTATCCGGATGCTGAATGGCAGGTGCGTGATATTACCTTCAGGAAGATCTTTAATAGAACTATACTGGTAAACTTTTCCGTTAATTTCAATTTCTCGTATTGATTTCTCTTTGCTCATATTCATTTACTTATTTTCATACTATATAATACACATATCCCCAAATTTGTTTGTAATATCTTTTACACATATCTTTCCGCTTTTGTATTCCAAAACGGAATTTATGCCTATATCGGCGCTAAAAAATGAATTAAAAAATAGGATAAAAAAATAGATTGCTTTTTCTGATTTAGAGACAATCAAATTAGGATGCAAACGTTATGTTAATGTTTATGCTTAGAAACAGTGTTGTATGAGAAAAAGAGTAAATTATAGTGTCCTTTTCTTGGTTAGTTTGTTGTTTTGCAGCCCATTTCTGGGTAAAGCAAGTACACGTTCTGTTGCCGAAGGGGAGGACAATGGCTGGACCGAAGGATATGATCTTAGTTTTAGGGACAGTAAAAACAATGTGTTGAGCCTAAATCAACTCAAGCGGAAAGTTGTGGTTATTAATTTATGGGCGACATGGTGCCCACCTTGTCTTGCTGAGATGCCTTCATTGGATCAACTCTATCAGGATTTTAAAAGCAACGATAGGATTATTATTTTGTCTGTCGATATTGATGGAAATCTTAGCACTTCGAGGAAATTTATGGCGAAAAGAAAATACAGTCTACCTGTCTATCAGTTAAATTCGGCGTTGCCGAATGAATTGAGTACCACAAGCCTACCCACAACCATTATTTTGGACAAGGCTGGTAAGTTGGTCATTAAGCATGTTGGTGGAATGAATTTTGGGTCGCAGAAATTCAGAAAATCCCTATTGGATTTAAGTAAGGAATAGATTTTGGTGTTGGAGATTATATTAATATAATAGAAGATAATTTATGTTTCATTTAGCATTTATGGCATTTTCTTGCTAATTTTGCATGCTAATTGTATAAGGAGAAATTATCTATGCCGGTCAAACTTCCTAATAACCTTCCTGCCATTGAGTTGTTGAAAAAGGAGAATATATTTGTCATGAGTGATTTAAGAGCAAATGAGCAGGACATTAGACCGCTTCGCGTTTTAGTACTGAACTTGATGCCGCTTAAAATTACGACAGAGACAGATTTTATTCGTTTGCTGTCAAATAATCCTTTGCAGGTGGAAATGGAATTTTTGCGACTTGAAACGCATGTTTCAAAGAACACCCCCGAAGAGCATTTGGAGATGTTTTATAAGAGCTTGACTGAGGTTAAGGAGAATTTCTACGACGGAATGATTATTACGGGAGCTCCAGTTGAAATGGTTGCTTTCGAGGAAGTGACCTACTGGGCAGAAATTCAGACCATCTTCGATTGGGCACGAACCCATGTAACATCAAGCTTATATATCTGTTGGGCGTCTCAAGCTGCATTGTATCATTTCTATGGTGTAGAGAAGAAGCCACTAGCGGAAAAGCTTTTTGGTGTATTTAAGCATACTACGTTAAACAAAAGACATCCGCTATTCCGTGGATTTGATGATGAGTTCTTTATACCGCACAGCCGCCATACGACCATTGAGAAGGATGATCTCCTGGTGAAAGAGGGTTTGGAAATTCTTTCAGAATCGCCAGAAGCAGGTATTGCTATCGTTTCTTCACGAGGTGGACGAGAATTTTATTTAACGGGACATTCAGAATATGCTCCTTTTACATTGGATGAAGAGTATAAGAGAGACTTAGAAAAAGGGCAGGAGATTGCTATGCCAGCGAATTATTATGTCGATGACAATCCCGAAAACCGTCCTCTAGTGCGCTGGACAAGCCATGCGAACCTGCTTTTCAATAACTGGTTGAATTACTTCGTGTATCAAGAAACTCCTTTTGATCTAAAAGATGTGGTTTACTTAGGCGAAATCAAACAAGGATAATTTAATTCATTTCAAACAAAAACGGCTAAAAAAGCATTCTATTCATGTTAAGTGATTAAATATGAAAAAGACTGCTTTACTAGTTTGTTCTGTTCTTTCATTTTTTTTATTGAAAGCACAGGTTACGCTAGAAGAAAATCAAAAACTCAAAGAAGCGAATGGTACTTTATGGTATGCTAATCCGTGGATCTGGATCGCAGGTATTGCCTTGTTCTTACTGATTTTTATCCTTGTACTACGTAAATCAACCCGCAATAAAGCATAGACCCAACTATGCTTCTTAATTTTGGTTGTCATTAGAACCATATTTGTTGCATCAACAATAGAAGAACTTTTCTTAAGTTTGTGTATAGCGATAAACAAACTAAATTTTTATATGAAGAAAAATCTACTTTTTGCAGCCTTGTTAGCCTGCGGCTCATTGACAAGCCATGCGCAAAACAATGCAATCAATGTGAGTTACATGGATAAGAGTGTTCGTCCTCAAGATGACTTTTATAACTTTGTGAACGGGCAATGGATGAAAACAGTCAAAATACCTTCCGATAAAGCGCGTTGGGGTTCTTTTGACGAATTGCGTGAAAATACCGATATTGCTACTTTGAAGGTTTTGCAAGAATCATTATCTGGACAGTTCCAAAAGGGTACAGACCATCAGAAGATAGGTGATTTGTATAAATCATTTGTGGATATGAAAACGCGCAATAAACTTGGTTTAGCGCCTGTTAAACCTTATCTTACTAAAATTGCAGCCATTAAGAATTTCGATGATTTATATAAATATCTTGTTGAGGTAGCACCCATTGGTGGAAATCCTTTTTTTAGTGGCTATGTATATGCGCATCTTAAAAATTCCGATGTTAATACAGTATACCTTGGCGGAGGAAGTCTAGGTTTGGGACGTTCATATTATCAAGTAAAAGACAAGAAGAACGAAGAAACCTTAACCGACTATTCAAATTATATTTCTGCACTTTATGCTAAATCGGGCCAAGTTACGAAGGATTTAAAAGGTCCAAAAATTGTTGCCTTTGAAAAGCAGATGGCCGCAAACCTTAAAACTGTTGAGCAATCACGTGATGCTAATGGTCGATATAATCCGATCGCTGTAGCTGATCTAAAAAAGATGGTGAAAAACGTGGATATTGCAAAGTACCTAAAGGATGTCGGTTTTAAGGCTGATACTGTGATTGTGCCGGAAATAAAGTATTATGAAAATTTGGATCGAGTTTTCAATCCTGAAAATCTACCGCTAATCAAAGAGCTATTGACATTTCATATTTTAAATAATGCAGCGTCATATACTACACAGGAGCTTAATGATCTGTATTTTGACTTCTGGGGTCGTAAGTTAAAAGGACAAAAGGAGCAGCGTGCTTTAGATAAGCGCGGTGTGGAATTTGTCAATTCGATCGCAGGGGAGTTATTGGGAAAATTATATGTGAAAGAAAACTTCCCTCCGAAGGCCAAAGCTGAAGCTGAAGAGCTTGTAAGCTATCTTGTTAAAGCTTTCGGGCAACATATCAAGGGATTAACTTGGATGTCGGATGAAACGAAAGTAAAAGCATTGGACAAACTGGCTAAGTTTAAAGTTAAAATTGGTTATCCGGATAAATGGAAAGATTATAGCAAACTTGATGTTGGTACATCGTTGTATGAAAATGTATTGGCTTCGAGTAAATGGGCATTTTACCAAAATTTGGCGAAACAAGATAAGCCAGTAGACAAGTCAGAATGGGGGATGACTCCACAAACTGTAAACGCTTATTATAGCCCATTGTTTAACGAGATTGTCTTTCCGGCAGCGATTCTTCAGCCACCATTCTATGATTATAAGGCTGATGCTGCAGTTAATTTCGGTGGTATCGGTGCGGTAATTGGTCATGAACTTTCACATGGATTTGACGACCAGGGTGCGAAATACGATGGAAACGGAAACCTGAACAACTGGTGGAGCGACAGTGATAAGGCGAAATTTGAAGCGGCGGCTGATGCTTTGGTACGTCAATTTGAATCCTATGAACCTGTACCAGGTGTTTTTGTGAACGGTCGCTTTACATTAGGGGAGAATATTGGGGATTTGGGAGGTTCATCAGTTGCTTTTGATGCATTGCAACTTTATCTGAAAGATAAGGGAAATCCTGGATTAATAGATGGTTTTACGCAGGACCAGCGCTTTTTCCTTTCCTGGGCTACAATATGGAGAACGAAGACAACAGACGAGTTTGTGGTCAATCAAGTGAAAACTGATCCGCATTCTCCGGCACAGTACCGTGCTTTTGCGCCGATCATTAACCTAGATGCTTTCCATAAAGCTTGGGATACAAAGAACGGCGACAAAATGTTTGTTCCGGTCGATAAACGTATTAAAATTTGGTAGGTTATCAATCATTTTACAAAAAGCGGGTGTATTTAATTTTAAATACACCCGCTTTTTTTATTTAGTTTATACTATTTCATCCATTTCAGAACCAAATAGAACCCGATTGCCGTTGCAGATAAGGTCAATGCCGTCGCCCACCATAGTGTTGTAAAACCAAAGGAGTCGACTATGCTTGTCCCTAAAAGTGGTGAAAATATATTTGCTGCTGAAAAAGCAAGGGAATTGAAGCCCATGTATGCTCCTTGTGTTTTGGGTGTCGAGCGGTTAACAGAAACCGTTGCCATAAAGGGTAATGTCAGCATCTCACCTAAACCAAAAATAAAGAATGTGAAATATAACCAACCGAGCCCGCCAGTAAAATTTAGCATGGCATAAGAGCTGGCACATAAAAATGTTCCAAAGACGAGCGTGCTAATTAACGAGAATCTTTTTTCAGCGATATGGACGATAAACATCTCCAGCAATACGATAACGAAACCACTCCAACCGAGTAGAAATCCGATTTGGTGGTCGTTCAAATGATGAACCTCTCGGTAGAAAAGTGGTAAAGTCGTAATCAGCTGAAAGAAACAAAATGAGAAAATACAACAAAAGATATTGAATAAGACAAAAGGCAGGTCTGTATAAGGATTTCGTCCTTTTTGAGGCAATTCGTTTTCAGGAATAATCTCTTTTTTTGATTTGATATCGCTTCTTTTTTCTCGTTTATGAAAAAAGACAAAGAAAATCACTGCAGCGCAAAGGACGGCAAAAGAATTTCCATAAAAGATCCAATTGAATGAGATGGTGGCCAAAAAGCCAGCAACCGCTGGGCCGATTGAAAATCCCAAATTTATCGCTAGGCGATTCAATGAAAAAGCACGCGTGATATTTTCTGGTTTAGCATAACTCGCCACTGACACCGAGTTTGCAGGTCTAAAGGCATCGAAGATTAAGCTTAACGTAAAAATCATGATGGATAACGACTGCACCTCTTTGAAATGTGGAATCAGTAAGAATAAAGGCGCGGCCAATATGAGACTTCCGAACTGAACCTTGAAACTACCAATCCGATCAGTCAGCCAGCCACCTATATAAGAACCACAAACGGAGCCGAATCCATAACTCATCAATACAACACCAACTTGTTTAATGTCAAAATGTAGAACCTGGGTCATGTAGAGTCCAAGAAAGGGAATCACCATACTTCCCATTCTATTGATGAGCATAACTATGGCAAGTAGCCATGCGGCTTGAGACAGTCCCTTAAAGGAGTCGAGGTATATCGATAAAATTCTTTTCATTGAATGATGAATCAGCTTGTATAGATCGTATAAGTTTTTTAATTCATACGTCTTCTTGTAGTATTGGTAAAAAAAATGCCAAATTGATTAGTCAACTTGGCATTTATTAAAATTAGATCATATTATGCCAACATGGATTCTGGAATTGAAGGATTGACCTGATAGGTACTTGCGACCATTTGTTTCTTCTCAGACCCCGGCTCCATAATAAAGTCAATACGTCCCAGATTAATCCCGGCAAAACCGACTTGGTTCACAACGGTCTTTGTTCCTTTCAAATTAGTAACCAGTGTTGGTTCATTTAAGAAGGTGTGGGTATGGCCGCCGATAATTAGGTCAATATCTGAGGTTTTAGCGGCAAGGATTAGATCTGACACTTTATCGTTTTCATATTGATAGCCCAAATGCGATAAACAGATGACCAAATCACATTTGTGTTTTTCCTTCAATATGCGGACCACCTTGTTGGATACTTCAATAGGATCCAAATATTTCATTCCCTTGAAGTTATTGGGGTCAACCAATCCTTCAATATCTACTCCTAGTCCAAAAACGCCTATTTTAATTCCACCTTTATGGAATATGGTATAATCCTGGGTTTTCCCCTCCAATACAGTTCCTTTGAAGTCGTAATTGGCTGTTAAGAATGGAAATTTAGCGTGATCCAGGTATTTTACAAGACCGTTAAGACCATTGTCAAATTCATGATTTCCGAATGTCCCCGCATCATAACCCAGTTTTGTCATGAGATCAAGTTCAAGTTTTCCTCCAAAAAGATTAAAATAGGGGGTACCTTGAAACATATCGCCCGCATCCAGTAATAGAAGATGTTCTTCTTCTTTGCGGATTTTATTGATAAGAGTACTTCTGCGCGCAACACCAGCCAATCCCTGATATTTACCGCCGTCCATTGGAAACGGTTCAATACGGCTATGAACATCGTTGGTATGTAAAATTGTAAGTTTTACCTTTTTGCTCTTCGCGTCGACTTGAAAAGGAAGTGATCCCAAAGCAACAGCAGCAGAAAATCCACCAACTTGCTTGATAAATGATCTTCGGTTAATTGATTTTAATTCTTCCATCTAATTCTGCATTTACTTTTTTGCCTTCTTTCGTTAATTCACTCACATATTCAATCAAACCTTCACGCATACGTTGCGGATAATCTGCTCGCGATACAGGTTGTGTCAATAGGGTAAGGTTGTCACCACCATTGGCAAGATAATCATAGGTCACTAGTTTATATAACTTATCGTCTTCAATAGCTTGACCTTTGATCTTGATGTCCTGAACTTTGTTGCCTGTAATTGTCAAAGTCATTCCAGCAATAGGTTGACCATGTGTTGTTGCGATATAGTCAGCAAGCTGACGAATCTGACTACCCTTGAGTTCGAGTATAGTCAACATGTTCTCAAAGGGCATAACCTCGAAAATATGTCCTACGGTAATATCTCCTGCTTTAAGGTCATTTCGAATCCCACCCTTTGTTGCGAAAGCTAAATCCGCAGGGTTATGGGCATTATGTTCACTCATCCACAACAAGGCTTCACAAAAAAAGTTGCCCATTAATGTTTCCGCTGTTTTCTCTTTTGTCAATGCTATGTCCGCATGTCCAATTACACGGTTCATTTCCGCTTCCATTTTGTGCTTGAAGGGCTCGTAGATTGATACGACTGCAGGATCAGCTTGCATATCGCTATTGATATGATATTGTTGGAAATCTTTTTGCGTTGGATGGAGCTGTTTTGTACAACCTGTAACCATCAAAAGCGAAGCGACACCAAGGCTACCAATAAAGGCAATTTGCTTCGATATATTCATTCTCTTTAATTTAACCAAATACTTTGCAAAGTTAGCCAATTATATATGAACAAATCTTATCCAATGTTAGCTAATTTTTAAAAACAACAAAAGCTTAACATTGTTACACATTAAGCTTTGTCCATATAATTAGAAAAATAACAACCTAGTGAACTAATTCCGTGTCAGGAATAGTATTGGCATCCATCCGGCGATCTGCTGATTTCAAGTTCTCCAGCTTATTACCTTGTTGGATGATCTTTTTCCTTTTGCTGCGCGACGACAGTTTGGTGCGATACGCTTTCCAGTTCATCAACAAGACTGAAAATAGAATAACGGCTAAACCGACAATTTGCAAGGAGGTTACAACGTGCGAAGTGAAAAAATGACTTAAAATAAGTGCAATAATTGGGTTCACATACGCATAGGTACTTACTTCCATTGCTGGACGCACCTGCAATAACCAGATATAAGAGCTAAAAGCAAGAATTGAGCCAAATGTAATTAAATACCCCAAATTAAACCAGTCAACAGGTGCCACACTACGCAGGGTAAATGATGCATATTCGCCGGTAAAAAGCGCTGTGATATTAAAGAGGACACCTGCGGTAACCATTTGCCAAGCGGTCTTTACCATAACATGCAGATCCTCTTTTTCTTCTTTGTCAGATTTTTTAAAATATTTGGAAATCAACGAACCTACAGTCCAAGCGATAGAACCCAATACTAAAATCGATAAGGCAATCACTTTAAGGGTGCCATCTGTATTGTCATTGGTCGCCATGATCTGTTCAGCAAATAGCATCACAACACCACAGAAACCTAATGCTACGCCGGCAACTGTGCTAATGCTGCTAAAGTTTTCTTTCCATTTTGGTTTGTCCAATAATATAAACCAGATTGCAGCAGCTGCTGCAATAATAGCGGCAACACCACCAGATACATATTGCTCGGCCCAGATAACCCCTGCCATATCGACGAAGAGCAATAAAAAACCTACGATTGCGGCCTCCTGAATAGAACGCTTGTTAAATAATTTATATCCTTTTATGGCGCAATATGTCATTAGGATTGCACTGGCTGCAACAAATCGAAACGAACCCAAAATAAATGGCGGGAAACTATGCAATGCTTTTTCTATAAAGAAAAAGGTAGAGCCCCATACCACATAAATAATGAAATAAGCAACAACAACCATTAATGGGCTAGCTGCCTTTTTTTGTCCTTGCAACATAATTAAACCTCCTTTCTATTACTCAGGTATCACAACCTGCTGATCTTCCTTGACTGTCTGAAGTACAATTGTTGTCCGCGTTGAAATAATACCTTCAACTTTACTTAAGGTATTTCGCATGAGATCCACTAAACCTGTAGAATCTGCAGTTCTTACTTTAATAAGGTAACCATCATCACCTGCAATGTCATGTACTTCTTGAACTTCAGGGATTTCGGCAAGTGCCAACCCTACACCCTGTTCGCCAATAATATCATTGGCTTTGATAAAAATAAACGATAAAAGTTTTTGATCGACCGCGGCAGGATTGATCTTGGCACTATATTTTAAAATCACATCTTTTTGCTCAAGCTTCTTTACGCGCTCGAGGATTGCTGATGGTGCCATACCTAATTCTCTTGCGATATCAGCATTGTTGATCCGTCCATTATCCTGCATTAAGCGCAAGATTTTATAGTCGACTTGGTCTAAATTATATTCTACTTTTGTCATTTCGACTGCAAAGGTAGGTAAAAAAGTATAATATTCAAAATTATTTAAGCTATTCTGAATATTATTCTGATTAAACGGAATAATATGTGAATTTTATTCGAATTTATTGTAAAGAAATCTTAACCAGTTGGGCTATGGTGCTGAAAGTAAGTATATTGCTTTTTAGGTCGCCCAAAGGTATAATTCAACAATTATACCTTTTTCTTAATTTCAGAATAATATTTCTTGTAGACAGGATGACCCCCAATCCAATCAGACAACCTAAACAGACACAACCAAAACGATCCAAGGCGGCGAAGTAGGAGCGGCTTTGCTGTTCATGAAGGTAGACGATAATTAGCGCGACCATAGATGTTCGCGCCACAGCCATGATGTTGAGTAGCTTACATGTAATCAACGACGCGACAATGCCGATAATCATGGCGTATAGTTGTGTAATAGGTACAAAATATAAACTAAGCCCGATTGCCGAACCTATAAAATTGGATTTAGCGCGATCGATAGCTATTTTTTTTGACTCATTCTCTTGTGGCGAAATGACCAGTATAATCGATATGAGTGTCCAAGAAACAGAATACTGGGGAAAGGATACAAAGAGTGGGTAACCTATAAGGAAGCCAATCAATACCCGAATGGTGTATATAATAAAATCAGAATGAAGCGTATAGCGAAGGAATAGATTACGCATATAAGGAAGATATCAATCGTTAACTAAATGATGTAGTGCCACAAAAATACACGCATTGTTTGAAGGAACGAAATAAAATTGACTTTTGTGGTAAATTACCCTGTTTTGCGTTTTTATGCGTTTTTTGTTTTTGATTTGTGTGTTTCTTGCATTCATCTCTTTTTCCGATGCATAAATTTGACTAAATTTGTTTCATACATTAAATGCAGATTAAGTGAAAGATCAAAATCAATTAGCCTTATTAGCGTCTCAACTCAAGGGGGAGCTCTTTTATACCAATGAAACCAAGGATCAAACAATGTTGCTTGCCTATTCGACCGATGCGTCTGTTTATCAGGAAAAGCCGTTGGCTGTAGCAATACCAGCTGATATTGATGACATTAAAAAATTAATTGATTTTGCGCAGCAGCATAGGATAACTATAATACCCCGTACTGCCGGTACCTCTTTGGCGGGACAGGTTGTAGGCCATGGTATTATTATGGATATTTCGCGTCATTTTAACGGTATTATTGAACTTAATGTCGAAGAGCAGTGGGTTCGGGTGCAGCCAGGTGTGATTCGTGACGACTTAAATAGTTATCTTAAACCATTCGGACTGATGTTTGGGCCTGAAACTTCGACGGCAAGCCGTGCCATGGTTGGTGGAATGATTGGCAATAACTCTTCGGGTTTGCATTCAATTGTCTGGGGAGATACACGGCACAATTTGATTTCGGCCAACGTCCTTTTGGACGACTGTACTGAAGTGACTTTTGAGGCGATTGATGAAGCAGCATATTTTAAGAAATTATTATTAGCTGGTCGTGAGGGCGATATCTATCGTAATATGAATGAATTATTGACAGATCCACAGCATTTAAGTGCCATAGAAGCGGGCTACCCCAAACGATCCATCACAAGAAGAAATACCGGCTATGCATTGGATATTCTTGCTGATCGTTCGGCCCCTTTCAATATGTGTAATTTATTAGCAGGATCCGAAGGAACTTTGGCTATCGTTACAGAAGCGAAACTCAAACTGATGTCCTTACCACCTCAGGAACTAGGTTTACTCTGTGTTCACTTTGCTGATATGGTGGAGTGCATGCATGGCAATGTGATTGCCTTGGAACATAAACCAGAAGCATCTGAATTGGTAGACAAATACATCATGGATTTCACGGTTGGGCATCCAACCTATAAGTATAATCGTTTTTTTATTGAGGGGGATCCACAGGCTTTATTAATTGTTGAGTTTAGGGGGCTTACAGCCGCCGAAACAGAGGCGAAAGCGATGGCATTGAAAGCAGATCTAATTGCTCGTGGCTTAGGATATGCCTATCCTTATATTACCGGTATTGAACAGACGAATTTAGTTTGGGATGTGCGCAAAGCGGGCCTTGGTTTAATCCGTAATTTGCCTGGGGACAGTCAGCCTGTAAATTTGATTGAAGATTGTGCTGTTTCGCCTGAGGACCTACCTGCTTACGTGCGTGATATTCAAAAGCTTTTGATAGAAGAGGGAGTACATGCATCTTATTATGCGCATGCAGGAGCGGGAGAGCTGCATATCGAACCCTTTGTAAATCTGAAAACAGCAGCCGGTAAACGTACTTTTCGTTCAATCCTTGAGAAAACGAGTGATCTTGTGTTAAAATATAACGGTTCGCTGAGTGGTGAGCACGGTGATGGTCGTCTGCGCGGAGAATTTATAGGCAAAGTGCTTGGCGAAAAAGTTTACAAATTACTTGAGGAAGTCAAATTCATCTTTGACCCACAGGGAGTTTTTAATGCAAATAAGATTGTTAACACACCGCCGATGGATTCTCATTTGCGCTATGACAACGATAGCAACCGAACTGAAATAAAGACCTACTTCGATTTTTCCAAAGATGAGTCTATCCTTCGATTGGCGGAGAAGTGTTCTGGTTCGGGAGATTGCCGAAAGACTGAAATTACCGGTGGAACAATGTGTCCGTCGTTTATGGCTACACGCGATGAAAAAGATACGACACGGGCGCGGGCAAATATGCTGCGTCAGTTTTTGACGAATTCTACAAAGAAAAACCGTTTCGATCATGAAGAGATCAAAGAGGTTATGGATCTCTGTTTAAGCTGCAAAGGTTGTAAAACGGAGTGTCCTTCTAGCGTAGATGTTGCTAAAATGAAAGCAGAATTTCTACAACACTATTATGATGAGCATGGTGCGGGGTTTAGAACAAAATTAATTGCTAATTTCACCCAGTCTCAGAAACTCGGATCGTGGGTAGCACCTCTTTATAATTTTGTGGTCAAAAATGATTTCTTGTCAGGAATGGTCAAAAAAACAGTCGGATTTGCGCCAAAGCGTTCCTTGCCAACAGTCAATGGAACGACTTTAACCCAATGGGTAAAAAAACAAGCAGTGGTAAGTGATGCCAAGCGTCGTGTTTATCTTTTTTCGGATGAGTTTACGGAATATAATGATGCAGAGATCGGTATTACAGCATACAAATTATTGACGGCATTGGGGTATGAAGTAGTCATTCCAAAACATGTGCAAAGTGGGCGGACTTATCTTTCCAAAGGGTTTGTCAAAGAAGCAAAGAAGATTGCGAATCAAAATATCCATTCCCTAAAGGGGTTAATTACGGATGATACGCCACTTTTAGGCGTTGAACCATCAGGAATAATTACATTTAGAGACGAGTATTTGAGTTTAGTAGACGATGATTTACGAGTTGACGCACAAAAAGTAGCCAAAAATGCGTTGATGATTGACGAATTTCTGTTGACTGAAATGAAGGCAGGGCGTATTCATCCGGAACAGTTTACTGGAACAACAAAAAAGATAAAGCTGCATGGTCACTGTTACCAAAAGGCTTTTCACCTCGTGACTGTGACAGAGCAGGTTCTATCATTCCCGACGAATTTTAGCGTAGAAACTATTCCTTCGGGCTGTTGTGGTATGGCAGGATCATTTGGTTATGAGGCTGAACATTATGATGTTTCGATGAAAGTGGCCGAGCTGGTTTTGTTACCAACCATACGTAAAACATCATCCGATACGTTAATTGCTGCGGCGGGTACTTCCTGTAGGCACCAGATTAAAGATGGTGTAGGAAGAAAATCTTATCATCCTGTGGAAATTTTATACGATGCTTTATTGAAATAAAATAAAAACATTGATAATAGTTGTTTGTTATCAGTAATAATGGTAATATTATAAGAGCAATATTCATTAATAACTGATAACAAACAATTCAATATGTACAAGATTCAATCTATAGCATTTCTTGCAACCGCTACGGTGCTGATGGCTAGTTGCGGAAATTCCAATCAGAAGAAAACTGATGGAAGTGATACAACAACGGTTAACAAAATTGAAGGTGTAAAAATCGAACAATTTACGAATGGTACACCGGGCGCAGAAAAGAAGAACTTTTTTCTCCGTATCACAGATGAGATCTTAACCGATTCAAGTCGTATTTATATCACAAAATCTCTTTACAAACAAGATACTGTAGGAGCGAAGTTTGAGGTTGTAGATTTTATACCTGCAGGTATAATAGATGGCCAACCGAGTGATGACGTCGGTTTTACCAAAGGTAAAATTAGAATCTCGTCATCGGGTCAACAGTCTGACAATTTAATTAAAGCGTTAGGTGACTTATTTCAGACGCCTACAACGGATTCTTTTGCAAAAGATGTAATTCTTCCGAATGTGTTTTCATCCAATAAGGTGAATGCTGACTTATCCAAAAAAACAGCATATAGCTTTAAACTATTTTTGGACAATAAAAAAGCTGCTCCGGCGGAGCTCTTCTTTAATGTAGACACGTATAAGCATTCTATTGAGTTTTCTGAAAAAGATCCTTCGTTCCGAGCTGGATTGTTATCAGCGTTAACGGGCAAGTAGTGAAGCTGTGACATGTGCCGCTACTTCGATGAGCCCTAAGTTATATGCTCAGGTGTAGTGTATAGATTGATTATAAAATAAAAACGGCTAGAAATTATCTAGCCGTTTTTATTTTATATGAAAAAGAGATAGATTTGTACTAATATATTTAGTTTACAATGAAACGGTCCGGCATTGCAGATCTCCCATTACACTATGGAAAAGTACCAGCGTGGCTTTACGAACGTATGGCTTCCCTAGGTCGTTCAATAGTTGAAGTTATACTCACGGATTATGGTAAAGATGAAGTTTTAAGAAGACTGGCGGATCCATTCTGGTTTCAGAGTTTTGGTGCCGTTCTCGGGATGGATTGGCATTCTTCAGGGATCACAACCGCTGTTATGGGAGCATTAAAACGCGCTATTAATCCAGATGCGAAGTCGCTGGGGCTTTATATCTGTGGGGGGAAAGGCAAGTTGTCTATGCAAACTCCACAGGAACTACTTCAGTTGTCAGATCGAATTGGGTTGGATGGCAACGGCTTGATTCGTAGCAGTAAGCTTGTCGCTAAAGTGGATAACACAGCCATTCAAGATGGTTACCAACTGTATTTACATAATTTTATCGTAACAGATCAGGGTAATTGGTCTGTTGTCCAGCAAGGTATGCATGAAAAGGATGGTACTGCTCGTCGCTACCATTGGCATTCCGAAAAGGTCAAATCGTTCGTTGAAGAACCTCATGCTGGTATCAGTGGGCCTTCGCAAGGTATAATCCTCAACTTGACAGCTGCAGAAGCGGCAGCCAATAGAGCAGGTATCATGACTATAGTGGGAGAGGATTCAAGTAAAGTAATGCAAGATTTCGCTAAACTTATTATGCCAGCTCATCACGATGTACGTGCTGCAGATGTTGACTTGAAAAGATTGGGAGCGATGTTGTACGTCGCCCGAGAAAGTCAACCAAGCCATTTTGAAGACCTACTGCTTTTAAAAGGAGTTGGTCCCCGCACGTTACAGTCATTGGCCCTGGTTAGTGAGGTGATCTACGGTGCGCCTTCACGGTTCAACGACCCCGCTCGATTTTCCTTTGCTCATGGCGGAAAAGATGGACATCCTTTTCCGGTTCCATTAACCATTTACGATGAGAGCATTCAGATTTTACAAAAAGGTGTTGAAAAATCTAAACTGGGTTATGGTGAAAAGTTAAAATCAATCAACAAGTTGCACCAGATCGTCCTGGATAGCGAAAGAGATTTTCAGCCACAGTTTGATATTCAGCAAATTATAGCGGAGGAACGAAGGGATTCTTGGAAGTATGGAGGCAGGACAGTCTTTGGAGATGCAGAACCTTTGCGAACAAATGGACGGGGTTTGCAATTATCACTTTTCTAGCGGAAATCTGCGGATTGTAATTGTTTTGTTAAAATGTGTTAAAGATCGTTAAAATTATTTGTACGCTAGTATATTTGCTCCGCAATGAAAGCGGTTATTACCATACTCCTTTTCCTATGCTTCTTATTTATCAGAAGCAGTAATAGCCATGCTGTGCTCATTGAATCCGACCGACCAGCTGTCAGTTTTATGTACCAGCATAATCATGCTGACGTGCAGAAGTATATTGATGCATCGGTTGATCACATCGATCCGCTATTTTATGGTAATATACACAGTGATAATCCCGTTATAGAGGAATTTGATGCCGAGAATTTTCAATTGACCAAGGATTTGCAGGTAACGTCTCAATTTGTTGCGCTGCTGCTTTTTGCAATTGTCCTTTTTGTTTTTGTTTTTCGATTTGCAAAGAAGATTCCTTTTTGCAATTTCATAGCCTATCTTTTCCCTCAAAGATACGTTCTTCAACAAAACTGGAGAATTTAAAATATACCCTTCGAAATTTCATATGCTTTGGTGGATATCCTAAGGGATGCTCCATTGCGTTGTAATCGATTTGTACAATCTATTAACAAGTCGAAACGGCCATAAACCAAAGTAGAGGTTATTTCACCAACCAGCACAACAAACAATCAAACTTATTTTTTTAATTAGACGCTTACAAATGAAAAGAGTATTTATGCTCGCTAGTTTGGCTATTAGCTTATGCCAAATCGGGTGTACTTCCAAAAAGGAAGAAAAAGAAGAAAAAGAAAAATTCACAGCGACCTCTCCGGTACAAATGGATACAACTATCCGTAAGGATTTTGTCTCCCAGATTAGATCTTTCCGAAATATTGAGCTTCGGGCTCAAGAGAAGGGCTATCTTGAACAGATTTTCGTGGACGAAGGACAATTTGTCCATAAGGGGCAACTACTTTTTCGGATTATGCCGAAGATGTATGAGGCCGAATACCGCAAATCATCTGCAGAAGTTAATGTCGCAGAAATTGAAGTTCAAAATACAAAAACATTAGCTGATAAAAATGTTGTATCGCCCAATGAACTCGCTATGGCTAAAGCGAAGCTTGAGCAAGCCAAAGCCGAGGCAGCGATTGCAAAATTACATCTCTCCTTTACAGAAATCAGGGCACCTTTTGACGGAACCATTGATCGGATTCCATTGAAATTGGGAAGTTTGGTGGATGAAGGTGAATTATTGACAAGTCTGTCCGATAATAGTGAGATGTTGGTTTATTTCAATGTTTCCGAACCAGAATATTTAAGCTATCAAACTAACGTTAGTAAACGCGGGGATACCCATGTGGGCCTGTTACTTGCCAATAACGAGCTATTTGCTCAAAATGGTCTTGTAGAGACCATAGAAAGTGAATTTAACAGTGAAACAGGAAATATTGCTTTTAGAGCGAAATTTCCCAATCCAAACCGTCTATTAAAACATGGTGAGAGCGGCAAGGTGGTGATGAACTTTCCGTTGAAACAGGTTTTAATTATTCCACAGAAAGCGACATACGAAATGCAGGATCGTAAATATGTGTATGTAGTCGATAAGGATGGCAAATTAAAAGCTCGTCATATCACAATCGGTAACTCCCTACCAGATCTGTATGTGGTAACGAGTGGACTTCAAAAAGATGATAAATTTTTGTTGGACGGTATTCAGAAAGCGAAAGAGGATGATAAAATCAACTACAGCTTTGTGCAACCTAAAGACGCCATTTCAAATTTGAAGTTAAAAACAGAATAGACCCCTTACACTTAAATTACTATGTTTAGTCGTTTTATAAATAGACCAGTACTTTCGATCGTTATATCACTGATCATTGTGTTTTTGGGTGTGCTTTCTATGGTACAGCTTCCTGTAACACAATTTCCATCTATATCGCCACCGAAGGTGAATATCACTGCGGAGTATCCTGGAGCAAATGGTGAGTTGATGATTAAATCAGTTATCATTCCGCTAGAGCGGGCGATAAATGGGGTTCCGGGCATGAAATACATGGCTTCTGATGCCGGTAACGACGGGGAAGCAAGTATCCAGGTGGTATTCAACCTAGGAACAGATCCGAATCAGGCTTCATTAAATGTGCAGAACCGTGTGGCTTCTGTGGTGAATAAGCTTCCTCCAATTGTGGTACGTGAGGGAGTGAAGATTACACGTGAAGAATCCAACATGCTCATGTACATCAATCTCTATAGCAAAGACAAAGAGCTTGATGGAAACTTTATGTATAACTATGCGGACATGAATATTGTCTCCGAATTACGTCGTGTAGACGGTGTTGGGGTGGCTAATATTCTTGGAACGCGCGAATTAGCGATGCGTATTTGGTTGAAACCAGATCGTATGACAGCCTACAAGATTTCTGCAGAAGAGGTAATGAAAGCCTTATCAGAGCAGAGTTTGGAAGCTTCACCAGGTAAAGCCGGCGAGTCGTCCGGTATGACCTCCCAATCTTTCGAATATGTATTGAAATACCCGGGACGTTTTACGACAACTGAAGGTTATGGCAATATCGTATTACGTGCGGGTGAAAATGGTGAAATGTTACGCTTAAAAGATGTTGCGGACATCAAATTCGGTTCGGCGATGTATGATATCTATTCTACATTGAACGGAAAACCATCCGCAGCGATTGTCTTAAAACAATCCTATGGAAGTAATGCTTCTCAGGTAATCCAAGACGTTAAAAGCAAAATGAAGGAATTGAAGGCATCTTTTCCTAAAGGGCTGGATTACGAAATTAGCTATGACGTTTCAAAATTTTTGGATGCATCCATGGAAAAGGTAGTCCATACTTTATTGGAAGCATTTGTGCTTGTTGCTATTGTGGTTTTTCTATTCTTAGGAGATTGGCGCTCGACCTTGATTCCAACCATTGCAGTGCCGGTTTCATTGGTGGGATCATTTTTGTTCATGCAATTTTTTGGAATTACCATCAACTTGATCACCCTGTTTGCATTGGTGCTTGCCATTGGTGTGGTTGTGGATGATGCGATTGTGGTTATTGAAGCCGTTCATGCCAAAATGGAAGAACTTCATATTTCGGCCTATAAGGCAACGAAAAAAGCGATGCATGAAATCAGCGGTGCCATTGTTGCGATCACTTTTCTTATGGCGGCGGTTTTTATCCCCGTTGCCTTTATGTCTGGTCCCGTAGGAATATTCTATCGGCAGTTTTCCATTACCATGGCAACATCCATCATCCTATCGGGTGTTGTGGCATTGACACTGACTCCAGCATTATGTGCGATCATGCTGAAGAATAATCATGGCAAGGCAAGAAAGAAATCCATTATCGATAAGTTTCTTGATTCCTTCAATAGATTGTTTGATAAGATGTCCAATAAATATGTTTACTTGTTGAAAGGGATAGTGGATAAACGGGTGTTTACATTTTTAGTATTAATTGGTTTTTGTATTGGAGCCTACTTTTTGAATAATGCTGTTCCTGCAGGTTTTATCCCCAATGAAGACCAGGGGATGATTTATGCCATTATTCAAACGCCGCCGGGATCGACATTGGAACGAACCAATTTAGCAGCCCAGACATTGCAAAAAGAAGCTGAAAACATTGATGGTGTACAATCGGTATCGTCGTTAGCTGGTTATGAAATCCTGACTGAAGGAACTGGAGCAAATACAGGTACTTGTTTGATCAACTTGAAAAGCTGGGAAGAACGTAAAGAATCCTCGCAAGAGATTATTGAGCAACTAGAGGCTGCTGCCAAAAATATCCCAGGGGCGTCTATCGAGTTTTTCCAACCACCAGCCGTACCGGGCTATGGTGCCGCGGGTGGGTTCGAGCTTCGTCTTCTGGACAAAGCAGGTTCTGGTGACTACAAGAAAATGGAAACGGTAAGTAAGGATTTTGTGCGTGAGTTGAACAAGAGGCCTGAATTATCGTCTGTATTTACCTTCTACAGCGCGAGTTTTCCGCAGTATATGTTGCATATAGACAATGATCTGGCGCAACAGAAGGGTGTTACCATTGATAATGCGCTGAATACGCTTTCGACTTTGGTTGGTAGTAATTACGAAACGAACTTCATTAAGTACGACCGGCAATATAAAGTTATGGTGCAGGCTTTGCCGCAATATAGGGCTTTGCCGGAAGATATCTTAAAGCTATATGTGAAGAATGAAAAAGAAGAAATGGTCCCATTTTCAGCATTTATGCATATGGAAAAGGTTTATGGTCTTTCTGAGATTACTCGGCACAATATGTATATGGCATCTGAAATCTCGGGCTCTGCCGCACCAGGCTACAGTAGTGGTGAAGCAATTCAGGTGATTAATGAAGTCGCTGCCAAAACGTTACCTCGAGGCTATGGCATTGACTGGGCTGGTATCTCCAAAGATCAGGTAGGTCGTGGAAATCAGGCAATTTATATCTTCTTAATTTGTCTTGGTTTCGTTTATTTGATACTTTCCGCTCAGTATGAGAGCTTTATTATGCCTTTTGCGGTGTTGCTTTCTTTACCAATCGGAATCTTCGGGGCCTTTCTATTATTGAAGTTATTGGGATTGGAAAACAACATTTATGCACAGGTCGCTTTGGTCATGCTCATAGGTTTACTTGGTAAAAATGCCGTGTTGATTGTTGAGTTTGCTGCCCAGCGGCATTCGCAAGGATTGAGTATTATTGAAGCTGCCTTGGATGGTGCAAAAGTTAGGTTTAGACCTATCTTGATGACATCTTTTGCCTTTATCGCAGGGTTGATTCCCTTAGTTATGGCGTCTGGCCCAGGTGCGATAGGAAACCGTACGATCGGTACGGCGGCAGCGGGAGGTATGTTGTTTGGAACAGTGTTCGGTATTTTAGTGATACCAGGCTTGTACTATATCTTCGGAACTATTGCCTCTAGACGTAAGCTTATTAAACACGAAGATGAAAATCCATTAACTGAAGAACTTGATAATAATGACTAATCGCAGAAAAATACAATGGGTCATTGCATTTTCGCTTTCAGCAGCAGTGACGGGATGTAAGGTTCCGAAAGCGACACAAATACAGGAGAATAAATTTGTTCCGCAGCAATTTACAGACGTAGATAAATCTGACACAACGAATTCAGCATCGGTTAAGTGGCGTGAATTTTTTACTGATCCAAATCTAGTTGTATTAATAGATACAGCCTTAAAAAACAATCAGGAACTGAATGTTACTTTGCAGGAGTTGGCAATCGCAAAGAATGATATTCTTTTACGAAAAGGGGCGTTGAAACCTACGGTTGGTTTACGTGCCGGAGGAGGTGTTGAAAAAGTTGGACGATATACCAGCCAGGGGGCAGGTGATGCCAGCACAGAAATTGCTCCTGGAAAGGAAATGCCGGATCCACTAGGGGATTTGACAATTGGTGCGTATGCAAGCTGGGAAATCGATGTTTGGAAAAAACTTAAGGACTCCGAGCAAGCCGCACTCAACCGTTATCTTGCTACGGTAGAAGGGAAAAATTTCGTCTTGAGCAGCCTTATTGCCGAGGTTGCCCGTTCGTATTATGAGTTATTGGCATTGGACAATCAGTTGACCATTATCAAACAGAATATCGAGCTACAGGATAATGCGCTTGCGGTGATCCGATTGCAGAAACAGGCTGCTCGTGTAACAGAACTGGCGGTTCAAAAGTTTGAGGCTGAAGTACTGAAAACCAAAGGCATGGAATTTGAGACGAGGCAGCAGATCAAAGAAACTGAAAACCGTATTAATTTTCTTTTGGGGCGTTTTCCACAAGAGATCAAACGTGACAAAAGCAATTTTGTCGATTTGATCCCGGCGAAGGTTCAAACAGGCATACCGAGCCAATTACTGAGCAATCGACCTGATATTCGTGAGGCAGAGTATGAGCTCGCTGCCGCGAAGTTGGACGTACAGATCGCACGGAAAGAGTTTTACCCTTCTTTGGAGATTTCGGCTGCTTTGGGTTTACAGGCATTCAAGCCTTCCTATCTATTTAAGATGCCTGAATCAGTTTTGTATAATCTAATAGGAGAGCTTGCAGCACCATTGATAAATAAGAATGGGCTTAAAGCGGAATTTAATACGGCCAACGCGAAACAAATACAGGCTGTATATAATTACGAGAAGACAATTCTAAATGCTTACTTAGAAGTCTCTACACAACTTTCTAATATTGAAAACCTAGGGCGCAGCTACGATTTCAAAACAAAAGAAGTTGAGGTTCTGAATAATTCCGTGTCTGTGTCAAATGATCTCTTTAAATCAGCGAGGGCAGACTATATGGAGGTTTTGATGACACAACGCGATGTGCTGGATTCGAAACTTGAATTGATAGAAACGAAGAAGCAGCAGCTCAATGCTGTTGTCAATATCTATAAAGATTTGGGAGGAGGCTGGAAATAAGTTGTTTGTTTGAATGGACCCCGCTAGGCGGGGTTCTTTTTTTATAAGCCTGTGCAAACTTCTTTCTTGTGGAAATAGAATTAATGCTTATTTTTAATCCTTACTTAATCAATCGTATTTGTTTTATGGAATCACAAGAGTACATTCTTATTAGTGATGATGCTGAAAGGGGAGTGTTTTATAAAAAAACCTATCTTCATGTTGCGCTTTCGATTTTAGCATTTATCGTTTTGGAAACTTTGCTGATCAAATTGATCCCTTATGATTTTATCGTTTGGATGGTTAGCGGAAAATTTATTTGGTTATTCTTATTGGGATGTTTTTGGTTAGGGTCCACACTTTCATCAAGATGGACGCTTTCGCAAAGCCGTCAAACCCAATATCTAGGACTAGCTTTCTATATTGTACTGGAAGCAATTATCTTTCTGCCAATGATTTTTATGGCGGTGTTTATGACAGAAGGAATTAGTGTCATTTATCAAGCAAGTATAATGACTTTGGCATTGTTTACCGGGCTTACTGTTGTAGCATTTGTATCCAATAAAGATTTTTCATTCCTCAGGAATATTCTGGTAATTGGAGGCTTCTTATCCTTGGGGGCAATTGTCGCCGGTGCTATTTTTGGTTTTGAGCTTGGATTATGGTTCTCGGTTGCAATGATTGCACTTGCTTCCGGAAGCATACTCTATCAAACTCAAAATCTGAAGTATAGTTACGGCAACGAACAATACGTTGGGGCGGCCCTACAGCTATTTTCATCAATAATGTTGCTGTTCTGGTACATTCTACGAATTTTAATGCGCAGAAGATAAATTTTGTTCCTTTTAAAAATAAGAAAAGGTGGTTAAAGTAAAGTTTATTTTAACCACCTTTTTTTGCTTTGTATAGTCTCTATTTTAGTCTATTTTTCAGATTTTTCAGTCCCTGATCGAAATCTTTGTTCATATTCATAAATAAGTTCATAAAGTTCCATGGATAGGGCGATTTTCCTGAAATCCCCCAAGTCACCGAGGTTTGATTAGGCGAGATCTCTTTTAAGATGAAATAACCCTTGGCTGGTTCACCCATGCCGAAATCGAGGGACGTTTCGATCGTTTCGCCATCGACTATTTTCGTAATAGTCTGTGAACCTCTACCAACTTTCTTGCCATCCCAGCTAGATTTATAGCCAACTTGACCATCTACACCCTGTTCAGTTTTTTTCATTTCCGGGTCTGAAAGCTGCCATACACCAAAGTTGTCTTGGTTCTTAAGCATTTTTACATAGTTGAACACTTCCTGCTTTGGCTTATCGATCGTGATCTCACTTTGGGCCGAGAAGTCTTTACTGACGAAGACCGCTGTAATTAAGGGGATAGCGATGATGACCGCTAAAACAATGAGGATTTTTTTTATGATTTTCATAATCATGTATTTATATAGGTTTTCCTAATAAAGATAAATGATAATTGGGATTTTAACAGGAAAATAAAAGGAAATTATTTGTAAATGAAAAAGCTTCTCCTAATCGTAGAAGAAGCTTTTTAACGAAGTGTCTAGCACTATTTTAATAGTTCCAAATGGGTACTGATACCAATTCTATTCCATGCATTTATGGTAATAATCGCCATAATAATCTGTGCAATCTCTTTTTCTTCAAATATTTCTTTTGCTTTTTGAAAAGTGCTTTCTGTCAATCCCTTTTGATGTATCAATGTGATCTCTTCCGTCATCTCCAACAATATCTGTTCTTCCTCGGTGAATAGATCCGTTTCTCGCCAGGCATTTAATAAAAATATCCGTTGTGGAGTTTCACCATACTTCAGTGCATCCTTCGTGTGCATATCTAAGCAAAAGGCGCAGCCATTGATCTGTGAAGTACGTATTTTTATGAGTTCCTTCTGAATAGGATTTAAAAAAATATCGTTGAGATATGTTTCCAATCCCATCATCGCCTTATAGGCGGTTGCATCTACTTTTGCAATATTAAATCGTGTGGTCATTGTTTTAAATTTTGATAAGACAAAGTTGCATCAAACATTCAATACAAAAGTTAAACTGGTTTAAGAACGGAGATTTTACTGATGAATACAATCCTGTACGCGATTGACAAACAAATAGATCTGACTAGGCTGATACAATCAGGTAATAATTGTCGGGGTCACGTAGGATAAATTGATCCTTCAAAGAATTCTCATTGTAATGTATATCTTTCTCTATGACTGCATTTAGCAAAGTAGCGTTTTCGAAAATTTGCTTTAAATTGTCTACTCTAAAGAATAATATGAATCCATTCCCTGCATGTATTTGATTCCGCATAGTAGGGTGATCATGTTCACCCCATTTGTGTAAACAGAGAATAACAGTTCCGTTATCCGTGAGAATTTCAAATGTTTCTCCTCCATGTTGACTCGCACAGCCTAAAAGCTTTTGGTAGAATTGTGAGCTTTTGGGAACGTTATCCACAGCGATGATTGGTTCTGTCCGTATCATGTTATAGTTAACTAGAATTTACTAAGGTTAATAAAAGAGGCTCAGTGATTTCTCTTTCACCAAATCTAATATCATGCGATAAGCGGCTACCGAGTTACCGTGTTGATCCAAGGCTGGACTATAGGCCCCTATACCCATTTTATTCGGTACACTTACTGCGATTCCGCCACCAACGCCCGATTTACTTGGAAGTCCCACAGTTCTGGCATATTCGCCGCTAAATTCGTACATCCCTGCAATGAGCATTTGCGATTGAACTAGCTGAGATAGACTTGGATTATTGTATTGCTTATTTCCATCATAGCGCACGCAATGATTGGCAAAAAAGAAACCTATTTTAGCTAGATCCTCTGCGGTTATCTCAATTGAGCACTGTTTAAAATAATTATTTAGTTTATCTTCACCTTCACCATCAATGAGTCCATTGTTGCGCATCAGATAGAACATACCTCTGTTTCGATTTCCAGTCTCCCGTTCCGAATTATATACGGATTTACTATAATCAATCTTTTCATTATTTGTTATAAAACGAATCATATTGAGTATTTTAAGGAAAGGTTCCTCACCTGTTCCTTTAATAAGCGATGTCGTTAAAATGGCACCAGCGTTCATCATTGGATTGAGCGGTTTACCCGATGTTTCCAAATTCGCAAAATGATTGAAAGGTTTGTCTGTACCAAAGTACCCCATTTTATCAAAAATATTTCGTTCTCCGTTTTCCAATACAGCGACCATTAATGAAACAATTTTTGAAATACTCTGAATTGTAAATCTTTGTTGTACATCTCCGATACTAACGATTGTTCCATCACTATTTACAACCGAAAGAGCGATGGACGATGCATTGGCTTTACCCAATTCCGGAATATAATCGGCCACTTTACCTTCTTTGAATGACTGTCTATTTTTATCCAATATTTTATCCAATAATGCTTTATCAATAATCGTGGTTTTAGCACCCTGTTGATTTTGAATACCATTTTGAGCAAAGGCTACAGGAATTGATCCAAAACATATCAAGCCTATAACACAGGCTACCAACCTAACATTTTTTCTCATTTTTTAATTATTTGTTCGTTCCAAAGATAGGGAACAGTGTATTAAAAAGAAAAGAGGTGCTAAATAGATAACGTTTTAGCACCTCTTCCTAGTAGGTCATCCCTTAGGCTGCATTTGGAGCTGGATCAACATTCCAACCGGAAAGTATACCGCCATAGAAAAAGAAGGTGACGTAAAAATTCTTTTTGGTCACTTTATCAGTAACCAGGTATTTTTGAGTCACATCATATGCATCTATTTTTTTATATTTTGATAATGCTATCGGGCTCGCAGCAGGGTTTTCTGAACGGACCAAATCTTGTATCTTTTGGTTGATTAATTTCATAATTCCTTCTTTTTTGAAGGGATTATTTTCGATTTTCACGTGTGCCAAGCGTGTTAAAGTTCCATTATTTTGAGCTTTTCTCGCTTTCGCAGCAGCTGTATAGGCTCTGAATTTTTCCTTGATCTGAGGATCTTTTAAGCTATGGATGGTAAAAATAGAAATTCCCTGCGCACCATTGTTTAGCGCTTCATCCATATCGGTAAATATTTCCTCATTATTTTTAGCCATCAACCCACAGTGTAGGGTCGTATTTGCACCTTTGTCGCGCACATTTTCTAAGGTACAATCGCTAATAAAGCTTGGATCTTCTGTATAAAAATTGCTGTACACCATCGGAAAAACAACATCTAAATTCCACTTACCCCAATCTTGACGTACCATACGTGAAGCCATTTTGGGGGTCGGGAAAGGGGATGCCGCCATTGTTTTGCCATGAGAATGAACAATTTCTGCAATCATATTGGCGATATCTGTTATCTGATCGCAACGAAATTGGCGCCATTTGAGATCTTTCGATGGATCTTTTTGTGCACGAGGATCATAGCCATATTGTTTTTTAAATTTTTCTATAGCAATGGGATGGTATCCGTAATCCCAAGCGGGATACTCGCGATCTTGGACAATATTGTATTTAGGCCAAAGCGTTGTGGGGAGGACAACATCCACATAACGATTGTAGTCAATAGAGATACCCTCCAATCCCTCAACTTCACAATAGGATTCAATTTTCTTTTTGATGTATTCTTTTACTCCTGGTACTACAGGCGATAAAAACTTATAATAACCAACGTATGCAGTGGTATCTGCGAGACTTTTTCCGTTGCGATTGACGCTGAACCAATCTGGATGTTCTTTGAGTATTTTATCTCTGTCGTGTTCCAGGTTCATCGTCCAAAGCCACGCGATAACTTGAATGCCATATTTTTTTGCAATGGGAATCGCTACACGATACTCATCTGGACTAGCAGCATTTAACATCACGCCATCGATCCCCAGATAGTTCATCTCACGGCAAATAGAATCAAAGTTTGTTTTGGCGTTGTAATCTAGCCAGGTCCAAAACATAGCGGGTTTTTCTTTGTCTGTGGCGTGAACGCTTGATACTGAAAAGCTTTGGATCAAAAGGAGCGCAAGGCCAATAAAGCATGTTCTGATTAGTTTTTCTTTCATAATATATTTATCGATTCTAAAATGTATTACCTATTTAAATGATGAAGTTTTTTCATGAAGTGCAAAATTCATAAAAAGATCAATCTATAGGTTTTAAATTTAGATTGTATTGAAATTCGCCTGTGAAATTACATAAAAACGCGGAATTTATACCTGATCTTTTTTTAATCAGTTTGATTTTCTTACAGTTATTAAATTTTATTAGAATAACAAAACATTTTTTTAAGCTATGTGTTGTACCTACAACATTAGATTTAGAACGACAAGATTATTAACAATGAGAAGTAAGCTGGGCTACTGGCTAAGAAAAAAATTGTTTAAGTATGAAGAAACGCTATATTCCAATTTCTATTGCATGTTTATTGAGCCATACCTTGGTCAAAGGGCAAGAACCAGGTACTGTACAAGAGAATAAAGTTGATTCTGTGCAACAAAAAAAAGATGACACGACTTATCCCAAGCTTCAGGTGAAAGGTTTGTTTCAGGCCCGTTACCTTGTTAGTGCTACAAAAGATGTCGATGTCAATGGGCTACATCACAGTGATGGCTCAGGTACGGATAACAATTTTATGGTGAAATATATGCGGGTACAGATGCGCGCTCAAATTAGTAAACGTACTGAAGTTGCCGTATTAGCTAACCTTGCAGATTTCAAAAGTGATCCCAAAACAAAAGTGCTCGAAAATGCCTACTTGAAATATACGTTTAGTCCCAAATTGGCAATCACAGTGGGCCAATTTCGTCCTTGGTTTGGCATCGAGGAAACTTATCCTATTGACATCATCAAATCTTTGGACTGGTCTAACCAGTATCTTGAATTCGGTAAATTAGGTTGGGCAAGTTTTCAAATCGGGGTTGCTGCGACAGGCGAGACTACGCTAGGCGATATGCCCTTTAGTTATTCCCTATCTGTGGTAAATGGGAACGGGAAGAATCAAGTTGTTGATAACGATAATGGTAAGCAATATGCCACTCGTCTGGTTTTTGGACTTTCAAAGAAGTACGGTGTCAATTTAGGACTTAATGGTGGCGTTGGCGATGTGATGAAGAAACAGGTACATGCATTGGGGGTAGATCTAACTGGTAATGTCAGTTTTGGCAAACGATGGAATCTTGATATGCAACTGGAAGCAAAGCAGGCCATCAATCATAACCTGTATTATTCTTTGGAAGAAAGTGCGCGAACATCCAAGTTGAGTGAATATTTGGTCCGCGGCATCTACTTTCTACCAAACTTAAGGTATGAAGTAAATTATTTCAATTTAAGCGCTTTCGAGCTATCTTGTCGATATGAATACATTGATCCTAATTATAAACTCAATGCAAATGCGCGTCAAACATATACGCCGATGTTTGGTTTGGAATTTTTAAAAAATTATGGTGCAAGGATACAATTGGGACTTCAATTGGACCGATATAAAAAGCAGACAGAGAATACCAGCGAATTCAACAAAAATTTATTTATTGTTCAAGTACAAAGTCGATTCTAATCTATTAAACTACGTTTATCATGAAAGAAATCAGTATTAAAAATGTTGCCATTACTTTTCTAATAGCACTCATTTTATGGTTTATCCCAATACCGAAAGGCGTCAGTCCGGAAGCCTGGCATTTATTTGCAATTTTCGCTGCAACCATTCTTGGGATTATTTTAAAAGCAGCTCCTATGGGTACCATGTGTATGATGGCGATTGCGTTTACGGCCCTGACACAAGTATTAGCCCCAGGAGATGCGGGTAAGTCGATTACTAAAGCTTTGACGGGTTTCGGAGATAAGGTAATTTGGTTGATTGGTATCTCCTTTTTCATTGCCCGGGGTTTTATTAAAACTGGACTGGGAAATCGAATTGCCTTTCTTTTTATTCGAGTTTTTGGAAAGAGTTCATTAGGACTTGCTTATGGATTGGGCTTGGCGGATGTTTGTTTGGCTCCGGCGATTCCCAGTAATACAGCCCGAGGGGGAGGGATTATTTATCCCATCATGAAATCGATGGCAATTAGTTTTGATTCTGTTCCAGATAAGCCAGAGACACATCGAAAATTGGGATCCTATCTAACTTTAAATAGTTATTATATGAATCTAATTGCTTCTTCGATGTTCTTGACGGGAACGGCCAGTAATCCAATGTGTCAAAAATTTGCTGCGAACCTAGGAATTGATATTACCTGGATGTCCTGGGCGATTGCTGGATTTATACCCGGTATTGTCGCATTTTTTGTAGTACCGCTTGTTCTTTATAAGTTATATCCACCTGAATTGAAAAAAACAGGTGATGCACCTAAGATGGCGGCGCAGAAATTAAAAGAGATGGGACCAATTTCCAGGAATGAATGGTTAATGCTTTTGGCGTTCTTTATCTTATTGGCATTATGGATTTTTGGTGGTTCTTTTTCAATTGATGCTACAACCACAGCCTTCATCGGTTTGACACTACTTTTACTGACCTCTGTATTGACCTGGGAGGATGTTAAAGCCGAAAAAGGAGCATGGGATACAATTGTTTGGTTTGCTGTTTTGGTTATGATGGCCAGTTCCTTAAATGAGCTTGGCTTTATCGGCTGGTTTAGCGACCTGATCAAAGTACAGATTGGTGATTTAAGTTGGCAAATAGCCTTTCCGGTAATCATTCTTGTTTATTTCTTTAGTCACTACATTTTTGCGAGTGCTACCGCCCATGTTGCGGCTATGTATGCGGCCTTGTTGGGGGTTGGTGTTTCTTTGGGTATTCCGCCAATGTTGCTTGCAATGATGCTTGGATTCTTGGGCTCTATCTATGGTGTTTTGACACATTATGGCCACGGCCCTGCACCGGTATTTTTTGGAAGCGGATATGTCGATTTAAAATCATGGTGGCTGCGCGGACTGGAAATTGGTATCGTGTTATTGGTGATTTATATGGGCGTTGGTGGATTGTGGATGAAGGTTATAGGCTATTATTAAAATTAAGATCTTATTATGTTATCTACATTGTCAAAGAAGATGCTTATGTGTCTGACGGGTTTATTTTTAGCGTTCTTTTTACTGATTCACTTTCTAGGGAACTTACAGCTATTCTTACCGCAGGAACAAGCACATCTACAATTTAATGCCTACTCCCATTTTTTGGCAGGCAATATCTTGATCAAAATTATTTCTTACGTACTCTATGCCAGCATTATTTTGCATGCGTTGGACGGATTGATCATCACCGTAAAGAATAAAAAGACCGGTGCCCACTATGTTTCAGATCATCGGGGAAGAGCAAGTAAGTGGTATTCGCGCAATATGGGGATTTTAGGGACCCTGATCCTCATTTTTTTAGTTATCCATTTCCAGAATTTTTGGTACGTGTACAAATTTGGCGCTCCTCCACTTGATGAACGCGGTAACAAGGATTTATATGTGCTTGTAATCGAGGTTTTTCAGCAATGGTGGTATGTTCTTATTTACGTTTTATCGATGGTTGCCTTGTGTTATCATCTTATTCATGGGATTCATAGTGCGATTCGAACTTTAGGCTTATTCCATCCCAAATTTGTTAAATGGTTTAAGATTATTGGTATCAGCTATTCGGTCATCATCAGCATTGGTTTTGCTTTGATGCCTATTTATATATTTTTTACAGTTAAATAAGGGGGAGAAGTTATGACATTAAATTCAAAAATACCGGATGGACCATTGGATCAAAAATGGACCCGTTATAAAAAGACTGCCAAGCTTGTTAATCCTGCAAATCGTAAAAAACTGGATGTTATCGTTATCGGAACCGGACTGGCAGGTAGCTCCATAGCGGCTTCTCTTGGAGAGATGGGGTATCAGGTAAAATCCTTCTGCTTTCAGGACAGTCCGAGAAGGGCACATTCTGTGGCTGCTCAAGGTGGTGTAAATGCCGCAAAAAATTATAAAAATGACGGGGACAGTGTTTATCGTATGTTTGTTGATACGCTAAAGGGCGGTGATTTTCGTGCCCGTGAGGCCAACGTCTATCGTATGGCCGAATGTTCGCTCAATTTAATCGACCAGGCAGTTGCACAGGGTGTTCCTTTCGGTCGTGAATATGGAGGCTATCTGAACAATCGATCTTTTGGAGGTGTACAGGTAAGTCGTACATTCTATGCGAGAGGTCAAACTGGACAGCAGCTTCTTTTGGGAGCGTATCAGGCACTTATGCGTCAGGTCGGCAAAGGTGCCGTACAGCTTTTCTCCAGACATGAAATGCTCGACATCGTCGTAATAGATGGAAAGGCCCGAGGCGTTATTGTTCGAAATCTTGATACAGGGGAGCTTGAACGACACGCTGCACATACCGTTATATTGGCAACCGGAGGGTATGGTAAAATTTATTATCTATCGACACTAGCAATGGGCTGTAATGGCTCTGCCATTTGGCGGGCACACAAGAAGGGGGCATTAATGGCCTCCCCGAGCTGGATTCAGATTCATCCAACTTCGTTGCCGCAGTCGGGCGATTATCAGTCTAAATTAACACTAATGTCAGAGTCGTTACGTAATGACGGAAGGATTTGGGTTCCTTTGAAAGAAGATGAGAAGCGGGAACCAAACGCTATTCCTGAGGAAGAGAGAGATTACTATTTAGAACGTCGTTATCCGGCATTTGGGAATCTTGCTCCAAGGGACATTTCATCTCGAGCGGCCAAAGAACGGATTGATGCTGGCTTTGGGATTGGTCCACTTAAAAATGCTGTTTACCTTGATTTTGCGAAAGCTATTAGAGAACAGGGGAAACAGAAAATACAAGAGAAATATGGTAATCTGTTCGATATGTATGAAAAGATTACGGGATATGATGCTTATAAAGAACCGATGATGATTTCACCTTCCGCGCATTTTTCAATGGGGGGATTATGGATAGATTATGAGCTGATGACAAGCCTGCCGGGTTTATTTGCGTTAGGTGAAGCTAATTTTGCAGACCACGGTGCAAATAGATTGGGTGCCAATTCCTTGCTCCAAGCCTCTGTGGACGGTTATTTTATTGCGCCCTATACGATTGCAAATTATTTGGCAAACGATATTCACACGGGAAAAATTTCTACAGACCATATTGAGTTTGAACGTGCAGAGGTAGGTGTTCGTGCGCAAATTGATCGATTTTTAAAGATTAAAGGCAGTAAAACCGTGGATTATTTTCATAAAACACTGGGTAAAATACTCTATGACTATTGTGGGCTCGCGCGTAATGAGAAAGGCCTCCGTTATGCTATTGTGGAGATTAATAGGCTGAAGCAAGAGTTTTATAAAGATGTTATTGTTAGTGGTGAAGCCAATACCTTAAATACGGAACTGGAAAAAGCTGGACGTGTAGCCGATTACTTTGAAATTGGAGAATTGATGTGTTATGATGCGTTGACGCGGAACGAATCCTGTGGGGCACATTTCCGGGAGGAATATCAGACTGCAGATGGGGAGGCATTACGGAATGACGCTGAATACCAGTTTATTTCCGCTTGGGCCTGGAAGGGAGAGGGGCAAGAACCTGAGCTAATTCGGGAACCATTAATTTTTGAAGAGATACAACCAACTGTAAGGAGCTATAAATAAATAGAACGATTATGGATTTACACCTTAAAATATGGCGGCAAAAAGATCGCAACGCTGCAGGAAAATTAGTTACTTACACCTTAACAGATCTCAATCCACATATGTCGTTTTTGGAGATGTTGGATACCCTAAATGAACAGCTTATTACGCATGGAGACGAACCTGTAGAGTTTGACCATGATTGTCGTGAAGGGATCTGTGGGCAATGCGGTATGATGATCAATGGCATCGCACACGGACCTCTTAAGCATACAACCACCTGTCAGCTACATTTACGTTCATTCAAAGATAATGATACGATTCTTATCGAACCTTTTCGATCAGCAGCATTTCACGTTAAAAAGGATTTGAAAGTGGATCGTTCGGCATTTGACCGAATTATTTCTTCTGGAGGATTTGTATCCATCAATACTGGTCAAGCCCCAGACGCGACAGTGATTCCTATTTCTCATGAGTTAGCTGAGTCAGCATTTGACTCAGCGGCCTGTATTGGCTGTGGTGCTTGTGTTGCAACGTGTAAAAATGGTAGCGCAGCACTATTTACCTCTGCAAAGATTACCCATATGGCTTTGCTTCCACAGGGAAAAGAAGAGCGCAATGAACGTGTTTTAAATATGGTGAAGCAAATGGATTTGGAGTCATTTGGTCACTGCACGAATACAGAAGCCTGCGAGGTGGAGTGCCCACAAGGTATATCAGTTTTGAATATAGCACGTATGAATTTTGAATATAACAAAGCACTATTTTTTAAAAAGAAATAGAGACCAACTGTCGAAAAAAGTGGCACGATTGTTTCTTATATCGGATTTATAATAAAAACTGAAGCCATAAAGAGAGGTGTACGGGATTGTTGAAGGTTACTAACCTTATCCCTGAAAGTAGGGATTTGTAAGATTTTATGGTTAATAAATAGGTTTTTGTAGTAATTTTGAAAAAAGAAATTCATTAAAGTTATAGCGATTGATATGAAGTGTAGTAGGTTGTTTGTGGTACTTTTCATTTGTAGTACAATGTTTAGTGTAACCGCATGTAAGGATTTTTCAAACAAAGTCTTGGGAAAAGGCGAGCTGAAGGACACACTTACGGAAAAATTGGTTGTCAAGGAAAAAATACCACATTTGTTAAATAGGTGGGATTCACTTCAGAAAAATCAGATTCAATTTACAGTAGATAGCTTGCATCCTGTTCCGATCAAACAACAAAAACGTGAACTTAAGGATTCCCTGCGGAAAGCATTTGATACGTATCCCAAACATATCTACCTGACTTTCGATGACGGACCATTGATTGGTAGTGCCTTTATTGATTCTATTGCGAAAGAAAAAAACATTAAAGTGAGTGTATTCTTGATTGGTAAGCACGCTAATATGAGCAAAGGGAGGAAACGAGATCTTGCCCGTTATGAATCCAATCCGCTTATAGCCTGTTATAATCATAGCTATACACATGCAAACAATCAGTATTCTCGATTTTATAATAACCCCCAAAATGCTTTTGCTGATTTTGAAAAGAATGAAAAAGATCTCAATCTAAAACATAAGATCGTTCGACTTCCGGGCAGGAATATTTGGATATATGATGATGTTCGTAAGATCGACCTTAAGAATGGATCCAGTACCGCCGATTTATTGCATAAGAACGGATATACAATTTATGGTTGGGATGTCGAGTGGAGGCTTAATAGCATCACTGGTGCACCTATACAAAGCCAGGAGTCTACTTTGTCACACATTCGGAATTACATGAACAATAAAAGCTCAATGGTGCCTAATAATGTTGTTTTCTTGATGCATGATGATATGTTTCAAACGCAAAAGGGACAGCAGGAGTTGTCTTCTTTAATAGATGCATTGAAAAAAGATGGTTATCAGTTTGAATTTATGCAAGACTATCCGATTAAATATTAAATAGGATTGTTAATTGGCATCAAATCATAATGAAGAGTTTGGTTTATTAAATAACACCAAACTCTTCTGGATAATGGACAGTGCCCTGTATACCTTTTAAGGAATTGTCTGTTAGTTCTTTTATCATACAATTTTCATCAGGAACATCAAATGGAAATTGTATACCATAGACTGATGCAGGTACATATCCAAATTTAGGATAATAGTCTGCATGTCCGAGCACAACTACCGATCCAAAACCCAATTCTTTTGCAATCTGATGGGCAGCAAGAATTAATTTACCGCCAATTCCTTGTCCTTGAAACTGAGGTAGCACAGCGACAGGAGCCAAGGCAAGAGAATCGAATGCTTTTTGATTCTCTTTATCAATAATCTGCACCTTTGTCAGGAGTATGTAGCCTACTATTTCTCCTTCAACTTCTGCTACCATTGAAAGTTGTGGTATAAATTCCGCTCTTTTTCTTAGTTTTTCTACTAAAATGTGCTCTTGATGATCGCTATACTGTTCGTTTTCAAAAGCGATTCGGATCAGTTCGAATACAATAGTTGGGTCACTTGACTTTTCTTGCCTAATTTTTATGTTCATAGTTTTGTCTGTAGATACAACTATTTCTTTGTTATTAATAGATCCGTATTGAGCTCCACTATTTGTATATACATAGTTGTTTTAAAAAAATCAATTATAGATCTAATTATAATGGATAAAGATGCATATTATTATTTTAAAAATTGATAATATACTTTCGATATACTAGAGTTTACTTTTCTTGCAAAAATTTCGTTTAAAGACGAGCTGTTAGCGTTTTTTGTACCATGTATCATCCTCATAAGGCCGGATTATACATGATACAAAAATAAGGTTAGCCATTTTGTTTTCTCAAGCCACTTACTTTCAATTGATTAATGATAAAATGTTAAATAGTGTAAAATTAACACTTGCTTTGTATATTTATTTTCGTATTTTCATGTTAGATAAACAATTATAAACCACTCCTGATAAGACACCTAAACCGACATGTCTTTAAGGGGTAAAAAAATAACTAATTAAACACAAAATTTAAACAATTAAACAGTTTTTATGATTAACTGCCATTATTTCTCAAATCAATGGAAGAGAGCGTTTTGGACTGGATCATTGTGCTCTTTAGTGGCCCTGAATCCTCAAATCGTTGATGCTGCAACCCTCGCAAGCTATGGAATTCTCTTTCAACAGGAGCTAAGTGTTTCTGGAACGGTACATGATGAAACAGGAATGCCGATTCCTGGAGTAACAGTATCTGTAAATGGAACAAGTCTAGTAACAAAAACCGACAATCAAGGTAAATACAAATTGGATAAGGTCCCTATGAATGCGATCATTAATTTTCGTATGGTGGGTAAGCAGTCTATGGATGAATCTGTAAAAGGACGGCATGCGATAGATGTCACGCTTTTGAATTCGGAATCCAATCTCGAAGAAGTCGTTGTTGTTGGTTACGGGAAACAACGCAAGGAAACGGTTACAGGTGCTGTAGCTACTGTTAAAGGAAGTGACCTTGCTCAATCTCCGGCATTGAACGTTTCCAATGCATTAACAGGACGAGTACCGGGAGTTACAGCGACCAATGGGAGTGCTGAACCAGGATACGATGGCTCGAATATAAAAATACGTGGTACAAATACATTAGGTAATAGCAGTCCTCTGGTCGTTATTGATGGGGTTCCCGCGCGCGAAGGCGGGATAGATCGTATTAATCCCCGTGATATAGAAAATATTTCGGTATTGAAAGATGCATCCGCTGCTATTTATGGTGCCCGGGCAGCAAATGGGGTTATTCTTGTGACGACAAGAAGAGGGAAGACAGGAAAGCCTCAGTTTTCTTATACTTTTAATCAAGGTTATTCCCAACCGACTGTAATACCTAAGTTAACAGATGCCTCGCAATTTGCGGAGATCCGAAATGAGTTGGAGATTTATAACCTACCTGTTGAAGAATGGTCCGCCGCTTATACGGCAATAAACAACAAAGGAAGCTATAATAAAAAGGATGGTGGGGTATTAGATGCGCCATTTAAACCGGAAGATATCCAAAAGTTCAAGGATGGATCAGATCCTTGGGGACATCCGAATACAGACTGGTATAAGGCAACTTTAAAAGACTGGTCCCCTCAACAACGGCATAACTTGCAAATTAATGGTGGTACCGAGGATGTAAAGTATCTTATGTCTTTGGGGTATCAGAATCAAGATGCCTACTATAAAAATTCGGCTACAGGATATAAACAATATGATTTAAGGATTAATCTAGATGCTAATATCAGCCAGTATATCAAAACACAATTTGGTGTTTTAGGAAGACAGGAAAACCGGAATTTCCCGACTAAGAGTGCTGGTACAATCTTTAGGATGTTGATGCGTGGAAATCCGACACAACCTGCAATATGGCCCAATGGAATGCCAGGACCAGATATCGAAAATGGCGAAAATCCGGTGGTAATTACCACTAATGCGACAGGCTACGATCACGATAAACGCTACTATTTTCAAACAAATGGGCAGGTTGAGATTACAAATCCATGGATAGATGGCCTTAAATTAACATTGAATGCCTCTGTTGATAAATATGTAAAAAATCAAAAAACATGGGTTACACCCTGGACTTTATATTCTTGGCAAGGGGCCTACGAAGCGGATGGTACTACACCACAACTGGTTCCGGGAAGACGCGGTCCTGCCGACCCAAATTTAAATCAAAGTAATGAAGATCAGCTAAATATCTTGCTTGGAGGGATCTTGAGCTTTGACCGAAAATTTGGTGACCATCAAGTGAATGCTATTGCTGGTATTAACAGAGAAACAATCGATAATGATAAATTTAGTGCATATCGTCGCTATTTCCTTTCAAATGCCATCGATTATCTTTTCGCGGGTGGAGAACAGGAAAAAAATAATGACGGATCTGCATGGAAAAGAGCAAGGTTAAATTACTTTGGTAGATTCGGCTATAATTACAAAAGTAAATACATCGCGGAATTTCTGTGGCGCTATGACGGCTCGTATATGTTCCCAGAAAGTGAAAGATTTGGTTTTTTCCCAGGTGCTATGGCGGGATGGGTCGTATCAGAAGAAAATTTCTGGAAGGAAAATGTACCTGTAATTAATTATTTCAAGATACGTGCTTCCTATGGCCAGATGGGGAACGACAACATTTATTATGATGACAAGTTACAAGAATATCAATATTTTTCAACCTATTCTTTTGGAACCTATATCGTCAACGATAAACTAGCCAAAACTCTTTATGAAAGTCGCGTTCCAAACGAAATGATTACTTGGGAGGTCGCTAATAATTATAATCTTGGATTTGACTTTCAGTTTTTGCAAGGAAAGTTAAATTTCGAGTTTGACATCTTTAAAAATCGTCGTAATTCTATTCTATGGAGGAAAAATGCTTCCATACCGCAAAGTACAGGTATGACATTGCCAGCAGAAAATATTGGTAAAGTGGATAATAAGGGCTGGGAATTTAATTTAGGTTACCGCGGTAAAGTGGGAGATTTGGGCTATACTGTAGGTGTCAATGGTGGTTATGCGAAAAACAAAATTATCTTCTGGGATGAAGCTCCTGGCGCGCCAGCATGGCAACAAAGCACAGGTAAACCTATCAAAACGGATATTTATTATGTTTATGATGGCGTATTCCGTGACATGGAAGACATTGCCAACAATAAATTGGATTACAGTGCCATTACAAAAACTCTACGCCCAGGAGATATGAAGTATAAAGATTTCAATGGTGATGGAAAAATAACACCAGATGATAAAGTTAGACGCGACAAAAATAGTGATCCTACGTTCCAGGGCGGGTTCAATTTTAGCTTAACCTATAAAGACTTTGATCTATCGGTACTATTTCAGGGAGCTACAGGTGGAGAGATACGTGTAGGTACGGATGAGTCGGGTTCTATCGGAAATTTTGTAGAAGAGTTTTACGATAAACGTTGGAGCATTAGTAACCCGAGCAGTGTATATCCCCGTTTGACAGATCGTGGTAATCAATATTATTCCTATAACAACACCTATTGGATGCGCAGTACAGATTATCTAAGGTTGAAAAACGTAGAATTGGGGTATAATTTAGCCTCAAGTATTTGTAGCAAAATTGGTATTGGTTCATTACGTCTCTATGCAAATGGAATGAACCTCATTACTTGGAGTAAGATAAAAATGTACGATCCAGAAGCTGTGAATGCGTTGGGCCAATATTATCCGCAGGCGAGATTGATTAATGTCGGCGCATTATTATCGTTCTAACCAGTTGTTACCGCAAGAACTTAACTAAGAAAAAAAATGAAAAAAATTAAGAATATATCACTTATACTATTTGTACTTTCTGCTTCATTACAAGCTTGTAATGACGATTTTGTAAGTACAAAGCCACTCAGTGAAGTGCCACAGGAGATTGTTTGGTCGGATGCTGGGTTGTCTGAGGCTTTCGTGACAGAAATCTATAACGGCTTTGGAGTAGGAGGCTTTTATGAACAGGAAATGGCATCCATGACAGACGAGGCTTTATTTACACACCCTAATCGCGGGATAAATACTGTCACCGAATCTCGATCAAATCCAGCTGATCAAGGCTATATAATGGATACTTATGAATATGGACGTATGTATACGCGTATCCGGGCAACGAATATTGCCATTGCTAATTTAAGCTCACCCAAGTTTGACAAAGCAAAGGCTGATAAGCTTTTAGGCGAGGCTTATTTCCTACGTGGATATTATTATCAACAGCTGTTACGTTTTTATGGTGGTATACCGATTGATAATAAGATCTATACATTGAATGATAAGGACTATATGGTGCCTAGAAACAGCTATGAGGAGTGTGTCAATGCGATCGTAAAGGATCTTGATAGTGCAGCTCTTTTGCTAAAGGGTATTTCATCGGCAAAGGGACGTGCAAATGAAACCGCTGTATTGGCCTTAAAGTCAAGAGTGCTATTATATGCTGCCAGTGACCTCCATGATGGAAGTAAAGCAAAAGCAAAATCTACCTTATTAGCAGGATATAAAAATCCAGAGTATTTAATGTATACCAATGGTAGTCAAATGGAACGCTGGACTAAAGCAAAAACTGCAGCAAAAGCCGTATTGGATCATACAGAATTCGCCTATAAGTTAGACTTGACTCAACCGGCGTCACCTAGTGAGGGAACTGCCAACTATATGGCTGTATCATTAGGAGGGGGTAGTAAGACTGTTGATTTTACAGCTGGAAAAGATATAATTTTAGGTCGATTCTTTATTGATGAAAAAGATGAGCGAGGTGGTTGGGTAGGACGTGACAATGGGCCAAATGGTTATCACAACTGGGCAGGAAATACACCGATTCAGCTATTGGTAGACGACTATGAGACGAGTAATGGCCAAAAATTTGATTGGTCCGTTCCTTCTATGGCCGCAAGCCCCTATCAAAACCGCGACCCACGTTTAAAGGCAACGATTTTATATGATGGTGCAGATTGGAAGCCCAGGACAGCAGATGTTGCTGAAAGAGATAAGGCAAATCAAATTCAAACTGGACAATACGAAGTAATTAATGCGAAAGGACAGAAGGTTATTCAATTTGGTCTCGATACAAGAAAGAGTCCAATTGAGGACTGGAATGGTTCGAGGACGGGGTATTATATTCGCAAATTTACAGATCCAGATCCTACAATGGAAGATCAAAATACACGACAACGTATTCCTTGGCCAATGTTTCGCTATACGGAAGCGATATTGAACTATGTAGAAGCATGTATTGAATTAGGGGAAGAGAATGAAGCTAAAATATGGTTAAATAAAATCCGATTCAGAGCAGGAATGCCCGCAATATCCACAAGCGAAACGGGTACAGCATTAAAAGCACGCTATAGAAACGAGCGCCGGATTGAGCTAGCTTACGAAGAACATCGCTTTTTTGACGCTCGGCGTTGGATGATTGCGTCTGAGACATTAGGCAGAAAGGCGAATATTATAAATATCACGGGAACCCTTAAGGCTGGTAAAAATGTGACTCTTTACCAATATAATCCAGAGAATTACACCTATACCTATGCTGTTTCAAATATTGATCCAGGAATTGAAAATAGAAGTTGGGACGACAAAATGTATTTTACCTCTATACACAGAGATGAGATAAATAGAAATACTAAACTAATTCAAAATCCAGGTTATTAACAAGAAAAAGCCCTTCTTTAATAGTAGAAGGGCTTTTTCTTATTAATAACTAGTTTTTCTTTTGGCTAATATTAGGTAGTAATCCTGTAACGATTCCAATTAATGGAAGATAAGCGCAGATGTTGAATACATATTCAATTGAAGTGCGATCTGCAAGCCAGCCCAATACAGCCGAACCAATGCCCCCCATGCCAAAGGCAAAACCAAAAAATAAGCCTGCAATCATCCCAACTTTTCCGGGGATAAGCTCCGTCGCATAAACCAAGATAGCAGAAAATGCCGAGGAGATGATCAAACCGATTATAATAGCAAGGACAATGGTTAGTCCAAGTCCTACATGGGGTAATAGTAACGTAAATGGCGCTGCCCCAAGAATTGATACCCAAATTATTAATTTACGTCCGTAACGATCGCCCAAGGGACCACCCAATATAGTGCCAGCGGCAACAGAAGCAAGAAATATAAATAAATAAATCTGAGATTCCTGAACAGAAACATGGAATTTATTGATCAAATAGAAGGTGAAGTAACTGGTCATTGAAGCCATGTAAAAATATTTGGAAAAAATGAGTATCAATAAAATCACAAGTGCAAATATTACTTTTGATTTTGACAGGTCAGATTTTGAAGCACCAACAGAAGTTGTTTGTGTCTTAGGCTTGAGGTGTATTTGATACCAATTACCAACATAAGTAAGAATCATAACGGCTACAATGGCCAATACGCCAAACACACCGATGTATTGTTGGCCCAAAGGGATCACAATAAGTGCTACAAGAAGGGGACCTATCGCACCACCAGCATTACCGCCGACCTGAAAGATAGACTGGGCGAGCCCTTTTTTGCCTCCGGAAGCTAAATGAGCAACTCGAGAAGCTTCCGGATGAAATATAGACGAACCCATCCCGATTAGACTTACAGAAAGGAGAATGTAGATAAAGTTTGACGCAAAAGAAATGCATATCAATCCTGCTAAAGAGAAAAGCATCCCGACAGCAAGTGACCGGGGAGTAGGGTTTTTATCTGTATACAAACCTACGAAAGGTTGCAAAATAGAGGCGGTAAGCTGAAAAACCAACGTTATAATACCAATTTGGGTAAAACTAAGGGCATAATTTGATTTTAACATGGGATACACTGCTGGGATGACAGATTGAATCAGGTCATTGAGCAAGTGTGAAAGACTAATCGCAAATAAAATCGGATAGACAGTTTCGGAACTTTTCCAAGATCCACTCGGGTTTAGTGATTGTGTTTTCATAAAGGAAATATTCATCAGGTCATCTGATGTTTTAGTTGATAAAAATAGAATATATTGAGATTGATAGTTTGCATATGCTACAGGAAAATTACAGTTGTTGGATAATTCGGTTCGCAATATCAACAGCTTTTTTCACTTCTTTATCTTTAATTGCCAACATCAGTTCCTCGTGTTGCTGTTGTGAAGTTAAGAAGGGGGCTGTATCCTTATAAATAGTCATGAAGAACTTATTGACATGCTCAGATAAGGTTGTATATAAAGCGGTCAGAATACTATTTCCACATGATTCAGCAATTGCACTGTGAAAGGCAATATCAGCATTAACGCATGCGGTCAAATTTCCCATTTCGGCGTATTTAGCTCTATTTTTAAGTGCCTGTGCCATATCTTTGAGACCTTTCGAAGTACGATTTAAGGCTGCTTTTTCAATAATCCGCAACTCTAATACGTGTCTAACTTCAAAAATATCGTTAAAATTGGCTTTCTCAATTTTTGAATCAAGGGCATGATGACCCGTACTACTTTTGACAAAAGTACCAAGCCCCTGTTGCACATTTAGATAGCCTGATTGACTTAAATATTTGACAGCTTCACGAATGCTGGATCTGCCCACAGCAAATTGCTTCATCAATTCTGGTTCCGTAGGAAGTTTAGATTCTACAGGAAATTCACCCAATTTGATTTTTTCTTCTATTGCTGCGGCAACTTCCTCCGCCAAGGATCTTCGTACGATAGCTTCAGTCTTCATATAGTCATATCATCTGATGATTGCAAAGGTAGTAGAATTTTTTGAATTCTTAGTTATTTTCAAAAATTTGATCAAACTAACCGAATATTGTTACGACTACAACAGATATTTATTACAGGGTTTACTGAATTAAATTTATTAGCAGTTTTGGATTAATTAACAGAGAGGCTGGTCCTCCAATGTATTTATCTAAAACTTAAAAACATGAAAAAATTAATGATGAGCGTCGTAGCCTTGGCTTTAATGTCATCTGCTACTTTTGCAAAAACAGGTCCAAAAGCCGTCGACAACAGCGTGGTTGAAAAATCAACGATTTACGAATCACAAGCTGGAAAAACTAATTTGAATATTGTGAGCGAAGCCAAAGAGATCAAGCTCGGAAAGTCTCGTACGCTATGTAGATTGACGATGAGTATCTATAATACAAGTGGTCAGTTGATCGAAACTCAGGTTCTAACATACACCAGCTATGGAGCCAATGATATGTATTATAGTAGCTGTGGTGCATGGTTTAGCGCTACCATTCAGAATTACCAAAACTACTATGGTAATCCTAATCATTAAGTATCAATTAATCAAATAATGTAGCGGGGCTAGTATCCCCGCTCATATTTTCCGCAATACAACCCAAAGGGAACTTCTATTTACGATCTTACTACGACAATGAAGATGGCTGCTACATGCGAACATGGGATGAGGTAGACAGGTGACGATGTTAGAAAATCGAGGTACCACTTAGCTAATTAAATTGATCGTATTCGGACATTAAATGTCCGAATACGATCAATTTATATTAAAACATTATGATATCAAACTGTCTTATAGTGTCTTATGTTTTTGGCAATAAAATTGGCATTAGATTTCAATGAAGAATTACAAAGCTAAAGATTGATAGGATAGAAGCTTTGTATTACCATTTAAATGATCATAAATAAAATGAAAGCTTTACCAATTACTGGAATTTTTGCGATACTAGTGTCAACCGCATTTGCTCAAACGGCCCATCAAAAAATAAATGAGATTTCTCATGTAGAATCCAGTCTAATACCCCCTGTTCGTTTTGAGGGTGAACCGACATGGAATATTATATCGCGTATGGAATTCTATCAGGTTCCAGGGGTAAGCATCGCTGTGATAAAAAACTCTGAAGTATTATGGAGCAAAACTTATGGTTTTGCCGATCTCGATTCGAAAACGCCTGTCAGGTCAAATACCTTATTTCAGGTGGCCTCCATGAGCAAGCCTGTAAGTGCATATGCCGCACTGAAGGAAGTTGAGCTTGGCAAGTTGGAATCCAATGTCGATGTGAATTTGTACCTGAAATCTTGGAAAATACCTGAAAATGACTGGACCAAAGGGGAAGATGTTACACTAAAAAATATCGTTAGCCATACTGCGGGACTTACTGTAAGTGGATTCCCGGGGTATCGGATAACAGACCCAATTCCTACAGCTGTTGAAGTACTGAGTGGTCTAAAGCCAGCTAATACACCTATGGTTTATGTTGATAAACTTCCAGGCTCAAATTTTCGATATTCAGGCGGTGGGTATACGGTACTTCAACAGATGCTCGTTGACATTGAAGGAAAAGATTATGGCAGTATTATGGAAGAAAAGATACTCTCGCCTTTGGGTATGAAAAATAGCACTTTTGCCCAGCCTCTTCCTGAATCGAAAAGACAATTTGCAGCGACGGCTTATACGATGGATGGCAAAAAGGTCGAAGGAAGATATCATGTCTACCCGGAACAGGCGGCTGCGGGCCTATGGTCAACAGCAGAAGATTACGCTAGATTCGTAATCGATATTCAACGGACCTTAAATGGCAAAAGTAGTCTTGTTATCTCTAAGAAGATGGCAGAAGAATTCACAAGTCCCTATATTGAACCTATTATAGGATTAGGTGTATTCCTAGAAGATTATAACGGCTCATCTTATTTTTGCCATGGTGGATGGAACGAAGGCTTTAGCTCCTATTTTATTGGAAATAAAACAAGCGGTGATGGAGTAGTTATTCTTACAAACACAAACAAACCTGAATTTATCAACGAACTAGTCCGAGCGGTCGCATTAACTTATCAATGGCCCAATTATCTAGCTCCAATAAATAAAATTTTGCCACTAAGTCCTCAAGAACTACATGACAATAGTGGACGTTATAGATCTGGAAGATATGGTGTTATAAGGATCTATAATCAAAATGGCAAGCTAATGTCAGCCCAAAATCTAGACAAGCCTGTAGAATTGGTTAAAGTGTCGGCAAATACATTTGCTATGCGCGATCGAAACGTAAACGTCATATTTTCAAGGGATACCGAAAGCGGTCAATATGAGCTTGTACAGATTTTGCGCGATAAAAAGATTTATTCTAGAAATCCGAAAGTCAATGCAAATGACCGGACTCCGCTGGAGCTTATTTTAGAAGGAAATTTCGAGGATGGATTAAAAGCTTATCAAAAAGCAAAAGAACAGGATAGTTCCAATGATTTGCTTTCAGAAGGTTTCCTGAATGGTGTAGGTTATGAACTGCTCAATCAGCATAAAATAAATCAAGCTGTTGATATATTTAAGGTGAATACGATGCTATATCCTAAAAGTGAAAATGTTTATGATAGTTTAGCGGAAGCCTACCTGAAATCAGGACAAATAGATAGCGCTAAGGAGAATTATCGAAAAGTTTTTGAAATTAATCCTAAAAATGAAAAAGTCAGTAAGATTTTAGAAACGTTATGACATAAATATAATGGTTTTTTTTTTTGCTAATTTGCGACCATGTCAAATCAAGCTAATAATTATCGATTGTTTTCCAAGGAAATTCTCTCACTTTGGAAAAGCCAGGATGTATCATATATTAAAGTTGAAGAATTATCCATTGTTGAAGGAATCACTTTTTTTGAACTTATACCAGATTCCGAACTTTTGGATGAAGGTGGGGTAGAAACACTCTATGCTATAGATTCTGAAGATGTGGAGGATATGTTGGTGTTTAGCAAAAATATTCGTTTTGTTGTCCACGACATTTATTTGGATGAAGATTAAGTAAATTAGCTATTAATGATCGACAATTCAAACGGTATTGTCGATCATTAATGTACAGCATTAGGCTGATCTAGGGATAAACTAACTTCTCATATTCAATCTTTCTTCCTGAAGATCTAGTAAACGAAGGTGTTTTCGAATGATCTCTTCGTCCAATAAAAGTTCCTCACGGTTTTTATTGATAAGCCAAATGCGCTGGGTTTCGAGGATATCGATATAGATTTTACGGTATTCGGCGTAATTAATGATGATCTCGGAGCTCCGCAGTTGATTTTCATACTTCTGTAGTTGATCCTTCAAGGTAGGAAAACTTTCAACTTTGTCTGCGTAATCATTACGAATCTTGTCAACGGCGACTTGGGCTAATCTGTTCTGGATTTCATAATCGATCTCCTTTTCACTTCTAATAAAGTCTCTATCTACTAATTTGATTTTTCTTAATATAAAAGGGAGCGTCAAGCCTTGAACGAGTAGGGTTAACAGAATCACAACAAATGTGATGAAAAGAATAAGGTTTCGTTGAGGGAAAGGAGATCCATCAGCTAAAGTTAATGGGATGGATAGTGCTGCTGCCAAAGAAACGACACCACGCATTCCCGTCCAGCCGATAATCATTGGCGTTTGCCAACCTGGTGATTGAGCATCTGCAACCGTTATAAAGTTTCTCATAATCAAGGTGGTAATTACCGCAGCATACCCTGCAAAAACTCGTACAAGAATAAGGACTATTGTAACGGCTACGCCATAGCCAATAGCAGTAGAAATATTGGTATCACCCAATCCAGAAACAATTTCTGGTAAATCTAATCCGATAAGCATAAAGACGATGCCATTCAATAGAAAGCAGAAGCTTTCCCATACGGTTACTGTCCGGATCCGGGATGCACTGCTCAAAAAATCGTGACTACGATAAGAGAGAAATAAGCCGCCACTGACAACCGCAAGAACCCCAGAAGCGTGGAGCTGTTCCGCTACCAAATACATCGAGAATGGTGCAATAAAAGTTAGCAATATATCTGTATTGGAATCGGTTGGTAAAAGTTTGTGCATTTTCAGAAAAACATAGGCAATTGTCAGTCCGATTCCCACGCCACCAATACACATCCAAATAAAGCTTACGGCGGCTTGGTACCATACATATTGGCCAGTAGCTGCAGCAATCATTGCAAAGCGAAAAATTATTAATGAGGAAGCATCATTCAACAAACTTTCACCTTCCAGTATGGACGCCAGCCTTTTGGGTACCTTCACGAATTTTAAAATTGCACCGGCACTAACCGCATCAGGAGGGGAAACTATTCCACCCAATAGAAAACCGAGCGCTAAAGAGAATCCTGGAATAAAATAGTTGGCAAAAACGGCAACGGATAATGCTGTAAAAAAGACGACAACAAAGGCAAAGCTGAAGATAATCCGACGCCATCGCCAGAGTTCTTTCCAGGAAGTTGACCATGCGGCCTCGTAGAGGAGTGGCGGTAAAAAAATAATGAATATCAATTCGGGTTCTATCTTTATAGGAGGAACTCCCGGGATAAAACTTATTACAAGTCCCGCTAATACGAGTAAAACAGGGTATGCAACCTGAATTTTCTTCGCCAGCATGATCAACATAGTGATTAGTAGGACTAAAAAAAGGTAAAACTCAAAATTCTCCAACATATGTAAATTTTAGGTACATAAATATAGATCAAATTTCTAGAAATATTTAAACTAGCTCGGCGGTATTCATGGTTGCCTGCGAATGCTACAAGCAAATCATCTACCAACTGGATAATTGAAGACAACATGTTTTAACTTAGATTCCTATGGTAAATGTTCCTAAATTAGGCAAAATTTGTCTTTGACTTTACCCCAAGATTTAAAATATTGGATGGCGTCACTATAAACAAAGCTTCGTCTTTTAGGAGTTTTTACTTAAAATCTTGTTTAAACAGCAGCATAGGCGATATTTTAGGAGTAACAACGAGAAGTTGTTAGAATACAACGATAAGTAGCATAATTACAACTGGAGGTATTTCTCTTTTCGCCGTAATTACAGATTACCCTGAATATCTTTGTGACGTTGAAAACCATAATAGACAATAATTATGAACAACAAAAAATTAGGCAATAAAATTGCCAAGGTGCGCAAAGAGGGAAATATGTCGCAAGCGCAGCTCGCTGAACTTTTGTTCGTTAGCCCCCAAGCGGTTGGAAAATGGGAGCGGGGAGAGTCTCTGCCGGACTTTATAACACTAAACAGGCTTACGGAAATATTCGCAGTAGATCTAAACTACTTCGCCGAAAATTCAAAAATAGAAGATAGTGAACGAAGTCAAAAGGTAGTAATTGGAACGCTAAAGGAAAAGGCCGAAAATTCTGTAGAAGACGCAAAATTTTCTATTACTGAGCAAAAACAGTTACTGACTGATTTTAGCGGTAATACGCTAGCCGAAACTAATTTTTCCGGCGTAAATGCGCCAAAGCGAAAATTTCTCGGAAGTGAGCTTCGTGGTTCAGACTTCAGTACGGCAGATTTCACAGCAAGCATTTTTAAAAGGAAGTGATATCCGCGATGCTAATTTTGATTCCGCAAACCTTACGGACTGTGCATTCTCCGCTAGCAATATGACAAATGCAAATTTCAGCAAGACTATCCTAGTAGGTACAGAATTCTACGCATCGGAATTGAACAATACTAAATTTAATGGTATAAAGTTGACTGATGTAAAATTTACAGCGTCGGATCTCAGAAGAACTATTTTTGAAGACTGTGAATTTAATGGTGTTAGCTTTAAGTCTTGTGATATGAGAGGTATAAGCTTCGATGGGCAAGTTTTTGTGGATGTAGAATTCGATAATGCAGACCTAGCAAACAGTTCATTTAGCGGGGTGATTCTTAGAAATGTTTCCTTTCGGCCAACCTTTGCGCTTACGAATAAATATTATAAGAGTATTAAAACTATTGATTTTGACGGAGCATCAATGGACAAATTAACCTATGCAGCTCTGAAGGGAGTAGGCGTATCGCTTGAGAATATTGTCCTCCTATAAACAACACTGTATATACAAAGGGCATGGTTCTGCAGGTATGAACCATTGCCTAAGTGTAGTTGCTATACCAATGAAATCCATCAATTTTGGGAGGCTCAATTAGGAGAGTCATCAGTGCATAATCGGAAAGCTGAATCATTTGAAATCCAAAATACGCTAGACTAAATTATCAAAGAAAGATTGGGAGACGAGTAGTATTCACGATTTCTTTCATCACAAAATAACTTTCCATATGTCTGATTCCCTTGATTGTTGCCAGTTTATTAAAATTGAATTCGTGATAGTGATCGACATCCCTAACCATGACCTTTATTTGATAGTCAAATGCGCCCGTTACGTGAAAACACTCGACTACTTCTGGAAATTTTTGTATCTCTTCCATAAATAACAAGGCACTTTCATTGGAATGTTTTTCCATACTGATGGATACGAGCACCATTAGATTAAGATCAAGTTTTCTTCTGTCCAGCAGAAAGACTTTCTGCTTAAGAACAGAGGTTGCTATTAATTTCTTAATGCGTTCGTATACGGGAGTCATCGATAAATTAACACGGTCAGATATTTCCTTGTTACTTATATTAGCATCCTGTTGCAACAGGTCCAGAAGCAAGAGGTCTTTCTCATCCAATTTCATGATCGTAGTAAATTAAATCTAAAACGTAGTAAATTAAATCTAAAAAAAGTATATCTAAGACTATAGTTAGATCGTATATACTAGTAAATGATATCTAACCATATTATTTTACTAAAATAGCTATAATTACAGATATATAACACTATCATTTAAACTATATGTAGTAAATTTAGATTAGTTAATTACTATCAATTTACCAACCTAAATAAAATTATGAGTGAGCCTCAATTAAAAAAAGTCCTTGGTCCTGTTATGTTATGGGGATTAGGTGTAGGCTATGTTATCTCGGGAATGTATTTTGGATGGAATCTCGGTTTGGCGGAAGGCGGCACATTGGGATTGGCCATTGCTACAGTATTCGTTATTATCATGTATCTTACATTTACCTTCAGCTATACAGAGATGGCCTGTGCGATTCCTAGGGCTGGCGGAGCCTTTGAATATGCCAATAGAGGGCTGGGCAAGCATTTGGGATTTGTCGCCGGTATTGCACAAAATATCGAGTTTGTTTTTGCACCGCCTGCCATTGCCGCTGCTATAGGTGCTTATCTACATTTACTGCATCCTTCGGTTGACTATCTTATTTTTGCGATTGGGGCCTATGTGATTTTCACTTCAATGAATATACTGGGGGTTAAGCTCGCTGCATCATTTGAATTGGTTGTAACTGTTCTTGCGGTTATTGAATTACTGATATTTGCAGGCGTTACATTTCCGGCTTTCGAATTCTCTAACCTTGAGCACAACGCATTGCCCAATGGGTTCTCTGGCATTTTTGCTGCTATTCCGTTTGCTATCTGGTTTTTTCTCGCTATTGAAGGTGTGGCCAACGTCGCTGAGGAAACTATCAATCCACAGAAAAATGTATTAATCGGTTTTGGATCGGCCATAGTGACTTTAGTTGTGCTTTGTATCATTACATTTTTATCGGCGGTGGGTGTCGGCGGTTGGGAGGCTGTTGTCTATCCTGTCGGAAGTACTGAACCGTCAGATTCGCCGTTGCCACTTGCTATTGCGCACGTCATTGATAATCGCCATATTCTTTATAAATTACTTATAGGTGTTGGCCTATTGGGTCTTATAGCCTCATTTCATGGTATCATTCTTGCTGGTGGCAGAGCTACCTTCGAGTTTGGGAGAGTGGGTTATGCACCGTCGATTCTTGGAAAAGTACATCAACGATTTAAGACTCCGGCCAATGCACTCTTAATCAATATGGCTATTGGCATCATAGCATTATTGACCGGGAAGACCGCAGGCATTATTACCATCGCATGTTTTGGGGCAATCTGTCTTTACATTATATCCATGTGGTCATTTTTTGCCTTGCGAAAAAAGGAACCTGATTTGGAACGCCCATTCAAAGTTCCGTTGTATCCGCTGTTTCCAGCGATTGCGTTGATTATCGCTGTCGTGTGTCTCATCGCAATGATATATTATAACCCATTGACAGCTCTATTATTCTTTGGGCTTGTCATCATATCATACCTTTATTTCCTAATCTTCCTTGACAAGGACAAAACCATCGAATTATGATAACTAAAAATGAAATTATTTCCAAACTAAAAGCATGCACAAGTACTCACGTTAAAGTTGCCGTTGCAGATATAGACGGGGTCTTACGTGGAAAATTCATGCATCGCGATAAGTTTATCTCTGCACTGGACAATGAATTTGGATTTTGTTCGGTGGTGTTTGGATGGGATGTTAACGATCAGGTTTATGACAATGTGGAAATTACAGGCTGGCATACGGGATACGGCGATTTTCCGGCACGTATTGATGGAAATACATTTCGACAGATTCCCTGGCAGGAGGATATTCCCTTTTTTCTAGCTGATTTTGAATCTCCGCTTTCTCAGGACCAAAATGTGTGTCCAAGAGCTCTCCTTAAAACCATAATTTCACAATCGGAGACTGCTGGATTTAAACCAATTTTTTCACAGGAATTTGAATGGTTTAATTTCGTGAAAGCCAATGATGCCTCTTCCCAAAATAGTTTTAGAGATATGACACCAATCACATCAGGTATGTTTGGCTATTCTATCTTACGGATGTCCGACAATTATGGCTTTTTTCAGGATCTTTTAGCCATGCTCGAAAGATTCGGCGTACCTCTTGAGGGTTTACATACGGAGACCGGGCCAGGTGTACTGGAAGCTGCTATCCAATGTAGTGATGCTCTTGAAGCTGCTGATAGGGCTACGCTCTTTAAATCTGCCGTTAAAGAAATTGGGAAAAAACATAATATTACCGCGAGTTTTATGGCTAAACAGACAAAGGATTTACCAGGTTGCAGCGGCCATGTGCATCAAAGTCTTTGGGATCTCAACAAACAGAGTAACCTCTTTAATGATAAAGAAGATGAACTCGGAATGAGCCAGTTGATGAAGCATTTTCTTGCTGGGCAATTGTATTGTTTACCTGATATTCTACCGTTATTGGCGCCTACTGTTAACAGTTATAAAAGGCTGACTGAAGGAGCATGGGCACCTACAACCCTGACCTGGGGCATCGATAATCGTACCACAGCACTCCGCGTCATCGAAGGTGGTCCCAAAGCCACACGCATTGAACATCGCGTTGTCGGTTCAGATGTGAACCCTTACTTGGCCATAGCAGCATGTTTGGCTAGCGGGTTGTACGGTATCAAACATAAATTGCCATTGGACAATCGACATACTATCGGAAATGGTTATGAAGATCTGCAACATGGCGTATTACCAAGAAATCTCTACGATGCGACCACTCGAATGGCGCAATCGCAAATAGCATCCGAGTTGTTTGGCCAAAAGTTTGTCGATCATTTTTGTAAATCAAGGTTATGGGAATGGCGACAATTTTCAGAGCAAGTAACAGATTGGGAAACAAAAAGATATTTTGAAATTATATAACTGAACGATGGATACAGCAAAAATTTATGGTTTTAATTTTCCTACACCGATCCGTTTTGGTGCTGGAGTGATCGACGAGCTCCCAGGCTATTTATTGGCCAATGGACTTAGTCGCCCTTTATTAGTAACGGATCCGACTATTGCCGAACTGCCATTTTTTAAGGAAGTTCAACAAAAGCTGACGAACAAAGGGATCGACGTTATTGTCTTTCATGATTTGCACAAAAATCCAGTAAAATCTGATGTCCTCCTGGGAGGAGATGTCTTTAGAGGGCAAAATAGAGATTCAATTATTGGCGTTGGCGGTGGAGCAGCACTCGACGTAGCACGGGCAATTGCCTTGCGCGCAAATCACCATCGTGATTTATTTGATTACGACGATCTGATCGGAGGCGATATCTATGTGACCAATGAGATACCACCATTGATTACTGTACCTACGACCGCTGGGACTGGGAGTGAGGTGGGCCGTAGTGCTATTATTTCAGAAGATGAAACCAAGAAAAAACGAATTCTGTTTAGTCCGAGATTGATGGCAAAAATTGTATTTGCCGATCCTTTGCTTACAATGGACCTGCCACCGTTTATTACGGCGGCAACGGGAATGGACGCACTTACCCACAATATGGAAGCATATTTGGCCAAAGGGTACCATCCGATGTGTGATGGTATTGCGCTTGAAGGAATGGCCATGGTGGCTACTTCGATTGAGTGCGCTACAAAAGAATCTGACTTGCAATCGCGTTCTAAAATGCTTTTGGCATCATTGATGGGAGCTGTTGCATTTCAGAAGGGATTAGGAGTCGTTCATAGTTTAGCGCATCCGCTTTCTTCGCTCCTCGATACTCATCATGGACTGGCCAACGCGGTAAATCTTCCTTATGGCATGCAGTTTAATTATGCGGGTTTTGAAGATCGTTTCGATAAGATGGCCATGGCTTTGGGGCTTGGCAACAATGCTGGAGACAAGGTTGTGGACTATCTGTTTGACCTCAATGTAGGTTTGGGACTGCCTACACAGTTATCCGCAATTGGCGTAAAAAAGGAACATTTGGAACCTTTATCAGAACTTGCGCTTGCAGATTTCTGTCACCCATCGAACCCCAAGCCTGTTAGTAAAGCAGATTTTCTTGCAATTTATGAAACCGCATACGAAGGAAAATGATATGTTAAAAATCGGTATTAGTGCCTGTTTTTTTTATCCAGACCCCGAGAGGACGGTCTTTGGCCACAAATCACTGAGTTATATGGAAAATGATATGGCTCGATGGATAAGTAAAAAAGGTGTTCTTCCTATATTATTGCCGGATCTTGAAGAATCATTATTAACGGACATCTTACAACAGATGGATGGTATAGTTCTTCAAGGTGGAAGCGATATAGCTCCTCAACATTATGGCGAAGAACCTATCGGCCCCTGGAAAGGGGATCCTTATCGGGATCAATACGAGCTAAAGATATTGGATTATGCCATCAGAAATCATAAGCCGGTCTTAGGCATCTGTCGGGGATTTCAGTTGATGAACGTTTATTTTGGAGGTACAATGTATCAGGATATCGTTAGTCAGCTTCCTCATTCGGCTGTTCATCGCTCAGCAAGTTTATATGATACAATCAATCATCCGGTCCATATAGAGCCAGGAACACTTTTCGACAGACTATATGGCCATGTTGCCAATCCATTGGTCAACACGGTACATCACCAGGCTGTTAAAGATCTCGGCCGTGATCTCGAAGTCTATGCGCGCTCGGAGGACGGATTTATAGAGGCATTTGGTTATACCAAAGAAGCGACCGGGAAAGTTATGGGTGTTCAATGGCATCCCGAATTTTCCCAAACACAGAAGGGAATACTTTTAGATGAAAATTTGATTTTTAATGTTTTTATTGAACATGCAAGACAACATAGAAATTAGAAATCCTGCAACTGGCGCTGTAGCGGCAACGTTGCCTTCCACCACAACAGTTGAGTTGGAAAATACACTATCCTTACTAAAGCAAGGACAGCACACATGGGCAAAAGTTCCTTTAAAGGATCGTTTAGAGTGCATCATACAATTTGGGCAGCTGATCTTGGCAAATAAACAGGAGCTTGCAGAGATTCTTACCAAAGAAACGGGCAAACCCATAACACAATCGCTTAATGAAATTAACGGAGCACAGAACCGCATTGAACATCTCCGAAAAAATGCTGAAAGATGGCTTTCAGAAGAAGTTATTGTGCGTGATGGCGCTACGCTAGAACATATTCGATATGAACCACTTGGTGTAATTGCCAATATTTCTGCATGGAATTTTCCTCATAATGTCGGCTTCAATGTTTTTCTCTATGCCTTGGTTGCGGGCAATGCTGTTCTCTATAAACCTTCTGAATTTGCCACGTTGACAGGCTTGCAGTTTGCAAAATATCTTTATCAGGCAGGCGTACCTGATAATGTATTTCATTGTGTTGTAGGAGATGGGCGGATTGGCGAGCATATCTTATCATTGCCATTGGACGGCTATTTTTTTACTGGATCCTATAAGACAGGAGTGCATATTGCCAAGACCGTAGCACATAAATTAGTTCCAGTCCAGCTTGAGTTAGGCGGGAAGGATCCACTATATGTCACTGAAGATGTCAAAGATATAAAACAGGCGGCAGTGTCGGCCGCTGAGGGCGCTTTCTACAACAATGGGCAGAGCTGTTGTGCTGTTGAACGCATCTATGTTTCAGAACAGATATACGATCAGTTTGTCGAGGCATTTATTGAGGAGGTAGCGTCCTATCGGGTGGGCGATCCATGTGCTGAAGATACATTTATTGGCCCTTTAACCAGAGCTGCTCAACTGGACGTTCTTGAAGAGCAGGTGAAAGATGCCCTTGAAAAGGGAGCAATACTACGGTTGGGTGGACATGTATTGGAAGGTAAGGGATACTATTATGCCCCAACTGTATTCGAACATTGTAATCACAATATGGTACTTATGCGTGAAGAGACTTTTGGTCCGTTGATAGGTATACAAAAGGTATTTTCAGACGAGGAGGCAATAACGCTGATGCAAGATACGACGTATGGCCTTACTGCAGCAGTGTTTTCTTCCGATCAGGACAGAGCAATGAACATCCTTGGCAAAATGGATACAGGAACAGTATATTGGAACTGCTGCGATAGGGTAAGCCCTAATGTACCTTGGTCCGGGCGGAGAAATTCTGGATTAGGTTCAACTTTGTCGGCTCAAGGTATTCGGGCATTTGTTCAGCCTAAAGCCTATCATTTAAGACCCCTATAATTCATATCTATTTTACAGATATAGCCCATTATGCCAATAGTACATCGGATAATGGGCTTTCCCATTTATACGAAGTTATAAGCCTAAGTCCGTAAAATATTGAAACCATATTATCCTCTTAAAGAGCTATTCAAAATAAAAGATGAGTACATAGGGAATATTAGCTCGCCTCGTGGTAAAGCTGTCACCAACACGATTTATGCCGATGAGATAGATACCCAAGTCGTCACTTAGGAGATATAAACTGAATGAATTCGCTAAAAATGCTTGAAGACTCTCGCAACATTTTCTATTTTTGTTACAAACAGAAAAGAGATGAGCAATGAAGTGACAGGTTTGAAGCGAGTAGCCACACTATGTATATTAAGAAATAAAGATAAGTTTCTATTGCTAAAGCGCCTTAAAGAACCCAATAAAGATATGTATGTTCCCGTTGGTGGGAAATTAGACCCATTTGAAAACCCGGACGATGCAGTGATTCGTGAGGTCATGGAGGAAACAGGAATCCATATCACTTCAAAACAATTTTGTGGCATGTTAACCGAAACATCACCGATCAATTACAATTGGATCAGCTACGTATATGTATCCGATATCGAATATGTAGAGGCCCCCTATTGTAATGAGGGTGACCTCGAATGGATCTCTGCAGACGAACTGGAATCTATTCCGACCCCTTTAACCGATCTTTATATTTATGATTATGTGGCTAAGGGAAAACTGTTTGCTTTTAATGCCGTATATGATTCAGACCTAAACTTGACCGGGTTATGGGAACAATATAATAGCATTAAGATCAAGTAAACTACCTAAATTGAATTAAAATTAGAATGATTATCAATAAAACTGCCATTAAAGTCATTGCATTCGATGCAGATGATACATTATGGATAAACGAACCATATTTTCAAAAAGCAGAACATGATTTTTGTGCACTGTTGGAAAATTATCTTCCACAGCATGCAGTATCAAAAGAATTATTTGAAACAGAAATGAATAACCTGTCCCTCTATGGGTATGGTGTGAAAGGCTTTATTCTTTGTATGATAGAGACTGCCAGCCGGATTTCGGCTGGACAGCTATCGCTGAATACAATAAACAAAATCATAGCGATTGGACAGGATTTATTAAAGATGCCGATTGAATTATTGGAAGGTGTCGAAGATACGCTGGTAAGGCTTAGTGCACATTACAAATTAATTGTAGCCACAAAAGGTGATCTTTTGGATCAAGAAAGAAAGCTAAAAAAATCGAGGCTCCAAAAGTATTTCCATCATGTGGAGATAATGAGCAACAAGAAAAATGAGGATTACATAAAATTATTGAACAAAATTGAATGCCCCGCCGAAAATTTTATCATGATCGGAAATTCGATCAACTCCGATGTGCTGCCAGTATTGGAATTGGGAGGGCAGGCAATACATGTCCCTTACCATGTGACCTGGACACATGAGCAAGCTAGTGATGAGGTTAAACCAAGAAATTTTCTTCAGGTAGAAAGTCTGAATCAACTGCTACCGATTCTGCTTTAATCTAAAATGCGCATCTAGATGCGCATTTTTAGTGGCTTTTCAATACCCGCTATTTTAATCTTCATCCCCAAACTGATCTGCAGTCGGTTCTGTGCGTTCATCAAAGTGATGCTCGCGGTTAGGTCGACGATCTGTTGATCACCGAACACAAAGCATTTACCGGCTATTCCTCTCCAAAGCGCGGCGAAACAATTAACTGTTTTCTTTTGTTATTCATTAGTACAGTTAACCTCTCACATGGCAATAATTACGAAATATCTATTTTTCTTTTTATCTTTTTTTATTTTAAGCTGTAAGAGCGATCAGCAAAAAGGGGATACGTTGTATTTTGGTGGAAATATTGTAACGATGGAAGATGATCTTCCTCAAGTAGATGCTTTAGTATTAAAAGATGGAAAGATTCTTTTCGTTGGTAACCGGAAAGAAACAGATCCCTATATAGGGGAAAATACCAAACAGATCGATTTAAAAGGAAAAACTTTATTGCCTGGATTTATTGACGCCCATGGTCATATCACTTCAAGAGCAGGGATGGAACAGGCAATAGATTTATCTCCAAGTCCATACGGTACCGTTAATTCAATACCCGATCTTCAAGAGGCGCTATTAACATTTATTAAGCAAACAAAACTAGGGGCGGCTGTCCCAGTATTAGGAAATGGCTATGATGACGCCATCATGCGTGAGCATCGTCATCCGACTCGTCAGGAATTGGATGCCGTCAGTACCACAAATCCCATTATTGTCATTCATGCTTCTGGTCATGCAAGCGTTGTCAATAGTGCCATGTTGAAGTTATTAGGTATTGCCGAAAATGTGAAAGACCCCGAGGGAGGGCATTATGGCCGAAGCCCTGATAATCGACTAAACGGTAAACTGGAAGAAAATGCCTCTTTCGCCGCGTTGGTGAAGTTAACGGATATGATTCCCAAGCCCAAACAGGCAAAAGATGAACTATCCCAATCCCTAAAAGATTTTGTCAAAGCGCAGGACGAATGGCTTAGTTATGGTCAGACAACCATCTGTGACGGACGTTCGATGGGAGTGAGTGTTGGCCTGTTAAAGGAAGCCGCTTCGAAAAATCTTTTAAAGGCTGACGTGGTTTATTTCCCAGATTTTGAAGCAAACAAAGCCGAATGGAAATCCTTTAAAACTAATTACATGAAATACGAAAAGCACTTGAAATTTGGTGGATTTAAATTTTCGGACGATGGTTCACCTCAAGGGAAGACAGCCTGGTTGACAGAACCATACCTCGTTCCACCAGAAGGCCAATCGGCCGATTACAAAGGCTTTCCAATTTTTTCAGACGAGACCCTCTACAATGATTTAAAAACAGTGTTTTCAAATGATATTACAGCGCAATTACATGTTAACGGCGATGCGGCTATTGATCAAGCGCTTCGTGTGATCGGCAAATTGAAAACCGAAGGAATTTATAAGCCTGAGCTTAGGGCAACCTTGATACATGTGCAGAACAGCCGACCCGATCATATTGTCAAGATAAAAGAGATCGGTGTTATTCCTTCATATTTTTCGTCCCATGTTTATTTATGGGGGGATTGGCACTATCAAAGTGTTTTTGGCCCCAAACGTGCGGCATTTATTAGTCCAGCTCAATCAGCAAAAAAAGCAGGAATATTGTTTACCATCCATCATGATAGTCCAGTAACACCTCCCGATCTAATGACTGGGGTGTATGCTGCGGTCAACCGGACGACACGTTCGGGAATGTTATTGGGTGCTGATGAACGTATCGATGTAAGAGACGCGCTCAAAGCAATTACGATCAATGCCGCCTATCAGTATCAGGAAGAAAAAGATAAAGGCTCTCTTAAAAAAGGAAAACTAGCTGATTTGGTAATTTTGGATCAGAATCCGCTAACAATTGACCCCAGAAAATTACGGGATGTCAAAGTAGTTGAAACCATCAAAGAAGGGAAGACAGTCTTTAAGCGAAATTGATCAATCTGCAAATCCCGTAAATAGAAAACATCATTGTAAACCACATTTTAATTCGCAATTGTTTGGGAAAAATCCACTATTATCCTATGTTTTTGCCATTCTGTTGGGAGGATGACGCTAAGTAGAAGTCCTCGTTTTCAAGCGAATCAATTGTTGAAATAAAGTAGGAGAGTTGCATAACGATACAACAGCATCAGATCTTCTTCTCTAAAAAAATTAGCGAATAATAAATCGCAGCATGCAAATATTAAATGGTCTTTAACTTTTGTGGTTTGTGACTTATCTTTATAATATAATCAGTTCAAAATTTAATTTTTTAATGAATAATTGATCTATTTTGTCATGCGGTGCAGGGAAGGTCATCTCACATAGAATCCTGCTGTTACTAAAATCAAGAAATAAATATGAAATTGATGTTGATATTTCTTTTTTCGATAAACCTTGTTTACGGTCAATCTATACCAAATTTAACAGTAGGTTATGGAGATCGATATGATAGCCTTCCTAAATTAGTATTCAATACGGCTACAATAGAAAACTATCGTAAAGCAATTAGCTCCAATAATATTGTCAATAAAACTCCTACTGTTGAAGGAAAAAACCTTCTGATTCAAACTGGCAAAGGCGAGTTAAAGTTCAAGAAATATAGTTTTTCAGCAAATCAAGGCGATGGATTTCGGGGCTGGGCGTATAAAGGCTATCTTCGCCAACTCAAAATGCATATTCTCGTAAGCAATCATGTTTCCGAATCACTAGGTTTTAGCGATTTGGTTTTACTCGATAGCGTCAACGGTACTCAGCAGACAATTGCTTCAATTGGCGACGGTGCAGTTGAAATACCTATCCCTTCTCCCAACGGATATTTTCTTGCTTACTATTACAATCAGGTATATACTTCGAATAGTTGCTTCATTGGGGTTCTTGCCGTCCATAGTGGAAAAGCTCCTTTCCGGATCAAACTTTCCGAATACAACAGTTTTGAAACGGACAATTGGGCAGTAGAAAATATCAGATGGGTCGATAATACGACAATTGTCATAAAAGCTTATACGCTTAAGAAAATTGACAATGAAAACAGCAAGCAGTTTGCATACTACACTGCCCGATTAAGCCAAGAAAACGCCAAGTAAGGTATAGTGACTTGCTGATCACTTGAGTAATAACGGATCAATTTATTTAGGTAAAGTAGTATCTACTTTACTTCTTAAAAACTTTATGAAAATACGACATAATATCATCATTTTAACTGCTGCAATTTGCTCTTGTAACAACCCTAACATACACCAACAAAAACGAGATGTGAAGCAATCAGAGCATCCTATTGACAGAGAAGTAGCAACCTCCCAGCAGCAGATAGATATAGTTCCAACTTCAAATACTACGAATAACGGTAGAGCTACGACATCAATAAAGTTCAATGAATTTGTTGTTTCGATTCAAGGAATGGCCATTCTTGATCCAGAAAAGATGGATCAGCTACAAAGGGATACGGTAGAGATCGATGCAGAAGTCGGAGAAAGCATCGAGGGAAGTTATATTTCTATTTTAAATGATCAGATTAGTGATTTGAAGGTGGAACAACGCTATGAAACCAGCGTAACTATTATGAACGAAGGGCCTCATTGTGATCTTACTGATTGGAAACATTTTAACTCAGACTGGAAGTCTTTAAAACAAAATAGGAATGGACTATTTTTTAGTGACGAATATACCGATCAGGACTATACAGCCTTTCCCAGCGTGTCTATGGACGAGTTGAGACAAAAGGTAAAAGAGCGCTGTGGTGAAGAATGGTTTAAACTTTTGGCTAAAGTAAAATCGCCAACTGAATATCCATCAGCAGTCAGCGTAAGCCGGTATTTTTTACGGATCACATGTCGTCTTAAAGACAATGGTAAAGAGCTTACCAAATTTATCATTATCAAAACTCCTATGGGATGTTAGTAGTTTAGTTGCTGAATCACAAAATTACGATTTTCTAAGTTATAAATCTATGCGATGGAATTATGAGAAAGTAATGTACCTTCAAATGGGTCCGTATTATTTTAACGATGGTTTTATTATTTTTGCTACCGATTGAACCAATGAAATACCAATTCAAGAACACAACGATGAAATTAAGCCTATTGACTAAAGCTATTTTTACAATAGCATTCTTATTTTTAACAGAGAATAACATTTTCGCTCAAACCAAATATCAAAAGGATTTTTACGAGTTCTGGTCTGACATCAATAAACATTATGCCTATTTAGAAAGTCAAAATATCGACTGGAATAAAGTCAAAGAGATTTATTCAGCACAAGCAGAAAAAGTTACAAACGACAACGAGTTTATTCAGTTACTTGAAGATACGTTGAATGAGCTGTACAATGGACATTCATCATTAAGCATAAATCTTAATACATCAAACAGGTTAATTCCATCGTGGTCCGACATACGTATCGAAAAAGATCAGAACAAATATTTAATAAAAGACTTAAGAAAAGGTTTTGGTGCAGATTTAGCTGGGTTAAAAATTGGTATGCAAGTAACTCTTTTCAACGGAGTATCAATAGATCAACAGTTAAAAAGTTTCTTACCTCAATTTACAGATTATCACAGTCCAAAGATGTATCAGTATGCTTTAGATATGCTTTTTGCAGGAACTCACGATAAAAAACGAGTGATTACCGTAGTTGAAAACGGAGAACGCAAAACATTTGAACCAGTGAGCTATGCCAATAGGAATGAATTGTTGTATTATAAAGTTATAAATGAAAACACGGGGTATGTCAAAATCAATAATTCATTGGGGAATAACAACTTGATCGGTGAATTTGATAAAGCTCTTGACAGTTTGATTTCTAATAAAAACCTTATTTTGGATTTGACTGAAACTCCTAGCGGCGGAAATTCAACTGTTGCGAGGGCTATTATGGGGCGGTTTGTCAATAAAGTTCTGCCTTATCAGATTCACGAATTTGATGAGAAGGATTATGGCACAAAACGACATTGGGTAGAGTATGTAAGTCCACGTAAGAAAACCTACAAGGGTAATTTGTATATCCTCGTGGGACACTGGACAGGAAGTATGGGGGAAGGGATAGCTATTGGTTTTGACGCGCTAGATAGAGCTACAGTTATTGGCACACCTATGGCGGGACTATTAGGCGCAATTTCAAATTTCCGTCTCACAGAAACAAAAATTGGATTCCAATTTCCGACTGAAAGATTGTATCATATCAACGGAATACCAAGAGAGGATTTTATTCCCAAGATTTTATGTAAAAATGTCGAAGAAACATTAGAAAAAGCTAAGGAGGTGGCTTTTTAGATTAAGTAGGGGATTCCGACTCAGTTTGTCCTAAAACTTGTGGAGCAATGTTATGATCAATGTGAACAAATAAAAAGTTTATGCTTAATAAAGTTAACGATACTTTTATCCTTCTTTTGTTTATGCTTCTTTCCAACTACTGCAAAGCACAAACGGAAAATAAGAGCTTAAATATACCTGTATTTGTTAAAGGATCTACCTTTTTTAACGCGGATAAAAGAAACTGCATAGCGCTTCCATTTGGCTATTCAAATATTTCAAAACAACTGCCTGTCGACTCCATATTGTCTGCTATACAAGATCATCGTGGCTTAGAAAATCTTTATGCGCTCAAATTTGAGCAATTACTCAAAAACGATCTCGTGGTGCTACCAGAAGCATATGACGTTTCTTTTCCATTTGAGCAAGCTATCGGCAAAGAATATAGTCAGATTGGAATTGCCTCTAATTTTATCCGTTATAGGGGGTATTCGCTGCATTTTTTAGCTGTATATAATGCAGTCCGTTATAACGAACCATTCGTGGAAAAAATATATCTAATTTCAGTAAAGAATGGGAATCCAGTTGATGTAAAAAGAATATATCTTTATCATGAGGGAGAAATGGGATTCACGAACTATACATTATTTTATATAGATAAAAATTTTATAATCTCATTGCGGGATTATGAGTTTAATGAGAATCCCTTTAGACAAAAACCTGTTTATCAATTTCAGCTTTTACGTAACGGAGTATTTGTCAGATACTATGCTCAGAATGGTTTATATAAAACTGATGAAGAACAGGGCTCAATAAAAAATCACCACAAAGAAGGAAAATGGATAGAATTTAAAGCAAATCGGTATGTGGATTTACAAGAATATCCATCATTTACAGATTCGTATACGTACTTGGAAGCAAGGTATAAAGGAGGTCTTCCTGATGGGAAATGGAAGTGTTATAAATTATTGCAAGAATATAATGAAGAAACGGGGGAACCAATAATCAACACAAGAAAAAGAGGCCCGTTGGTTTATACTGAACTATACAAAAATGGGGTATTGGAAAAACGAGAGTATGTTCTTGATAAATAGGCCGTCTGTTATAAGTGATAAAACATGTAACTTGTATTTGAAAAGGCAAAAAGGTTCTTAAGTTCCTTTCTACAAGAACTTAAAATATGAAAAATAATACTATAGTTGCTATTCGTTTTGTAATTTGCAAACAGTGGATATAGCCAACAAAAGGCAAAATAATAGACGTAGATTCTTAATTATGGAAATAATCATCAGACAAGCAAAAGAAAGCGAAATCAATGTATTAATCGAGTTTGAACAAGGAATTGTTGAAGCTGAACGACCTTTTGATAATACATTGAAGTTAGGCGAAATTCATTATTATGATCTCCTAGAACTGATCAGGTCCAGGGAGGCTGAAGTTCTTGTTGCAATTGTTGACGATCAAGTTGTCGGATCAGGATATGCGAGATTATTGGATGCAAAACCTTATCAAAAATATGAAAAGTATGCTTACCTCGGATTTATGTTTGTTAAACCCGAATATCGAGGGCAGGGTATCAACAAAATGATTTTACATCGATTGATCAACTGGGCAAAAGAAAGAAATATTTCAGAAGTAAGACTTCAGGTTTATGAAGAAAATACGAGTGCAAAAAAAGCCTATGCAAAGGCAGGATTTAGACCAAATCTTCTGGAAATGCGTATGGAAATCGATGACTGATACTAATGAAAATTCATTGGGATAATTTCTATAACAAATTAAAAAAAAGACAGCTTTTAAAAATTTAAAAGCTGTCTTTTTTTTGGCGTTATGCACTCATTCGAAACCGATTTATTCATTATTATGCTCAATTTCGGCAATGATTTCTTTAGCAGATTTGATGACTTGATTATTTAGCTGAATAATCATATTTGCTTGAGATGCTGCATTGATAAGGATTCCTTTTACTTTTGGCGATGCATTAACTGCTTTATACATCATATCGGGATTTATATTTGCATTAGGAATGGATACTAGTTCATCGGCGAGCTTAAAAACCAATGCGTTGTAGTAGGTTTGCCAATCGTCTTTTGATGGCACTACGGTTTGATAATATTCCAAAATTCCTGTTTTTAATTTTCGATCCTTGATGAGACCAATTTTCCCACTAGATCGGAATCCTTCATAATTTCCGGTATTTCTGATCTTAAAGATCGGATTAAGGTTCATCTTAATACGGTCATTCGGGTTGACTTTCACCAAGCTATCAATTTTTTGTTGGTTCAGTTCTCCGTAAAATTTACAACCTTCAGCTGTATTTGTCAAGTAGGAATTTTGCTTTTCCAAGTCGTGGACATCTTTTTGGAGGTCGACTTTTAGATCTTCTAAAAATTCTTTTACTTCTTGTTGTTCATGCCGATGCTCACTCCAGCCGTGAAGCCATATAGAAAGTGATACTGCAAAAACGATAATGAAGATCTCAATGGATATTTCTTTCAGTTTTTCAGAGAGGCTATGCTTTGGCTCTTTTGCGGTTTTATAAATTTTCTTCGTGTGCTTAATGATCTCGTCTTGCATTTTACAGCTTTAAGTTAATATAAAGGTGATTTTGTTAAATATTGGTGTTAATACACAAAGATGCAAAAGTTTGGTAAAACACACAAATTAATAACTTGTCCATTACTTTTTTGAGGCAGAAAACAGGTGTCAAGTTGTTTTATTGGGGGATATGGCATGGATTAAAGAAAATAGTAACAGGCTCAGAACAGAGAAATTGCGTATATTTATGATAGTAAATTACCGAAAAATAGGCTATATTATGAAAATATGGACAGGATTGCTATTAATAGCGGTTTTTATACTTCCTTTCCTCGCTTGTGGACAAAATCCCTATCAGATCAATGGGGTAATACCTCAATTGAAGGACGGCTCCAAAGTATTTTTGATCTACGAAATAGAAGGTAAGTCTGTTGTTGATTCCACTTTTTCAAGAGGTGGAAATTTTTCATTTTCTGGGACGGTAGACTATCCTGTTTCATCGTCGCTATATCTCGATAAAAATCCTTATGTAAATAGACCCTCTCGCAATGAGCAAATGGATTTTTTTCGTTTTTACCTTGAGCCTGTCACTATGCAAATGCAAGCAAGCGACTCCTTGAAAAATATAACGATCAGTGGATCTCAAATTAATCTCGACCAAGATGCTTTTAAAAAGATGCGTAGCTCCGTAGATGATAACTTTACAGCACTTAATAAAGAATTTTATGCACTTTCAGCCAATCAACAAAACGATCCTAAAGTACGGGAGGCTTATATTGATCGGGAAAAAGGATTAATGGATGACCTATATCGTGTTCACTTAGCATTTGCTCGTCAGCATCCATCGTCCTACCTTAGTTTAATCAGTTTATCCTTTGTTGCTGGACAGGAGAAATTTATGGAAGAGGTTAAAAGGATATATGCCGATTTAGCTGAGAAGCTCAAAAGCTATCCTTTGGCCAAAGAGATACCCATGCAGTTAGAATCGTCAATCAGGACCAAAGTTGGACAGGTTGCCCCCGATCTCGAACTTCAAACTCAAATGGGTACAAGTCTAAAATTATCTGAATTCCGAGGAAAGTATCTATTGGTAGACTTTTGGGCTAGTTGGTGTGGACCATGCCGTGAAGAAAATCCAAATCTTGTAACGCTTTACAATAAATACAAAGATTTTGGATTCGAAATCTTAGGTATATCCCTGGATAAAGCGGCTCAACGCGAACAATGGGTCAAAGCAATTGCAGATGATAAACTCAACTGGCCACAAGTATCTGATTTAAAAGGTTGGGATAGCCAAGCAGCAAAACGTTATGGCATCAATTCCATACCAGCAAGCTTCTTGTTGGATCCTACAGGAAAAATTGTGTACCGCAACCTCAGGGGGAAAGATTTAGAAGAAAAATTACAGGCGATCTTTTCAGATAAAAGCGATCCTAAATAGCCGGTTTAGTAGTATATACAATAAGCTCTATTAAGATTGGGATATTCTTGTTAGGGACGCGAAACCTAAGTGTGAAACCGACTGAAGGGGGAGCTGGTAATAAAAATAGACTGATCAAATCGCTCATTAATCTAATCTATAAATAAATTCCTCAATTTCTATTTGGCGTGCATTAGCAAAACCGCGATCTGTACCAACCCTAACAAAACCACAATTTTCCAATACTTTTTGGGAACCGAGATTATCGAAAGCGACGCGCCCATAAATAGGACGGTTTGTTTCAATTGAAAGAAACGCTTTAAGTGCCTTTGTTGCAATTCCACGTCCCCAGAATTTTCGGTCAATCCAATAAGTGATCTCAGCATCACCTTCAATAACAAACTTAGCAATACTTCCCACGATTATCCGATCAATCAGAATCGTTTGATTGTTTATACTTGGCTCATTGAGAAATTTAGCATACTTCTCAAGGTAAGCTTTCTTATCTGAAGAACTACTTGAGGTAAAAGCCGCGAGATAATTTGCTTCTTCATCAAGCTGAAACTGATAATGTGTTTCTAAATCCGCGTATAATGTCGGTCTAAGAGTAAGTTGAAAGTTGAGGTCATCCATGCTTTTTATGTTCGGTTTATCCCCAAATATAGTAATAAATACACCATTGACTTACTTCAGGTCCTATCTATGTGATAAAATTTTAAAGAGAATATTGGTTTCTATGATTTTTCCTGAAAATAATAATTTTTTGATTAATTTTAGGAAAAACCAATTAGACTATTCCAAATGGATGTCATTAAACTAGGAATTGAGTCAGTATTTTAATCCATCTTCAAAATACCTTGTATTATATTTTTGGAGCACTTGATGTGTTCCATGCATATCAGCTATGCCTAAAACAAAGTTAATCGTTGAAGAAGTAAAATTGACAGCTTCTTTTGTTGGGGTTTGTTTCGATAAAGGGGATAAATTTGATTTGGCGAAAACAATATTAAATGAAAAAGGAGTGAACTGGCCCTAGATTTATGTGGATATGAATCAAAAAAAAATTCTATCGTGTTCGAGTTGGGGGTCTCTATTTTTCCAACATATATTGTCATTGACAGAGATGGTAAGATAATCTTTAGCGATTCATCACACGGGCTTGCTCGCATAAAAGATATTCTACTTAATTAATAAATACAATAAGCGAAAGTCCATTACTTTTAGTCTTCTTCGAAGTCAACCCGATGACAACTTGAGGAAAAGCCGAACAATGATAGAATTCAAGCCAATGTGATGTTCTTTCATTGAGCCCATATGGGGAGATGTGTAGATACCTCGATCTCTGAAACAGCATCCTGGTATTTAAACACAGTTTCAGGTACCATGTAATTTTCGTTTATATCGACCCCCTTAACAGAGGAAAAGAGATTTAGATGCCTTTTCACAAGCGGCATGGTATGAATATATAGATGAGTTATTTTTTCCGTACTGGAGTAACAACTAGTACTTTTCTTAGCTTTAGACCTCGCATGGCATATATGCATATTATCGGTGTAAAAAAAGATCATTTCAATCTTATTTTCAGGGTACAAGGCTTTAATATCTTGTAGCATTTGAAGATGTGTCTTATTAACGATATTGATCTCCACAGCAAAATCTTCGTCGTTACCTAACAGCACCAACAGCTGTTCCTCAAATCTCCTATATCCATATTTTAAACCAAGTGCAGCATAGCTTTGAACAAAGAGATTAGGGTCAAGTATCTTGATCCCTTCGGGAATGAAATACTGCCCACAAGTACTTTTCCCAATATGAGGAGGACCAGTTATCACATATATTGTTGCCATGATCAGATACTTTGAATTGTCCCATCGCTATGCTCTTCAACCATTTGGCCATCCTTGCTATAAACCAACGGCTGTTCACGGGAAAACAAGTAGGAGCGAATGCTCGTTTGCAATTCTTGCCTCCATTGAATCTTTTCATCTGCAGACATAGTGAATGGGTCTTTTTTCATCTTTCCAGTTTTGACAAGTTGTTCTTCTTGAATTATCCTTTTCATTTAAAAATTAATTAACATTAGCTTGTACGATCAATTAAATATAAACATATATTAATATATTATAAAAAAATATTAGCACAAAATGCGCGAGAAATTTGATAGACCGACTTTAAATTGGCAACAAAACCCGTTATAAAAATTAACAGGCGCTGTATATTCTTTTTATCACGAAAGTGTACAAAAGAATTATAAAGTTAATTGTTTAAGTTATATACTGATTTGAATATCTTAGGGTCTGAAGTCAAAATTTAGACAACTAACTCAGACAACTAACGAGGTATAAAGAGGTACTTTTCACTGGGGCAACTATTTCGTTTTCCTGAAGATTGTGAACTCAGTTTATTTCTACTTCCTTGAAGAACGTAAATTTTTTTTAAACTCATTAAGCTACCTCAGAATTTCGTATTCATAAACGACTCCCCAGATTTGGCTCTTATTATACGTGGGATTTTGTAAGATGAAATTCTAATAGAACGTCTCCTCTTTTGGTTTGATTTTGGTGCTGGTATAACACTTAAAATAAAAAAACCGTTTTTAACAGTGTTAAAGACGGTTTTTTTTGCGGAAAGGGAGGGATTCGAACTAATCCTTCCAATTCACAATAAACCTATATTTTAAGTATATATTTAATGGCTGCCACGATTCTGCCATAGGCATTAATTCTAACAGAAATCTCAACGACCCTTACACATGTGTAACCTTTAACTTATGACAAAGAACAATAAATTCCTATAATTACAAACAAAGTTAACTAAAATAATTAGTAATTGTTAAGTTTCCGATATTTATAATATAGTAGAGGTTATTTTAATCTATTATCACGAATGTAATGTGTTTTTCTTTTTGTAATTTAGAAATACTTAGCCTTAAAACTATTTATATGAGAAATTGCAAAAATTTGGAAACCGAATTTATAGAAAGGACTTTGCATATAATTTCACAATGTGAATCACCAATGGATAAATATCCCTTTGAGTAACAATATAATTACACTTTGCTAACCACTGGTTAGTGTAAATCCAAGACCGTAAAATAAGAATATTTCACAGTATCTGGAAGATACTGAAGATTCATAAGAAACATATTGTATTAAAAAAGCAATTATAAAAGGGTATGATTGCAAGTGAAATTTTTCTAATTTTTTGTAAAAATACTAAAACACCTATATTTAAACAGTATTAACCATATTATGAGAAAATATGCATTTTCATCTTGATTACCATTTAAAAGATAAGTTTACAGCATTAAGTGAAAAAATTAAATCCCTCAGCTCGAAGGACAATATCTATAGAGAGTATGTAAATGTTGGCATCAAAGCAGAAAATCTACAATTTAATCTGTCATATGTATTGTCTCACATTATTTTAAACTTGAACTATATTGATCGGAGCAAGAAAAAGTTTGAGAAGATACTTTTTGATTTCAATAATAGAAATAATTCCACTATTTCCATAAAAGATCTTGAAGAAATAAGCTGGATCAGAATTGTTACTGGTGAAGTAATATTACCTCAAGTGGTTAGGTATTTAATATGGAAAGTTGGCTACGATAAACAAGAAGGAAAGAAACCAGATATTCCGGCTGGGAAAGAAAAATTAGTAGAATTTTTGTCCATTTACTACCAAAGATGCTTCTACGATAGTAAACTAAAAATTTCAAAAAATGAGTTAAGTGAAATTCTAAGTTTATATGCACCAGCAAAAGTGACTATTGAATTTTTGACGCAGCAGGAAATTTTAACTAAAATCAAAGATAAAGAAGAATATGTTTGGATTGACCGCAATTATATAAAAACACTTAAGAATGAAATCGCAGCTACGCTATGGATGTTGATCTGCAATGAAAATTCATTTGAGGAATTTAAAGAATACATTGCTTTGCTTTTACGGATGAGAATGTATGGTATTGACTTGACATATTTACTGACACCTGAACAATGTAGTGAGGTTGGTAAGTTTGCACTTAAATATTTACTTCAGGAGGATGACCTTTTGAAAAGCAGTCATGATTTTCAGAAAATTTGGATGGACGCGGCAGACTACCGTAGTATCGAAATTAATGATCCAGTTCCAATAGTACATTTTGATTATAGTAACCCTTATAATTTCATTGAAAGTATTAAATCAATTGGAAGACAATATGAAGATCTATTTTACTACCAGAAAAGTAGAGTTTTCTGTTCATTGCTATTGGGCCTTCATTTAAAAAGTTGCTCAGGCATATTGCCTGATTTTTCCGAAGTTTCAAAAATACTAAAAGATCTTTCCAGACCTTTTCTGCTTTTGATTCTGTACAATGATATCCCAACAAAATTTTCTTCAATCATACCTTTTCTTTTAAATGACACGGAATTAATCCCTATAATTTTAAGATCAATCGATAAAATATCAATAAATGAGGCTTATTTGAAAATACATGAAAACTGGCAGCTACAAAATGCTGAAAAGTATAAACTAAATAATGAGTTATTTTTTGAATCTTTTGATTTAATATTAGATTTATTTAGTAACTCGCAGCACGACAATTTATCTAAAGGTAATTGCATAATTAAAATTTTGCTTGATACCTCTAAGAATGTTTTCCATTATAACCCAAATGATAATTACGTAAGCCATAATAATGCAAGAAAACGTTATGAGAAAATCTTAAAGTCTCTCATCTTGAAAAGGCATAGCAGGTCGAATAATGCATACAATATTTCACCCAGAATTATTATTTCATTATTGCCAGAAATGCTAGATTATCTTTTGAATGAATATCAAACCCATAAGGAACATTCAAATTATTTATCACTCGATCTTCCATTTTTGGATGTGAGTACAGAGGTGTTGCGAATGTGCAATTTGTATTTTTTTGATGGCGAAATATATGCCCCTGAGAAAAAATTGATTAATGAGAAAGCTCTCGCATTAACGGATAATCTTTTTAAATATCTATTGGATTATTATTCGCAGGACGAAGTGGAAGTAATAGACTTTTTTGGTAAGACAAAGGAAACTAAAAAAATAAGGCGCTATAACAATCAGTTTGGATTCGAGATAATTGACTGGAGCTACTTATTTTTATTATTTGAAAAAAGTGGTTATCTATACAGATTGAAAAAAGAATTTTGTAAAACATTAGTTTTTGACATAAACCAAAGCATTTATGATGAACAGAACAAAGAACAAAGCAATAAATTAAAAAGCTTTGTTAAATCAATGTTATTGGCATTTAATGTTATACACACAAAGAATAATGAACTTGAAATCGAACAGTTACCTGTCAAGAGAACATTGACGAAACTTGAGAATTATATTCAGGAGCTGTCCACAGAGTATTCACTCGATAAATTTGAAGACGAACGAGTAAATATTTTCGATGAGAACTTTTATGTTTATGGACAGAAGCTTTATTATCAAAGTCTGCGTTCATTGTTATTCCATTCCCTTAATTATTTTGCTAATAACAAAGCTGTCGAGTTTATCAAAGATTTTTTTGAACAGAGCATCGATATGGGCAGTATGTTAACGGCTATAAATATTTTGGAATCTAAAGAACTTGCAAAAACTGTTGCCGACCGAATTCGAACGATTGAAATAGAAGAGTATATAAAAAGCAGATACACGGTGACTGATCTGCAAGATACACTAATTGAAGCAGTCAACTCTGAATCACATTGGGATTTGGCGGAGTCTTTGATTCAGAGAATCCAGAAGCATTTACAAAAGGTAGGGAAGGACGATGAAAATATGATTTTTATGTTATTCAACGTCAATCTACTTTTGGCTTTTAAAGAAAATAATTCCGATAAACTCGCCAAAATTGAAATTCCTAAACCGAAATATATAATTAGTTATAATGATAGAGGAGAGCACTTAAAGAGCTTCTTTACGGGTTTGCAAAAGTTATATAATGAAAAAGATTATGAGCAGGCTATTAAGATTTTTCAATCCCTTAGATCCAAAGAAGATGAGCCAAGATATGCATTTCATTTATACAGGGCTCAGACTTTAAAAGCAATTCATGTGGATGACTTGAATTTGCTGGGCATGGCATTTCAGCAATGGGAAGAATTCAGTAAAAGCCTGAAAGAGGAAAACAAAAAGAAAATATCTGAATTAACTGAAGCTATTGCCAGTAACCAACTTCATTATTATGCGCATGTTGATGATAGGATCAAATTTAACAATAACCTCAGCATGCTATCCAGACCGTATCTTTATGAGGAGGAAATCATTCCGACGGTTTATAATTATTACACCAGTATGGAGCTGTACGATGCTGCGTTCTCATATCTGAAAAATTCAATTGAATATTTAAAATTAAACGGAAAACAAATACCGGCCATCATCGGTGAGCTACAAAAAAATTCAGTTACAAAGGAACTGTTACTATCCTTTAAAAACAGTTTGATCAACATTAGGAGCATTGCTGCGAAAGACCTACCTTCAATAACTCCGGATATAGTTAATGACAAACGCAATTTAAGTGATTTTATTTTTAATGAATTGGTTCAGGCTGCGAAAGTGATGACAGTCAAACGTGATGCTATTAAGAAAAACCCTCATGAGGATCGATTTAACGATCTCTTCTTAGCAACTCTAAAGTTACGATTTCAAATTTGGGGATGGAGTATCCATGACCAACCTAGAACAGGGATTTCTCCAACTTCAATAAATGCGGGGGAGGCAGATATAACCATTCAGGCAGGAGGCATTGACGTTGCACTTTTGGAAGGCATGATCCTTAAGGGTAAAGAAAAGGCAATTGTCGAAAAGCATGTTCAAAAAATATTCGGGTACAATAACTATCTTGAAAGATATTATATGATTATTTATTTTAAAGGAAAACAACAAAATTTTAATAACACTTGGCAATCATATAAATCCGACGTCGAGCAAATTCATTATGATGAAAAATTCAAGATTAACAAGAATAGTTCTTTTACAGAAGTATCTCAAGACTACAACGATGTCACAAATTTGAAGCTGGCTAAGACTTATCACGGAGAAAACTGTGAAATTGTAATTTTTCACATGATGATCGATTTATCTGACTAGCGATCTAGGTCATTTGCAAGAAGAATTTTATTAGCAATAAGTACCGTACTCTTCAATATTCAAAAAATAAGTTGCAGGCTCTTATAATAGTGAAGGTCAAACCCTAAGTTCTTTCCGATTTGCTTAACATCATTGCCCTTATTCTGGTGAGTTCATACCTGACGATCGTTAATCAGGGCTCTGTAACTTAAGCCAAAAAAATCTTTGTCCACCGTAGCAGCAATGACTTTTCATAATCTTCCAAGGGCAATGATAATAAAGTATTAAAACTTAACTAAATACAGACAACTTAAAATTATCAATATATTGAATTTTAATAAAAAATAAAAACCGAAATTTAGGTTAAATCCTTTGGAATTTGTTATGGTATAGTTCTTTCCTTATTCGATTTATATTTTTTCTGCTTTGGAGACCTCTGTCTTCCAGCATACCGTTCAGTGGACCTTCTTGTTCAATTTTAAGCGGTAGGCAATTAATCACTGGAGTAACATATTCTAGCATATTTTTTATCTGTTCTTTTAGCCTTTGATCATTTATACCCAATATTTGGAAAAGAACATCTGTCTTATCTTCAGGAAACTGGAAATTTCCAAGCGGAAACAATGTGATCATGTGTTTACTTGCGTCGTAAACATAACCTTCGGCCGCCTCGGTCTGCTCAATGACCTCCATTTCCTTCATCAATTGGTCAACTAGCTCAGTCTCTTGTTCAATTTTACTTGACTCTCCAACAATGAAACTGACGAAAGTTCCTCCATTCTTGGTGAAATCAATCTTCTTATTGAATTCATGATTTCCATATTCAATTTTGTACTGATCCAATGTGTTTTCTATTTCCCGGATTTTATCCTTATTTTCCAGGTTCTGATAATACTCCAGAAGAAGAGAAAGACTGCAAAGTTCATTCTCAACATGATTTATCGTCTTAAAATAAGTGTAAATTTTTTGTAGGTTAATTAATATGTCAGCTAGAACATCATCAAAAGAATTTGATTTTAACAGCCTTCTAAAAATACAATCAAAATGAATGATAAATGTGCAGTGTTTAATGCCGCAGAAATGGCTCGCAAAATTAGAGTTAATTTTCTCACATTCTTCAAGCAGATCCCTGAATTCTCTGTTGATGGTAGTAAAGTTCCTTTTAGCATCAGCTAAATTTCCTGACAATAACATCATGATTAGTTTTGAGATCAGCTGTTCCGATCTGTAGAATGTAAGCTCAATTTTTGCCAAGAGTTTAATATAATCAGAAGAATATGGGTTATTTATGATTTCCGCAATTTTCTTCTCAAACTCAAGGCTGCTAGAATCAGGAGAGTCATGCATTCTGACTTTGAGTTGGACTGCATCTTCGAGTTCTCTATGGATAAATATGGTACTGTTTTCTGCAAAAGCATGCGTAAGTCTCTGAAAGTCATCTTCGGTGATGATGTTCAGGATCCGCTGTAGACCATAATAAAAAAATAACATGTAATCTTTAAGGTAATGTTCAAGATTATCAATGTTTTTGTAAGTTTCCTTCAAAAAATCCATGGCTCTGAAAAACTCTCCTGAATAATAATAGGAAACCCCAATAACCAGATTGTACATTGCAGACCTGGCATGAGTGTTTGTCGTCTTTTTATGCAGTGCGATAACATCGGCCCACCTGCATTCATCAATCAGAAATAGTCCATATTTTTCAATATTTTCTGCTATTTCAAAATCAGTTACTACATTAGAGTCGAGATCGATAATTATTCTATCTTTTTTTTCTATCTGTCCAAATCCCTCAGCCATAGCTCCCTGTATCCGTCTGAGCATTTGTCCTTCTGTGAGCGCTGTATTGTATATTGTGGTGATTGCGTCAGCATCCAATTTTTCAGTGAACCTAATGGAATGATTAGGCTGATTTTGCCAGTTCGGATTTTTAACCGTCAAGTCATAGATGATCTTTTTGAGTTCAGCATAATAGATCAACTTTTCGTCATCTATATAAAAGGCATAATAACCAGGCTGTCCATTATTGAGTAGATATTCTATATTGCTTGTTTCAATATTTTTGCTGTACGAACCATCGTTATTTTGCCTTGTACTTTCCGTACTTTTTAACTGAAAATTGAAACCAAAGCCCGTTATACAGTTGTTCAGTTTTATCTCAAACCTAAAATCAATACCATTATCGATAGCTTCTTCTTTAACAACGAATCTTTCCACATCAAACAATGGCCTGAAATAATCCTTTGAGATAATTTCTAGCTGTTTGTTTCTTGCATCTCCCGGCAGATTTAAATCAAAAATATTATGCTTCATATACGAATTTAAAATTGAAGATCTTTTCTGTAGATTTCTATAAATAATTATATGCTAAGATAAACTAAATCTAAGGTATTGGATAATTAAATATTCAGATCATGGCATAATTCAGGTTTTGTGTCAGACCTGAATCTTAGACAACTTTTGCGAAATTTTGAAGTACCCGACGATCCTGTTAACCCTACAATATTTGTATATTTGAGTTGAGCTACGAAATGATATCCTGAAACCGTATAATTAAAATTTTGTCAATGAACGAAGAAGAAATCCGAGGAAAATTACTGCTGCCTTTTTTGAAAGATTTAGGATTTGATGAATCTGAAATTTCTTTAGAATATAATTTTAAAATTAGATTAGGCAAAACAGTCCGTCCGATTAACGGCAGGGCTGATATTCTCTGTAAAAGAAACGGAACAAATCTATTTATTGTAGAATTGAAGAATGATTCAATTTTGATCGATCAAAATGATATAGAGCAAGGGATATCGTACGCTAGAGCTCTTGAAGACAATATTGCTCCTTTTACCATTATTACCAATGGAAAAGATACAAAAGTATTCGATTCTGTGTCAAAAATGGAACTAACAGGTAAAAATCTAGCGGAACATTCTGATTTTTTTAAAAATAAATATTCTTTATCGATTGAAGAAGATCTGCGGATTAGGTATGAGGCTTTAACTAAATTTATATCCTTTTCTTCCGAAAACTTAAAATTGTTTTGTAAAGGTCAGATCCAGGATAGGATGGGCCCTATTATGGGATCTATTGATTCGCTATCTGCTAAATTCATAAGAGAGCTTTATTGTGAGAGAGAAGACCTTTTCGCACACTTTAATAATTTCCTGAATTCAGAAGCTAAAATTTATGCAATAGTTGGTGCGGCAGGAGTCGGAAAAACAAATTCTGTTTGCTCACTCGCTTTACAAAGTCTGGAAGACAAATTTGTGTTTTTCTATAATGCCGCATTGTTACACAAATCCCCCCTTGAGCATATGGCACAAGATTTAAATGTTGTTTTTTCGGGGAAGAACGACAGCGATCTGGTACTTAAGAAGCTTAACGAATTAGGGAGAAGCATCAACAAAACAGTTCTTATTTTTATTGATGCAATAGATGAAAGTACAAATCATAATATCTCATTCGAATTAAGTGAAATTGCACTGTCCTGTAGAAATTTTGACAATATTAAAATTTGTATCAGTTGTAAATTAACTATTTGGGACAGTATCTTAAAGATAAATGGAACAAAATCCCACCTGCATGAAGAATTAGAGAAATATCCTGAGGTTACCAACCATCCGCTAGATAAAATGGGTTTCTTAATGCAGGACTTTACAGAATCGGATCTGGTAAACGTCATTCCCAAGTATGAAAGTATTTTTGGATTTAAAGGCCCTATTTCAAAGAGTTTATTGGACGAATTGAAAAATGGATTCTTTTTAAAAATCTTTAGTCAAGTATATAAAGAGAAAGAAGTTCCTGAAAAAATCAACGATTTAAAGTTAATACGAACTTATTTGCAGGAATCACTGGAAAAAACAGAGATTGGTATACAGCATGCGCTAAGAATACTTTCAAAAATAGGCAAAGTGTTGCTGAACAGTGAATACACTTCCCGTGAATCGCATGATGACAACGGAATCGATATAAACAATATTCTGACAGGACTTAAACTTGGTGTGAACGAAAGTCTGTCTGAGGATCTATTCTCCCGAAATATTCTGATTAGATCAAACAAAGAAGATTCATTCAACATATCATTTTACTTTTCAAAAATTCGCGATTATGTTATCTGTTTTCATAGTTATAAACTGAATAAATTAAGCGATGATGAGTTCTACGATATACTTGAAAAATTTTACCAGAATTATATTGGTCAGAGTGCTCTAGCATTTTATCTGGAAAATGCATCTTTTTCTCATAGAAAAACATTATCAAAATTTAAAAAAGACAAAGCAGTCAAGTATGTAAAAAAGTACAATAAATATTTAGATAAAAATTTTAAAAATACAAAATCTCTGTTTGACCCAAAGACAAATGGAGAAATAGGGATAATCCTTTCTAATGATGAATTACATGAAAATGGCTATGCGCTCTACCAAATGGAAAAGAATTCTTCGGATAAAATTAGACTTGAAGATCTTAAAGACCCTTTTTCAGAAAATAACTATGGTTACTTTATAAATCTGGGAGTAAATTGTGTGCATGGAAGCAATCAGGAGTTTTTAGGTGCTGATCAGCAAAAGATAGTAAAGCAAAATATACTTAAACAATTAAAGGAACTGGTGAAAAAAGGGGGAGTGTAACTCAAACTGTGTCATTGGATTAGCATCTTAAAAACCTCTTTCTAATTTGAGTCTATCCCCAAATCTAATATAAAGTTGGGATATGGTCAAGCCCCAGTTATGCATTGGCATCGTCC
>NZ_CAXYKD010000044.1:0-46521 GCF_964277905.1 uncultured Sphingobacterium sp.
GTGGCAGTAATAATACCCCTCCTATTGTTGTCGATGATGTAGATTATGAACAACTTGCAATTGATGTATTTAATGAATCAATCGATGACACTAACCTGCCAGATTGTATGAAAGGTGTACTGGATACACTTAAAATGCTTAATGGAAACTCTGTAGCTGATATGATAAAAAAGTTTGCAGGATATGTGCCTGGTTATAAGCTTAAATTTATTACGCAAAATTTAAGTGATCCGATGAAATTCGCGGTAACCACCCCAGATAATAATGGTGATATGATCATAGGTTTAAATACCAACCCATTAGTTATCGGTAATGTATCAGATTTGGCAATTGGTGCTACGATGTTGCATGAATCAATACATGCCTATCTATATGCATTTTATGATAATGATCCAGTTGCAGCAACAATGACATATCCTGAATTATTTGAGAAATATTCTAAAGAGAAAGCCTTCTCAAATGGCGTTCAGCACGAGAAAATTGCTAAAGATTTTATTACAGATCTCGCTGCCTCCATTAAAAATTATGGAGAATTAAAAGGTTATCATTTAGATAAACAGATATATGACGATATAGCTTGGAAGGGGCTGTTAGACACAGATGCGTTTAAAAGTCTTTCTGATATAGATAAATCTCGAATTACAGATAGAATAATGTCCGAACAATATGATACTAGAAGAGACAAAGGTGTTACACAAAAAGGAGTTCGCTTGGGTTGTTAAGATCCTATTATTTTTAACAATGGTAAGTTGTTCAACGCAAAGGAATTTTGATGACTTTACTGAAATAGATCGAAAAAACTGCAGTAGTTTTACTCAAAGAGGTAAAGGATATACGGATGGGAAAATTCCTCCAACTGTGCATGGCAAGATAAGATTTTGTGATGGGAACGAGAAGATTCCGAATGCAAATATTTTATTTCTTAAGAATGGAAAAGACACTGTTGCTAATTTAGTCGCAGACAAAAATGGTGAATTTTCTAAGAAATTCAATACAGAAGGTTTCTTTGGAACAATTGAAATCCATTCGCTTCTTACGAATATGACTTTTAATTATGTTCGAATAGGTGCAAATTATAAAGATTATTATTTGGAAATGAAATTGCCAAAACAGTTAGTATATATAGAAGAAATAGGCCCAAAACAGGACCAGAAAAAACTGAGAAAGGAAGTTGAAAGAGCAAATCGAAAACGTTAATAAATGCTTGGAATCAATCCTACTCACGAAACCTCCAAGTTTTAAGTGAGTGGGATGATTATATTTACTTTTTGAGTAAGTAAGTTTTAGAAATTTTGCTTCGGAGTTTTCAGTATCATCTATATACAGGTTATTGGTATAGAAATAAACATAGCAGAAACTAGAAATAGCAGAATGTATCTGATTATTTCCATTACAATTGACATACCCATTTCCTTGAAGCTAGAGTATGGATAACGATGATATTTCATATTCGTTATTAAATTAGGCCCTCATCTGAAAAGCTGAAATATCCATCAGGAATTAGAATTAAGTGACCGCAAACTTGTATGTCTAAACAATTTCCTGCTTCTAGTGCTTTAGTGGTGAGCGCTAGATCATTCAAGCTAGGTTGGTCACACTGGTTATACAGCAAAATCAAATGTTATTGAATCTCTTGGTCCTGAAGCACTCAAAAAATTATTTAATGGTTCTGTAAATTGCAAATAAAGATTAGTTATGAAAAATTATAAGTCAGTTTATTTTCTTCTTTTGGTACTGTGTATGTTGATAGGCTGTTATTCTTCTGCTCAGACTCCAATTCGTCAGGGGGCTTATACAGTAAACAACATAAAGTACTATGTATCAAAACCATCCGTTTATGATAAATCGTATGGAATTTGGAGGAATGAGAAACCAAATATTCCGGCATGGAAAGATATCGATGGATTTCCTATGGACATTATTAGGGCAAAGATCACCAATGGAGATGTTTGGAAAAATCGAGTAATAAGTCTTTTAGGTTCTCAAAAAGTTCAGCAACTAAAACAAAACACCGAAATTTTAGGATTAAGTTTCACTTTAAAACCTACAGGAGAAGTTTATTATATTACTTTTGATACAAAAGGTAATACAGTATTGACACTAGAAGATATAGCAAAAATTGATCGGGAGCTCGTCAACAATTACATAGCCACTTTATCTAGTACTCAAGATAAACATAAACAATTGTCGTCTATATCGTTAAATTATGAAATAGATTTCTCTAAATATTAACAGATGAATAACGATGTTTAATCCCGTTATTTAATTGAAAACAGCTTTTAATTAATCCCACTCACGAAACCCTCCAAGTTTCAAGTGAGTGGGATTTTTAGTTAGATGTAGGAAGAATTATAAAGGTAGATGTAGGATCTGATTCTAATGTAACTTACTTTAATATTTGTTGTACTGTTTTTGTTATTGGGTCATAGAGATCTCCGTCAATAAATTCGTACGTTCCTGAAAATTTACCAAGTGTCAATGTGGCATGATACATTTTATCGCCCTGTACATAAGCATGACCATTATAGACCATTTTCTTCACGCGGAAAACATATACAACTTCGCAACGTAAATTATCTAGGAAATTACTCGAAATGAGTTCTATTATAGGAAGCTGTTTTCTTTCTAAGAATTCAAAAGCCTTAAGATAAGCCATTTCGATATTGCAGTCTTGTTTTTCTTTCTCAATTTCTTCAAGTCTTTCTTTTGCTTTCTGCTGTTCTATCAATTCCTTTTTTCGGTTGGCTTTTATTAATAATAAGTTCTCCGATCTTTCGTACCGAAAATAAAATACGATACTTAAAAATATCAATCCAACAAATAAACTAATCAAGCCTCCAAAGCTTTGATTTTCATTGAAAAGTGAAAAAGAATTCCGAATTAAAAGAATTCCTATTATAATAGCAACAATTGAAATCCAATGTAGTTCCTTAAAATCAATATTAGAAATAATCTCTGAAAAGCTAAAAGTATCCATGTATATTATTGAGAACAAGTGTATGTATATGCAGTTACTGAGTTTCCAGCTTTCGCATTGATAATTTTTCCTTCGCCATCTTTGGTGTATGAATAAGAATTATTCCCGCCATAGCCAGTTGTTACTCCTGTGATCTGATTCTTTATCTTATTTCCGAAATAGCCCTGCTCATATAAAACAGCATCTTCTATCATTGCAGTTACTCCCCATTCATCAAATGCATTAAATATTGATTCTGAATAAGGAACTCTTTCTTCCTTTGAATTATAAGTTGGCATAAATTTTTGTGTGACATCATAACTTGATTTTAATTGAGAAATATTGCCATCTAAATATTGGATTGATACATTTAGGCTATGAACACCTAAGCCCCGAAGGTATTTAAGCGTTACAATCATATCGGAATGACCTAACAGTTGTTGGAGTATATGAAGATCTTTTGTCTTCTTGTAGACATTTACAGAAGCTGTATGACGAAATGAGTAGATCGTTTGGTTCTCAAAAAGAATACCTGCATCACGCATTTTCTTGGCAATTCTCGTCCAAGCTTTACTAAAATAGTCATCATTATAAACGGTACTATTCAATGTGAACAAATTTTCATTAGGCTTGAGTCCCTTAACTCTTTCAAAAATTGCCTTCCGGACGTATGGAGGTATGAATGTCACCCTTATTCGTCCGCTTTTATTCTCATCGCCCGACAGATGAATTTCTGTACAATCATTTTTAAAGTGCTTTCCTTTAAGATTCCGTATTTCAATATGAGGGCGTAAAAAGCATCCATAGCTCAATAAACAACATATATAGAGATTGCGATGATTTAATGACAGAAAATTCAAAACTTGATGCAACTGTTTCTCTTCATAAATTTGATGTAATTTTAATTTACCTTTTCTCCTGTCTGTCTTCCTAATCAGATCAATATTTAAATCAAATAAGGTATTAATCTGGGAAAATAATACACCAAGATCCCTTCGCTTATCCATATAATATGTATTTGATGTATGATATGTATTCAAGAAATTTTGAATCGTTCTCAACTGAAGAGACTGAATTGGTAAACGTTTCAAGTCATCTGATAGAAATTCAAAAAGATCATCAAACACCCGCTGTAAGTTCCGCTTGTATAACTTATTTAAGCTGGAATTCTTTTTACTATTCAATGCTTCCTCGAAAGCAAACTGGACAGTCAGAATAGCTTCGGAACTCTCCTTCTGATTACGATAATTTCCGACTTCAATCGCCTTTGACAGCTCATTACTTAGTTTGAGAAGGAGCGATTTTTTTTCCTTTAAAGTTCTGGCTGAATTAGGCATTAGATCCAGCCCTATGGCTTTTCCGCTGTACTCCTTGATCCTTTTACCATTAAACTTGACGAGGACATAAGACCTGTGATTCAAATCATCGGTGGTGCAAACTTTTAAATCATAATATTCCATTTTGGCGCATTTTTGGCGCAACACAAAGAATATCTAGATAAATCACTGATTTACAAGCGACCAGTCGGTTAGAGTAGAAGACTCATAATCTTTTGGTCCCTGGTTCGAGCCCAGGTGGGAGCACAGAACAAAAAAGTCGCTTTTCTATATAGAAAAGCGACTTTTTTGCGTTTCTACGCATCGTTTTCAGACGATGTAACAGCCTAAGAGAATCACTCTACTTCGGCCTATTTTGCATAGTTTTTTATTGAACTTCACGTAAAAAGATATCTAACGGGATTTTTCACATGCTAAAGAAAAAATTATAGCAACCGTCAACGCAAAAGTTTATGAACACCACAAGAAATCAGATGGTACCTACGACGTGGAGATAATACCTTTTATGTAAAGTCTACACTATATTAGCATCTTAGATATTCGATCAATTCAAACCTATTTCCGAATGGATCTCGAAAAAAACATCGTTCTCGACCATCTATCTTGGACGAGTATTTTACGATTATATTCTGATTCTTCAAAAATAATTTAGCATGGGATAAGTCGAAAACTTCAAACGCAGGATGTATATCAGAATTTGTTTGATGGTACTTTTCTTCACGAATATGAAGCTGGATATCTCCGATTTCAAACCAAATAGCCCCCCTTGGATGATTACCAAGGATTTGATTCAAACGCAATATCTCAGCATAAAACCTTTGCGCTGAAGCTAGCCCGCCTAAAGGAACACTTATGAGTATATGATCTACACGTTTAAATTTGATCATTAGTGTATTTTTAAAACATTGGCCAACGCTGAATGCATAACAGAAGGCTCGACGTCCATATCCATCCAATATTTAATTGCTATTCTGCCTTGATTAACGAGCATACCAAGACCATTTAAAACTCTACATCCCTTTTCTCGAGCGGTTCTTATAAAATGAGTATCTGGGGGATTGGGTATAGCATCTGCGATAATCATCTCCTTTCCGATAAGATCAAATTCAATATCGAGTTTTTGATCCACATTGGGAAACAGCCCTACACTAGTTGCATTGATCAAAATATTCGTTGATAATTCTATCTTATACCTTCCTTCCCAACAGTTAAATAACGCGTTGGTTTTAGTATTACTATTTATCAGATCGGCAAGTTCTTCCCCTTTAGATTTGTCCCTATTTACAATAATAATTGTATGGGCTCCCGCTAACGCCAATTCAACTGCAATTGCGCGAGCAGCTCCTCCAGCACCAAATATTGTAATACACTTGTCCTTAGGATCTTCAATCATTTCCAGCGCTTTTAAAAATCCTTTTCCATCTGTATTCTCACCTATCCAAAGGTCCCCCCTTCTAACTACAGTATTAACCGCACCTATCAATCGTGCAGAGTCTCCTAATTCATCAAGATATGGAACGACAGCTATTTTGTGTGGAATAGAACAATTGAAACCAATCCATCCCATGGCTTTTGCACCTTTGATAGCATCTGCCAGATGTATAGGCTCAACCTCGCAATTCAGATAACGAGCGTTGATACTGTGATATCTATAAGCTGCCTCAATCATCATTACAGTTGGATTCTCAGAAGCTGGTTTGGCAAAAGAGCCCGTAATAAAAGGCAAAAAATCAATGTTATCTTGCATAAATGTGAAATAAAGTAATTGATACAAAATGATAAATCTTCTATTACAAAGATTGCATATTACCGGCGCCACGCCCAGGTATATTTAAAGGTATTTTTTGTATTTTTATCGTAAGCACTTTTTAAAATGAAGAAAATACAGTTTGATCAACTCGTTATTCATGATTATGAAGAAAAGATTTTTCATTTACCCCTTCATAGCCATACTTATTATGAACTGGTTTATATCCACAAAGGTAGTGGCATTCATTTACTGAACAATAATAGGTTTCAATATGGGGAAGGAGATCTGTTTATAATAAGTCCAGAAGACGAACATTATTTTGAGATAAACAAAAGTACTCACTTCACATTTATAAAGTTCACAGACGCATATCTATCAGAACACTCACAGCATACAGTAGATAATTTCAATTTATATGAACCTGTCCGAATAATGAAGAATAAGTTATTAAAGGAAGTGAAATTAAAAATAGATGAACCTTCCAATGCTATACTTCGAAATATTATTGAGAATATAGTATTGTACAAATTTTCGAAGGATATCTCTCGTTCAGCGCTCATATTTTATCAGATACGATCTATCTTAGTCTTAATTAGCGAAGCTGCTGCTAAACTTCATATAAGAATTGACAATGGTCAGCCCGGTAAAGAAGAGCTCATTTCCTTCATACATCAACATATCTACCAACCGTCAATTATTCAGATTAAAAACATCGCCACTCACTTCTCTATTGCGAATAGTTATTTCAGTGATTATTTCAAAAAAAAGTTTGGTATAAGTTATCGAAATTATGTCAACGAATACCGCATAAACTTAATTCAAACTCGATTAACTGTTCCGACCGTTTCACTATCGCAGATCGTATATGAATTTGGTTTTACCGATGAAAGCCATTTAAACAAATTTTTTAAAAACCATAAAGGTCTGACCCCAAAAGTATATAGAAATATACACCTTGAAAATACAGAACTTATCTCCCCAATCGCATATTCAATACCTCAAATAAGAGTATCCAAATAACTCTGACTCTCTGATCAATCGTACTTTGATATTAACAACTATTGAGTTTCGTGGTTTTTATCGCAAATTTTGTAACTGAATTATTTTAGTATGAAGCCATTCCATTCAGGAGCGAATTAACTGCTCATCGATTTTCCAATCTCTTTGGCCAGTACTTTTAAATCTCCAAGTAGTAAAAAACGCCAATTTAGTCTACAATCTCTGATCAAATCATGTTTAATTGTTGTCCATGTGACTTATCCAAGGATCATCCCTTCCATAATCGGTTGGTATTTCCGACGATTCAATCTGCAGCGTTCCTCCCTTTCTAAGCTCTTCATGTGTGATCCATAACCTCTTCAAATCCCTTCCATTCAACTTAATCGATTTGATATAACGCGTTTTGTCGCTTCGATTCGGCACCTCAATGGTCAGTGGATTCCCTTTATTTTCCAATCTGATTTGATCAAAAAATGGCACGCTGATATTAAAAATAGGTTCCCCGACCAAAGGTTGTTGCAATCCGATCGCAGAAAGCACCCACCAGCTCGACATAGCACCAGCATCGTCGTCCATGGTTCTTACGAAGGCTTTAGGCTCATTTTTATAGATCCGGTCGATATGTGCTCCGATTCCACGGCTGTTGTCATTAAAGTAATATTGTATGATGGTGTCCAATGCAATTCGATGTATCCACTCCTGATAGCGCCAAGGGGTCTTACTCGCATTATATAAGGTCAGCGATTGCATATCCGGTTCATTCGCCCTATTGAAATAATAACCGTCATAAAACTCATCCAGTTGCTGTGTAAAATTTTCTTCACCACCTGCTAGCTTTCTTAATCCCATAACATCAAAAGGTACATTCCAACGATATTGCCTAATTGTTCCCTGATACATATCCCGTGCCGACATACGGTCGACATCCCGTTTGGTCAGATCTTTAAAATCTTTATTCCAAATTGCCTGATATGATTTTGCTCGCTCCAGATAGGTTTTGCTGTTCTGCGGAAAAAGCTTGGACATTGCCCACATATCATAACATGCTTCAAGGTACTTGTCCGGTTTCTTAAAATCATAGCGAAGGGTATCGTATATTAACGAATCTTTTATTCCATCAATATCGACCCGATATCCTTTCTTGACCGCATCCAAAAGAACGACAGCGGCATGTTCTGTCCGGACCGAATTTGCTGGTTCATGAGCTCCTGCAAAGTCAAATTTCCCATAACGGTACAGGTCTGCAATCGAGGAGACAACGCCCTGATACATTTCAGTATCTATCAGCTCCAAAAGCGGTAGTTGTGTTTTATAATTGTCCCAAATTGCCCATCCATGATAACGTGTTTCTTTGGAACGATGTATTTTCCCGTCTGTCCCCCTAAAATTTCCCTGCTCATCGCTGATAACAAAAGGAGATTGTAAACTGCGGTAGAGCAAGGAATAGAATAAATCTACCTTATCCGAATCGCCCTTTACCTGCAGTACCGACAGGGCAGTTTTCCAACGATCAGCTGCACGTTTTTTTACCGTTGAAAAATCTAGCTTATCATATTCTGCAAGTGTCTTTCTTGCGTCCTGTTGATCCACAGCCGAAAATGCAATATTGACATCTGCTATAAGGCTTTCCTCCTTCAGGTCTACCCAGATTTTGTTCCCCTCCTTTCGCCATCCGCTCGCTGTAGGAATTTCCAGCGCATAATAAATGGTATATGTTCCCACATGGCAGGTCGTTTTTGCACGTACTTTACCGAATAGCAGATTACCCTCCTGTGTAAATTCATTGTCAACAAAAGCGCCATTGAAAGCATGCCCAAAATCAATAAAAAGACCTTTTCTACCCACGGGAAAAGTATATTGTTCACGACCAAAATCATTATTCACAGCCACTTCAACTTGAATACCCTCTGCGGTTTTTAAAGCATAATACCCAGGTTGGGCATGCTCGTCAATTTTATTCAGCGGCTTTATATCATTTTTTATAAATGGTCTAATAAGGATCAGTCCACCACTGCCCATACAACCTACTCCCTCAAGGCGATTGTGTGTAAAGCCTTTAATTTCCTTGGCAAGATGCTCATAGCCCGTATGCGTTCCCGGATTAGTATAAGGCACAATGCTCAATTGATGGAAAGGAGAAGAAGCCGCTGGTGAAAGCTGGCCGTGGTCGCCAGAAGATCCCAAGAAGACGTTTACACGATCGGTCTGCGCTCCAGCAATTGTAGCATAACAGAGCATCAAAGACAGCAGTAATTTTTTCATATATAGTCTATTATTTTTCATATGTATAAAGGGCGCAAACTGATTTTTCACGATACGAAAAGCTAACCTATACAGTTCTTGGCCATAGCAAACAACTATTTTTTTCAGCGCCTGATGTTTTTTATTTATTAATTCTTCGAGAATACTCATTTCGATTTAGCAAATCATTAGATCTATTTTACTTCAGAAAACCGACCTTTCATCTTCCAAAATTAACCTACACAAGGTAAACCCAATATTAAACTACTGTTAATTCCATTAATTATTTTCCATATACAAAGTTCAGAATGTAAACCTAAAATCGGAGGAGACAATTTTTATCACAAATTTTGTAAAGATAGTGTAACGGAGCTAAATTTTGATAAGTAAAAAATATTCGACTAACTACGTTATCAAAGCAGCGTCCAAGCTCTTCCAATTAGTAATGAGGTACAGAAGAAAAGGCTCATAATCTTTTGGGCCCTGGTTCGAACCCAGGTGGGAGCCCAGAACAAAAAAGTAACCACACCTTACGATTGCTAAAGCAAAAAAATAGCCATCTATATGCCAAAAATTTAAGAACAGTACAAAAAATCTGACGAAATAAACAGGCCAAATCATATAGCAGATGCCAATCTATTCCTTCATTTTTCTAGAAATATTTATTCAAAAAAACACAAACGAGAATCTTATTTGTAATTATTCTAAATAAAAATGTAGATTTGCGCTATTCTTACCATGAAACAACATTGGACAGCTACATTAAAAGGTTCTTCTGAAGCTTTTGAATCCTTATATGACTTAGTATATCGAGAGCTTTTCGCTTATGGCGTTATGTTGGGGTATTCGCGCGAATCCGTAAAAGACGGTATACAACATCTTTTCTTAGAACTATGGGAAAAACGTGACCGTCTGCCCGATGTTGATAATATCAAGTCTTATTTAATGACATGGCTACGCCGTGTCCTGAATGACCATCGCGTATTGAATGAAAAATTAAATTCAGGAAATTATCAGCCCAATGATAATACACCTTCACATGAAGCTTTACTCATACAACAGGAAACCGTAAACGAAACCACTGCGCGTCTATCAAAAGCATTGGAATCCCTCACACCTAAACAAAGACAGGTGATTGACCTTAGGTTTTTTCAAAATATGTCCTATGAACAGATCGCTTCCAAAACAGGCAATAGTCAGCGTACAATCTATAATATTGTATATGAATCTGTTAAGATTTTAAAAGAAAAAAAATAAAAATAATCCGGTAAAAAAACGGAATTGCTCCCTCTACCTTCATATATACATGAAAAAAATTTATAACGACAGCGTTGATTTGCTCAGTGACGAGAGTTTTGTGTCTTATCATAATGGAACCGCAAATAAACAGGAAATTCATTTTTGGGATACATGGATCGCAGAAAATCCGGATAAATTGGATCTTGTTGCAGACGCGCGAAAGATGCTCGATACCCTAAAAATGCATATCACCGAAACGGAATATCAAGTTGAAAAAGACAAACTATTTGCGACACTCGAAAGCAAAGTGCCTACAAAAACTCGAAGACTGACAACGAGATGGCGCTGGATCGCCGCAGCATCAATCCTACTCATAGGAACATTTACATTCCGTCAGTTTTTCTACAAAGACTCACCTCAGCGTACTTTAGCTGTAAATACAGTTTCCGCTGAACAATGGCTCAGTGTCGTCGCCCAAAATGGCAAAATGGTTAAAGTCAATCTAACTGATGGCAGCCAGATTACGTTGATGGGTGGTAGCACACTAAAATACCCCAAACATTTCCGTAAGGATACAATGTATGTCCTACTAGATGGCGATGCACGCTTTAACATTGCAAAAAAGCCTGATCGCACATTTGCTGTAAAAACAGGCAATACCTTGGTAACAGTATTGGGAACACAGTTTTTGGTAGAACAAGCTGACACTAAAAATACCAGAGTCAGTTTGTTTTCTGGAAAAATTAAACTAACCAACCACTTAAACAACAAACAAGCCCTACTCAGTCCAGGACAACAGGGGTATGTCACAAATCAGGAGATCCATCTCGATAAATTTACACCAACACAGATCAATAATTTTGCAGAAGGTATTTTGCATTTTCAAAATGCTTCTTTTGCTGAAGTCGCGCGAAAAATGGAGCAATATTATGGTGTCCACATCTCTCTCAGCAAACCAAATGCACGATGGCGGTATAGCGGGCATTTTGAGAAGCTGCCTGTTGAGACCGCACTCGCCGCGATTTGTTTTTCAAAAGAATTGTCATCAAAAAAAATAGCAACAGATACCTATGTGCTTTATTAAAAAAACAGTAAGACGAACCTGTTTATTGAATACTTTTTTTCTATTATTCGCTGGCGCTGTTTCAGCTCAACATGCTTCCAACCAAGGGAGTTTGGAAACTGCTTTTCAATTACTGACGCAGCAACATGCTGTACATTTTTCCTACGATGCATCCATCGGACTGCAGCGACGTGTTCCACTTCCCACGGCAAAAGAGAATATCGATACGTATTTGTCGAGACTTGCTTCAACGCTTCAGTTGCGCTTTCAGCGGATTAAACATTCAAATCTGATAGCCGTCAGCAAGGCGCCAAAACCCATACAATTAAGAGGTGTAGTGAAAGATGCCAAAACAGGCTTGCCTATGGCCGGTGCGACTATTATGCTACGCAAAGAAAACAAAACCTATTTCACCGATAGTTTAGGGCGATATCGCATACTGACAGCAGCCCAAAATCGCGGCGAGGGAATAGGCGTACGTTACTTAGGTTATCAGAATTACGACTTCAAGGTGGATACCGCTGTACAGCAGATCAATCTGTCACCTTTAGATCAACAGCTTGAAGAAGTATTCGTCAGCAGTACTTACGAAGCGCCTAAACTGCGCGAAGAGATGATCGGAAGTGTCTATACCGTCAGCGCAAAGGATTTACAGGCCGATCGCCCTATAGAGAGTGTCGATAAGATGTTGGAAGGATTGGTACCGGGATTATATGTCGAACCCAGCACTTCCTTGGGCACATCCGTTAAGCTCCATATCCGAGGACAGGGAACATTGACAAACCTGACAAGCAATACTGGACGATCAACCTCATCGCAGCCTTTGTACGTGGTGGATGGTGTCGTTGTCCAAGAACAGGAGATTGGCGACGCCAGTTCGCTTTTTAATGGCGAAACATTGCTGAACCCAATTGCAGGAATCAATCCGTTAGATATTGAATCCATTTCGGTACTTAAGGATGCTGCCGCAACCGCAATCTATGGTGCTAATGCAGCAAACGGTGTGATTTTAATCACCACCAAGTCTGGGCGGAGCGGCAAACCGCAGTTGACAGCGTCATACAATACCGGTGTATCCACATTTATCAATCGAATGAAATTGCTCTCCGGGCCGCAATACTATGAGCTACTACGGGAGTTCCATATCAATACGGGCAAAACCGAGAGCGAAGCAACGCGTCTGGCGGGCAGCAATACCATTGATACAGATTGGTTTGGACTGACTTCACGCAATGCACGCTATGATAATGTAAATCTATCACTTTCGGGCGGAAAAGGTAACGATACGTATTACCTCTCTATGGGCTACCGCAATCAACAAAATGCCAGTCCGGGAAATGGACTGAAGCAATACACAAGCTCCATGCGTTATTACAATCAGTTTAGTGATAAACTGCAAATGACCACGACTATATCGCCGACACTGATGCAGCGTGAGGGGCTCGACCAATTTGCAAATGCTGCTTACATGCCTCCCAATATAAATCCCTACAAGGAAGACGGAACTTACAGTACCTTCTTAGGGCTCGTGAATCCTGTCGCAGCGCTGGCTGAAAATACAGATAAAGCCTTGGCTTTTACAGGGACTGCACGGATTGAACTGCAATATGCACTGTTACCCTTTTTAAGCCTGCGCGGAGCTATCGGCGGGAATATGCTGCAATCCAAGCAGGAAACTTTTCTTTCAGGCATAGCCGGTGCTTCCACAGCTAAAGATGGGCGCCTCCGCATCAACGATCGCACGACGTACAGCTGGACCTCCATGTTACAGCTAACCTATAGCCCAAAATGGCAAAACGGGCATCGTTTTGTTGGTATTGCAGGGATAGAACTAAAAGATCAATACAGCAAATTATTAGTGGGCCAAGGTACCGGCTTTACTTACGATAGGGTCATCTCACTCGGCCTCGCAAGTTCGACACAGTCGTCTTCCTCTAAAATTTCGGATGCGACAGTATCCAACTATGTACAAATGAATTACGACTATGACAAGCGATTTTATGCTTCTCTGAGTGGCCGTGCAGATCAGTCGTCCATGTTTGGTGGCGACAAACAGGTCGCACTCAATGGAGCGCTTGGATTAGGCTGGAATATCAGCAACGAAAAATTCATGCAACCCGTTGCAGCAATTGATTTCTTACGTCTTCGAGCCAGCTTCGGAACCACAGGGAATTCGCGGATTGGATCATATGCTTCCAGAGGGCTTTATGAATTAAACAACGTGACCTATGGTGGACAAATGAGTGCAACTCCCTCTTCTTCCGCTGCCGAAAATCCAGATCTAGGTTGGGAAACGAATATCAAATTCAACTTCGGTTTTGACTTGAATGCCTTCAATAGATTACGTCTTGTATTGGACCTTTACCGGAATAATATCCGCAATCTCATTACAGACATCAGTGTGCCATTAGAAACAGGATATGGCAAAATGCCAGTCAATTCGGGCAATATGTACAATCAAGGGCTCGATTTAAGCATTGCCTATCAATGGCTTAAACAGTCTAAGGTAACCTGGAACAGTACCCTTATCGGTGGTTGGAATAGAAATAAGGTGACCTCCTTTAATAATCCACTCATTGAACAATATGCAGCAAACTCCTCCGATAATGTAGGTATAGGTCAGCGTGTGGGATACAGTTCAACTTCGCTCTGGGGTATCAAATGGGGCGGTGTAGATCCAAGCACCGGAGTGGAACAATTCTATACCCCTGATGGAGAGCTGTTAAATCGGACTGAAATACGGGCAATGGGTCAGAACGCTTACCAATTACTAGGCAATTCGATGCCTGATTTTCAAGGAAGTATCATCAACAACCTGGGCTGGAAGGGTTTTCAGTTCACCTTCAATATACAGTATAATCTTGGTGGCAACAAGTTTGTATCGACAACCTATTTACGGGATGGCAATAATCTAGCAAACTCCAATATGTCGGTCAATCTACTGGATCGTTGGCAGAATGCGGGCGATATCACTGCAATCCCCAAACTTAATTCAAGCTCACCACTCAACAATTCCTCCCGCTATTTGTACAGCATGACTTATCTCAAGTTGAGCAACGTATCCTTAAGCTATCGCCTGGCAGATCGATTGACCAAGCGCATCGGCATAGGGCAGACAGCTTTGAGCTTCAATGTTACAAATGTACTTTACTGGTTCAAAGACAAAAGCCCCGCTGGCAGAAACGGTATCCGCGAGTATAGGTTTGTCTATCCCGAGACACGTAATTTTTCGATTGGCCTACGCACCACACTTTAATCCTTTAATAATTTGAGCTATGAACATAAAGACGCTAAGTATTGCTTTTCTTGTCACTTTGGGCACAACGGGCTGTTCAAAATTTTTAGATAAAGAACCGGAAAACAAAGTATCGGTCGACCTGCTTTTTTCAGATATGCAGGGTGCTAAGTCGGCTTTGGCGGGAGTTTACGAAGACCTATTTCAGTCAACTTATTACAATGGCTTGCGTATGGTTTACCCAGATCTGCTTGGCGGAAACTTAACGTTTACCGTAGCGAGCAAAACAACACTTTCGGATGTTTATTCCTTTGAAACAGATGCCGAAAATGGTTCGATGAACAGTCTATACAGCTATCAGTATACGCTACTCAATGCGATCAATAATATCATAAAGCGTGTCCCAGCGATGCAGAATGTCAGTGAACTCGAACGTAATAACGTAATGGCCCAGGCCTATGGTCTGCGGGCATTGGTTCATTTCGATCTTGTGCAGTTATATGCCCAGCCTTATCGTTACACCGAAGATGCTTCACATCCGGGCATCATATTGGCCAAAACGACAATTGTACCCAATGAGGCACAGATTGCACGCTCTACAGTGGCAGATGTATATCAATTTATACAGGCTGATTTGTCCCTCGCTGATTCTTTATTTGCCAATAGCAAAGCTGTATTTGAAGGCAATGCCAAAATATATATGAGCTTACAGGCAAGTAAAGCACTCCAAGCCCGGTTAGCATTAAATCGCAACAACTGGGAAAAAGCTTACCAGCTAAGTGCCGAACTGCTCAAAGCGAACTATTCGCTATATACCAATGCTGAGTATATCGACAGTTGGAAACAGGCCAACACCAAAGAATCTATATTCGAATTGGCTGTACCGAGCAATTATTCCAGTAACTCAATCGGTAGTTATTATGTCAATGATTCAGGCAACTCCTATTATCAGTTTGGACCAAGCCAGGATCTACTCCGTTTGTATGGGCAAAATGATGTGCGTGCTCAGGGTGGAATATTTAAATATCCAACTCTACAAACTGCAGTAACAAGCATCAAGTTGATCCGTCTTTCGGAAATATATTTGATTCATGCCGAAGCGGCAGCTGAACTTGGCTATGCTAATGAAGCTGTTTCAGACCTAAATGTCATCAGACTACGCGGGAATCCGCAGCTCGGCGCTTATCTTTTCAACACAAAAGACCTGCTAATCAAGGAGATCCTTGACGAACGTCGTCGTGAGCTCTGTCTTGAAGGCTTCTTATACCTAGATCTGATGCGTAGAGGTCAATCCGTTATGCGCAATGACTGTACTGGTGCAAACTGTAATGTCACTTATCCAAATGATCATATGGTACTGCCTATTCCACAACAGTCTGTACTCTCCAATTCACTGATGAGACAGAATCCCGGCTATTAATCACTCAATAAAACACAAATTAATAAAACAACACATGAACAGTTTAAAAGCAATCCTTAAGTTATCCAAGCTCGTCACTATTTTCAGCATCTTATTTTTTACCATGTCCTGTAGCAAGGACAGTACCGTGACTCCTGAGCCCGAGTATGTCCCTAAACCAGATAATAATGCCGTAGCTGCATTTACCAGTACAGATGCTTATTTCGAACTCTATATCTATCGCTTCGATGATGTCACACAAACATGGGGCAAACGTATCCGGTCCCACTACCCAACGGTATCTTCAACAGACCCAACCTATATGGGCTTTACCAATCCTTTTGTGACAGATAGCGGGGTAAACCTTTTCCAGATGGTCACGCTTTACAGCGATAAAATCGGCTCAACAAATATCAAAACGGCGGGTATAAATGTCGATCAGGTATTGCAATTTCTACCAGATGAGAATAATAATAAAATTGGTAAAGTGACTGTAAAAGAACAACAGGTAAAAATCTATAAGAAAACCGAATCCGCAGAAGAACGGAAAGATATGGAGTTCTTTGAGGTTGGTATCAGTGGCTCGGGAACCTATGATCTAAATGAAGGTGTAATCGACTTGGAAGTGAATTTTAACGAGTCTGCGATCGGAGGAGCAAATAAGGTAACCCGTAAATACAAATTGAGTACCAAAGCGTTAGAACTATAAAACAACGAATGATACGAAGAGTACTTGTATTTGGTTTATTGGGAGTCGTCCTGATCTTGCTGGCTTTTGTGCAGGATCAGGATATTCCTGATATTGCGCTATGGCGCAGACTGTATGCTTCCGGCGACAGCAGGCAATGGCCGACTCCCCACCTAGATGATGATGTAAAAACAAATTTTGTGGATATCGGATCACTGCCCGATGTAGAATACCCTTTGAACAATCCCTTTTCCAAGGAAAAGTCAGCGCTGGGAAAATTATTGTTTTTCGATCCCAGACTTTCTGCTACCAAACAGCTGGCCTGCGCAAGCTGCCACGATCCGCAACTGGGCTGGGGCGACGGCAAAAGCTTAGCAAATGGGCACAATCGACGGGTAGGAAAGCGAAATGCAATGACCTTGTATAATGTTGGATACTACCATACTTTCTTTTGGGATGGACGATCTCCCTCCTTGGAAGCCCAGGTATTATTCCCATTGACCGATAGCGTTGAGATGAACACCGCTCCGGAAGTAGCTGTACGTCATATTCAGGCAATAGCTGGTTACAGGCCTTTGTTCAAATCAGCCTTTGGAGACAGTACGATAAGTATCTCGCGTATTCAACAGGCTATTGCAACTTTTGAGCGCGGTATTCGTAGCTACAATAGCAAATTTGACCGCTTTATTAAAGGAAATAAAGATGCCATGACGGATGACGAGGTCTGGGGGCTTCATCTTTTTCGGACTAAAGCACGCTGCATCAACTGCCACAATACACCGTTATTTTCAGATAATCAGTTCCATAATGATGGTCAAACATTGTATGGTACCAGGCAGCAGGACTTTGGACATTACCATATCAGTGGCAAGCAGGAAGATATAGGTGCATTTCGAACGCCCTCTTTACGGGAAATCACCCTTACAGGACCTTGGATGCACCATGGTAATTTTCCAACATTACTGGACGTCGTACAACTTTATAATCTCGGTAATCCTGAGCCGATACAGCGTAGCGTTACGATAGATCCTAAAACCAAACCCATTCATTCGGCGAAGCTGAAAAAGCTGAACCTCACAAATGAAGAAATTAATGCTGTGCTTAAATTTCTAGGGGCTATCAGTAGCAGTACACAACAACGTATAGCGATGCCAAAATTGCCCGAATAAACCAAAATAAATAAAAAGAGAAATCCAGCATTAATACGAAGATAAATAAGGTGTCAACCTAGTCTTCTTAAAATAACATGTGCTTATCGCTTTAAATGAACAGCGTAAAAAACGAAGGCAGCACAAAGCCATAAAAAAATCCCCATCGCATGATGGGGATTTTTTTTACCGGGCTCTCCTTATATTTCCTTTCGATTATCGTCCGATTCAATATCGATCAATTTATTGTAAGGATCTATACCTACCTGTTCGGGTTTTTGATCAACAATTAGCGTCATCGTATTGTTGATTCGATCGATTTTATGCTTTTTTAAATAAAGCTCCTGACGTTTATTCCCGTCTTTGCTTTTCTTATCTGAGAAAATACCAACCTCAATATAGTCTGCCAATGGCAATGATTTCAGGGTCACACGATCTGATTTCTTAAAGGACAACGGCTGTCCACCTTCGTCATTGTAGCTCTTTTTCCCATTGCCATCTACGCGGTACTTGGACACTTCAAATTGGATATCAACCTGGTATTTACCATCCTTAAGTTTTTTAGAACTTACTTTTTCTATTTTATTGTTATACAAGGTGATCGTTTCAAACATATCTTTAATCAGGTAACGTAATGAGTCAGGAGTAGCCTGTCTAAAACTATCCACAAACTCAGATGAAGTTGTATACGGTGGGTTTTGAAACGCTGTACGTTGTAAATAAGATTGGGCTGTCCTGTTAAAAAGATCCTCGCCCAGATAATCGCTCAAGGCATAAAGCACCAGGGATCCCTTTTGGTAATGGATGTACATTTGATTTTCATTATACATCAACGGCTTTTCACCTAGTTTTTCGGCACTTCGTCCTTGCAAATAGCCATCGAGCGCATCTTTGAGAAACTTACGCATCTGCCCTTTACCATATCTTTTTTCCAAAACCTTGAGCGATGAATATTCAGACATACTTTCGGACATCAATGTAGCCCCCTGCACATTGGCTCCTACCACTTGATGTGCCCACCACTGATGTGCAATCTCATGGGCTGTTACCGCGTAGGGATAATCGACCGCATCTTCCTTCTTCTCATTGACATCAGCAATAAAACCGATCGCTTCGGAAAAAGGAATTGTATTTGCAAAGGACTGTGCGAAAGTTCCCGCTGTGCGCGGAAATTCAATAATACGCAATTGTCGATGCGGGTAAGCACTGTATTCTTTCGTATAGTAAGCCAAAGAAGCCTTGCTGGAAGCCATCATCCGATCGAGGTTATAAGTATGTCCTTTATGGTAATAAATCTCCAAATTTACCCCGTTCCACTTATCTTTTTTGACTTCATATTCGGCCGAATTAAATGCAAAAAAGTTCAGGATTTCCGAATCCATTTTATATTGATAGTACTTACGACCATCTTTCTCCCATTGTTTTGTGAGATAACCCGGAGCAATAGCCAACTGATTCTTGGCCGTACTTACCGTAGCTTCAAAACGGATCCAATCGGCATCGTTGGATATATAGTTATTCTGCAGGGCCCTTTTGTCAGTCTGCGCAGCCATTCTATCGCGATACGGAAGTCCATACTTTTTGCGGACATCATTGTCTACCAACTCGCCACGGTCAAGATAGCCTATATTCGGAAACAGCATATTGTTGATAAACGTACCATTGCCCTTCACAGGCGACTTTTCATTTATCCAGGTATTGGCCGGACTAACAGTACTAAATTTCAACACAATAGAATCGCCCGGAGCCATCGGCTTCTCGAGTTTATAAATATTGAAATTATATTTATCGTCGGCAGAGATCAATTTATTTGGTACACTTAAAGAAAATGTATAATCGTAATTATTGTAATTGACAAAAATAGAATCAATAGGCGTATTGGTCTTGTTTTTCAATACATAGTCCGCATGCGCTTTAAAACTTCGCGTATCGGGAAAAATATCCAGATTAAACTTAATATCCACGACACGGGGCTGCGGCCTGTACTGGTATTTCTTATATTTCTTTTCCCATTCTACAGCTTGTTTTTCATGATCTAAACTGGTATAATATGGATTTTTAATGTGGTTTTCGTAATATATTGCAGCACCGATGCCAATAAAGCCCGCAAAGGCAAAAATGAGCAGCGCTGTTGTTACCGGTCCCAAATTCGCCTTAAAAATACCCCAACGCTCCCTAACTCCCGAAAAACCACCTCTTCGCCATAACAGCAGGGCGATGACAGCAAAAAACACCGCAAAAAGCAGCCAATAAACCCGATACGTTAAAAACGGAAGAACATAGCCGAATCCATCCATATCCGAGTAATCCAGATCCGGTCCCTGATTAAACTGATAGATCTCCTGTTCTACACCGACCATGGATAAAAAGGGTAATCCAATAAAGAGGGTCAATAACACAAAAAATCCAGCCAGGTAATTTTTGAAAAGCGTATGTACAAAAAGTGAAATAAATAGCCATACCAAATTTGACAACATACCATACACCATCAGATGCATCACATATTGTCCAATTTCAAAATTATAATAATGATGGTACATCTGAAACCCCATGCAGGTCGCAATCACAACGGCCAGCAAAGTCAATTGCATCAAAAGAATTGCGATAATTTTCGATCCCATAAAAGCCCAGTTGGGCGTCGCTGTTGTATCTAACAATCCCCCCATCCGCGTAATGCTTCCACGGTGAACAAGAAGTCCTGTAAAAAGAAACGTCAGGATCAGCAGGAAAAACTTAAATGTAGTCCCCGGTATCATCAGCATTTTCCAGGTCACCGGATAGGTTGACGTTCCGAATATCGAGCCAATGGTGCTTGCCATCAAGATGATGAACAATACCCCTACCAAAGTCAATATTAAAAACACCGGATTTTTGACGATATAGCGATAGTCGTACCGTGCCATTGTCCAAGTCGTTTTCAAATAATGAAAGGTCGAAAAATCATAGTTTACTTTAGGTAGATTGATTTTGAAGATACTATCAAAGTTATTTTTGGTTAAACGGGATCCTTTTTTCGATGATTTAAAGGAAATCGAATGTTGTGAAAAAGAAAACAACATATAAAATCCGCCAATGAATAAGGCTGCGACAGCGAGCCATATTAACCGGTTATAAATAACAGCTCCGGTAAAGGGAAGATTATTGACATTCTTCTCATCTGGAGACCAGTATTGGGTATAGTATGAGATGGCACTATCCCCAAAAGGATCTATCAATGCCCCCACAAAACGATTATCCATATTGTTCGCCAGATTCTGAACCAGCACCTGAAGAATAATAAGGATCAACACCGCGACAAAACCAACGTATACGTTTCGTGTCAATGTCACCAGCACAAAGATAATTGCACTAAAAATAATGAGATTTGGGATAACCTGTACAAGATAGGTCTGTAAATATGCCCAAACATGAATTGGTCCCAATAAGGATTGATTGATACCCGGCACAAATTGTGCGACGATAATACCCAAGGTTGAAGCAAGTACAATAACCAATACAACAGCTACTGATCCAAAGAATTTACCAAGTAGATAGTCCGTTTTTGAGAAAGGGTAACTGAAAAGTATTGTATGCACCTGGTATTGAAAATCCCGGTAGACGCAGGCTCCAACAATGGACGGTATCAAAAAATAAATAATAGTCGACATGCCATTAACCATGCCATTAATCGCCCAAGGAGAATTCATAATGGTATTGGATGAGGTCGTTGCTGTTATACCGTCGAAGATGCCGAGTGAAGACAACATAATAAACAGCGAAAGCGCAAAGAAGAGTGCCATATAGATGTAGACGGCAGAACTCTTAAACCAACGCGCAAACTCAAAATGAAAGATGGCTTTAAACATGGCGTTGATCATTTTTTAGCGCTACAAAATAGACATCCTCCAATTGGCCTTGAGCGTTCACAAATGATTCATCGGGACGCACATCGCTGTACACCCGAATATTGAGTGTGTTGTCCTGATTGTAATTGGTTGAAATAACGTTATATTTTTGTGTATACTCATCCAGTTGATCCCGACTGATGATACGTACCCAGATCTTACCATCCAATTGATCGATGGATTCTTTAGGAGTGCCTCTCAAAAGAATCTTTCCCCCGTTCAGAATGGCCAACTCATGACACAGTTCACGCACATCATCCACAATATGCGTAGAAAAAATGACGGTATGATCTGTACCTATTTCCCGAAGAACGTTCAAAAAACGATGTCTTTCCGCTGGGTCAAGCCCTGCAGTCGGTTCATCTACAATGATTAACTTGGGATCATTCAGCAACAATTGCGCAATACCAAAACGTTGCTTCATCCCGCCCGAGTAACCACTTACGCTTTTATTTCGCACGTCCCAAAGATTGGTTACCTCAAGAACACGATTGATAATGGCATCCCGATCGGCTTTCGATTTAATTCCTTTAAGCTTTGCAAAATATTGCAGCAGATCTGATGCAGAGAGATTGGGATAAACACCAAATTCCTGTGGCAAATAACCCAAAACTTTCCGCAAATCGAGCTGATTTTTGAGTACATCGATATCACCAAAAGTAATACGGCCACTGTCGGGTTTTTGAAGCGTAGCAATTGTCCGCATTAAAGAAGACTTGCCAGCACCATTTGGTCCAAGTAAACCAAACATCCCGGGCTTAATTTCTAAGTTTACGCCATCTAAAGCTTTTACTCCATTAGAATAGGTCTTACTAAGGGTCTCTATGGATAAATTCATAATTTATTTTAACTGTTAATAATATGTTAGTATACCAAAACAAGGATATGTTACATCAAGATAGTAAAAGTTAAAAACAAACGAAAATGAAAGGTTTCCAATGGACACATCTGCAGACAAAAAAACTGTTTTTGCTTTTGGACAAATACCCTAAAAAGATGAGTCTCCAAGCGGGTTAGATAGCATTAAAAGATCTACTAAAAACTTCGCAATAATGGCTGTGTACTACATCGAAAGGATCCGCCAAAGCTACGGCTGATCTGGAAATCAACGTATTCAACATGGACACCACAAGCGGAGAGCTTATCTCCAATATAGCCAAAAACAGGATCTGTCACATAGACTGTCGGATTAATAGGCAGACCATTGGTTGCTAGCAAGCTCGCCTCCTTCAAATTGACCACAATTTTGTCCCATGTTTTCAGTTTTTGGGGTATCCCATAGGGTAATGCTTCCTCACAAACGATCATCAATCCTTCGCGGATCAGCCCTAGTGCACAGTCCAAATGAAGTATATTGGGATGAAGTTTCAACTCTTCAACCTGATAACCATAAGGCTGTAATAGTTTAGAGAGCCACTTAATCCCTAGGCTATTCGAGGAAAGCCCAGAGTTGCCGACAAAAATATGTTTACCGTATACCAGGATGTCGCCTCCTTCTAGAAAAGGGCCATGCCATAATCCCAACTCCTCCTGCTCCGCCATGGCGGGTCTTGGCGCAGCCACATAAAGGCAGTCACTTTGATAAACTTCACGTTCCAACACATCCCGGATGGGCCATATTTCATTGCGGCGCTGCATAAAACGGATTGACCCCTCAATAACGGCATTTCCGATGGTGAAAAATGGGTCTCGGACAAAGAAATTAGAATAACCGTGTTCTCCTCCGGATACTTTTTCAGGTGTTGTTAGGTTACGTGGCCGCAACACTTCAACGCCATATTTCTCCAACAGCAAAGCAAAATTATGGCGCTCTTGTTCCCATGCCTTTTGCAATTCGGGATACACTTCTCCAAAATCTTTTCCTGCATTGGCATCGTCTCCCTCCAGCGCAGTGGAAGATAAAAACCGAAGATCTTCAACCTTCATCATTTCCGGAAAGCCAAATTCAGAAACCGTAAGAATAACTTTCTTTAAAGGGGCAAACTCATTTTCTACAAAGATCATAGCACTGATTTTAAGTCCAATTTGCTTTTTTTTATCAAAAAAAACAAATGTATAGGAAAGCCGAACCTAAATTCCTAGAACCCAGTGCACATTGAACAAATCAGTTACTTCAATAAATTTCTGCTGCATATCAAAATCTATTCTTCTTTTTTGTTGGGATGTAAGTCTTTCAATCAATTCCCCACGCTCGGAAATATCCCGACAGGGCAAAAACACAGCGACGTAGTTTCCTACTCTCCGTCCCTCGTTGTGCACCAAATCAGAGCCGTAAATTGCGACACGTTCGGAAATAAGAGTGGCACTCACTACAGGCATTTCAGCACAGCCCTGCAAGGGTTCTTCGAACATATCAAAATGTAACGTTCCCCCAAAACAGGTCTGATAAAACGTAAGTGCCGCTCTACAATTTCCTGAGAATGTAATAAAAATTCCGCTTTGCAAGCGTTCCATTGGCTGAACTAACATCATATCAATTGGCTATGCATCCGGTATTTCAGGCTCTACAAGTTTTCTCATTTTTTCCAACGACTCTTGCCATCCAAGGTAGCACATCTCGGCAGGAATAACCTCAGGAATTCCAGTCTGTTCAATCTTAAGTTCTGTACCACAGATCACTTTACGCAAGGAGACAGTGGTAGTCATTTCACCCGGTAAATTGGGATCATCAAATCGATCCACGTACTTGATAAAGGTATCTTGTTCAATCTCAAGGTACTCACCACCAAAAGAATGGCTATGACCGGTACTAAAATTAATGAAGGTCATTTTGAAACTTCCGCCTACTTTAAAATCCATTTGCTGTACTGTACAGACAAAACCATAAGGAGGCAGCCAGCTGGCATGTGCTATCGGATCTGCGAAAGCACGGAACACCTTTTCAGGACTCGCCTGAATAATTCGATGTAAAGAAACCTGATTCGTTTTCATATCTATATTGTTTATAAGTGAATAACTATTGCTTATTTTTTGTTTTACTCGCTCTCAGTACATTCTTTCAGTCCAATACAATCCGGTAAACTTGCTACACTACTGAAGCCTGATGATATGCTCCTGTACCAGCTGTCTCCTTGTTGCTTAAACGAGCAATCTTGGCCTGATAGAAATAAGAAACAGCAAGTATCCCCAATACTAAAATGGGCATCATCATAAATGCTGCATTTTTGTCAACACATGCGTGACTGATAAAAGCAAATATTAAATTGAATGTCAATCCAGCATAGGCCCATTCTTTTAATTTGGTCGGAACCTGCGGTACTGCAATTGCAATAACACCCAACAGCTTACAGATAATTAAAGCATAGGCAAAATAGTCGGGATATCCCAATGGTTTTGTGCCCGCATTGATATATTGCGGCGCAAATAACAGTGTTCCTAGTGGCATCAGTCCTTCCCAGAGAACTATAAATACCGTTGCTATCCAAAAAGCAATCTTGTTCTTTTTCATTGTATAAGTCGTTTGTGTAAGTGTATAATCTCAGCGATAATCAGCCTTGAATCCTTGAATTACTAATTCGCAGATTCTACATAGTTTACGAAGTTATTTAAAATAGCCTGCCAGCCCGATTTTTGGAATTCAGGATCATTTTCCTGTTCTGCATCAAAAACTGTAATCACACTGGTTTTCCCTTCCACTTCTGAAAAAAGCGTATTTACAGTTCTTCCATCAGCCATGGTATACGCAATTTCCCGGTATAAATTTACCGTATGGTAGGTTCCTTCGAAGTCAAATCCGAAGCTTCCATCTTTTGCCTCCATTCTATTTTTAAAAGTACCATCCACGCGAAGATCATTTTCACTGCTTGGGCAGTGCCAGCTCGGGTCTGCCGAGTTCCATCGCATAATATCCGTCGGACTGTTCCATAATTTCCATACTTTTTCTACAGGAGCATTAATCGTTGCTTCAACTGTAATTTTTGTCTGTCTTTCCATTGTTTTTCTATTATTTATATTGATATAACAAAGATGCAAAGGATCACAACACTGCGGCTGTTGCAAAGACGACAACTTTAGGGGTAGATTACGACAAAAACTATTTGTACCTTTATATCATAAACCAAAAATGATATGCAAATCTCTGTTTTTGTTCCCGAATACGGCACTATCGAAGGTATTACCCCTGCATTCAGAACCTTTCATACAGCCAATGAATTTCTTACGGCCTTTGGAAAACAGCCTATTTTTGAAGTCGAATATGTAGGTTTAACGACCTACGTCCCAGCCAATAGCGGGGAGTATACCATTAAGACAAACCGGCTACTACAGGACGTTCAGAAAACAGATCTGCTTATTATACCGCCTATTTTTGGCAACATAGAAAAAGGAATACGTGATAATGCCGAAGCGATCCCTTATTTTACAAAACTGTACCACAAAGGGGCTAGTCTTGCCAGTCTATGTGTGGGTGCTTTCTTACTCGCTGAGACAGGTCTTTTAGATGGAAAAAAATGTTCGACACACTGGGCACATATCGAAGAGTTCAAGGAAAAATACCCTCACATTGAAATTGAGGATGGCGCTGTGATCACTGAACATGAAAATATCTACAGCAGTGGTGGCGCGAGCAGCTTATGGAATCTGATACTCTATTTAGTGGAAAAGTATTCCGACAGGGAAACAGCCGTACTCATAGCCAAATATTTTGCGCTGGATATCAGCCGGGATAATCAATCGCAATTCGCCATATTCAGAGGCCAACGTAATCATGCTGATCTGGATATCCAACAAGCTCAAGACTATATCGAGAAGAAGTACGAGGAGAAAATTACAGTCGAAGAACTGGCCAATCATGTCAATATTGGGCGGCGAACATTTGAACGGAGATTCAAAGAAGCAACCAACAACACGCCTGTCGAATACCTCCAACGCGTACGCATCGAAGCTGCAAAAAAATTCTTCGAAGCATCACGAAAAAACGTTTCCGAGGTGATGTTTGATGTAGGCTATACCGATACAAAAGCCTTTCGGGATATTTTTCGAAAAATTACAGGCCTTACACCAATAGATTATCGAAACAAATTTGCGAAGGTAACTGCTGATGTCGCCATTGAGCAATAAGCGGTGATAAACAATAAAGCCACTCTGAGGAGTGGCTTTATCATTGCTCGAATTCCTTATATTTATTTTAACATCATTTCCCGAATATACTTCACGGGTGAATTACCAAAACTCAGGAATTTTTCGTTGAACGCCTTCAAATTAAACTGTTTCCCTTCTTTTTGTTTAACAGCTTCCCTGAGGTCATAAATTTCTTTATATCCCGTAAAGTAAGACGTCAGCTGCACACTGCTCACAGACACACGTTTCCATTTACCGGCTGCTTCGGCCTGTTGTTGAAACGCCTCATCGACCAACAAATGCATGGCGTCTTTTTCACTCATATTTTTCACATGGACGCTATAATCGAGTATAGCATTGCAAACGGTACGCAGATGCCATTTGTACCACATCAACCACATTTCAGGGGCATTGTCACCGTAACCATTTTCGAGCATCATTTGTTCGGTATAGACAGCCCAGCCCTCAATCATTGCACCATTACCTAAAATACTCTTGATGAGACTCGGCGATTGGTTCGCATACACCAATTGGGTGTAATGCCCCGGAATAGCTTCGTGTATATTCAGTATCTGTAAAATGTAATGGTTATACTCCCGAAGGTAACTCTCTGTTGCCTCTTTGGTCCAGCCTGTTAGACTGCCCACATTGTAATAGGTATTCCCACCTTTATCGTAAGGACCGGGTGCACTGATTGAAGCTCCCGCAACACCAGCCATATAAGCAGGCTCTTTACGCACCACGAGCGGCTTGCTATCATCGATATACAATAAATCCTTTTGTTTGACAAACGCAACCAACTTCGGTATCTGTGTTTCGATAGCGGATTGAAACTCTTCTGCTTTAACATGTTTGACAGACAGGGTGTCGATCATCTTTCGAATGACAAGCAAACTATCTGACGGCAAGGACGATTTTCCAAAATATTTAGGCCACAGCTCTTTGCTGATTTTATACATCTCACCATGTAAATAGCTTTTTCTTGCTAGCGCAGCCTGATAAATCTGTTCGGCTGTTGCCCCCGATTGGATATCGAAATCAAATTTCTTGTCGTAAAGTTCTTTTCCTAATCTAAAACTTCGCGGAGAAGGATTAGGTGTCACTTTTAAAAATTGAACATACCCGTTGATCGCCGCAATAGCTTGTTGTGAAGCCTTCTGGATGGCCTCCTTTTCTGAAGCCGGCAGATCGGATTTTTTCAGTGAATCCCGTAAATCGCTTTCAAAAACAGATAAACTGCCCAAATTCTGTTGAATTGCCAAATCGGTCAATACCAAGGCCGGATTTTTAAGCTGTCCTTTCGCGGCCTCATAATAGGCTGGAATCTTCGTCAAACGTTGATAAATAGCTTTAAGTCGGGTCGATAATGGTGCATAATTCTCGGCAAGCATAAAAGCGATCGTCCCCCCAACATTGTACGAAGAAGGATTCCACTCATACGCGCGCTCCTTCTCAATAGACCAAACATTGGATTCAAGATAGTTTTGAATCAGATGATAATCTGTTTGCTGAGAAAGATTCAAGGTGCTCAGATCAAAACTTTTGAGGCTGTCCAAATGTCGCTTTGAAAACTCCATACGTAGTTTTCGCGTATTGGCATCCGGAATTGTCAACAAGGAATCATACTGATGGAACCCTACTTGGGTAGCCCATTCCGGATTTTCTTTCCAAAGCTGCTGAATAAAGCGGTCCTCATACGATTTAAACTTTTCATTCACAGCAGTATCAGCAGCAGATTGTCTGTTATGAGTTCCCGATCCACAGGAAGCCATCAGGCCCAATCCAGCGATAGCAAGGGTATATGTTATAAGTTTCATTGGAGTAATTTGTCTAAAATTAACATTATTGTTGATGAATTTCAGCATTTTACTCCAATAATTTAAAACTATAACCAGGTATGAAATTTTTGGATAAACCAATTTTTGACCCACTGTGTAAGTAAACAATAGCAGACCAAAATGCCGATAAGCCATGGAAAATAAGTCAGAGGCAGTGCTTCCATTTTTAAGGCAGCGGCAAATGGCGTAAACGGCAAAACGACACCAATAATCATAATTAAACTCGTCAAGGCAACAACCGGTGCAGCAGCCCAGCTTTGAATAAAGGGTATTTTCTTGGTCCTTATCATATGAATAATTAATGTTTGTGAAAGCAATCCCTCTACAAACCAACCAGTCTGAAAGAGTGTTTGATCCGATACCGTATTGGCCTTGAACACGAAAAACAATACCGCAAAAGTGGCGAAATCAAACAATGAACTTATGGGGCCAATAAATAACATAAACTTAGAGACACTACCAGCATCCCATTTCTTTGGCTCGACGATAAATTCCTCATCCATGCTGTCCCAAGGAATAGATACCTGCGATATATCGTAGAGTAGATTTTGAATAAGCAGATGCACCGGCAGCATCGGTAGAAAGGGAAGAAAAGCACTGGCCCCAAGCATACTGAACATATTGCCGAAATTGCTGCTTGCCGTCATCTTGATATATTTAATGATATTTCCAAAAGTTCGACGTCCATAAATAACCCCTTTGCGCAGCACCATAAGATCTTTTTCCAGCAGAATGATATCTGCACTTTCTTTGGTAATGTCAACAGCCGTATCTACACTGATACCCACATCAGCCTCCTTAAGTGCCGCCGCATCATTGATACCATCGCCCATAAAGCCAACCGTATGTCCCTTATCCCGCAATGCTTTTACGACACGAACTTTTTGGAGAGGACTTAATTTTGCAAATACCGATACCTCATCAACACATTGATTTAACTCGGTGTCCGGAATGCTATCTAATTCATTTCCATTGACAATCCGATCCACCGGAATGCCGACATCCATACAAATTTTGCGTGTGATAATCTCATTATCTCCTGTCAACACTTTGATCCCGATTCCCAATTTTTGTAAGGCTTCAATAGCCGGCTGTGAAGATGGTTTGGCCGGATCCAAAAAGCCGATAAATCCCGTCAACGTCAATTTCGCTTCATCTGCAACAGCATAGGTCAAGGGGTGAGCACCTTCAAATTCGCGGATGGCAACCAGTAAAACACGTAATCCCTCCTCATTCATCTTTTTCGAGGTTTTCAATACAATTTTACGCATCGTATCGTCCATCGGTACAGTACGGTCATTTTCGACATGCAGGCTACGGTCATCTCCCGGATCAAAAGCGTGTGTACAAAGCTCAAGCATTTCCTCTACGGCCCCTTTACAGATCAGCAAATGTTTACCATTATGCTGTTTGAGGACCACAGACATCCGTCGCCGCTGAAAATCAAATGGAATCTCGTCAATTTTCAGATATTGATCCTCCACTTTCAGGTAATCGTGTAATTCGGCATGTTCCAACACAGCCTTATCCATCAAATTCTTGAGACCAGTCTGATGAAAACTATTGAGATAGGCCCATTTGAGCACCTCATCATCTTCGACCCCATACACATTAAGATGTTTTTCCATGACGATCTTGTCCAATGTCAACGTTCCTGTTTTGTCGGTGCACAGAATATCCATGGCACCTATATTCTGGATAGAATTTAACCGCTTGACGATGACTTTACGCTTGCTCATATTGACAGCCCCCTTAGCCAAGTTAGCGGTGACAATCATGGGCAGCATTTCGGGAGTTAAACCTACAGCGACAGCAATGGCAAACAGTAGCGCTTCTGTCCAGTTCCCTTTCATCAATCCATTGATCAAGAAGATCAGCGGAACCATGACCAGCATAAAACGGATCAATAAGAAACTCACCTTATTTATACCCTTATCAAAACTTGTTTCGGGACGTTCGCCGGTAATCGATTTGCTGATACTCCCAAAATAGGTGTAACTTCCTGTCGTCACAATCACGGCTATCGCCGATCCACTAACAACATTGGTCCCCATAAAACAAATATTACAAAGTTCAATAGGTGATTTTTCCGCCGCATTCCGGATAGGCAAATAATTCTTCTCTACCGGAAGCGCCTCTCCAGTCAGCATACTTTCACTCACAAAAAGATCCTTACTCTGAACAATACGGCAATCTGCAGGTATCATATCCCCAGCAGAAAGGTATACAATATCTCCCGGCACCAGTTCGACAATAGGAATCTCTCTTTTCCCTTTAAATTTCCGCAATACTGTTGCCGTAGTTTTGACCATACTTTTTAATTTTTCTGCCGCGGCATTACTTCGATACTCCTGTACAAAACGAAGCAGCGCACTGACCAAAATCATAATGGACACCACAACAACTGTTTTATAATCTCGTTCGCCAACCTCTGGAAGCCCTACATCGATGATAAAGGAAACAGTGGCAATCAATACCAGAATATATATAAAGGGGTTGGCAAAAGATTTCAATAGCTGCACATACCACTTTGGGGCCTTTTGATGTTTCACCTCATTTAATCCAAATTTCTGTTGACGTTCCTTAGCCATTTCATCTGTAATCCCCTCTCTGCTCGTTTCTAACATCGCGCAGGCAAGCTTTTCATCCTGACTGGCCACCCCCTGCAACTTGGTCACGGTCCCCACATTCATTCCATTGGAACTGATCATATTGTGCAATGGATTCTTTGTTGTTTTATTGTTCATTTTAATCATAACCCTATAGCCCCTTTCATGTTAATTTCCCTAAATCCCGTTCTTATTATAGATCCGATTCTTATTACAGGTCCGACTCTGTACCTATAATTTCCCAGCTTATTTTTGTTACTCTTTCCTCGATGGTCAATCGACTAGCCATCCGTTCGATAAGACTGTCTTGCTGACCGATGGCTCTAACGATGGCCCTAATGACAACGCCGTTTGTAGCGAGGGTATCGTCACTCGAAAGCGAAGACAACAACAGTTTTTCGTTACTGCTCAGCATCTGCATCAATAAAACACGAATATGATTTTCGATGTCTATCCCACAGCCTATGGTCAGTAGATATTCGGTTTGTGATGCTGCAGATTTATTAAAAGTCAGGAAGGCCATTTTTTGCCCGATTGGACGAAAGATCAGGTGTGTAAAAATAATAGCGAACGCAACCACAAATGCTTGGGCATGCAAACCTAGACCACAGAGCGCCCCTACTGCAGCCGAACACCAAATCGTCGCCGCCGTGTTTAGACCATGCACATTCAAACCGTCCTTCATAATCACACCAGCGCCAAGAAAACCAATTCCGCTGACCACATAAGAAGCAATCCGTCCGGTAGCATCACCGCCAATTTCTATCGAAAGCAGCACAAAAGCTGCTGCTCCCAACGAAACTAAAGTATTTGTCCGAAGCCCCGCATTTTTCTGGCGCCATTGGCGCTCTACTCCCACAGCAGCCCCCAAAAGCAATGCTACAAATAATCGTATGGCAAATTCAAAAACACTCATCTCTTTGTCCTCCTTTGCCTGCAAAGGTGCGCATTCCTACCTCCATGATCCGTTAGAGATCTTTTAGAAAATTATTAGAATTTTATTAGAGAAATAATCAAATTAAAAAACTGTAATACAGTTACTTATAATTTAAGTCTAAAATTTACAGATCAAGCTGTCCAATTTCTTTAACTTCAAGCATTGTTGTGGTGTAAATCAGTTACACTAAAAACAATAAAAAAATGAAACAACGCATCAATTTTTTCGCAAAAGGGCAAAACGCCATGAAATCAATGTATGGAATAGGTACATATCTGAGCAATTGTTCGATAGAACAAGAGCTTTTGCATCTTATTTATTTCCGTGTATCACAAATCAATGGCTGTGCGTATTGTCTTGACATGCATTCAAAAGATCTACTGGCGACCGGAGATCAACCACAACGATTGTTCTTATTGGATGCCTGGCGGGAGGCACCTCTGTATAGCGAACGTGAACGTGCTGGGCTGGAATGGGCCGAAGCCGTGACGAAAATTACGCATGGTGATGTGTCGGACGAGGTTTATACGAAAGCAACTGCTGTATTTTCGGAAGAAGAACTTATCGACCTGACCTTGGCCATTACAGCAATCAATTCTTATAACAGGATCAATATTTCCTTCCGCACACAAGCAGGAAGCTACAAAGTTGGGCAGCACAAAGTACAGCCAACCTCATAAACACGAGGTCGATATTTATACGATAAATTAAACCATAAAAATGAAAGATTTCATCTTATTATTTCGTCAGGGGGCCAATGAACCAAGTCAACTGACAGAAGAAGAAGCAAAAGCTGTAAACAAAAGATGGTACGACTGGATCAGTGACATCGATGCGCAAGGTAAACTGAAGGATCATGGCTCCCGTCTTGAGCCAGCCGGAAAGGTATTAAAGCCAGGCGGTATCGTTACGGATGGACCTTTTGTGGAGATTAGGGAAAGACTCGGCGGTTTTATTGTCGTCGCAGCAGACGATCTTGACGAAGCAACAACCTTGGCCCATGGCTGTCCTATACTCGAATTTAATGGTAGTGTAGAGATACGTGCACTGCTCAACTAATCATATACGGGGCAGCTGTACACGCGCACAGCCGCCCCTAATTTAGACTTATGGATCCGGATTTTCTAAAACAGCTTTTCCAGCAAGAATTTACCAAAATAGTCGCTGTCATCAGTAAAAGTTTTGGTCTTCAATACATCGAAATCGCCGAAGATATAGTCAGCGAAACTTTCTTATTGGCCACAGAATCTTGGCAGACCAAAGGCGTTCCTGCAAATCCTACGGCTTGGCTCTACACGGTTGCAAAACAAAAGACACTGGCCCACTTTAGAAGAAATAAAATATTTACAGATAAAATCATCCCTGCAGTGCGGCAGAGCGAGCCGGAAGCAGAAAGCTTCGACGACTTTAATTTCTCGCAGGAAAATATCAAAGACAGCCAATTAAAAATGCTGTTTGCAATCTGCACGCCAGCAATTGCCAGTGAGGCTCAAATAGGTCTTGCCCTTAGAATCCTCTGTGGTTTTGGTATAGACGAAATTGCCGAGGCATTTCTTTCCAACAAAGAAACCATCAATAAGCGCCTATTCAGAGCAAAGGAAAAACTACGTTCAGAAAAAATCGAACTCGAACTGCCCTCCGAAGCAGAAATTATTAAACGCCTCGATAACGTACTCCATATTATTTACCTCTTATTTAATGAAGGGTATTATTCTAAAACCCAAAATCAAATTTTAAGAAAGGAGCTCTGTATTGAAGCGTTACGCCTTGCGCTAATGCTTTCGACTTATGAAAAAACAAATACACCTAAGACCAATGCGCTTATTGCGCTGATTTGTTTTCATTCCTCCCGTTTCGAGGCAAGGCTGACCAATGAAGGTGATTTCATTTTGTATGAGCAACAGGATGAGGAACGCTGGAATCAAGAACTTATACATCAAGGGCTTCATTTTCTCAAGAACGCTGCATCGGGCGATGAACTCACATCCTACCATCTGGAGGCTAAGATTGCTCAATGCCATTGTATAAAGGAAGACAGTCCAGAAAAATGGGCCGAAATACTGCAATGGTATGACCGTTTATTAGTCGTCAATTATTCCCCGGCAGCTGCATTGAATAGAATATTTGCACTGTATAAAGTAAAAGGTGTTAAAGCTGCATTAGTCGAAGTAAAAACCTTACAACTAGAAGACAATCATTTTTATTTTGTGCTGCTGGGAGAACTCTATAAGGAACTGGATAAAAACAAAGCCATCGCAAACTTTAACAAAGCAAAAATCCTGGCTAAAACAACATTGGAAAAAGAGATCATCCAACAGAAGATTGATGCTATAAAGTCTGCAATGGCCTAATTTGTTTACTACTTATCGATTACTTTTGCTCCTTTCCAATAGGATACAAAAAGTTGGTATAGCTCCGAGGGCTCCAAATCAATAGTTGAGGACGAATACATGATACACAGTTCTTGAGTGGATTCTTGATAAGCCATTTTCCATAACAGCGACGAAAGCTGCTCTTTATATTTAGGGGTATTACCCAATGTAACAATGACCATCGTATCACCACCGACTTTTTGTAAGTCGATGCTTTTGACATCCTGCCAGTCGCCTTGGCCAAAAGCTTTCGATACTGGTGTTGTCTTTCCAAGAAAATATCGGTCGTTCAAAACAATTTGCGCTGTTTTATCCCGAAGGCTCAGTAGGCTGGAAAACAATAAAATTAAGAGTACTAGCAATGCTCCTGCAGAGAAAACTGTCGGTTTGGCTTTAAATACACCATCAAATAAACCGATACTGTACAATAAAACGATCAGAAGCAACAAACATAGGCCTCCCGAAATTGACAGTAGCTGACTTGTTTTCTTTTTATTTCTGTATAAGCTTGTTTCCTTCATCTGCTTAATTTCCCCAGTTAACATTCAGGTTATGTTTTTCAGCATAAGCTTTTCCTAAAGCATATACGTTGTCAAACACCTCGTTAATGGAAGGCATATCGTTTTTTTCGATCTTTTGGAGTAATGCCTGCTTTTCTTCAGCCGAACCTTTACCGTCACATAACTTGGCATAAGCGGTATATTCATTTTTATAGACAGGCAACACTTTTTCAAATAATGCAATAGACTGCTCTTTCAGTGCTTTTGCATCGGCATCGGAAACATTCAGTTCCTTAATATCCTTTAAGGCCTTTTCAACAACCTGAATTTTGATCCCGACAGATTTTTGAGCTTCATCGCCTACTTTCTTACTGGAGGGCATATCCGCAAATTCTACGGTCTCCTGCTCGAGCTGTTTGCCGTAGCGTTCAGGGGCAAAATCTGCTACAAGATTTGTGTTTAAAACAACTTTTCCGAAAAAAGTCTCTGGACTTGGGGATTGACAAGCTGTAAAAAATAAGCTCATCGACATAAAAATAATAAATAGTAAGTGCTTCATATATAAATTCTGTTTGTGACCAAAGTAATTAATTATCATGAAATAGGCAAACATGCTGCCCCTGCCCTCCTGCTTTATAAAACTGTCATCAACCCTTCCTTTTAGGCAAAAAAGCACGATATCGGAGCGATTTATATTGCACAAAATGTTAATTTTTAATATATTAGCAATTACAACATAAGAGATTAAAAACAGTCATTATGGGCTATGATATTAGTTACCACCCCATCTCAGAACAGCAGATAGAAACTTGGTATTTTGACTTGCTCAAAAATCCTGAAAAGATTGAGGAAGTTTCTGCAACTCACCAACTAGAAGACTTCTATAAAACCAAATACCAAGACACCTTAAATGCGGGCCGGGAAACCGACAAAAATGATTATTTTGACAAAACCCATGGTTTTTTCATTGCTGTTGTCCAAGGTTTTTTCGAAAAATACTTCTATGTTCGAGGTGGAGCACTGTCCTTCTCCAAAAATGACCATTTATCCAGCTATTACAAACAGTGGGAACAATTTGTTCAACAAGAATTTCTAACCAATAATATCGAAAATAAGCTTGTAGAAAATTATTGTTCCGGTGTCTTTATCCCCGCAGAAAAAGTCGCGCAATTGTTGATAGATTACCAAAGTGACCCGACGATCAAGGCTGAATTAGATACGCTATTTTCTGATAACCGTATTTCTATTTTCCTCAATGCACTGCAATATGCCAAAGATCGTAACCTGGGTCTCTTGGAAGCAACAGAAGTTGTAGAACCACAACCTTTTGATCTGAATGAATCAAAAAGTTACTCCAACCTTTTTAACTGCGACAAAGAAGGACCACTTTTATATCAGACAACAGCATTAAAACAGATTCAGGAAATAGAACAACGCAATGGACTTCCAGAAAATGAGATTTTACCAAATGTCAAAACAGAGACAATCCATGCAGACCCTAAACATTTTGAAACCACAGACAGCTCTCAAAGCAGCAAAAAAAAGAATTTTTGGAACAGATTATTCGGTAAAAATTAGGCGCTGGTCTCAGCTGGACATTGGCACTATAGATACCTTTAATAGCATCTACACTGTTGAAGAAATCTTGAATTCCGACCCATTGAACACTTCAATAATTTTGGATTCAATCCGTTATACGGATATATTCCAATAACAATTGATTGCCTTGTATCTGAATTAAACAAATGATTTGACGATATTCGTCTTAGAACTATAACTGCTCACCCCATTATGATCATCATTCTTCTCCTTATTATTCTTACGCTGTTCGGGATTGTATATCTGCTTCGTTCGGCTGTCAAAAAACAACAGCGGAAAATAACAATTGCTGAGTATGCCATTATCATCGGCTACCTGATTTCATTAATGATAAGCGGAGTAGGGCTATTATTCCACTCGAGTCAATATAATCAAGCCGTAGATCCTGTAGATGGTGATTGTTATATTCCCTTCGGCGGAAAACACCTTGTATCGCTATCATTTTATTTTATTGCATTCAATATTTCAGCAATAGCGATTTGGCTCAAGGGACGAAAAATCCCTCCTATTCCTCTTGTTCTGATGCTGATTATGTTAATGATAGGTAATATTATCAGTCTGTTTGTGCTCTTTCAGGTCAGTCACCACGATACGTCCACATTGGATATGTATATTGGCAACGAAGGAACTTTATTCTTTATTTTCACGCCAATATGCTGCTTGATTATGGGCATTGGGCTAATCCGTAAAATCATCGTTGAAGAGCGGGGTTACGCTATGAACAGAAGCTATGCCAACAGCACGCTCAATAAAATCAATAACCTGCTTTCCTCAAAACTGAATTATCCGGCATGGGCTCTTATTTTACTTGTTCCGGTCTTTCTCCTACTAACTATCATCCTTGTCCTATTGGGGCAGGATCGGGATTCAATGGTGAAAGTTTTCACAGAAACAACTACTTGGGCTTTTTCACAAAAAATGCACCCTCCTATCCTCGATCATCAGGGCCATTACCTCTGTACAGTTGCGGCAAAAGGAGATCCTGCCCTTGTTAAACCCCTACGGCTGGGCACAAGACATGGCAACACGATCATTGTCAATAGACAGCTTCAGGTGGCCAACGCATTCGAAGAAATATTAAGCGATGTATCACCAGCACTACATCGCTATGTCAGATATTGCTACGATAAATATGGTTTTAATATCTCCGTCAAAATTAATTCCAACAGCGCATCAAATGTGACTTATATTTTGATGAAACCACTAGAATATATATTTTTATTTTTCTTATATACATTCTACGTCGAACCCGAAAAGAAAATCGCAAAACAATACAGCTAATTTTTAAAATCGTAGCCAACAATCAGTCATTACCCCAATTTTCTCCATTTCGGGAAGCATTTCATTTTAATCATTATGGATCAAACACATTATTTTATCGTTCTGACAGGAGGACCTGGAGTCGGTAAAACTACCTTATTAAATGAATTAAATAAGCAGGGATTCAGCATTGTGGAAGAGGATGCCCGGCGCATCATCCGAGAACAATTGGAAGCTGATGCCGATGGTTTGCCCTGGAAAAATAAAATTCACTATGCCAAACTCATGTTGGCCGCTTCATCAACCAGCTATTTGATGCAGGTGAGGCAAGATCACCAAAACTACATTTTTTTTGACCGCGGAATTCCAGATACATTGGCATATATTGCGATGGAAGGTCTTTCAATCGAAGAAGAACTGCTTCACGAAGCAAAAGGTCGACGTTATCATAAAAAAGTATTTATATTACCGCCTTGGGCTGAGATCTATGCGAATGACAACGAGCGGAAACAAACTTGGCGGGAGGCCGAAAACACTTTCAAGATAATGAAAGAGACCTATACACAACTCGGTTATGAAACCATTGAGGTTCCAAAAACAACGGTAAACGATCGCGTTCAGTTCATCCTGAAAGCCCTGGAACAGCAAAACTATTGATTCCGCATTTCTTTCTCAATACGGCGGTCAGGTATAAGCCACATAATAGCGACTGTTCCATACATGAGCAAACTGATATAGGGATTAATAAAAGACAGCCCTATCCCCAAAAAATACAGCGCTGTAGAAATATTTTCCTTAACCTTCGATTTAACCGCTTTTTTAAGTGCAGATTCTTCCCCTTCGATTTGAATCACAAAATATTCAACGATATTGTATGATATGGAACACATGATCAGGACAAAGCCATAAGCGATAATAGGATCCCTTTCAAAATGTGACTCACCAATCCAATTTGTTGTAACCGGCATTAATGATAGCCAAAACAATAAATTCAAATTGCTCCAAAGAACTTTTCCATTTACTTTTCGAACAATTTGAAAGAGATGATGGTGATTATTCCAGTACAGTCCAACGTAAACAAAACTAACGATATAGGAGATAATTTTAGGATATAATGGTTTAAGGCTAGCAAAAGTAAATCCTTCAGGTACTTTTAATTCAAGTACCATAATCGTTATAATGATGGCCAAAACGCCATCACTGAATGCTTCTAACCTGCCTTTAGTCATTTTTGAAGATCGGAGTTAATAGCTGATACTGCAGGCCTAAGCGAAATACATTTAATCGTGCCACACCGGGATCAGCACCAAGCATCCCGTTGTTATAATCCTTCACTCCCCATGAATAACCGGCAAACACGGTATAACGGTCATAATTTACATTAAACTGTAAACGAGGGCGTAGATCCAAATCAATAACCTTGCCGCGGTCACGATCAAAACTTGTTTTATTCCCCTGTTTATCTTCAATGCTACCATTTTCTTTGATGCTCAGCGTTTTGGCAATATCCATACCCAGCTGAATATCCATTGTCATCGGTTCAAAAAAGACACGATAGCCAACAAAAGGATTAAAATTGATAAATTGTTGATTTAGACGGGTCTGACCACGGCTTCCATTCATAAACTCATTGCCTTCCAAATCAATCTTTGTCTGCAATCGTTCATATGCACCCTCTAAACCTAATATTAGGTTGTTGGCAAAAACATAACGGTAGTTTAAAGCGCCACCAATATTGATTCCATATTTTTTTCCATAGGGATTATTGGTATAATAGTCCTGTTGCGTAGATCCATTCAACGTACTCTTTGCTTCGGTTCCCGATCCCGTAAAATTGGATACACCTGAGGTAACACCCACACGTAGTTCATGAGATTGCGAGAAAGCCATAAAATGGGTTATACCAGCAAAAAGTCCGACAAGTAAAAATCTCTTCATCATAACCGAAATATTAAATTAAAATCCTTTAAAAAATTGAGTGAATTTGATTGTTAAAAGTAAGAAAATTTATGTGATTCAACTTACTCCAATCTTTATTTTTTCTGTAACGATAAGGTGTATTCATCAGCGGAAATCCATCAATCTTATCAGCCAATAAAAAAATACGGGAGACAATATGACTATATTTATTGAACTACATCAATGGAAATGAATCAATTCAGGCTTATTTTTGTTGTATTACAAACAAAAGAATAATCCGTATGAAATATATATTGGAAAACCCTATCCTTGGCCATATTACTGAGCAGAAATATAAGACCACAATACAATGGAGAAATGGAGAGTTTATTACGGATGAACCTGAAAAACTTGGTGGCAAAGATCTTGGTCCTGACCCCTACACCCTTCTCATCTCATCGCTTGTATCTTGTACCTTAGCTACTTTACGCATGTACATCGATAAAAAAGGGCTTGATATTCCAGAAATTTCAGTCAGTTCAAATATGTACCTCAAAATTGAAAAAGGACAAGTGGTTACATATTTTGATCGCGAGATAGCTTTTGGACAAATCTTAGCAGAGGATACCCGAGAACGCCTGCAACAAATTGCCGAAGAATGTCCCATTTCAAAAATTTTAAAGGGTAATGCCATTGTCAATACGCTCATCAGGACAAATCCTTAAACAAGAACATCATGAAAATATTAACCTTTCTCATATTTGGTAAAAATGAAGAAATTCTCCTCACGCTCAAGAGAATCATTGAAAACACGCCCAACTGGAATGCAACAATACAATACGATTTGGATGCCTGTAAAAAACAGCTAATAGATGTCCCTGTAGATGTTTTATTATTGAGTTCGGGACTTTCTCCTCAGGAAGAGCATGAAATAACAGATCACCTTACGCGGCTCACCTATCCGATTGGTCTGATCAAACATTATGGCGGTGGAAGTGGGCTTCTAAAAAATGAAGTCTATAGTCTTTTTCCAGACTTACTCTCCGTTTAATAAAGCATAGGCCATAGCAATAGCCCCCTAGAAAAACAACCGAAAACCGTTAAAACTCTTTCTTTATTGAACTAGATCAATAGAAATAGGTGGCTAATAGGCTAATTTTGGATACTAAATAATAGAATCATGAACAGACAGAACTTTATAAAAAAGGGACTTTTGGGTTCCGGAATATTTGCATCAACAGTGTCTTCAGCTGATATCTTGAAGAATGATATTGACGAGATAGAGCCGCTTGAAACGCTGGATGCCGAAGCTGTAAACTATAATTCAGACAAATTGGAAAACCATAGTGTCCTTCACAAAGCGGCGACACGCGGTCATGCAAATCATGGTTGGTTAGATAGCAATCATACGTTTAGCTTCGCCAATTATCACAACCCCGAACGTATGCACTTTGGTGTGTTACGTGTGCTAAATGATGATATGGTGGCTGAAGGAAGAGGTTTTGGCAAACACCCTCACGACAATATGGAAATCATCAGTATCCCTTTGGAAGGTGATTTGCAACATGAAGACAGCATGGGTAACAAAGCTATTATCCGGAAGGGAGATATTCAGGTCATGAGCGCCGGAACGGGCATCATACACAGTGAATATAATAAAAACACCGATCAGGCGGTCAAGTTTCTTCAAATTTGGGTGTACCCTAATCAACGGAATGTGAGCCCCCGATACGATCAAATTACATTGGATATAACACAAAGACAGAATAAATTCCAGCAAATTCTTTCTCCAAATCCAGAAGACGAGGGTGTATGGATCCATCAGGATGCCTGGTTTTCCATGGGGCATTTTGACAAGGACGTCCAAACAAAATACCAGATCAAAAAGGCAGGAAATGGTGTATATGTTTTTGTAATAAAAGGTAGTGTTACTGTCGAAGGACAAGAATTAGAAAGCAGAGATGGCTTTGGAATATGGGATGTCGCTGAAATTAACCTGAAAGTGACCTCAGCAGATACTGAAATCCTACTGATGGATCTCAGTATGATATTGGACTAATTAGATGCACTATTTAGACATCAATTAACAAAAAAGGGAGCCTATGAGGCTCCCCTTTTTGTTAAGGCTATTTATATTTTAGAAAGTAACGGAATTCAGCTTTTTATCAACCAAAATCCCATCTATTGCTTTCAGATTGAAGTTGACATTACGTTTTGCTTTCAATTTGATCTTAAATAAAACTTCAGAGCCATTCAAAGTCTCCTTGTTGCCTAGATTAACAAAAGTAGCATACAGAGCCTTACTTCCATTGGTGTGAAGACGATCGTTGCTATAATTGTTCATCTCTTTTAAATGTACGGACTCAATACCGACATATTCAAAATCGCCTTGATTGTAAGGAAGAGCAAAACTAAGTGCATTGACAGCTTTAAGATTCTCTCCACTAACACTGATCTCCACAATATCACCCGATTTTAAGGTCGTTTTTGAAGGAATCAATTTTAATTTACCACTGACCTTTTCTTCTTTATTTGGTTTTGCACCACCTTCAATGACAACAGCGACATTGGAAATATCATAAGCGTCAATCAGATTATTTTTATTGACATCACCATTGCTGACATAACCTTCAAAATCTCCATCTCCCAGTCGCAATCCCGTGTAGTTAATATAGGAAGTCAAGTCATTATGATCGATCAATCGGTCATTATTAATATCGCCCGGTAAGTAGCTTGACGATCCTGGTACTTTAAACACATATAATTCTCTTCCTGAACCAAAACCTCCAACAGCTTCAGAAACTGAAATTTTGACAAATCGGGCCACCGGATGGGTTCCAAAATCAAAACGTTTCATTTCGCCATCACGTTTCCAATCAAAACTACCAGCTTCCGTCCAGGTGTCCTTATCGTTACTATAGAATACTTTTCCTTTTAAAATAATACCATTTCCGCCATCGGTTCTTGGAAGGTACTCAAACTTATCCAATTGATTAACGGATTTTAGATCTAAGGTCATATCAAACGGAACTGCAGTCTGTCCCCATTTTGTATGCCACATATCCCCCTCATCATAATTGAACAATTTATTGATACCATTTCCACCTTGGTTATCCACAGAAGTCTCTGCTTTGATACCTTCGATGGCAAATTCCAACGGGTTTGCCTTTGTTCTTGCGGCAAATGTACTCCAATCTGAAACACCAGATTTATTGACAGCCCTAATTTTAAATTGATAATCCGTTTCCGCGGCCAATCCTTCGAATAGCAATTGACTGTCTTTGATGGTCGAATAGATCAGATTATTGAATTCAATTTCATAATAATCAGCATTTGCAACCTTTTCCCAGGTTGGCGTTAAGGTATATGCTTGTGTATGTTGATCTGTGATAACAGCTTTGGGCGAAGTCAAAGCACCAGTCTGAGCCAGATAGTTGTCAGCAGGAGCATATTCGAAACCCTCCAATTGTACTTCTATTGCGGTCGATGAGACATCCTGTTTGGCTAGTCGTACCAGCAACATCGGATTTTTCACCAGTGGTATTTTTTCAAACTCCGATCCTTTGGTTGCAAACTGATTCAGGTTTGGTTGTGCGTCGTAGAAATATACGTTTTCAGAAGTATTAAACGCATCTATGCTATTCACTTCTTTAAGTTTGCTATTTTTCCCATTGACCTTTACCGTCAATTTCTTCGGTGCTTTGCTAACGTTGAAACGAATTTCCGTAGACTTCATTTTCTCAAAGCCGTCAAATTCGCCTTGCGTTGGAGCAATCGCAAAAACAACTTTATTGTTGTTTAACTGTGAAGTTATGGATGTATTTGCCCCCTTACCATAACGATAAGCCTCTGTCTTTCCATCATCATCATATTCCAGGAAACTAGAGTTTCCATAAGGGTATACTTCATAAATACGTTGATCTTTTTTGATTTCCAGCACATTATTATTTGGGTTGGTCACCGGAATAATGGCTCCATTTTTCACGAAAACAGGCAGCTTCCAAATAGGCACATTAAAGTTATTGATAATACGCCCTCCCTGGTATTTTTCGCCCGTAAAATAATCAATCCATTCACCATCAGGCAGGTAGATACCGTTGCGCATATCATTTCCCTTCTCATCCACACGTGTTTCCTGGTAAATCGGTGCTACAAGGAAATTTGGACCATAGAGGTACTGGTATTGCGTTGCCTTTCCAAGCGTATAACTATTTGCTTGCTCTAAAAACATAGCACGAATGATGGGCAGTCCATCTACTGCTTGTTTCGCAACACTATAGCTATAGGGAACCAATTGAGATTTCAATTTCAGATACAGACGATTGATAGAAGTAGCCGGCTCACCCAAAGCATGTGGGTATTTCTCGTTCGATCCCCAGCCATCCATATTGAGTTCCATTGGTGTCCAGGTCTTCCATTGAAAATCACGAATATTGACCTTAAAATTTTTACCACCAAAGATCCCGTCCATATCGGAGGTAATATTGGGCTGACCTGAAAGTCCCGAGCCAATATATGTTGGTATATGGAATCGAATATACTCCCATACGCCTCCAGTCTGGTCGCCCGACCAGATACCGGCATAGCGCTGTGTGCCTGCCCAACCATCCAATGAAATAATAAATGGACGAGCGTTGTTACCATAATAAGGCATAGTATGTCCCACATCGGCGACCCCATTGAGACCAAAGGAGTATCCTGGACCAACCCAGGCCACATCCGTTTTTAGGACTCTTACACCCGCATCCCGAACCTCTTTTACAATATCACGTTGCAGTAATGCACTTATACTATCTTTCGGATGGAGATCGGACTGTGTCCATAAACCGATTTCTACACCATTCTTACGTGCATAATCACCAAACTCTTTCAAATTTCGGATATTTCCATCTAAAGATTCCGTTTGGCCATAGCCAGCACCATAGCCATCATTTGGAAGAATCCAGCCCAAAGGCATATCATGTGCTTTATACCGGTCTATTACAGCGCGGGCCGAAAATTGATAATTGTTTTTCTCACCGTTCAGCGATTCTTTGATTCCGCCATTGTCCTTTTGACTTTCTTTATAGCGTTTGCCGTCTTCAAATAGAATTCCCTTTTCATCTTCTTTCCAAAAATCGCGGTTATAGGCATTAAGATGCCCCTCATATAAACCAAATTTCGGTAGAAGAATTGGGTTGCCCGTCAATTGATAGAAATCGTTGAGCAAAGGTACTATCCCGTCATTAATCATAAAAAAGACATCCAGATAATCTGTGTCATGCGCCAATTTTACTGTCCCAGGGGTTTTGGCTCCAAAGGCATAACTTCCCTTCTTAAAAGTATGCCACATAAAACCATATCCTTGGGTTGACCAGTAATAAGGGGTTGGAGAGGCAACACCACCATCGGTCCAGCTGTTCTGATTTTCGATTGCAATCACTTTTCCTTTATGTGAAAAACGCCCATTTTGAACGCCGCCACCAAAAAAGTATTCATCCGCATTTTCCTTCAATTCAACGCTTACTTGTTTCTCTTCGAAAACAATTGGTTTTAAGCTTTCAACGACAATTTTATTGCTTTTCCGATTGAGGATACTAAACTGAGAAGTCTGTTTATCCATTGAAAAAAGAATATCGTTAGTGGAGATGCTGACCTTATTACCTTCATCCTTTACCTCAAGCCCGGTGACTGTTTTCCGAGGTTGCTCTACCAATATTTTTGCTTCGGGTTTTGCTTCGGGATCACGGATAATACCACCATGAACATCCTGGAACATCCTAAAAATATGATTACCGTAGAAATCTAAAGTCAGACGTTGACCATTATCGTATACAATCTCGACTGTTGTCGGATTAATTTTCTGAATCGTGATAATACGGTTGCCTTGATCGCGACCTATTGTATTATAATAATTGATCGTACTTACTTTAGCGTCAACTCGAGTGGGTTGAAAAATAAAAGGAGAAGCCAACCCCATCAATAAACAGACTTGTGCTTTTGTGCTCCAAAAAGATATCTTCATGCGTATGATTTATAATGCATTAAATTAACTTAACAATAATACAATAGTAAATCGAAGTAAAAAAGAGATTATAGAATGCAAACGATTGTCCAATAATAATGTTGCAGGCTAGCCAACCTATTGTAAGCCCTTCATCGTAAAAGGAACGTTTACTTCCATTTGGCTTATGAAATGAGCGGGAAGATGAATGCATTGTAAAACTGGAGGGACTGTTACAGCGTAGTTGCGGGCAGCCGCTGAATGGACTTCATTCATCGATGGGTATTTAGATGACAATGCCCCTTGGCTACACAAGGATGCACCATTACCACTGAGCACAGTGATGACTGCATGACCGCCTGCTATGACTGTGTACCATTACCACTCCGGGACAGTGAGAGCTGCAGGATAGCGACGGTTGCGGAACAGCTTCCGATGGACCGGACTCACCGACGGTCCTGTGCTGCGATAACCGATAGGCGGAGGATATGCAATAGCCTGTACATGGAAATACGGAAGTACTTAAA
>NZ_CAXYKD010000045.1:0-241265 GCF_964277905.1 uncultured Sphingobacterium sp.
TCACTATGCTCATCTCTATAGTTTTCTGCCGATAACGTATCCAACATATTCCGTTTTATTCTCGCTTTTAGATTGATACGTTTCATTTTATTCTCTCATTGAACTCAGCTAAAAGTATTAAAAAAAATACGCTATTAAAACTATTTGTAAACGACTATTATTCTTAAAATACAAATAGGCATGGCCATCGTCAAGGCATTAAGTAAGTAAGTAAGTAAGTAAGTAAGTAAGGTATACCTCTCAAGATAACAACATTAGCCTTTGAAAAACCATAGGGTCTTTCAATATTATTACGGAGAATTACCTCAAGAATATTATGATACGTAATATAATTAAACCAACAACAACTAAACAGATCATAAGTGGAGCAACGATGCTTCTCTTCTTATATTTTATTCCTTTCAAATATTGATCCCAAAACCCAAACTGCAATATGGCGGCACCTATTCCATACAAAAAAATACCAGTGAATCTACTCTGATCAAAATAATCTTTAAATTCATTGTATACTAAAATTAACGCTAGGGTATAACCAAATCCAAATAGGAGTGTTGCCCATGCTTCTTTTTTCTTGGATAATGTGAATAAGTTAATCGCTAACAATATAGCGCCTGTAAATAATCCGAATAGTATACTAAAATACCATATTGCTTTTTGAGAATAGAAACTGACGGAAGCTTTTTCAGCATCTTCATCAATATCCCATGTGTTAAGGGATTTGTAATCAGGTTCCTCTTTTTTCCTTGATGCTATAAGTTGATTTATCTTAACAATTTCTGTTTCGGAAAAAAAATAGCCCCTTTTTTTGAGAATGTCGAAAGCCATTTCTATAGCTTCAGGGACTGATCGGGTATCTTCTGAAGTATACCGCAACAGGTCCTTATTGGATAGTTTTTCTAAGACTGATCTTTTTACCATAAACCTAATATAACCAAACTACCAATTACAGTTATCACACTCTTAAATACGATTTTGAATCTTCAAATAGATATCGTTCATCTGTAATTTGCTCGCTAAATATTTCCTGAAATTTTTCATAGGGAATATGGGAAATATTTATAAATCCAAATACGTGTCTAGAATTGACTAAAGCTACTTCTAAAAATACCTTATAATATAATTTGTCTTTTTCCATTTTGATAATATTGAATTTACGGTATTGGTGAGTGGTGAAAATGGGGAGGTAAAAGCCAAATAAGAGTAATTTTACCATTATTGCTATTGCTAAAATGGCATTGTTACCACTCGCGCATTATATTGACCTTTTTTAATCTCAAATAAAACTGCATACCCACCAGCTCCATCGCCGTTAACAGTTGTAATATACAAACTATCATTTGAGTCATCATAGTAGCATGTTGCAAACTCGTTGTTTACATTAAATAGGTTTTCAATTTCCTTTGCCGGGATCTGGATAAATCTCCCCTTTATAGTAGCTTGAATAGAGGTGTAATGGCTTGTAGGGATTTCGCCATCTGTTCCCCAGACCTGCTGCCCTTTAAATTTGTCTACAACGGTATAGCCATCATATTGAGTCGATGAAAAATCACCTTTATTTTTTTCATAATCGAAACTATCTGAATTTATTTGCACGGTTATATCTTTTGCCATAAATTTTGCTGTGCCTTCATCAGAAAATACAGTAGGGATCTGCTTATAGGATTCGATATATTTAATTCTTGAATGGTGTACATAGCCAGTGATGCTCTTGTTGCTTTTGTCTGTATAATCTACAATTACCCAATCGCCGAACTTTTCATCAGGAAATGCATAAACTATTTCATCAGCAGCAATTTTTGAAACAACCGCACTATTCACTGTAGCTTGTTTCCTCAAATTTACATAGCCGTCTTTGTCAATGATTTTTGCAAATTGGGCCGAGGCCAATTGGCATACTGTGAGAAAAAGTAGTACTAAAAGATATCTGTGATTCATTTGCCTAAAGTTATTACTGATAATATTTTGCCCCCCGACTAATAAGATCTTGGACCATACGATCTTCCTTACGATGGCTCATATTTACGAATTTAATTGAAAGATAACAATCTCGCTACCTTTATATCATTTGTTGATTAAAAATATTTTAAAATATATGCTCGGACTAGCTATTTATGAATTTATATAATTAAAATCCTTTTACCCGTCTTCTACTGAAAACTCGCTAGGGTTAATGACTTTTTGTAGATAAATTTCATCACTAAGCAATTCTAAATGTTCTTGCATCAATCCTTATGTTGCTAGAAGTGGAAGCTGTTTTTAATAACAGAACAGTATAACTTATTATTAACTCATTCCATAAGATTTGAAATCATATTCCTTCTCCGCAATGGATTATTAATGATTTCCTGAATGAATAATGCCCAATCCTGTTCCATATCATTTAGATAGTCAAATGGCGCTGGATAGTTGAATTTAGGAGCAAATGGAAAAGAAAATCTAACAATTAGGTCGTCTTTATGATAAATAAGAAGCTCCATCGTATTCTCCGTTAGTTGTATCAAATCTACTTTACAATGATCTCCCACTTGGAACGTTGTTGTACCAAATAAAAAATAAAGTTCATTTTTCTCTACGTACAAAGCTGTCAAAACGTCTTCAATCTGTCTGTACCATCCATAAATATTGGTGACTGGATCCAATTTTTTAAACTCTTTGCCAGATTCTAAATCAAACAGTATATCGTGTAATTCAAAATTTCGTAGTAGTTTCATAGCTATCTATTTTTTAGAAAAGTTGGTATTTTTGACTACTAAATCCCGAGATATTATTTCATTCAAACCAACGTGTCCCTGAATGGATCTAAATAATTTAATCCTCGTTCTTCAAATATTTCCTCAAGCTTTTCGGCACCAATTTCCTTTTTAAAAGCTACTTCCTCCTCGGTAATAGGCAGCAACCAATAGAAATGGACTGATTTATTGTTATCAAGGGTAAGAATTTCGAGTTTGGGTCCATCGAGATAAGGCAGCGAAATAAGGCCATAAGAACAGGGAGAATCCATGCGCCATCCTCTTCCCCAGTTGATGGTATGCCAATGTCTCAAACTTGCGCCAAATCTATGATAATGTGCTACGATTATTAATGATTCAACTAATGTTTCATCTTGCTCACCAGAAAACATGTGCAGTTCGAGGGCAAATTCATCGTCCAAGCCAGACATGCCTATAGTGGCATAAGCCCACATGTTCCGTTCGGTTCTTGGGGGAAACTCCAGCACCCTAAAGTGATCGCCTAGATCCTTATAGGGACCTTTTGGCCAAGTCAAGACGTTATATTCCTGCCCCCAATTACAGGTATAGTGTTCTAAAAGCTTCTGATTATATAAGGCTGTATCCATTTTTTTCAATTTATCAAAAATAATCTACTCCAATAAAACTATTTCAATATAACCCTTGCTCTTACTATACAAAACGGCAACAAGCTTCATTTCGACAAGAAGATTTAACATAAAAATTGGCTTGGTACAGTGAAAATACAATAGTTTTTAAAAACATTGGATGACGAAACAATGGGAAACATAAAAATTACTGTACAAATAAACGCTAAGAGAAATCGTCTGATGATAATCAGGTCTTTTGACGTAAAAAAGCCAGATTTCGCGATCTGGCTTCTAAACTAAATTTTAACCTATGATTCACTAGTGGTTTGTCTTTTATTATTGGCAAACCACCAGTTATTGGATACTACTTATAAGAATTGATTGATTGGGAAACTTTCCAGTCATTGCCCACACGCTCCAAGGTAACGAGATCTGTCTTGGTAAAATCTTCAAATTTCAACGTTACTTTAGCGACCATAAAGTCTGCCGACTCCTCTAGGATATCCGTACTTACAGTACAGTTCAGCTTTTCGCCTTTTTGTTTTTTCAACGATTTAATGACTTCGCTACGGCTGTTAGACTGTGCATTGGAAGCTTGGATCTTTTGATTAAAATCCTCAGCAAACAATTGTTCTACACCTGCTGATTCCCCTTGAGTCGTTACCGCAACATAGTGATCAAGTGCAAAGTCTGCTGTAGAAAGGTTAACGTTTGCTTTCTCCGTTTTCGATGCGGGCTTGTCTGCTGCCATAGCAAATGTAGATAGGGCGATTAAAGCTGCTGCTGCGAATGTTTTTACTAATGCTTTCATAATGTCTTTATTTTATTGTGTTAGTTTTTTTATCTGTTCTTATTTGTTGATTCAAAACTACGACACAATACGCCCCTAGACTACGGGCTTTAGACCAACGATCAGGAAAACTCGGTAAATGGCAGGAATGGGGAGATAAGAGAACCCTTAACAATAATTATTTTTTCTTGCGCAAAAATTTGCCTTTGGTATCAAAATATAGTTTATTGTCATTCGTTAGTTCCAATTTATACCCTTTAGAAGATTTATCAATGCTCTCCACAGCAGTACCCTTGTAATTTTCTTTCAAGTAAGATTGTATAGACTGGGGAAAAAAAACGGTCGGCAGTCCAATTCCATCTGGAGCTTTAACCTCGATCCAGTTACCCAACTTCCCAAAGTCAATTTCAGTACGATCAGCTAACATTACTTCGTGAAATGTTCCTGTGGCAGAAGGGGATTTCTTTACCTTTACTTCAAGTATCTGTACATTCGGAAAATATGCCTTAATAAATGCTACAGCACTATCTGGTAGCGTTACATTCTCTAAAAGTTTAGATTTAAGTTGATTGTCTTTGCCGAAATTATAAGCCTTATTACTTTGCGCAGCATTTGAACATGCGCAAAAAATTAAACAAGTAGCTATTACCAAGAGAAGCTTCCACATGATCGTTGTATTTTTTTTAATAATAACTTTAAAAAAAGCGAAATGTTTTTAAGAGAATAACAGTTGCCTCACAGTCAAGCCCCCAAATTTATGCTATCATTCATTTGATTTCATAATTTCCATTTTCCGGCCAAATTGATAAATATATTTTTCCCTTTATTTTTCTTATTTGAATGTCTATTATAGGATTACCAACTCCTTCCAAATCTATCAAAGTAAACTCATCTTTCGTTAAAGATTCGATGTTACCTTCTGGTTCCAAACACAGAAACACTTCCTCCCCTGTATCGTTAGTCAATTTAATTTGTTTCGTTTTCATATTGATCAAAATGTTTTTATAACTCCTTTAGTTGAAAAACGCTCAATTAAGCAGATGGATTGCTCTTGCTTGCTGCAACGTATTTTGAAAAATCATTCCAGATATAGTCATCATCCGCATAATCGCGAACGTAAGCACACTATTAAACTATTTCTGCGCTTTAGATTTTAAATAGTTTAGTATGTCTTCTCTAAGTCTAAACTCCTTGGATCCATCTTTGTATTTTTTACTCATCAGACTTTCTTGTATGGTCTTCTCGACTCTAGGGCTTTCATTATGTGCCTGGATAACACAACAGTATTTTGGAATTTTGATTTTCCGCTCTATTATCAAATACTTAAGAATTTCTAAATTATCAAAAATTATAGCATAAGAAATTAGACCTACCCCTTCACTATAATCATATTGATTAATGTCGGCACCTCCCTCAATCAGTGATTTCACAATATCTAAACAGCCACTTTTGCATGCTTCAAGCAAAGGGCGATTTGTAACAGTATAATTAGCATTTGCAAAAACCATAGGCAAACTATCATTCACATTTCCCTTATAGGCTATTAAAAGCTCCAAAACATCCAAATCGCAGATTTTTTTCTTATAAATATGATTACAAGCGATGAACATCGGAGTTGTTAAATCACCTTCAGTCTCATTTGACCTAATATTAGGATCAGCTCCCGCTTCCAATAAATAACGTACAGATTTTTTCAGATTATTTGCAACGGCCAACATCAATAATGTATGACCATATTTTGGTTCTCTAATATCTGGAGAAATTGCTGACTCTCTCAGAACTTCATTAATTCTTTCTTTCGATTCACTTTTTACGGCATTCGCAAGGTCTCTCGTTGCATTCCTTTTAAAGAGATCAAAATCAAAAACCAGGAATAGGTTTACTACAACCACACGTCATTAAAAAAATGAATACTACTATAAAATATTTCATGTATAGAATTATTTACTGCCTAGGGTCTTTAGAACGCTCATGATACGATGACCTTTTTACAGTTTAACTATCAAATGTTAAATTAGTTATCCTAGGATCAATAACCACTATTTTTTGATTTTTCGAACACACAGTTAACAAAACAAAAGCTATAATCGTAAATCTAAACATAATTAGTATTTTCATGAAGAGAATTTAGACATTAAACTACTGGAATATTCATTTCGGGGCAAGCTGTTTAAAACAGTAGTTATCAATTGATCTTTAGTAATAATAGCGTGTTCCGACTTTGAAATCCTGGATGTACGCAGAATCTCAAAACCTTAATTAGAAGTTTGTAAGAACCAACGGAAACCAAATTCGCTAAAAAAATGAAATTTTTGATTAGAGTAATTTTATTGACGATAATTGATTTTGTAATTATTTGGATATGGGTTAGACAGATGAACCCTGATCCAAGCATTTCTATTGGAATTTTAATACTTATTCCGCTTGTAGTCATCTTGAATTTGATTATAGCGTTGATTTTATACTTCACAAAAAAGGAATTTGTTTCCCTTTTCATCGTTAATTCAATTATTTCTGGAATATTAATGTCATACTTATTTGGGCAAGGAATTGATAGATACCAAAATAATAGACTTGAAAGTTGGACCTTTAAATTGAAAAATGAGACCTACACGATGACACATTGGAAGCTCGAAAACACTTTTAGTATCAGTGAAAGTAGTAGACCTGGTTCATCAATTGAATTTTTATCGGGGAAATTTATTAAAAAAGGAGATAAATACTATCTGTCAACAGACACAACTGAGTTCATCATCAAAAAAGGATATCTGTATAAATTTAGAGATGATAGCGACAGTATAAAGTTGACTAAAATTGAAAGATAGTTACTTAAATAGTAGTTATAACTATATTATCAATTTCTGTTATCTTTATAAAAACATGATGATATGGTCGACCTAGAACGCAGAAAGATGCTTGCATATCGCCTAAGACATTTAGTCATCGGTCGTATTAGCAATGTATCCTAACTTTATGGTTTTCTTGCTCGCTATTTATATGAATTAATCGATTTGGATACTTTCCAGTCATTCCCCACATGCTCCAAGGTGACTAAATCTGCTTTGGTGAAGTTCTCAAATTTCAAGGTTACTTTAGCAACCATATAGTCTGCGGATTCCTCGATGATAGCTGTGCTTACTGTACAGTTCAGTTTCTCCCCTTTTTGTTTTTTCAAGGATTTAACCACTTCGTTACGGCTGTTAGATAACGCATTGGTAGTTTGGATCTTTTGATTAAAATCAGCTGCGAATAACTGCTCTACTCCTGCTGATTCGCCCGCAGTCGTTACTGCAACATAGTGCTCTAAAGCGAAATCAGCTGTAGAAAGGTTAATGTTAGCTTTTGTTGCTTTTGCTCCAGGTCCTTCAGCTGCCATAGCGAAAGTTGATACTGCGATTAAAGCTGCTGCTGCGAATATTTTTACTATTGCTTTCATAATGTCTTTTTTTATTGTGTTAGTTCTGTTGTTCTTATTTGTTGACTCAAAACTACGACACAATAGGCCCCTAGCCTATCGGCTTTAGACTAACGATTAGGAAAACGCGGTGAATGGCGGAAATGGGAAGGTGAATCTAAATAGGATGAGGACTGATGTCAATACACCATCAACGACAGACAACAATGTACTGTTTCGTGTAAAAGCAGACATTAACAGTGAATTTACTCAATAGCTACTTACCAAACTATTTCGATAAAGAAAATAAGCCGTTGATTCTAGCGACAACATGTTCTCGCAGCCCCATATTGACGGCACCAAGACGTTATTTACAAAAAATCAGGGTGAGATATTCGGCCAAAGTAAGGGAGATATTCGTATGGGTTACACCAGACTATTGGTGCAAAACCGACCATTTACTATTGACCATTTCACCCCCTTTTTTTGCTGTAAATCCCCTCGAATTATCCAATTCATTGTAACGATAATTGTATTCAACATAACTCAATTTATAACCAAAATTCTTATTAATGAAAAGATGGAAGAAGATTAAATCTCGTCTAGGAATTTTTATATTTCTAATGACGGCAGCTTGTTGTGCAGCTATGGCGCAACAGGTTCGTGTACATGGAAAAGTCTCCTCGGAAAATGACGGTACAGCTGTATCGGGCGTCACAGTAAGTGTATTGGGGGGTACTATGCGCGTATCTACGGATGGAAATGGAAACTATGTCCTCAATACCAACAAAACGGCGACATTGGTATTTAGCAGTGTCGGCTATGCACGTCAGGAAATTCCCCTGACCGGGAAAAAACCAGATGCCAGCAATACCATCACCTTAGACATCCAAATTAAACTAAACGAAAATGTTATCGACGATGTCGTTGTCACGGGTTTTGGTCAACGCGAAAAAAGAGCTTCCGTAGTCGGCTCCGTAACCACGATTAATCCGAAAGAATTAAAAGGACCGACAAGCAACCTAACGACTATGCTCGCCGGAAGGGTTGCCGGTATGATTGCCTTTCAACGCAGTGGTGAACCTGGATCCGATAATGCTAATTTCTTTATTCGGGGACTTGGAAGTTTTGGTACCGGAAAACAGGACCCATTGATTCTCATCGATAACATCGAATCTTCACCGACCGACATGGCCCGTTTACAGCCCGATGATATTGCAAGCTTTTCTGTCCTTCGCGATGCCAATGCGGCTGCCATGTATGGTGCCCGAGGTGCGAACGGCGTCGTTCTGATCACCACAAAACTGGGTAAAGAAGGTGCTACAAAATTTGAATTCCGTACGGAAAGTAATGTCTCTACGAATACCCGCAATTTTAAATTTGCAGACAACATCCGCTACATGGAAATGGCTAATGAGGCTTATCTGACCAGACCTGCTGATGCTTCCAGTGGACAGGGGCTCCCGTATTGGCAGACCAAAATTGACCATACAAGAGCCGGAGACAATCCGCTGCTCTACCCAAATAATAATTGGATTGACCAGCTTATAAAAGACTACACCATAAACCAACGCAATAACCTAAATATCAGCGGCGGTGGAGCAAAAGCAAAGTACTACCTATCCGGCACGTATAACATCGACAATGGTATTTTGAAGATGAACGGAATCAACAATTTCAATAACAACATCAAGTTAAAAAATTACTCCGTCCGTTCTAATGTTGATATCAACTTTACACCTACTACGACGGGTATAGTACGTGTATATGCGCAGTTTGACGATTACAATGGACCGATCGGCAGCACAGACGAAAATGGAAGCCGTATCAATGGTGGAGCTGCGACCTTCAGACGTGCCATCTGGTCGAATCCTGTCATGTTTCCGGCGATGTATCCGTCTTCTTACATGCCTTACATGAATCACCCTTTATTTGGCAATGCATTAAATAGGAATGGTGGTTTATTTGTAAATCCTTATGCCGAAATGGTACGTGGCTATCAAGAATTTAATACATCTACGATCATGCCACAGATTCAAATTAACCAAAATCTAAATGCATTGATCCCGGGTCTGAGTCTTACGGCAATGACTTATCTAAAACGTTATGCTTACTTTGAAGTAAGCCGCAAATATAATCCATTCTATTACACGGCATCTGCTGATGCTACTGGCGATCTAAGCCTCCGGGTCATGAACGATGGTTCCCTGGGATCGATTGGTACAGTTGGTACCGAGTACCTCGATTATTCAGAGTCTGCAAAAGAAGTAAATTCGATGTTTTATGCGCACGCGATTGCCAGCTATAATCATGCTTTTGGTAAGCATAATGTAGGGGCGACAGTCATCGGTTTAGTTCAAAATTCATTGAGTGGGAATGCTGGGAACTTGCAATTGTCTCTGCCTTCACGCAATATCGGTCTTTCTGGTCGCTTTTCGTACAATTTTGATGACCGTTATATCGCCGAGTTCAACTTTGGTTATAATGGTTCAGAACGTTTTGCCAAAAATCGACGTTTAGGATTTTTTCCTTCTTTTGGCCTTAGCTACAATATATCCAATGAATCATTTTTCGAACCTGTAAAAGATGTCATTTCAAAATTAAAAATCCGTGCCACCCATGGTTTTGCTGGTAACGATCAAATCGGTCGTTCGCAAGATCGCTTTTTCTATTTATCTGATGTCGACATGAATGCCTTTCAGATTGGATTTGGTGAGCTTTCGGGCTATAACAGACCGACCATCGCCATACGTCGCTATGCCAATCAGGATATCACATGGGAACGATCACGCCAAACAAACTTTGGGCTCGAACTAGGCATCTTTAAAGACCTCGAATTAAATGTGGATGTATACAAACAGGTCCGAAGCAATATTCTCACCGGCCGATCTTATATACCGAGTACCATGGGGCTGCGGGCGGCTATTGTCGCCAATACAAATAAAGCCGAAAGTAAAGGGGTGGATGTAACGCTAAATTATAACAAAAATTTTGGCGACAGCTGGTACTTTCAGGGACGCGGAACGATGACTTATGCCGTGAGCAAAAAACTGATTGTGGATGAACCCGCTTACAAAGAAGCAAGTCGCTATACAGTAGGAACTTCAGCTTCCCAAGAGTTTGGTTACATCGCTGAGCGACTTTTTGTAGATGATCAAGAGGTGCTGAATTCTCCGGTTCAGTTCGGGAAACCAGGCTTAGATTATCTGGGGGGAGATATCAAATACCGTGACGTAAATGGCGATGGACAGATCACAGATTTAGACCGTGTCGCGATCGGATACCCTACCACGCCAGAAATGATCTATGGATTTGGTGGTACTGTGGGTGGAAAGGGCTTTGACTTTAGCTTTTATTTTCAGGGATCTGCACGCTCTTCTTTTTTCATTAATCCCGAAAATATTTCGCCTTTCTATTTAAATGGTGGCTCGCAAAACGGCCTTTTACAGGTCGTTGCTGATAGTTATTGGAGTGAAGAAAATCGAAATCTATACGCCTTTTGGCCTCGTTTAAGTGAAAACATTATTGCAAATAATAACCAGAGAAGTACCTGGTGGATGCGCAGTGGCGCTTTCCTTCGATTGAAAACAGTGGAAGTAGGCTACACGTTTAAGGAAAGTTTGATGAAACGCCTCAAAGCAAAAAACCTTCGGATATACGCCAATGGAATGAATTTATTTGCCTTAAGCTCTTTTAAAATGTGGGATGTCGAGATGGGTGGAAAAGGAATAGGCTATCCGATTCAGGCCGTATATAACATGGGCTTACAACTGAGCTTTTAATGTGAACTACAATTAAGAAATCATGAAAAATAAAAATATGAAAAAGACAGCAACCTATATCGCATGCCTCTTGTTTAGTGCTTTTGGAGTTTCTGCCTGTAAAGATTATATCGATGTCGTTCCGGACAATGTAGCGACAATTGACAACGCTTTTTCCTTACGAAATGAAGCCGAGAAATTTCTCTTCACCTGCTATGCGTGGTTGCCAAATAATTCGGATGCGCAAAGCAATATTGGATTTCTTGCCGGCGATGAGGTGTGGCTACCCGTTGCCCAGCGTGAAATCTATCCAGCAGATAACTGGCGGATCGCACGCGGTGGACAAAATGTCAATCAACCACTTGTAGACTCCTGGAGGAGTGGTTTATGGATTGCTATCCGAGATTGCAATATCTTTTTAGAGAATGTTTCTGATCTGTCCAAAGTACCTGATCTCTCCAGCGATGATCGTTCGCGATGGATTGGAGAAGTAATGTTTCTAAAAGCGTATTACCATTATTTACTATTCCGCCAATATGGCCCAATTCCTGTTGTCGAAAAAAATATATCCCTTGACGCGGATCAGTCTGCTGTACGGGTAGAACAGCGTCCTGTTGATGAAGTAGTCAATTACATTGTTTCTTTGCTGGACTCTGCTGCACAAAAATCTGTTCCTTTAATTATCCCAAACAAGGCTGCGGAACTTGGACGGGTGACCAAACCCATCATTCAGGCTATAAAAGCTGAGGTATTGCTGACTGCTGCAAGTCCTCTATTCAACGGAAATACAGATTATCAGTCCATGCGCAATAGCAAAGGCGAACAGCTGTTCAATCCTTCTTATGACGCCTCAAAATGGACAAAGGCTGCAGACGCTGCAAAAGCTGCAATTGAATCTGCGGATGCGGCAGGTATTCGTTTCTTTCCTTTTAATAAGGCTGAATATGGGCAGTTTAAGATGAGCGATGCGACTGCTCAGGTACTGGGTATCAATCTTGGCTTCAATGAACGCTGGTCTGCTGAGCACATCTGGGCAAACCCCAATCATCAGGCCTGGAATATACAGCGGGATGCGATGCCTCTTTTAACTCCTGAAGCAGTGGTCGGTACAGCAAGACAACACCTCAGTGCCCCCCTGAAAATCGCAGAAATGTTTTATACTAAAAACGGTGTTCCGATAAATGAGGACAAAACCCTAGATTATAACGACAAGTCGAGCCTGCGTGTATCTACTGCCGCAGATCGGTACTACGTCAAAGAAGGATATACTACGGCACGTCTAAACTTTGACCGTGAGCCCCGCTTTTACGCGGACCTAGGTTTTGACGGTGGTATCTGGTTCAAATTTGATACAAAAAGCCTATCGGATGAGGATACATACTATGTGCAGGCAAAGTTAAATCAACCTGCTGGTGCTAATAATCATGGTTGGATCAATGAAACTGGATACTTTCTTAAAAAATTAGTGAATTGGGAACAAGCTTTCAGCAGCAATGGTGTCAGTTATAAATACTATCCTTGGCCAAACATGCGTCTAAGCGATATTTATTTGATGTACGCTGAGGCATTGAATGAAGCAAATGGTCCTTCTGCTGATGTTTATACGTATTTGGACCGCATACGTGAACGTGCTGGAATACCGGGTGTCCTATCTTCTTGGAACCAGTTTTCATCAAACCCAGACAAACCTACGACCAAAGAGGGACTTCGCGAAATTATTCAACGTGAACGGATGATCGAATTAGCCTTTGAAGGAAAACGCTATTGGGATCTAAGACGCTGGAAATTGGCCGTTAAATATTTCAATCAGAATATTACTGGCTGGAGCGTGAATCAAGAGATCAGTGCAGATTATTACCAGATAAGAACATTGTTTCAGCAGACATTTGTCGCTCCTAGAGATTATTTCTGGCCAATAGCCCAAGGTGAATTAACCGTAAATCCTTCATTGACACAAAATTTAGGTTGGTAGTCCTTTTAATTTTATCCTTAAAGTCTCAAGAAATGAATATAAACAAAAAACTAGTGCAGTCTATATTTTTCCTCTGCATCTTATTCCAAAACTGTAAAGAAGAAATTCAAGTCGCTCCTGTCGTCAACAGCGCAGCGCCGGGGCAGGTCAGCAATGTTAAAGTGGAAAACTTGGCTGGCGCAGCACGACTTACCTATACCTTACCAAAAGACCAGGACCTATTGTATGTCAAAGCTGTCTATCAATTAAAATCGGGCAAAGAAATGGAAGTGAAATCCTCCTACTATAACAATACGCTGTTGGTGGAAGGTTTTGCAGATACCAACCCGCATTCAATTAAGCTCTATGCTGTAAATAGAAGCGAAATCAGTTCGGCGCCTATTGAAGTCTCCGTAACGCCTTTAGAAAATCCGATCTGGAATACTTTCCGAAGTCTAGAGGCCATTCCAGCTTTTGGGGGCATTCGGATCACTGCAGAAAACGAGACCGAGAAAAATCTTACCGTGATGGTAATGGTAGACTCCTTGGGTGAATGGGTACCTTCTGTAGACAACATCTATACCTCCGCTAAACAGATTTCACGTACCATCCGTGGGTTTGCACCAAATCCCAAACAGTTTGCGATTACGGTAAGAGACAAATACATGAATTTTACCGATACGCTTGTGACGACTTTGACACCGCTGTTTGAACAGGCACTTCCCAAATCCAGATATACCGCTATCACATTGCCTACGGACACCAAACAACAATATGCTTCTACGGGACTATCCAAAATGTGGGATGGAGACAATTGGAACTGGCCAAATATATCATTGACTGACGTCACTGTTAATGGTCCACAATGGGTCACATTTGATACCGGGAAACTGGCCCAAATGAGCAGGATTGTAATTTGGGACTATCCAGAATATACCAACAGCGGTCGTATGTATTATTATGGTGGGAATGTGCGATTTTTTGAAATTTGGGGTTCGGACAACCCGCCTTCGGACGGAAGTTGGAACAACTGGACGCGCTTAGGCACTTTCGAAAGCAAAAAGCCTTCTGGACTACCCATGGGACAACAAACGGATGAAGATTATCAACTTGCCAATTCGGGTTTAAGCTTTGACTTTGATGTGAGTGCACCAAAGGTCCGTTATCTACGCATCAAAACCATTAAAAATTGGCAGGGATCTTCCTTTATGTCCATCGCCGAGTTACAGATTTATGGCGATCCACGTTAAGACAACTTGTTTATTATCAATTAGACTATTATGAAAGTAGCACATATTAAAACATTCTTTATCATGTCCTTGCTTAGCATGGCCATGCTTTCTTTCCTTTGCTGTTCAAAAAGTGATGATTATAAAAAGTATCTGGAAGGCGGTGAAATTTCCTACACCGGAAAAATTGATTCTGTAAAGGTCTTTTCGGGTAAGGAGCGCGTCTATATTACTGGATTATTTATGGCCGACCCCAAGGTAGATCGCCTCAAAATATACTGGGATAATCGACAAGATTCGACTGAGTTAAAAATCAATCGCACGGCAGGCGTAGATACCTTAAAAATTTCACTGAAAATAAGTGAAGGGGTACATAATTTTGAGCTTATCACCTACGATGCCCAAGGGAATAAGTCGCTTAGCGTTTTTAAAACTGGCGTGTCTTATGGCGAACGATTTAGTTCGGGACTTATCAACAGACCAATGTATGCTGTTGACTATTTTGCTGGGGATCAAAAAACCACCGTCAATTGGGGAGGAATTGATCTGACAAGTGGCGCTCAGTTTACAGAAGTTGAGTACACCAATACGTCAGGGAAATTGATAATTCAAAGAGACTCTATTAAGTTAGGTAAAAGTATTCTATCGGATTTTCTCCCTGGTAAACCACTCCGCTATCGTACATTGTTTGTTCCGGATTCGTTAAGTATCGATACGTTTTACACAAACTATTCAGCAAATATTTCGCCCAAGGAGGTTTATCTAAAAAATATGAATTTTCCTTTCGAGACTTCCGAAATGGCCGGCGATCGCTGGGGTACACCTGCCGTATGGATGGTCAATGATGCGGCAAAAAACTTCAAGACAGCAGACGGAAAATATTATGGTGGAATTGAGATTCGTGATAAAAAAGCCTGTTTATCTTTGGAAGCTGGTTGGTGGCAATGGGCATCACCTTCACCTAACTTAGCACCAATTGTAAATGGTAAGATTTATCAAACGACCAACCTACAACCGGGCAAATATCGTTTTACGGTTTCCAAGATTGACAAAGGCAGCGCGGGTGTCGTTCACCTCATCGCTGCAAAAGGCAATACCTTGCCCGATCAATCAGCCTTGAATACCGCCATAGGCTTTCAAACTCTTTCAGGAAGCAATGCGATATTCGAATTTACAGTAACTGAAGCCGGACCTGTAACCCTAGGTTTCCTCGGAAACATGAATGGAACCGCTTCAGATGGTTCTTATTTTAAAGTCTCAGGCAATATGATCTTTGAAAAATTATAACCTAAAGATATGAATAGAATAGTTTATTATGCCTTTTTTACAGCCTGCACTTTAGCAGGTTGTAAAAAAGCTACTCCCGAGAATAGTATAGTAAAGCCTACGGAAAAAACAGATCATATCGCACTTGCTGAGCTTGGTAAATTAGCCTTTTCCAATATCACGACTACAGGTGCTATGGTTACAGGAAAAGTGCTAAACAAAGGTGGTGCCCTTGTTACCAGTCGTGGCATCTGTTGGAACAAAGATCCAAATCCAACAATCGACAATAACCCCATTGAGGCAAATTCCAGTAAAGGTTCTGGTGAATTTACTGTGGCGCTGACGACCCTCACGCCCTCCCAAACATACTACATCAGACCTTACGCCAAAAATAAGGGCGGTATTTCTTATGGTGAGCAACAGGTATTAACCACCGCCGATATCCAATCGGTTACCTTCGGGACGAACCCGATCTTTATCGTGGGATCATCAATCGCTTACTATGATGTCAATATCATCAGCAGCGGTGGTGGTGCTGTGACCGAAAGAGGGGTCTGCTGGGGCTTACAGGAAAAACCGACCATAAATGATCATAAGGTTATGAATGGCTCAAAAGGTACAGGCAAATTTAGAATCGGTATGCTCAATCTCAATCCCAGTACAAATTATCATTTACGCGCTTATGCGACCAATGAAACAGGTGTAAGCTACGGACCCGATATTTCCTTCCATACGATCGCCAAGGGCAAGGTAACCTATACATTCAATAAAGTCGACAATCCAACAGCGCAACAACTTGCTGCATACCAACGATTGCAAGTGGCTCTGGACAGCGCGGTATGGTATGCCAATAATTATACTTCGGCTACCAAACATGTTTATCTCAACTACGACCCCGGGGTTCCGACAGCCGACGCTAATAACGAGGGCTGGATGCGATTTGGTGCCAGTGAGAGCTACCAAAATATCCGGACCATGTTGCATGAGATGAATCATACCTTCGGTACCGGGACGACAAGCTGGTGGTCACAAGCGATTATCAATGGTAAATATAGTTTGGCAAATGCCAACAAAATGTTAAAAATGATCAGTTCAGATGAATCAGCCGTGATAAATGGTGATAGCATGCACTGGTGGCCCTACGGTTTAAATCAAAATTCTGAAGTCAGCTCAAGCTGGGATTATGTTTACAATTGCCTGATCATAGAAGCGATGCGAAAAGATGGCATGACAAGCCACAGTGGACCTTACTAGCGAAGACCATAGGCTAACAAAAAGAGCAGGAAAACAGTATTCCCTAACAAGGTTACTGCTTTTCTGCTCTTTTGCATTTTAGAAGGCTTTAAAAGATTAACTGAGACTATTGGGCAAATTTCCCAGATGGCTGTAGCGCTTGCGGTATTCAGAGGGCGAACAACCAAAGATTTTGGAAAAATGCTGTCTAAAATGTTTGATATCTTTAAAGCCAACATGATATGCGGTTTCATTGATATTCGTTTTGCTACTTATAAGTAGTTGTGCTGCTCGACGCATCCGAATATAACGGATAAATTCATTGGCAGATTTTCCAGAAATAGATTTTATACGTCTATACATATTGGAATGGCTCATCCCAAGTTCGTCGGCAAGCATCTTGACCGTAAAATTTTCATTCAACAAATGCTTCTCAACCACCGCTATTGCCCGTTGTAAAAAATCTCTAAAGGCAGCCGGAACTTTATGATCTTTGGATTGCAAGGTAATTTCACTGTAGAAATAGGTATGTAGTCTATTTTTGTTTTCTATTAGACTTTCTACGCGTGCCACGAGCAGCTCCTTGTCAAAAGGTTTAACGATGTAATCATCTGCACCAACTTCTATTCCTTTTAATTTAACTTCAAAAGACGAACTTCCAGTTAATAAGATAATAGGTACATGGCTTTGCTTTCTATTGCTTTTCAACTGTTTGCAGAGATCGATCCCAGAGGATCCACCCATCATCACATCACTAATGATGATACAGGGTTCTAATTTCTCTAAAATAGTCAATGCCCTTTCGGCACTATTTGCTTTGACAACCTGATATTTGTCAGAAAAAATACCAGCAATATAGTTTAGCATATCCTCACTGTCGTCCACGATCAGTATCTTCTCTTGCATGTCATTTTCATACAATTCATCAATTGCCGGACTTTTTACAGAGCGGGCTGAAACTGGATGTGAAGGATGCTCTTCTTCAGTGGAAGGAAGATAGCCATAAGTTTTTTGCTGTAATGCAACGGTGATATCCAGAGCGGATGAACTGACCTCGGTAATAGGCAAATTGATTGAAAAAGTTGCTCCAGAATGTGGGTTTGCGCAATGCTCCAATTTACCTTGATGCAGCATGATGAATTTTTTAACAAAAAATAGCCCAATTCCAAAACCATCTGCATGATGGTTAATTAAGCTAAAATTACGTTTAAAAGGTTTAAATATTTCTTCTGTTAGCTGAGTTGGAAACCCCTGTCCCGAATCGATGATATCACAATTTAGCTCCCTGCCTATGCGGCTCACCTTAACAGCGACAGATCCGCCACTAGCCGTATATTTAAGTGCATTTTGAAGTAAATTGATAAAACAGATCTCCAATTTTTCATAATCTGCCTTGATGATTTGTTTTTCAATAGCCGTTTCAAATGAGTATGTGATATTTCGCGAACTTGCCAATTGCCTAAAGGATTCAAAGGTGTTCCGCCAAACCTGTATGATGTCAAATATAGTATAGGCGAGTTCATCAAAGTTGCCATCAGATTTTCTAAACAAAAGAAGTTTATCCGCAAGGTTTAGCAATCGCTTGGAATGATTGTAAACGGACAGTAATTCTTCTGATTCAGCCATATTCTTTTTTGATTTGATGACAATATCTTTGATCGGATTGACAATGAGGGTCAATGGAGTTCTAATCTCATGGACGATATGGGTAAAAAATGCCAATTTATCTTCAATTAATTCGTGCTCTTTATCCCGTTCAAACTCTGCAGTCTTTAATTTAAAAAGCAACATTTCCTTATTCTCTCGATACCTATTATAAAGATAAAGGAGCGCAACGAGTAGTAAAATGTACCCCATATATGCCCATATACTTCGATACCAGGGTGGCAAAATTTCGACATCAATAATCTTTTCTGCTTTGTTCCATTCGCCATTCGCGTTGGTCGATCGGATATGCAATTTATAGTTACCTTCCCTGAGATTTGAATAATAAGCAATCCTTTGCTTATTGACTTCATTCCAACCTTTGTCCCATCCCTCTAAATAATAGGCGTAGTCGATCCTATCCGAAAAACTAAAATCCAATGCCGCAAAGGAGAAGGATAAAGTCGCCTTTTCAAATGGTATTTTTAGACGTTGAACAGTATTCAAGGGGATTTGATTATCCTCCCAAGTTTGCCCATAAGGTACATTATCAATGCTCAATTGAGTCAATTTTAACGGGCGAAACCTGGCCTGAAAAAATATATCCTGCGGTCTGAATATATTAAAACCGCGTATACCACCAAAAATCAACTGATCATTCTTTAATTTGATGGCAGCATTGTAATTAAATTGATTACTTTGGAGCGCATCAGACTGATAGAAGTTTTGAAATGTTCTTTTTTGCACATCCATTTTGGATAGTCCATCAAGTGACGAAATCCACATATTACCTTGGGCATCCTGTAAACTATTCAACAAAGTATTGCTCACCAGTCCATCCTTTTTGGTATAACGCCTATAGTTCATCGTACTTAGGTTCAGATGTAAAAGTCCTCCCCCCTCTGTGCCAAGCCAAAGAAAACCGTTTTCTGTTTGTTGGATAAAACGAATTGGGCTGCCGATGTGATAGCTCTTGTATTGCATAGTAGGCAAGTCCAGACGGAATAAAGAGTTCCAAGATCCCATCCACAAAACAGCATCTTTGTCTTCAAAGAAAGCTAACACATCATGTATTGGCAAATCGAGGTGTTTAAACTGATCTGTGATGGTATCTAGGCAGTAGACATTTCCACTGGCGAGTGTTGAAGCCCAAAGCTTCCCCTTACTGTCTTTAAATAAACGCCATACAGCATTATTGACATATGGAGTGTTTGGATAATAACAGGCATATTGTTTTACTTGGCCTGTTTTTGTACTTAATTTAACAACCCCCATATCATAGCTTCCAATCCACAACTGGTCTTTTTGATGCTGAATCAGCGACGTTATAAAAGCGGGTTTGAGTTCCTTATTTGTTGAATAGGGATAATTGACCAAGGTACCTTTCGCTATACTCCATTTGTATAATCCATCCCCATCGGTTCCGATCCAAATATGATTTTGATCAGCTTGCTCAAACGATAAAATAAAGTCAGCAGTACTTACCCGCTCGCTATTGGGATTAAGTTTGAATGTTTGAAATCTTCTTTTTACCGGATCTACAATATTAATACCCCCTCTTAATGTGCCAATCCAAAGCCGATCATCTTTATCTTCCAGTACTGCAAAAATAGACTGACTGGTTAGTTGCTGTTGGTCAAAACCAATATTATCTTCAAACGTTCGCGTTATAATATTAAATTTCTGTATGCCATTACCGTCTGTACAAATCCACAGCTTTTTGTCTTTTCCAAAATAAAGGTTAACGATAGACTTCCTGTCAGTATTGTGATTATAGGTTGCAAAAGCACCTGTTTCTACATGATAACAACTAATTGTTTGGTTACTGGCGAACCAAATATCTCCTGTAGGTGCTGCCGCCATTGTTGTTGACTGCAGATCGGCTTTTTTAATGATTGAAAAAAGTCTCTTTCTGCTATTATAATAGGCCAAACCAACATGGTCTATTAATGCCCAGACGCCGGCATCAGCAGCTTTGCAAATCGCTGAAACACGATAATCAAGTTGATTTTGGCCAGCACCTTTTAAAGGTATCTTTTGGACGATACTTCCACCTCTTGTTTCTTCAACTTTAAATAGCCCTTTGGATCCGCCATGCAGAAATAACTGGCCTTGATTATCCTTTTCTATCTGATGTATTGGAAAATTCAGCATTTTATTTCCTCCATCTGAGTATACTAAAACTTGTTTACATTGTGTGCGATTGGGATCTATCACTGCTAACCCACTTTTCGTTGCTACATATAGCTGTGAAGAAGCACTTTCGGCAACAGCTGTTACACGATTGTCGGGAAGGGTGCTCTTAGACAATGGGTCGTTTTTAAAAACCTTAAATTCGTACCCATCGTAACGATTTAGGCCATTTGATGTCCCAAACCACATAAATCCATCCCTATCCTGAAAGATCGTGGTAACAAAATCATTTGAAAGCCCTTTATCGATACCCAAATAAACAATAGGCGACTGACACCATAAGACATGAATAGGCAAAAATAATCCCAGGAGGATCAAGTAGAGATTTTTCATAAAAAGTTTATAATTGTGTTTATGACACTTAAATTACGAAAAGCCTATCGATCAACAAACTGAAATACAATATTTATTATCCAACGATCGTATGCTTGTTATGATAAATGCGGTTAATTCCTTTGCGACTGAGTTTATTACATTCGAGAGGACAATAGGTTGGGAGCCGACAGGAGAGCTGGAATGGCTAAGTAAAATTAATCAGTGCAAGAATATCATTCCCTAAAGATTTGCTCAAATTGCCTTTTTCATCCAAGATCGACAGCAAACCAATTTGTGCTATATATTCTTTTCCATGATAGGAATCGCACAGCTCTTGCTTTTTCTGGGTATTGGCATGGGGATACAGCAACATCCCTCCTACAGCATTCCAATAATCCGCATAAACATAGATCTGTCGTAGATCTTGCGTGGATATCATATCATAGCTATAGTTCTTCCATTTGGTATCAATGACAAACTGTTTTCCACTGATTCGATGTTTCAATAGGATATCTGGTCGAAGGGTCTTATCGCGCCAAAATTGCTTGCTCTCCTGGCCTCGTACTTCCCAATATTTCGAACAGTTCGCCAACTGCGCAAGCACATACTGCTCCCAGAGCTCATTCATATTGAAAAGCAGAGCCAGCATATTTTCAGTTCCCGCTTTGACATTGGGGGCATAGTTTAAAATAATCAATCGTGCTAATTCAATTGCTGTTCGATAAGATTCCGTTTTACGGCTATAAGATAGCCTATCAAATAATTGCTGGTCGGCCCAGATCTCTTTGACTTCTGGAAAATTCAATTGCGCCGTCTTGCACCGTCCATAACGATAGCTCCCATGCGACAGGCGAGCAACTATTTCCAAGCCTAGCTGGAGAATCTGATGCAGCACATGGTCACCGCCATATACTTGATGGGTATTGTAAAAACGCTCTTTATGAACGAGATTACGCTGAATATGCCCTGCAAACTCCAGTTTTCCTTTGAGCGCAACGGTATTTTTAGTTTCCTGATAATATTGTTTCACCAGTCCGTGATGCAGCAATTCTTCTACCGCTGTTAAATACCAGTCAAAATAGATATCCAAGAGATGGATGTGCTGTTTGTCAACAAAAGCTTCACCCACTGCTGTAACCTTTAACCGCTCCGTTTCGAGAAGCATTTCGATCAATACTTCGCGCCAATTGACGGTAGATGCAGTCCGCTGGATCTTGGGCAGGATTTCAATGACAAGATCGTCCACCTGAACAATCCCGACATAGTTTTTAAATCGGATACCCTGATAGACAGGCGCAAAGTATTTACCCTGATATAGATCATTGTATTTGAGCAGCACATCGAAATAAAGTTGCGCAAATCGCAGACTTTCTCCAGACTGAGTCTTGTAGGATTGATTGAGATACAAGGTATCATGCTCATAGACTTGAAGGACATGCTGCATATGATTATCCGATCAATTGATTCAAGGCATCAATAATATTTTCTTCTGGTACCTCGAATACATTCAGCTTTGGTTTATACTGCGGCTTCCGTATTCTTTCGAAGTCCGGAAAGTGATCTCCTGAAAAGTTGTCATTTTCGATTTCAACAAAACCTGGTCCCAGCACCAGAGCAATTTTCTCCTCATCCCGATAAAAGTATTCTTTGAGTAAGGGTACGATGCAATTGTTAAAAGCATGCGTGAGATCGCGCGTTGACTGCACATTAATCAGATAAGCATGTCCAATTTGATGGTCTTTGTCCAAAAGCACTTTGATGCGATTGTTGATTCTACTGAGGACATGTTGCAGATTGATATTTTCGATGATGATTTCCCCAAGCAGCTCGGCTTTGGGCATCATTTCCACAAAGGCAAACCGACGGCGCAAAGCGGTATCCAAAGCTTCCACCGAACGGTCGGCTGTATTCATGGTACCGATGAGATACAGATTGGATGGTACCGAAAATTTCTGCTTGCTATAAGGAAGGATAACTTCAAGTGCTTCATCCCGTCCTGCACGTTTGGATTCCTCAATCAACGTAATCAGTTCACCAAATATGGCGGATACGTTGCCCCGATTGATTTCATCGATAATTAAAACCACAGGCTTTCCTTGAATATCCTGATTGGCCATCGCCTTTTGAAATACCCCGGAATTAAACTTACCGACCAGTTCGGCACTAGCAGATGTTTCTTCACTCGAGTGCAGTTCGAGATAGGTATTGTATGCCGCATGGGCACAGGCAATCTTAAACAAACCGCTTTCTACTTCATAGATAAGCTGCTTGCTTCCATCGTCGGTTTCATGAAAACGGGGTTTGATTCCTTCCACAAAATCCTCATAGCTCATGCTCTGATGAAAAGTTGTAAAAAGGATCTGTCCGCTGTCCACATAACGCTGATAACGTGCTTTCAGTGAAGTCCTATCCTCAAGGGACAGTTCCGTTTCGCTTTTTCCTTCGATGATGGAAAGAGCCAAATTGATGCTATTATAGGTTTTTCCCGTACCAGGAGGACCATACAAAATCTGGTTGAGCTGTATTGGGATACTGTTTGCAAATGTTTCGGTACTGACAGATGTTTCCTCATCCCCTATTTCTTTAACGATAGCGTGGTGTTTTTCGACACGTTGGTTCAGCTTATTGATCAGACTGACAAACTCCTGAGGTGTAACGCGGTGCGCTGTAAACCGTTGGATAGATTGCTTGACACTCAAAATACCCTGATCGACGATAGCGATAATATTGGCCAACTGGCTATCAATATCCTGGTACATCGTTTCCAAAGAGACATAGTTTTCCTTGAGGCCAGCGATTCGAATCGTATACATTTTTGCAGTTTCATTGATTTTCCGTGCCAGCTTATACTTTTCCACCAAAGGCTTTTTAATTGTCTTGATTAAGCTTAACACAGCACGATTTTGATCATCTTTGGGATCTTGGGTTTGGGTAAATTCAAAATAGTACGTATAAGTAGACTCCCCCAGCACGAATATTAGACTCATCGCATCGCCAGAAGAACCCGGGAAATTGACGGGAATAGACCAAAAGGTAGTTGCAAAATAGCCCGAACGCTGGGTTCCGATAAAGTAATCGGTTTCGGAATTCTTCGTGGCACTTTGTCTCACTGTAAACGTAAAATTGTTGTCTGCCTGATGTTTGGACATCAGCCAATCAAAAACACTTTTTTCGTATGCTTCGTAACTTAACATATATGGTACTGGCTTGCTATCTCGGTATTCCTACCGTGTTAAATAATATTCTTGAAAATCTAATTTGATCGCTGTAGACACAGCTCTTAAGGATTGGACAGCTGCCTGTCCTTGGAACAAAGATACGATTAATACGTCTGTTTTTGTCGATATACTTTTGGTTCATGCGCTGACAGCACATTGATTAAACCATCGGCATGCAAAAAGATAAAATGCTGAACATTTTCTTTACTAACAATCTGATAACTATTTTTTACTATCCAATCAATCAAATCAGATTTTTCCACCGTAAATAAGGACCAGTTTCCTGTAATACCATAATCGTCAATTATTTTTAAAGAACTGTTTTCATTTTGATTTTGATAATAAAGTGCATGAAATCCAAAATCGAAGACAAGGTTAGGTTCAATATTCTCTATTTCAAAACTTATCTGCAGTCCATTCTCTTGATCATCTGATAAACTTATTAAATAAAGGTCTCCATTAATCATTTCAGCGGGATGCCATTTTTTTAACATGTTGTTCTTTTTCATATGCAAATTTAGTGGTGTTTAATGGCTCATAAAAATGGGTAAGCATTCCCTTGAGCGAATTCAAGCTTCGTCTTTTTTCTCCATTTTAAACTTCCGCCTGCCAAACCACTTCAATTTCATCACCGCTTATGATGTCGATAATATTATTTACATTACCTATAGAATAGTGTTTCAGATCCCAATCTGAAAACATTTCTTGACTTTCTCTACGAAACCAATCTAAATAGTTTGAATTATCAGATACCACTAAACCTCTATAACCTGGATGCTCATAGAGGCTTCTTGATCTTGCACCTTCATCTGTCACTTGATAAGACATTACACCTTTAAATTTTAAGATTAATATTCGGTCATCTTTCATTTCAGCCAGATGAATCTCTATGCTTCCACCGTTGTCCGTTAAATGAACAAAATAAAGATCATTTGGTGGAGGAGATACTGGATCCCACTTTATAAAATCATTCATCAGCATTTATTCTTAACATTATTGTAAATAAAGTTGGTAATAATACTTTTCTGCCATAATCAATCGATACTATTCCATTCAAACATAACACGCTAAAGCGAAACCTGCATTAAAAAGGTTAAAATTCCTCAAAAGAAATCGTTTCTATTTGATTCTTATCTGCACGATTCATATCAACCCTTGTAGCCATAAAACAAAATCCGTCCGATATTCCCATACCAACTTGATTTTTAAGATTACGGATATATTGAGTGTTCCAGTTCTTTACCTTTTCAACAATAGGAGAGGATATCTCCACATTAACCTTTTCCAGATCAGTGTTACTAAGTAACAATTTAACAATGTGAAGTTTTTTACTACCAGTCTGCCGATGATAACTATAGGCTACACGATCATTCCAGATTAGCCCAACATAATCTCCCCAAGCAAGATTAAATCCCTCTAAAATCGTAAAATGACCTGGCGAAATCACATCGGAAGCCTCTTTTGCCAATATATTTCGACCTTGCTTTCCAAAATAGATAATACTTGCATAATCATCCTTTTGATCCATATTATTGAAATAGATTAATTGATCCATATGAACTTTTTCCAGCACCCCGACAGCCTTTTTCGTTAGAACCATATTTCCTGAGCAGGCTGTAAATAAAAAACAAATTAAACCAATTTTCAAACAATGTATCATAAGCTAAATTTTATGTTATATGCAATTCAGCGCATAATAAGAAGATCCTTTAACATAGAAGAAGATATCCCTACTCTTGAATAGTAATCACCCGACTACTATAATGCTTTTGACCTAAAGCTTGAAGAGGATAAAAATCTGTTAATGATACATTGTTATAAAACCTATCGCTCTCAATTTTAAAAATAGAATCTTTTACAGACATTAACATGGAAGTAGTGTCAATACAGATAGCACATTGCTGTATCTCCTGTTTAAAAAAAATAATTTGCCATTTTTTACAGAAATTGAATTCTTTTATATAAGGATTTTTTCTTGCATAATACGTTATTTTTAGATGGTCTAGATCGTGAAGAATATCCGCTACTCGGCTCGCTTTCATTGTTTTTGCACGACCAATTGAAAACATCGAACTATCCTGGTAGAAACCGCTTAACAAATCATCCATCTGCCATGAAATATCGTTTACATAGGACGTATCCGAAGAGAAAATCATCACCTTGTCATATTGGCTATTTTCTTTACTAATGTTTCCGCAGCCCAACAATACGGGAGACAATACATATATAAGTCGTTTCATATTTTAGGTTTTTGAGACATCACAGACGGTTACCTCTTCCTTACTTAACCAGCGAAATGTAGCAGGTTCATCTGAAAGCACCTCAATTGCATTTTCTAAATTATAAATAACGAAATGTTCAATATTTTTTCGTTCTAAAATATCATAGCTGCCCTCAATAACTGAATCCAAATAAGCGGAGCATGTAGATCTTGCAAATCCTCGAAAATCGTCGTTCTCGTTAACCATCTTCATTAGCGCCAAGTCGATCGTAACTTTATACGAAACAAAATACTCAAATTTTATTTCGAGAATTTGAGTGTGATCAACTAAGTTTTTTAAAAGAATAACTATTTCACTGTATTCCACATACATTTTATAAAAAAATAAATCTTGAGGAAGGGATAAATCAATAGCCCATTTTTCATATTTATCTTTCATCGTGTAGTATCTAAATTTTGTTTCTATTACTTTTTCGTCCAAATTCAATATGGGGCCGCTGATGTTAGTCCTACAGGGCCCACCTAACTACCTATCTAAATTTTCAATTTCTTTTTTGAAATTAGCTAATAGAGAATAAAATCGAGTTTTCAATAGCTCACTTTTTCTTTTATTATCCATAACAATTTCATTAAAATAGATCGCATCAACCCAAATATTTAAATTATTAATATTCTTTTCGAGCATGCAATCATAGGCCTTTTCAATATCTGATAATTCGAAACTTGAATATATATCCTCAGATTTGGATAATTGCATAGCTCTCAATAATAACTGACTTGACCTTGAATCCATTTTATAGCAATTATTCAATTTATCAAAATTTTCCAGGAACGACAGGTCGTTACCAACTTCACGCTGAAGTTGATCTAATGCTTGGGCTAAAGAATCTTCAAAACTTTTTAACGCCAGTAAGTGCTTTTTAATATCCATTACTTATTCTTTTTTACGCCCAATAATCTAAGTAACTAACCGCTCTATTTTTTCACAATATGATGAGCTGTAGTTACGGCTCTTGAGATTCTAATCTTATTTTATTTCCAGTTTATACCATGGTCGACACTGAAGATTTTGGGAACAATATCGGTACAATGATCAGCTCTTATACATAAGCCCAGTCTGATTAAAGGTTAATCCAGGAAACTTCAGGATCTTGAAGAGTAATTACATCAATTATATTATCACTAGTACATACCATATAATGATACTTCAGTAAGTCTTAAAAGATTCCATAACTCTCCTCATCAAACCATTCAAGAAATTTTGAAGCATCTGTTTTACAAAATGTATATATTGAGGGATTATTCAAAGTTTTCATTCGTCCTGATTCAATCACTATTCTATAGGCTAATGGATTGTTAAATTCTATTTTTAAACACCTATCAACGAGATCAGATTGTTTTAATAAGACAACCTGTTTCCCTTTTTTAAAATACATTTCATAAAAAAACGGATTATCTGGTAGATCCATTATCGGATCCCATCGCGTATACTTTTCTGTCATAATTACAATAATCTAGCAACCACACGCTATTTGTACGAAATCTCAGCATGAATGGTGAATACCTAAAGTTAATTTAAAAGTTCCATAATTGATATATCAAAAAAGCCACATCTCTCGACGCGGCTTTTAAACTAAACTTAAATAGATGATTTCACTAGTGGCCTGTCCTCCACCCGATCTGGCAGATTACTAGCTATTAGATTTTATTTATACGAATTGATTGATTTCGAAACTTTCCAGCTGTTACCCTCGCGCTCTAAGGTGACCAAGTCAGTCTTGGTAAAGTTTTCAAATTTCAAGGTTACTTTAGCGACCATATAGTCTGCTGACTCTTCAAGGATATCGGTGTTTACGGTGCAGTTTAGCTTTTCGCCTTTTTGTTTTTTCAAGGATTTAACCACTTCGCTACGGCTGTTAAACTGCGCACTGATAGCTTGGATCTTTTGGTTGAAATCTTCTGCGAATAACTGCTCTACTCCTGCTGATTCTCCCTCCGTAGTTACCGCAACATAGTGCTCTAAAGCGAAATCTGCTGTGGAAAGGTTAACGTTTGTTTTCTCTGATTTCGAACCTGGTCCTGCAGCTGCCATAGCGAATGTTGATACGGCGATTAAGGCTGCTGCTGCGAATGTTTTTACTAGGGTTTTCATAATATCTTTTTTATAGTGTTAGTTCTGTTATTCTTATTTGTTGACTCAAAACTACAACACAATATGTCCTTGGCCTATGGGCTTTAGACCAACGCTCGGGAAAACTCGGTGAATGGTCGGAATCGGAAGGTGAAAATATGTACGAACACCCAGTCTAATTTTTGAGCGGCTTTCAGTTTACTGGGCAAACTAAATATCAACTAAGCAAGAGCGAATATGAGATCAACTCTCACGAATACGAATCGCTCAGCCTAGTCTAATTTCTTGTGATTACTTTTATTCTCAGATAATTAAAACATGCCCAAAAGGCATACATTATTTAACAAATAAAACTTAAAAACAATGAAAAAGTTATTGATGAGTTTGGTAGTCCTAGCTGCGCTATCGACAGCGGCTTTTGCAGGCACGGACACAAAAGCACCCAAAGAAAATGCAGAAGTAAAAACAAGTACTTCGGCAGCATCCGAAACCACCAACGAAGTTGAAGTTACCGAGTCAACAAAAGAAAGCAATGCAAAATTTCTAAGAAAGTGTGTTTACACGCTAACGGTCTACAATACTAGTGGTCAAGTGATTGACACCTTCACTTCACAAACCTATGTTGAAAATTCCTGTTCAGGATTCTTCGACAACTGTAGAACGATTTACAGACATATGCTTGCCCATGGTGAATTAGGAATATAGTCTGCAAATTATATTTCATTCGAATTATAAGTACTGAAAAATAAGCGGGGCCAAGGCCCCGCTTTGCATTGATTTAAAAGGCTAGGTCAGAAATAAAACATATTTACCTTTTGTCTGAAAAAAGAATACTTTTAAACGTATCGAAAAAAACTTCGTAAGCCTGGCAATTGGGCATTTAGGTATGTCTATATAACACTTCCCAATGAGGCTGAAACTCTAAACTATTGAAGTCGAAAGTATGCAAACTTTCTTCCTTGTATAAAACCGTATAGGTATCCTGAATCCAGTTTAGGAATTTCCAGTCGCCAAACTTTTCGGGCTTTCCCCATCTTCGAGTCTTGAAAATGGTAGCTTTTGAGTCTATTTTTTCAGAAAGTTCTTTAAGTATTGATTTTGAATCAATATTTAAGTTTTTCGCAACTGCAATCACCATAAAATAGCCAAACTCAATTTTATATCCATTTTGAAAACTACGTTGATTAGTTATTGTTATATAAATTTCTGGAGGCACATCTCTTCTTTCACATATTGTCCAAATTGGCGACCAAAGTTCAAACCGTTGAAAGTAATTTTCTGAGTTATCGGAAATAGTCCATTTTTCATGTGATTTTTCATCCCATTTTAGTCGTCCAACTTTAATGGGGGCATGATATATAAACGTTTCATTATTATTTTTAGATATCCTTCTTTCCAAATTGAATTTGTCTACTCTTATCCCTGTTTCATTTGAATTATTCACCTGCTTCAATAGCAAGTCAAAGTAGGGCTGAAAGTCCCGTTTCCAATTGGTCTGTATCCAAGGTGCTTTAAGCTCGTCTGTAGATCCAAAAATAAGATAAAAGTCATAGCGTCTATTTGTCCAGCTCGAATCAGCATCGCTTAAATCGTTGTACAGATTTACAATCTTTTTACCTAACCCCTTTATTAATTTCATTTTTTCTATCCCCTGCGTATTTTCAATTTTTTGTAAAATAATTATTCCTACTCATCAATTCTTGCAGCAGTCAACCCAACAAGACTACCCTCAAAATATTCTAGGCATTAAGATCAGGCCTATTTTTATGATGAATTTATCAAAAAACAATCTATTAAACTACTTTAAGTCACCTAAAAACTGGTATTATAAAGTAAGTATCATACTGACTTAGATTACCTTTCTTATTTCTGTCCTCAAAGCTTGTCCCCAGACTCCATCAGACAATATCAAAATCAAAAAACACCTTCTATTGAAAGATTGATGTCGTAATTATTTTTAGACTATAAATCCGAATATAAAATGGTATTATTGGATATACACTAAAATTTAAGTCATATGGGAAGAAGCCTTTTCTTACTATTTTTTGCCAATTTACTGTTAACAATCCATGTCAGTTGTTCCGGTCAGCCGAATCAAAAAGAGACTGCTATTGACTCAATTAGAAATACAGGCAAGAATTCTGATAAATCTCAGGTATTCCCTAAAAGAATAACGCTTGGAAGTCCTGTTTCTAAGGAAATAGGATTATTAAAAAAAGTAATTCTTGAGAATAAGAAAGTAAATACGAAGGAAGAATATGAAAACAACTCATTTTCAGGGGTAAGATATTTTTTCGACCCTAAAAACTATACCATTTTAAAGGTCAACACAGATTATCCAGCAATTTTATTCGAAAAGTACAATTATAACGCTAACCTTGATTTGACGAAAAACTATCATCAGTTCTATCGGCATCCAATGGTTGGTTTTATGCAAAACCATCAAATTTATGTAGGCGTAAATGCAAATACTGCTTTTGAAAACCCCAGCTTGTTTCCCATCAAATTTAACGGCCATAGTCATAGTCTCGTTGAAAAAATCGATGACAGGCAAGTCAATAACTATCAATTATTAGATGAAGTTGCTGTTGACAGCTTGGAATTAAAATACGGTTCCAATAGAGTTTATTTTAATAACGACTGGAACCTTTTAAAAGAACCCAATCCAAAAAATGAATTTTATAAAAAGGTAGTGCGCTTAAAAAATTCACTTAAAGCTGCTGCTCAAAAAAAGGATATTAATCCCGAAGATATTGATTTATCCATTTCAATGGTAATCGATAAGGAAGGAAAAGTTAATCATCTAGAGGCTTATATGGAATATTCAATTCCGGAAAAACAATCTGTTCGAGTAGAAGATTCGGTATTAAAATCATTTGTAGAAACTTTAAAGATTGATCTTGTCAAGAATTATTCATTTTTTATTCCAGCTCTGAACAAAGATAAAAATCCAGTGAGCGCATACTTTTTAACCCGATTAAATATTGGATTACCTTATCGAAATTTTAAATAACGAAACAAAAGGACATAAATCCGAAAAAGTCACATCGCTCCACGTGGCATTAATAGTTCAAAACGGCTAGAAGCTACATTTCAAAAAGAAAGAATCAATATAAAAATTGGAATCGTACGGTGAAAATTCAATAGTCTTTAAAAACATTGGATGACGAAACAAAAACGAGGAAACGATAAGAAACATAAAAATTACTGTACAAGTAAACGCTAAAACAAAGGGTCTGATTTGAACATCGGGTCCTTTTGAGGTAAAAAAGCAACCAGCGCTTAAGCCATGATAGGGAAAACTCGAAAAATAGCGAGAACGAGCGTTAAAAAAAACACAGTACTAAGCAATAAAAATACTATTGCCATTGATTAACTTTAGTGAATATTAACAAATTCAAAAATGAATTACTATTTTACATTATTATTTTTAGTTGCTTTGCAGTACGTTAACGCACAGGAATCCTTTGTCTTTAAACACCTTCCTCAGCCACAGATAAAGTACGAGACAACGGGTATATATCAAACCAAAGCAGAAGGCAAATTAGAGGGACCATCCCCCTTTACGATGAATCTGGAAGGAAATAATAAGGTCCAATCGACCACCTCTACAGGCGCAGAAATCAAGCAGATAATTCCTTATAAGACAGAAATACTTTTTGTAGAGGCTAGCATGAAATTTAACGAGCAGATAACTCCGTTAAAAGCTCCGTTAAGTGGTTCTACGATATATGGCTATTACGATGAAAATGGTAAAACTAAGATTGATTCAATAGTAAATAACACGCTAGATTCCCTGGAAAAACAATATTTAAAAACCGAAATGGAACAGAATCAGTTTGAAGATAAAACGCCAAATAAACCAATGAAAGTTGGTGATTCAGTTGAAAAAACAGAAACAGTGGCATTTCCAGTCTTAGGAGCAGATCAACAGGAATTTTTGGTAAAAACCAAATACACCCTACAAAAAATTGAAAATGGGACTGGCTATTTAGATGCTACGCAAACATTTCAATTAAAAAGTCCAAATGAGCAGATCGAAGTCCTACCCAACAGCAATGGTTCAGGAAAAGTCGAATTTAATATCAAACACACTTACGTAAGCAAAAAAGTAACAAGCGCTAATCTGTACCTCAAAGTCAAACAGGATGGATATGTCATGTCCTGTATAATTTCGTCAAATAACTCTGATATCACAACCGCCTCTTCACTGATACGATAGGCGGTCTAAATCATATTGCAAACTAGATCAAAGTTTAATCGCTATTGTTTTTTTATCAAATCTATTGAAGGTATAAAAAGAATACATTACGGAAACCATAACTTGTTGCCTCAAAATTCAGTTACATATAGGCCCATAACTCGCGACTTAGCATATAAAAATTGGATAATAAAACTAAAAAAAGGGCGCAAAAGGATCATAAAAATTACTGTACAAGTACACGCTAAAATAAAAGGCCTGATCAATATCAGGCCCTTTTGACTAAAAAACTTTCGCTAATTTTGGCTTTTAAAACTTATGCGAATGATCTCACTGTACCTGCACCTCCAATAGTTTTAACCATCCGGAATCAGTTATATCGCCATTTACGGCAAGTCTTATGCCCGGCTGATTTTCATTTGTTGTATCTACAATGGCGACGGCCCAGCTATAGTTTCCAGCAGCTACATCGACATTAGCTTTCAACTCGTATGCGACTGGATTATTCTTAAGCCAGGTGGAAGGTTCTCCTTTATCATCAACAAAAACTTTTTTCACCTTGTTTTCTTCGTCCAGGAGTGCAAAAGCTACTTTATATTTATAATTCCATTGAGGAATATTATTCGGAAAATACCCCCAGCCCATATTCCGCCAGCGGTGGTTAATTGTCGTTTCTGTACCCGAATTGACTTTCTCCGGTAAATAAATACGATCGGGATACAAACGATAGCCACCTTCAGAAATAAAACGCTGGCATAAGGTAAAAGATTTGGTGAACCAGCTTTCAATTTCACCGATACGGAAATCCATCATGTTTACAGCAGCTTCCAAGGAGCTGTCAAATTCGCCCTGCCGAACATCTTCGGGATGGTCTTGCCTGTATTTTCCGCTTGGATCAGTCCAGTAACGGTGTGTACCAGTCGTAATCCAACCACCTTCCATAATAATCGGGCGTTTAAAATTCCAGACCTTGGCAAAATTCTTCTCCCAGCTTTGATAATAATCGGTCATTCCAAAGGCATCCTGACGCAGGCTATACCCTTTGTTGATCATCTTATTCAACAGCTTCTCCGAATTAGGATTGGGAGCACCATTGCCCGCAGGGTCGCCAACTAAACGGTGATAATTGATCAGCAAGGGCACTTTTGTAAAGTTCTTGGAATACACATCTGAAATCCAATCAACAACTTCTTCTTTGATCACCTCAATATTTTGGCCGGAAGGATTATTAGGATCTTCGTAAATGACGCTATGTCCCTCCCCCCACAACCCGAGTCCATAGGCATCGACAAAGGAGGTTTTATTTAAATCATTAAAATCCTTCGCCAACTCTTCGATCAGCTTGCTATAATATTTCCGAAAAACAGGATCTTGCAGCACGGGTGTTTTTCTATCCGGAAAAGAAGCATTGGCAACATAATACTTGGCGCCTGCATCGAAAACAAACTGCGGCGTATTTGCTCCTTGATCGCGACCGTCGACGACGATACGAAAGGCGATTGGCAATCCTTTATCTTGTGCCCCTTTGATCATTTTATAGATTGCCGTGCTGGGATCCCTCCAGGCATATACGCCATCTACAGGATTAAAAGTTCGCCAACTGGTACGGATATAACAGGCAGATGCATAGTCAATTGCTTTGACCGTTTTACCTAAGTCAGGTACATAGAATTGGGTGTCCCAATAGGAAGGAGTCCCCGAAGCTGAAGCATACATGACCCAACCGTTTAAAGGGTTACGAAACATGGAACTGCGGTTGTAGCTGGGTTTCACCAAGGTCCCTGCTATATCTTTTTCGTTATCAGCACGATCTTTCTTGCATGAAACCGCTAGAAAGCAAAGCATGATAGCAAATGCGCTGAGGCAGGCTTTTTTATAGTTTATATTGTTTTTCACTTTCAGAAATGTTAAAGTTAATTTAAATGCTTTGATACAATTGCTTACCGTTTTAGCCCCAGAATTGTCATGTTTCTTAAATCAAAAATCAGCACATTGGTTGTAGCCGGAATGGTGAAATAAGAATCGCGATTACCTTTTACCGTTCCCCCTCCCATTTCGGTCACTTTTCCTAAAGTAAGCGTCAGGGTCTGAGCCACACCTTCAGTCGTAGGCGGAGCACTAAAAGCATAAGCCAGGTTTTTGTTATTACTGTTGTCTCCGGTTACGATAAACTTGGTGGTCCCGACTTTACCCCCAGTATAGACCAAAACCTGCGGATCCGCCAAACTTACCTGACAATCCATTTTTACCGGAGTTCCCCAGCCATTGATACTTCCGTGCATCCACAAATCCGTCACCGTGGTCGTATAAGGCTGATCCCCTGTCCATGTCACTATTTTAGGAGCAAGTGTTTTCGCTGGAGAATAAATGGTTGCTGTCGCTTTTTGCATATTGACCACAACGCGATACTCGCCCGCAGTTGCTATTTTCCAGGAGAATACGTTTTCTCTCATTTTGATGCCAACGGCATTTCCATCGTTTAGTTCAGCGCTTCCATCGGAGGTAACCACATAATTGGTTTCACCGTTAAATTCGACCGGAATTTCCAGTTCGCCAGGCTGCAAATTCAATACATAAGCATACTGATCCAGATTTTCCAATGTTTTTGGCATCTCCACTTTGCTCCCGCCAACGGCACTTCCGCTCAAGAACACTTTATCGGCATCAAAAACAACCGTCTTGATCGGATTTACTGTAATTCTTACGGTACGTACTTCGGGTGCCTCAAAAGTAGCACCGCCCTCCCATTGGGCAACCACTCTAAACTCTAGCGTAAAGCTCTTATTTGCTGGTATACCCCACTTTTCATTTGCCCAATTTTGTAATTGTTCGGAAGTAAAGCTTCTGCTCAATACGTTATCGTCCTCATAGTTAAATATGGCTGTACCGGTACCAAAATTGTTCCCCACCACATCTAACATCGTACTGTAGCTGACCAAATGATCATCTGATTGTACCCTAGCGGGCTTCCAGTTAAATGTAACGATATCTTTGGTCAAATTGACCTCGTCCAGCGTAATGTTTTCCGACGAAGGCTGAAGGTCCATCGTTTCATTGACTTTGGGTATATCCTGAATTTCCTGTTTGCAGGATAACTGGCAAAGTACCATGCTTAAGAAAAATAAGGTTTTGTATAAATAATTGATGATTTTCATTGATTTATATTTTTGCTAACGTTTGGATAGAATCATGCGCCTGACTAGCGCAACTGCTTTTTTGTCATCAGATGGGAAAACTGCCGAAAATACGATTAGGATTCCGACAGCCTCCCATAACCATTAATTATAACCCGGATTCTGTGGGAACGGTGCCCCTGTATTGGCATCCCTGATCACCTGTGGAATAGGCCATAAGATATTGTTGTCCGTAATTTTATCCTTGATCGCATTATTATATTTTTTGACCCGCTCCACCAAAGTATTGGTACGCACCAGGGTAAATCTTCTGCTTTCTTCACCAACTAACTCACGGATACGCTCATCGAGCAGGAAATCCATATTCATCTGAGCGCCGGTAATTTCGGACGCTCCAGCTCTTTTCCGCACTTCATTGACGGCTTGGGCAGCTTTATCTGGCATATTTTGTCCCAAATAGGCTTCAGCAAGCAACAGATAGGTTTCAGCCAAACGGAATTTCATACGATCTTTATAACTACCGGTCAAACTTAAATTTTCAGTACGTCCGTAAAAGAATTTTGTAATCGCTGGAAATAAGCTTTTTGTCGTAAACCAGGTCTGTTCGGTAATATTGGCTTTTTTACCATATAGCGAGGTCTCATTCGCGTTGTTGTAATACCAGTTGCGTTTAATGTTATAACCTGAATTACGGATATCATTTGCTTCGAAAATACCAGCGACATTGCCTGTAGCATTGGTACCTGTGGTACCTACCCACCACTTCATTGGCACTAATTGTGCAATACCACGACCGCCCAATGTGTCTGCCAAAACAAATCCCGTAATCGTCGAGTAATTGGGTATCCAAGCCCTACGGGTCCAGTCATCCGAATTGGTACCGCCGCCGATTGTATTAAACTGGAACTGCAATACCCAGATACTTTCTTTATTGCCACTTTTTCTATTTTGGTTATTTTCCAGAAATAAATCGCTAAATACATCGCCTGGTTTGCTGCCATTTACGCCATATCTGTTTTTCATAAGGTTATAATACCCACTATTGATGACCGCCAATGCGGCCTTTTCTGCTTCGGCATGATTGCCCTGCAATAGGTAGATTTCACTCAGCAAATGACTTGCGGCCCATTTGGTCAGCTTTCCTTCTTTTACGTCGTCCGGATTTGTAGGCAGGTTATCCACCGCAAACTTCAGGTCGTCTACCATATGGCCGATGACTTCGGCTTTTGGTGTACGGGTAAAATTAAGCTGAAAATCATACAGGATAGTCTCCACATAGGGTACATCGCCATAGAGATAAACCAAGGTACGGTAAGCATAAGCCCGAAAGAAGCGGGCTTCAGCCTGGAAGCGTGCCTTATCCGCGGGCGTGTCCCAATTGGTATTTTTTTCAGAATAAACCAACATGAGGTTTGCAGATGAAATAAGATTATAAGCCCAGTTCCAGTAGGTTCCTACAAAACGCTCGGAGGCAGTAAGTGTCAGATTGGCAAAAGCAGTCAATGAGCCATCGCTATTAATTGCATCGGCAATATCCGTAGATACCTGTAAGGCTTCGTATGGGCAGGCACCATTATGGATGAAGGCGCCCCCTTCGCCATAAGTATTGTATTCTGAACGTGTGAGTGCATACAAACCAGCACTCCCCACCTCGAAACCGTAGGTGCTGGTATAGGTATTGGAGGGGGCTAGCTCAGTTTTCAGTTCTTCCTCCAGAAACTTCTTACAGCCTCCTAAGGTTAACAATACGATAAGCCCTAAACTTGTTGTGATAATATTTTTCATTTTCATGTCCATTCGATTAGAAGTTTACATTTAAGCCAAACATATACGAACGTGCCGTCGGATAGGAGGCCATCCAGGTGTTGTCGTAATTGAGTACCTCTCTGATATTAGAAATCGTATTCAGATTGTTCACGCTAGCGTTTATATCAATACCATTTACACCGACCTTTTTAGCAATTTTGTGTGGCAATTTATAGCCAAAGGTGATGTTCTTCACCTGTACGTAGCTCACTTTTTTATAGTACCCGTGTCCTAATGGATTGAGATAGCCGGGTGAAACAATCGTCGCACTGGGATTCTCCGGTGTCCAATAATTGGCATCGTGTACATAGTTGGTAATCCCGAAAGTCCAGGCCCCAAGATTGGCCATGTGATCATCGCGCCATACATCAAAAACACCGGTAACCAACGCAGATGCATAAAAATTTTTGTAAGAAAACCGATTGGCTAAAGATGCTGTATAGCGTGGATTTTTAGATCCGATGACCACCCTGTCACTCGCTTCTATCTTGCCGTTACCATCGCGATCGTACAGCTTGGCAGCTCCGGGTGCTGCCCCATCCACAGTAATGGTTTCTCCATTTTGCCATACACCGATCATTTTATAATCGTAGAATACTCGTAATGGCTTACCAATAAACCAGTTGTTGGCAATATCATCGATACCATCCCCTCTCAACTCGACAATTTTGTCTCGGTTTAAGGAAAACACAGCGGTCGTATTCCATTGAAAATTTTCTCCTTTCACGTTCGTCGAGTTTAAGGTGACTTCAATACCTCTATTTTGGGTGGCGCCGATATTGTCCCAAATCCGGTTATACCCGTTCATGATAGGTACAGTACGGGTCATCAGTAAATCTTTCGTTTTAGAGAGATAGGCATCGATAGTTCCTCCCAATCTGTTATTAAATAACTGAAAGTCCAGCCCGAGGTTGGTCGAATAGGTGGTCTCCCATTTCAGATTAGGGTTCCCCACACCATCACCGGCCAAATAGGCTGTCGTAACGGCAGTGCCATCATCGCCCCAGATATATTTTACATTGGAGTATAAGCGGTCTAACGTGCGGTATGGTGTAATCGCCTGGTTACCGTTGGCACCATAAGAAAGGCGGATTTTCAGCATATCCAGCCATGTTACATGATCTTTTAAAAAGCTTTCCTCCCCGATTTGCCATGCCGCCGCCGCGACAGGGAAAAATGCATATTTATTATTGACACCAAATACAGACGCTCCATCTGTACGTCCTGTCAGGGTCAATAGATACTTGCCTTTGTAGGCATAATTTATTCTACCCATGTATGACAGCATCGCAGATTCCGATAAGGAAGCGCTGTTGGAAACAAGACGGCTGGCCGAACCGATCATAAAGTATTCGGTATCATCGGTTACAAAACCTGCACCGCTCTGGGCTGTTGACCAGCTTTTCGTTTTTTGCATACTGAATAAACCCGTCACATCAAAACGATGATCGCCGATCTGCCGCTCGTATTTGAGCAGGTTCTCCCAGGTATAATCGTTATAGTTGGAATTGTTAATGGAAGCACTACCTCCGGCCTGCGTACCCTGATCCCTGCCTTCAAAAGTATTGCGCCCGTAATAGGTTCCGGTAAATCCGTTCCGATAATTATAACCAAAATTTGATCGTAAGGAAAGACCCTCTACCGGCAGCAAAATATTGGCATAGCCAGAAAGAAAGAAGTTGTTATTATACCTATCCTGAATCGCGTTAACGTTGCGCATCGGATTGACGATCAATGAATACTCCATGGGTTCGGGCACATACTTCCCCGATTCGTCTTTATAACTTCCATAAGGACTTTGTTTTATGGCATGTTCCAAATTTGGCGTAATACCACCGTCGCTTTTCCGGGTATATTGCAGGCCAACACCAGTGGTTAACCATTTATTAAAAGTCTGATCCACATTTGTGGTAATATTTAGACGGGACAACTTAGAATTGTATACCACACCTTCTTGATCCAAAGCTGCAAGGGCAGCCATATATTTTGTATTCTCTGTACCACCGGAAATGCTCAGCTGATGATCCATGGTCATGGCTTTTCGAAAGACGTAATCCTGCCAATTATTTGTAATGCCTTTCGCATAATTACCGCGCTCTGTTACGCTAATAATATCCCCGGCGATAGGATCTAATAGCGCTCCAGTATAGCCTTGCCTAATTCGGGCAATATCTTGTTGAAAGCGGATATATTCATTTGGCCCCATCACATTGATGCGTTGCATAGGCTCGGCCATGCCGATCAAACCTTTATAGTTTACCTGAGCTCTACCCAGCGCCCCCCTTTTGGTTTGTATCAGAATAACCCCATTGGCCGCACGCGAACCGTAGATAGCCGAAGCCGAGGCATCTTTTAAGATCGAAAGGTTTTCGACGTTGTTGGGATCGATATCTGCCAGGGATCCGCTGTAGGGAATACCATCTAAAATAATCAATGGACTATTGTTGGCCGATATCGAATTTTCACCCCGTATCAACAAGGTCTGTGATGCTCCCGGCGCAGCCTCGCCGGTCGTAATGGAAAAACCGGCAACCTGTCCCACCAAGCGATCCATCAGGTTTGAGGTAGATACCATGCTGAGCTGCTCTTTTCCAACCACGGCCAACCCTCCTGTTAAATCTTTCTTCTTGGCTGTACCATACCCTACGACCACAACCTGATCCAGGACATTATTTCCTGACATCTTCACATTGATGATTCCTGATGGATTGACCTTTAATTCCTGGTTATTGAAACCAATGTAGGTAAAAAGTAACGTAGCCGTGCGTGATGCCTGAATGGTATAACGGCCATTTGCATCTGTCTGAACACCGGTTTTCGCCCCTTTAATCATGACCGAAACACCCTTAAGTCCTTCTCCTGCATCATTGGTGACCTGACCTTTGACATTTATTTGATCTGTTGCTTGCGAATAAGCATAATTAGCCGCCACCACCGATAGGGTAGCACTCATTATCCAGCTCCTGAGCCAGAAATGTATTTTTTGTATCATTGATTTATAATGGTTAGTTTAAAATTTACTTGCGTTCTTTACTTTCCCTTTCTTGTAAAGAATATGAGTTTAAAATAGGTCTGCTTCAATAGGCTTGGATTTTTAATTTAAATTTTGTGATACATACTATCTCATTGCTGCAAATGCATGCGCAATGCAGACGGCAAGACTTCGTTTTCGTCCTTATTGACGAAACCTAAAATTCCGTTGCGCCTTGCTATTGATTTTTGTAGAGTTCGGATTACCCTGCGTGAGCCTGATCACGTGGTCGGGAGGAATTTTCATACACATATTTTGCTTTTTTAAAATTGGTTAAGACAAAACTATAATCATCACCAATTCATAGGGTTCGTTTTTGTACGAAAATGGTTTGATTTTGTACAAAAGGCAAAAAGATGTGTTTTTCGCTGTAAAACGGAGATTAGGAGCGCTTTATTATTCGTTTTTTATACGCATGACATGATCTAGGATAACAGTATCGCTTGGTTGCACATCGATAGCTTCACCCCGACCTTTATAAATGATATCGCGGAAACTGGCCTGCGAGATACCTTTGGCTTTTATCGGTTGATGACTAATTAAATTTCGTACAAATAAGCCCTGGACATGCTGGCCATACTCGACCACCAAACCTTGTTGTGCTAGCGGACTGATGACCATATTCTCGATAAAGACATGACTTATACGGAGTTTACCCACAGGCATAATCCGTATGGATCGGTGTGAAATTGAATAGAAGTCCTGCCAGTTCTGGAGATAAATAGTTGAAATATTGTCGATTTCGCCCCTATAAATCGAACCACTTACCACATTTACATTTTCTTCGCCTGCTCCCACTCCGGTATCTGTCAAACCTATATTAATAAAGTCGTCACCGCTTTTACCTTTGCAATTCGCAATAATAATATTTTTGCAGCCAAAACGTATGCCCATGCCGTCTTGGTTCAAAATCTGTTTGTCTACTCCATCAACAGTTACTGCCTGCCTTACGTTAAAAGTAATATCGCTTACCTTACCGTTTGTACAGCGTTCCAATACCAGTCCATGCCCATGATAATCCTTTAATGTAATGCCGCTAACCTCAAATACATCAGTGTGAGCCAATATAATGGCGTGGTTCCGCCATCCACCTTTTTGGTTCTCTCCGGGCTTACCTGCATCCGTACCATAAGATTGTCCAAATCCGCTGGGATTTAAGGACAAGATTTTATTATGGTCACCGGTAGCTCTGGGATGATCAGCACCTTCTAAAAGAACATTTCCTTTTCCAATAATCCGGATATTCTTTGTGGGTGCTATCTCTTTAATTGCCAGCCCTGCATTTGCAGAACGGATAAAATTATCCCGGCACTTATCCGATAGCTTAATGGTACAGTTATTCAATTCAAGTTCAAAATCACCCGGAAGCAAAATGGCCTGATCGATGAGCCAGACACTTTTTTTTGTTACCGCATCGTATTTAGGGATCACTACTTTCCCAGTCGACTTTTTTGCTTCATTTATGGCTTTTTGTATACGTTCTGACTGGGAACCACTCTTGTATTTATTGGGGCTGATGTAAGTTTCATCTAGCTTTTGGGCGACAGCCGCTGTCAGATAAATTACGTTAAACAAGCAAAAGCAATATGTAAGCAGAAGCGTTTTTCTAAAAATTGTCATTTTCATGATCGTTAGGATTTCAAAAATATAGAATTGCCTTTCACCTATCTGAAAGGGTATATCGGTCAACTATTGGCTGTATTTTTATTTCTTTCCACTCGAAACCTTTTTCTTAAACTCTGAAGGGCTCAGTTCAAACTGCTTTTTGAAACAGACGCTAAAGTATTTGGCATTGTTAAACCCGGTTTGGTAAGCAACTTCCGCTATCGTCAGATCCGATTTTTCTAACAGATAAGCACTTCTCTTCAGCCGCATATTTAAAATAAATTCTTTGATGGACATTCCCACAATATCATGTATTTTTTGATAAAGAATGGTTCTGCCTACGTTCATATCAGCCACAAAATCTTCTACGGAATAACTGGCATTGTCAATATTTTCTTCAATGACCTGAATAGCCTTAATCAGCAGTTCCTCGTCCATGGAGGTAACGGTCACATTGGAGGGATCTACCTGAACGTGTTTGCTGTATTTTTCTTTTAGTTCCCGCTGATTTCTTAGAATGGTTTCCGTCTGTTGCAACAGATAGTCGACATGAAACGGTTTATCAATAAACACATTAGCGCCATATTCCAATGCTTTTATTTTATGCTGGTTGTCATCTCCCGTACCCGAAATCATAATAATAGGAATATGGCTAGTCTTAAAATTTTGTCTAAGGCTACGGCATACTTCCAAGCCATTGCGATTTGGCATGATCAAATCGGTAATAATAAGTTGCGGATAAATTTTTTCGGCTTTAATTAAGCCTTCTTCCCCGTCACTTGCTGTATATACATTATATTTTTCGGCCAGACGCTGCTCCAGATAAACACGCAGCTGTTGGTCATCTTCAATGAGCAGGATATTATCTGTCTTTTTTATAGGGATCGATCCTGTTTCTGGGACTGCAGTATCCTGCGTAATAATATCGTCGATTTCAGAAACGGTGTAATCATACACATTAGGCTGCATGTCGCCTGCCCCGGCCTGTTTCCTTAACGGTAGTGAAAGGGTAAATGAAATTTTATCGGTCTTATTGACCATCCATATTTTACCCTCCAGCACATCTACCAGTTCTTTCACAATAGCAAGTCCAAGTCCTGAACTTTCTTCAAAAGTTGGCCGATGAGAAGATAAGCGGTTGAAAGAAGTGTAAAGCGTCGCGATCTGTTTTTCAGAAAAACAATCTCCGGTATTTATAACTTCAATGGAGATGTATTCGACTTCCGTCGGATTTAACGAAGGAAACCGTTCTTTTTCTTCCGCTGTTGCACTATAGATACGTACGCCCACATACCCGTTATCTGGTGTATATTTTAGGGCATTGGAGAACAGATTAGTCAATATTTTTTCGATAACATCGTAATCAAAGGCAACATATAAATTGTCCTTGTACGCGGAAATATTGGTTTCAACACCTTTTTTATTGGCATATAGCTCAAACAGGCTAAATATATCCCTTACAAAATTGATAAAATCACCAACCTGCGGATTGAGCGTAATTTTTTGGCTTTCTATTTCGCGAAAGCGCAGCAATTGGCTAATCATCCGCTGTATTCTGGATACATTTTTCTCTATTAAATCCATGTATACCAAAGCGGTATCATTGGCCACAATAGTGTCTTTGAGTTGTTTAAGCGGCTGTAAAACCAAGGTTAGCGGTGTTTTTAAATCGTGTGAGATATTGGTAAAGAAGTCGGTACGCGCCTGGTTCAGCTCTTGCATATTCTGTTCTTTTAAACGCTCGAGTGCTAATCGCTCTTTAAACACTCTTTTATTGCTGTAATATCTCATTATGAAAAAGAGCAGAGCAAAAACAAGTGCTGCATAGCAGCAATATGCCCACCAGGACAAGAAAAATGGTGGATCGACATGGATATATAATCGTGATATTTGATCGCCCCATAGCCCATCATTGTTGGAAGCCTTGATTTCAAAGATATAATCTCCGCCCGGAAGGTTGAGAAACTGTACAGATTTCTGGTTGGCATGACTGATTTGCCAGTCTTCACCTAGCCCCAACATCCGGTAAGCGAACTGGTTCTTCTCTGCGGATAGATAACTATTTGCCGAAAACTTAATTTCTACATTTGACTGGTTACTGGAGAGCCTTATCTTGTCTTCTTTTTGATTGGAAAGACTGCCAATGTCTTTCGTTAAAACTGATGAGCCATCCGCTGGTTTCACGAGTTTATTGTTGACCAGAAATCCTGTAAAAAAAACTTTCGGTTTTTGCAGATTTTTATTGAGGTACGCCGGATCGAAAAGTAGAAATCCATTGGTACCGCCAAACAGCATTTCACCCCTGGAAGTTTTGTAAGCGGCATGAATATAAAATGAACCAATGTTATTTTCCTGATAAAACCTGGCTTTCTCAAATTTACTGGATTTCCAATTGAAACAAAAAAGACCATCACTGGTACTTAACCAGATATTTTTCGTGGCAACATCTTCTAATATGCCAAATACCATTTTCGCCGGGAATCCGTTACTTACACTATAGTTGACATATGTCCCATCTCTTTTGAGTACATTTACGCCTTTACCCAATGTCCCCAACCATACTTCGCCATTTGAAGTCACGGTATAACTACACAGGTAATTTGCTGAATAGGAAGCATCTTTGAGCGCGTAGTGTTTCAATACCTTTAACGTATGGGGATTTACAACAAAAAATCCTTGATGGCTAATTAAACAGAGCTGATCTTCATTATTCACATATAATGCTTCGACTTCGAGTTTCATTTTTTTGCCCTGCGCATCAAGTACGCTCACCATCTCTATAGGATCTAGCGGCTTCTTGCGATATAAAAATGATTTATCGGGATCTGTCATCCACCAGGTGCCTTCCTTATCGTTTACAAAATCATAAACGGTGAGTGGTTGCTGGCTCTCCGGAGAGCGGAAATTGAAATTGCTGAAATGCTGATTGTCCACATCATAACTGCCAATACCGCCGTTATAGGCTGAAATCAACAGTTTTTTGCTCGTTCGGTCAAATTTCAGGCGTTTAATCATATGAGGACTCGACGAACTACCCTGCGATTTTTCTGGAGGGTTAAACTGATCCTTTTTTCTATTCCAGTAATTCAGGCTCCCCCCCTCGGTACCGATCCATATGTTTCCCAGATGATCTTCCTGAAAACTACTGACTATGGGGTGATTGAGCCCCCCTGGGCTGGGCTTGAAGTAACGTACTCGGGAATCGTAAAGCGAGCAATAAGCTATTTTGCCACCGTAAGTACCTATCCAGGCCCCTTGGTCCGGGTCCGGATAAATTGTCCATATCGAGTTATTCGGTAATGAATAAGCATCGTTCAAGTTCATTTGCAAGGTGCTGCTGCTTTCATTGGATGGATCATAAAGATACAATCCAGCTTGCGTAGCCACCCAGATCACCCCGGTTTGGTCCAAATATATTTTTTTGGTTAACACGGCTGAATTTCCCATTATGCTGCTTATTGGGATCTTCTGTTTTAAGGTACCTGTTAAATCTGTTACATGGATTCCCCCTCGTTGTGTTAAAAAGTAATATTCCCCCCCGTACGCGACCGCATCGTTCACCTGATTTGTCGTACTACCAAAATCCGCAAACTGGACTAGGCGTTTTTTCGTCATTTCAACTTGATACACGACAGCGCCTTGGCTTAGAAACACCTGATCTTTAGCACTCAATATATTTTGGAAAGACTTGTTTTTGGGCAATAAAAAGCTTTCTGTCTGTTTATTTTGCGGATTATAGCGTAGTATGCTATTGTCTGACAGCATGTAAACCTGACCATCGCTATGTACACAAAGCGAACGGATCATTCCGGGAACCACGACATGAAAAGAAAACCGTTCGTAATCGAATTTTAATAAGCCTTGCCCAGAAGCTAGAAACAGATTTCCCTTTTTATCCCGAATTAAAGAACCATAACCCCATTTTTGCGTTGGTTTGATCGCAGAGACGATATCATTTAACTGATAAAAACTATTACCATCGTACATGAAGAGCGCATCGGGCCCCGTGTACCAAATACGCCCTAAACTGTCTTTTGCGATGCTCTGTATACCGCCATAATAGGAAGTTTCGGGCATCAGATGAAACCTATACCTCGAAAGATCGATACCGAGAACACATTGCCCCCAAAAAACAACGAAACAAATTATCAGACTGTATTTATTCATTTACTAATGCTACTAAAACTGTTTAAATTTCAATCAGGATTTACGTGGGCCAGTTACAATCAAAATATCCTGCTACTAATTGTTAATCAGTGGTTCTATAAACTTCGATTATCATACTATTAGGCAATGAGCTTCGTCGAAATTCTGGCCTTAGCGCTTTTTCAGCTGTTCAGATCCATGCGAAGCCAACAGTACCAATTTACTTAAAAACAGGCGTTGGGGACAAACTTATCTTCTTTTGCTGATTATTTTTGAGTTCGAAGATTACAAGTTCATTTTTTCCGGGTATTAAATCCTCCGAAGGAATTAATATCGACTGCTGTTTTTCTTCCTCCCAGTAAGATCCCAAATATTTTTGATTTAACCAGACCTCGCCCATTCCCCATCCTGTCATATTAAGATACTTGTTTCCGGACAGATTGTGTTCGAACTGACCTTTGTAAAAACCGGGGCTGTCATTAGCTGATCTTTGTTCAAAAACCAAATCCTTCAGCGGATAATTACGCACCGTTAAGGAGATCATTTTCCAGTCTTGAAGGTCGTTTCCGTCTAAAGTGATGGTGCCAAAAAGCCCTTTTGAATTATCTGTAATTTCTGGTCCGTAAGTGATCCGACCAATATTCTCGACATAAAATTGAAGCAAGTGTTTGCCTGGATTTGCTTTGATGGCTAGTTTTTTACTCTTATCTGTCAGGCTACCCTGTACCTTACCGTCGACATAGACCACGGCATAATCGCGTACGTTTTCCAATTCCAGCTCTTCGCTTTCGGCATCTGTGTTTATCTCGGTCTGATAAAGTACATAGCCTGATTCGATGTCCAAATCATTAAAAGACAATGCATTTTCCGCCTCGACAGCCTTATTATAAACCTGGTTTACAGACGCTTTCTCTTCTAACCTAATTTCCTGTGCCATGAGGGGCTGAGCAAAAAAAACAGTCATCATAGATAATATCATTGTTCTTACCATTGTGTAAATCTTTCTTATTTCTCTAAAAATGATTGAATAAAAGTTTCGTCCACAGCCACTTGCGGCGAGAATTTCTCACTTTTCACATAATTATCGATACTGTACAACAATTGTTGAGTAGCGGGACGGTTATCCATATCATTTTTGGTATCCAATGCCAGTACCAGCAGTTTCCCGCCGTGCAGTTTGGCTTCGAAACCAATACCCAATTTCTGGTTGTTGTCGTAGCTGTCGATGACCTGTATAAATGGACGCAGTTGTTGTGGTGCATGTTGCATTTCGATTACTTTTGCATCGTTCAGGATATCCCACCACTGCCAATCGGTATGGTATGAAGTAAGAAAATCATTAAACATGGCCTGCTTATGATGAACCAGGTTGCCGATGGTCATCGGTGCCCATGCAAACATAATGGGGTTCCAAAAATGATTATGAAACAGTGATTTTCGACCTTTCACCTGGTCTGGAGAAGGATAAAGAACCACGGTTTTACCCTGGGCCAACTGCTTTTTTGCAGCATCATCGTAGACATCAGTGTACAATACATTAGCTGTAGACTGCATCAGATGTTGATGTTTTGGATATACCCAAATGTCCCAGCTATTCTTAATGCTATCGTTTACCGCAAGATGAACCGTAACTTTTTGGGTGCTGATGTTTTTTAGGGAAATCTCAAATTCACCTACCGGCGATACATTTTCGTTGGCAATGGTTTGCTTTTTCAGTGTTCCCTTTTTCAATACGTTGCCAGCGGTATCGGTCAACCACCATTTAATTTTCGCATTTTCAAGTGCAGAATTGCTAAAGTTATATACCTCGGCTTTTCCCCTAAATGTTTCTGTGTTGAAAAAACTGCTTTTATCGTAACGCAGTAGAGCGACCGTTGGCGCGCAAAACTCGCTGAATTTTTCTGCTGTAACCAATCCTTTCGAATCCCAGAAAGGATCGAAGATCCCCACGGGCGCGTACCCTTGTCCCGGAAAGTCATTCATCGACAAAAGCTGAAATCCGGCAGATTTACCTGATCGCAACAGGGCTTCGATCACGGCTTTGTACTCCAGCACGGTTAACGCACCAGATGCTCTGAAGAAATCCTTTGCTTGGTCCAACATGCCATTTTTTTGTAATAGATCGCTAAACACTTCAAAATTGCGGGCCTCTACGGGACTGTTGGCATATTTCTTTATTTCATCAAAATTTGGATAAATACAGCGTTGCCCTGACTCGTGTGAAATGACGGGCACATCTACATCAGATTCCAAATTCTTGTCCCAATCGGTACCGGGCAGACCTTCGTACACCTTCACCTGCCCTTTATTGGTTTGCTGGGAAACGTAATATTGATCCGATTTAACCCGTGTTCTTGCCGTAGAACCGCTGTAAAGATGACGGGGATCAGCTTTTCTGCCTTCGGCAGTCAGCTCCTCGATAAAGTCGAAATTCCCGGTAATTTCATTTCCGTTGCAGTACAGAACAAAAGAAGGATGGTTGCCATATTCTTTTAAAATAGCTTTAATTTCCCTACGGAAGAAGTTATATCTGGACTCGTCGGGTTCGGCATCTTTGCCCCACATAGGCATTTCCACTTCAAAATATATTCCATGTTTGTCTGCCATGCGAAAGGCCGCCGCCGGCGGGCACCATGAATGGAATCGTAAATGGTTCATGCCATACGTCTTCATCAGCACCATGATTCGTTCCCAAGAGGCATCGTCGAGCGGAGCATGGCCTGTTTTTGGAAACACTGCATTTTCTACATTGCCTCTTAAATGGATGGGACGATTATTGAGCAGTACATGGTTTTTTCCTTGTTTTACTTCACGCATACCAAAGGTGGTAGCCTTTTCATGACGATAGGTATTTTTGCCGTCGGAGGTATTCAGTTGACAATTTATCCGATAGAGGTTTGGGTTAAACTCATCCCACAATTTGATATGCTTACCTAATGGAATAGTGGTCTCTACGAAGGTCACCGAATCGGTACTTACCAATGCAACTTCATCCTTAAGGCTGTAGTTTGTTCCCTCGATGACGAAAGACACTTTGCCCTTTACCTGTTTTTTGGTGGCATTATTTACCCGTAATTTTACTTTTATGGACTGATCGGCTATAGTTGGATATACCTGAAGATCTTCCAGATAAACTGGGTCTATGGCCAACAGTTTTATTTCTCCTAGAATACCGTTCCAGTTAATCTGCGTAAATTCAGTATGCGCATGGTCCCATTTGTGTGTATTATACTGAAACCGGTTATCGATACAAATGGTCATGCGATGCTTCTTTCCGGGCTTTACAAATAAGCTCAGATCGTGGTTGTGGGGTACACTTACATAATCGATACTGCTGACTTCCTTGGTATCTATAAAAACTGAACTCAACCAGTGGGTGCGCTCAAAGTATAGGAATATTTTTTTCCCTTTCCATTCGGCAGGGATTTCAATATCACGTTGGTACCATGCTGGTCCCATGTATTCGTATTTTCGGGTCAGACGGTCGATATATTTATAGGGATTTTTATATCCTATCTGATAATCATCGGTAATACCGGGAAGCTTAATTGTTTCTTGCAAAAGATGATTATAGCGGGGGGACAGCGATCCTCTACGGAAATCCATCACGTCCGTCTGGAACCCCCAAGTGCCTGATAAATCGATAGCATCTTGAGCCTTTAACAAGACTGTCTGCAGGAAAAGCCCCATTAGGCACATCATTTTAAAGTATTTATAGATACTTGTCCTGTATTTATCCATTTTGTGTTTCGATAGTTTAGGTGCTTTCATTCTTTTCAGTATATTATTTTTTGTAGGCATCGAAAAAATAGTGTCACTGTGGTACTCCTCTTTAAGCTCGGTTTCGTAATTGAAGTCTTATTTATTATCATAATAATGTTTCATCAGAAACCAGGCTTTCTTTCGGTAGCCTTGGTCTGAGATCAATCCTTTGCGGTTCCAGCCATCTTGGTTGGTCGGATGAAAACGGAACGGCGAGCGGAAATCAAATAGCAGCCAAGGTGAAGTTCCGCGCAGGTTTGGAATATGCTCAAACATTTCGAGGTTGTTTTTGTACAAAGTCTCTTGGTAATCTTCACTCCATGAACTGACGACATCCTTTTCGCCCGTTTTGCCATACAGCGCCTCGCCTCCAAATTCAGAAATAATTAAAGGCTGGCCTCTTGCCACATCCCATACTGCTTTATCAGGAGAAACTGGCCAGGAATGGTACCAGCCTAAATATTTGTTAACAGCTACGACGTCCAATTCTTTCGTAAAAGGGTCATCCATAACAAAGGTTTCCTTCTGCTTATTGAAACGAACAAGATCAAAAGCAGCAGTTATAAGCCTGGTCGTGTCAACGGCTCTGCATGTAGCAATCAAATGCCTGATAAAAGCATTTCTAGGCTCGGACGGTTGGGTTTCATTGGCTACTCCCCAAAAAGCGAGTGCGCAGCGATTTTTGTCTCGAGCAACCATTTCCCGCATCATTTTACCTGCTTTCTCTTTGGTCGATTCATTTTCAAAATCGATACCTTGCCAAATGGGAATTTCTTCCCACAACAAGAAACCCATTTTTTCGGCCATTCTCACGATATATTCATTTTGTGGATAATGTGCCAAACGAATCATATTACAGCCCAAAGCTTTCGCTTCTGAAAGCAGCATCACTGCATCTGCCTGTGAAAAAGCACGACCTTTGCGCTGAGGTATTTCCTCATGAAATGAAATGGACTTAAGAAAAATGGTTTCGCCATTCAGGAAGATATCTTCCCCTTTTACCCAAATATTGCGAAAACCTATTTCCTCTTCTATTTGATCGTCGCGCGTTGAAATCTTCACGTTATACAGTTTAGGTGCAGTAGGCGACCAACGTTTGATTTTTCTCGATAGGAATGAAGTTTTTACTTCTCCCTGAGCATCTGTTTTAAGCGTTTGTTTTAGTTGTAGTTCCGGTATTTCGATAGTTACCGAGGAATTGGCCATCGTTTCCGAAAGTTTGACCTTCGCATTGATTTTATCGGCTTTGGTTTTGTCCAATTGAACAAAATAATCATCGATAAAAACTTTTGGCGTGCTTACCAAAAAGACATCTCGGGTGATACCACCATAGTTCCACCAATCAAAAGCCATTGCCGGAATGGCATCAACCTGCCGGCTATTATTTACCTCAACTGCCAAAAAATTATCGTTTTCTTTAGCTGCATCCGTTATTTCAATCTGAAAGGGCGTAAAACCACCTTCATGTTGTGCAATCTCTTGTCCATTGAGATATATGCGACAACGGTAACTTACCGCAGCGAAATACAAGAACAACCTTTTGTTATTTTCTTTCACTACATCGAACTTACGGCCATACCAGATGGTACCTTCGTAATATTTAAGTTCAGGCATTTGACTGTTCCAATCTGAAGGTACATTTAAACGGAGACCATTCTCGAAAGCATATTCATAAAAATCAGTCTTGCTTTCGGCTTTTTTATTCAGGTAGATTTGGTTTTTTCTTCCCTGGTCGTATAAGTCTACAATAGCGTTCCACTTTCCATTTAAGGATTGAGCTCGCCTACCATACACATTGGCCATATTTTGCTGTGCAACAAGGTTGGAGGTTATCAGACTAAAAAAAAGGGACAATATCAAAGATAGATTGATCAGCTTTATCATAATAGGTGTTAGTTGTTAATAAAATTTTCTATTTTACCTGCAATGCCGAAAGCTTTGTCCAACCCTGAGCCGTCAAATCTCCATCAAGGGCAAGTTGAATTGCCGGCTTATTTTCCTTGGTCGTATCAACAATGGCGACTGCCCAGCTGTATATCCCTGCAGGTAGATCTACTTTTGCATTTATTTTATAACTCGCAGCAGCACCTTTCAACCAAGCAGACGGTTCACTCTGACGATCTACAAAAATCTTTTTAACATTCCCTTTGGCATCTAACAGTGCAAAAGCAACTTTATATTTGTAGTTCCATTGTGGAATATTATTAGGTAAATAGCCCCAGCCCATATTCTGCCAACGATGGGAGATTTGCGCTATCTTTCCCGACTTGATATCTTGAGGGAGGTTGATCTGGTCTGGATATACACGGTACCCCCCTTCTGTAATAAACCGTTGAACCAAATCAAAGGACTTAAACCAGGATTCAGTTTCTCCCCCCGCTCTAAAGTCCATCATATTGACATGGGCTTCGGCCGACAGGTCGAACTCACCTTTCCTCACATCCTCGTCATGACCTTCTCTATATTTTCCACTGGGGTCTGTCCAATAACGGTGCTTACCTGGGGCAATAATCCAGCCTCCTTCCATAATGATAGGACGCTTAAAATTCCATTTCTTGGCAAAATCCTTTTCCCAATTCTGGTAATAGCCAGTCATGCCAAAAGCATCTTGGCGAAGGCTATACCCCTTATCAATAGCTTTATCCAATAAGCGTTCACTATTCGGGTTGACTGCGCCCCAACTTTCGGGATGACCGACCAGACGATGGTAGTTGATAACCAAAGGAACTTTTGTAAATGTGTTAGCATATAAGCTGGTCACCCAGTCCAGGGTTTCTTCCTTTATTTTTTCAGTACTTTCGGGTGTTGCCATTTTGGGGTCTTCATAGACAACATAATGTGCTTCGCCCCATTTCCCCAAGCCATAGGCATCAATAAAAGAGGTCTTTTCAGGATCATTAAATTCCTTGGCCAAAGCTGTGATAAATTTGGTATAGTATTTTCTAAATACCGCATCCTGAGGATAAGGTGTTTGCCTATCGGGATGATTTTCATTTTCCAAATAATATTTGGCTCCGAGGTCGAACACAAATTTGGGTGTATTTTGACCTTGGTCGCGACCATCTACCACAATACGGAGCGCTATGGGCAACCCTCTCGTTTGTGCGCCTTTAAGGAGCTTTCCTATTTTAGAGTTTGGATCATCCCAGGCATAAACACCGTCACTGGGATTCAGCGAAGACCAGCTCGTGCGTACATAACATGCCGAAGCATAATCAATGACCTTTACCTTTTTACCCAATGCTGGTACAAAATATTCGATATCCCAATACGTATCATCTGCATTACGGGGAGCATACATTACCCAACCATTTAAAGGATTGCGCAAGACTGAATGACCATCGTATTTTGGCTTTAATAAAATATACCCGGTGTTGCCCGAATCGCTTTTCCCTTCATTTTTTTGAGAAAAACCAAGCAATCCAGAAGTGCACAATAAAAGCGTTAAAAAAAAATTTATTATCCAATTTGAGATTAGCTGTTTGTTTATCATTTTGTATTTGAACATATTTTCAAGTCTATTGATTATTGTAGTCTATGCTATATTGGTCTTCTTTAAATCAAATTGATCAAATGGGACGACACAAAAATAGCCACAGCAGATTTCCGCTATGGTATTGATTTGTTCAAAAAAGGTTCGTTTTTGTACAAAAATTAGGATTTAATCCGCTATGAAGGACGATGTGAATAAAATCATTCACTTATGGAGACTAAGTGATAAAGAAACAGATCTTCGTTCTTGGATTTATACCATTTATAATTATTAGGGAGGTTTCTTATCAGATTTATAGCAGTCTACTTAATGCAAAAAGCCCGATTGTTCTCGGGCTTTTTAGGCTCATGTTCCATACGATCCTCTTCATTCGAAAGAAATGAAAAACTTGATCACATCTGGCGTATGCCAAATTTTCAGAAGTATTACTTCAACTTCTGTAAGCGTTCTTTCGCAGCGGGCACGATATCATCGTTTTTATCATAATTGTCAATCACACTTTTCAAGGTACTCTTCGCCTGGAAAGCATTGCCTTTACGCGTATAGGCATCAGCAAGCAATAGGAAGCTCTTGGCAACCCAATATTCTTGTGCTTCCCTATTGTTGATCACATCAAAGGCTGTTTCCAGCGCTTTATCATATTCCTTGTTATCATACTGTAACTGCCCCACGCGATACCGCGCTTCTGCGCCGACTGCCGATTGGCTTTTCAGCGCGGCGAGGTTGAATTCTTTCATGGCAGACGCTACATTCTTTTCTTTCAGCAAGGCTTTTCCACTATACAGATGCGCTTTCGCTATTTCCTCCTCGGTTGCCCCGTTGTAATTTTTGACCAGACTCACATACTTAGCCATTTGCTCCATATCGCCGAGTTCGAAGTAACACACCATCAGGTTCGTTACCGCATAGCCATAGTTCTTTTTATATTCTTCGTTGAGCTCCAATTTTTTGAGGTGCACAATGGCTTCATTGTATTCTTTAAGATCCAAATATAGCGCAGCAACCGTCAGCAAGGTATTCTCTGAATATTTGCTCGTCCAGTCGTTCAATATGATATTTAGATCGTGTAATGCTTCCTGCGGATGCCCGGTGCGGTACGAACTCACCCCACGGATGTAACGGGCGAATTTTTCTTGTCTGGGTTTTGGAAATTTATCAAAATAGGCATTGATCGCTTCTACAGCCGCTCCGTATTCTCCCCTGGCGAATAGCGACTGCGCCGCCTGGAAAGCCATGTTATCTAGCTCTGCGGGACTCAGATTACTGACATTGGTACCGACAGCGTAACGAATATAGCTCGAAGCATCCCCTTGATCGAGGTAGATGTTTTCAATGAAACGCATCGCCTGCTCGGCTTCAGCAGTTCGGGTATATTTCTCCACCACCTTCTGAAAAGTCGCTTTCGCCGCTTCGGGCTCATCGTTATTATACTGCACGAGCCCTATGGTCATTAAGGCGCGCGGAATATAACTGCTACGGGGGTACTTTTCGACCATTGCTTGCAGCCCTTCGATTGCACGGCTATAATCACCCATCGTGAAATAAGTATAGGGAATTTCAAAGGCCGCATCATCTGCATAGTTCGAAGATGGAAATTGCTTCAAAACGGAGCGCAGCGTACTGAGCTTGGTTTCGTTGTTACCTTGCAGACCAAATAAGATACCACGCTGGAATAAGGCATAATCCTGATTGGGCGCTTTGCTGTTGATCAGTTGATCGTAGTATTTGTTGGCCCGGCCGTAATCGCGCAGACACAGATACGAATCGCCTAGCCGTGCAATGACATCATAGCGTATATTTTGATCCACCGCATTTCCTCCAGCAGTCAGAAAGCGTTCAAAATAATTGGCTGCCAACTCAAAACGGTTGTTTCGGTAGGCCGCATAGGCCAGCCCATAATTTGCATAATTATACAGGTCGCTATTCCGAGCGACGGGCAGGCTCAGAAACTGGGAGAAGTTTTCTACGGCTTCACCAAATTTGCGGACTTCATACATGGCCTCTGCTTTCCAATAGGTCGCAAGAGCGGCCATTTCAGCATTGACGGGAAACTTTTCAGATCGCATAAACATGGATATGCTATTTTCGAAAGCGCGCTCGTTATAAAACTCCAGTCCGCGGTAGTAGGTTACCTTTTGATAGATCGCATTGACCTCCCGACCGCGCTCTTTTAGCGATTCCAGCATACTAACACCGGCATGGAAGTTGGTCGTCCCTCGTAGAATTTCAGCGGATAGTGTTTCGGCACTTTCCTTTCTTTTTGAACCCGGATCGACAGGTTTCACTTCCTGCTCGATATATTTTTCGAGGACTTTTTGTGCCGCTTGGGTGGAGTCCATTGCAAACAAGATTTTAGCATAGTTAAATAGCGCATCAGCTTTCACTTGCTGGTCTAAATCCAGTTTTGTCGCTTTGACAAAAGCATTTCGTGCCGCTTGCTTATCGCCAGTCTCCAGAGCGATATGGCCTAATGTCATGATGGCCCCCTGATAAAAGGCATCCGAAGGTTTTATGGCCTCCAGCATACCGCTTGCTCTTTTATATTCGCCAGCGCCGTAAGCAAGATAGCTGATGCGATAATTATCGATATTGCTTTGCGAAGCGTCTGGGTGCCGTTTCATCAATTCGTGATAATAGGCCTGTTTATATTTTTGCTGTGCTAAATAGGTGGCTGTGGCAATCTGACGCAGCTCCGTTTCGATAGCATCGCGGTTGATATGTGTCATATCGGGACTGCGGCGCACCTTGACCGCATCGGCCAGCATAGGCCGGTAGTCGCGTACGACATCAATGGAATCCATGGTTTGAACCTCTCCTCCACTCCTTTGCTCAATATGTTGCTGCTTCTCCTTTTTATCTTTCTGCCGTTTGTCGACTTCCTGTGCATACCCTGTAGCCAACAGAGCTGAAAGCGTCCCAGTAAACAGATATTTCAGGTAATTGTGACCGATTCTTTCTTTCAATATCATTGTTCGTCCGTATTTCTGAATTGTTCCAAACGTTCCTTTGCCGAGGAGACATAGGGTTATCCCTAACTAGTGTATTCAAAACTAAAGAATTCTAAGCACATTCGGTAATTTACACCTCATAGTTGCTTCGTTTCAACGATTTAGAACAAAACACGCTATTCCATTACTCTATCGGCAACTGAATTTATACAATAATGGAGCCAAGAAGAAAAAATAAAAGAGTGGTTCTTACTGATAGGAATGGACTGACTTGGACACCTGCCAACTGCCATTCTCATAAACTAAAGTCACTAGATCAGTCATGCTAAAGCTGTCAAATTTCAATACAATTTTTGCAATCATATAATCTGTGGATTTTTCGACAACCTTGATATGCGTTTTACAGTTCAGAATTTCTCCCTGCTGTTTTTTTAAAGATTTAATCAAAGCCTGGCGTCCGTAGTAGGTCTGTATATTGGAAGCCTGGATCCTTTGGCTGAAATCTTCCGCAAATAATTGCTCTAAACCCACAGATTCTCCAGCCGTCGTTACAGCAACATAATGCTGCAAAGCGAAGTCTGCTGTGGAAAGATTAATGCTAATTTTTTCTGGTTTTGATGCTGGTTTTTCAGCTGCCATAGCAACTGACGATAAGCAGATTAAAGCTGCTGCCGTGAATGTTTTTACGAATGCTTTCATACTATCTTTTTGTTCTATTGTGTTAGTCTATATACCCTTACTTGTTGATCCAAAACTAAAGTTCAATATATCTCTGGCCTATGGACTTTAGACCAACGATATTTGAATATCGGTGAATGGTGGAAATGTAAAGGTGAATATAACAACCATCTTAGCTGCTGCATGCCAAATACTATACCAGTGGCTACAATAAGAACATTTGTGCCTCTCAGCACATTTAAAGGCATTTTCAAGATTCTTTACGAAAAAGAAAATGTGCGCATACGAACAGTTTCAAAATAGATTGTTCGCATGCGCACACCGCATAAAAAGCCTGGCAAAAGATTAATGATTACTGTCTGCTGACCAAGTTGATTTATTTCGTTTTCTTTATCGGTGTATCGACTGATATTGCAAAAAAATCGTCAGGAATTTCCCTTGCTTCTATCTTTTGAGCTACCGATTCCATTTTGAATTGCTCATTATCGACCACAATTTTCAATGGAACAGACTTGGCTTTTGATAAATAGTAGCTCCAGTTTCCATAACTATGCATCTGATACTTCGTAAAATCAACAGGGTACTTTGATGTGTAGAAATAGGTTGTCTGCCCACCTTGCGTCTTTAAAATCAAGGCATCACAATCTTCCCCCAATATTTTCTCTTTATTCCTAACGAGCTCATAACTTATAACTGCATCTGATTTCACATCGGCATCAAACCAATAAAGTGTGTCGGATCGGCTCGTCTTATTGTAAAGTCTATTGGTTTCACCAATATATAGCTGCATTGTTATACCGACACCATTTGTGCACGATTTATAATTCCCCGATTTAATAAAATATTCTTGCTTATCACCTAGAAGAATCTTCATTTGTTCACTAGTGACGCTTGAATTCTTACTTTGAAAGCTATTTTGATAGATAATTTCCCCTTCAAATGCTTCTTGAGCATAGCCTTTTCCCGTGACCGAGAGAAGTAGTAAAAACAACGTTATTTTATATATGTTCATTTGTTATTAATTTGCCTTTCCTTATATTTTTATCATTAAAACGGAATTTTCGATGGGATAGCAAAATCATATTGAATCCTCTTTTTTGTTTTCAATTAAAATCGACTTAGAAGTCGTTACCGCTCAAAATTTAGTCAGAAAGAGAACTTTAAAGAAGTCACTATTTTTCAATACACTCTAATTTTTGCCAACAGCATAAACACGATGAATAGGATACCAATTGCACATAGTGCGTAGATGCCTACTACAGATTTCCATCTGAAATATTCTCTATAAACCAATATAGTGGTCGGTTTACCTTGGTTATTATTTACCCCATAAGCAGTAATATATTTTTTCAGCGCCTTTGAGGAACCCTGATGTATGCCTTCAAATTTTTTGACTATTATTTTATTTCTTGAATGATAATCCTCTAGGAAATTTTCTGTGTTATCGACGACGACAGTAACTTTTGATTCCATATCCTTATCACTGACAAACAAATCAATACCATTACTTTCGTTTTCATATAGCTGTGCTTTCTTAATTTTAAATCCGGTAAGCTCAAATTCGTCCGCTTTTACACTATCGATAGCTGCAATCGTAATCTGTTCGTAAGATTGATGATACCTATCGTAATCATTTTTTATACTTTTCCCCACAAAGAAAAGCCCTACCAACAATATCATTAGCGGTTTAAAAACACCAGTAATACCCCCTATAAAATCTATTTTGGTTTTATTGCCCATTTTTTAATTTAAGTCTCTTTAAAAATACTGGCTATTTATGCTCTCCTCTTGTAGTTGATATATTATAACTTCAACATCTCACTGATTTTATATTATGCAATTCATTTATGTACTAGTCAAAAAAACTTGTTTAAGTTACATTATTTCTTTATCCTGCAAAAAGACTTTTCATATTAGCCATTTCTCATTTATTATTTGCGTCATAAAATATGACTTTCAACTATCAAGTGTCTAATAGGTAAAAGAGCCACATCTTTCAATCTCGGTCTTTTAGAAATTTTCATAAGCTACTATTTAGTTTTTTGAAATCATTGTTAGAGCCTGATCTTTTCATTGAACTCAACAACTCAGCCTATTAAAAATAATGCATATTCCTTGCTGATTCTTTGCCGTTTCTTTGGTGTTTCTTTGCTCTTTGTTCGGGCCTTCTTTGGGATTGGCTTGGGCTTCGTCTGCTATTTCTTTGGTGTTTCTTCGGTGTTTCTTCGGTGTTTCATTGGTGTTTCGTTGGTTAAAAAGCAACGAAACAGCAAGGGAATACGTATCTATAAGATAACTTGGTTCCTGCCATATAGTGAGCATTTGTCCCGAAAGAAGCAAATGATGATTAGCAAATTCACGTATAACGATGCTGAATGTTAGCCCACGTTTCGTAAGTTAGAGTTAGAAAAACGAAATGTCCGCAATAAAATAAAAAAAACCACATCTCCTGATGTGGCCCTACAACTTATATATTGAATTAAAATGACTTCTATTTATACGAATTGATCGATTTGGACACTTTCCAGTCATTTCCTTCACGGACAAAAGTCACTAGATCTGTCTTGGTGAAATCCTCAAATTTCAAGGTCACCCTGGCTACCATATAATCTGCTGATTCTTCAAGAACGTCTGTATTCACTGTACAGTTTAGCTTCTCGCCTTTTTGTTTTTTCAAGGACTTAACCACTTCACTACGGCTATTTGACTTCAGGTTTGCAGTTTGGACCTTTTGATTAAAATCTTCGGCAAACAATTGTTCTACACCAGCCGATTCACCTTCAGTCATTACAGCAACATAGTGCTCTAAAGCAAAGTCTGCTGTTGATAGGTTAACGTTTGTTTTTGCTGATTTTGATCCGGGACCTTCAGCTGCCATAGCACATGTTGAAATTGCGATTAAAGCTGCTGCTGCGATTGTTTTTACTAGCGTTTTCATAATATCTTTATTTTATAGTGTTAGTTTTTCATCTAAATAATTTGTTCTTCAATTGTGATGAAGCTATCATGAGCATTTCCATCGATGCTCATGATGGTTTTTGTTCTTATTTGTTGATTCAAAATTACTGCTCTAGATACTTCTTGCTCACAGACTTTAGATCAACAACGGGTAAAACTCGGTGAATGACTGAAATGAAAAGGTGAACTTCAAAATACATAAAGAACATAAGATCAATTTTATTAGCTTCGTGCCAAATACTATACCAGTTGTACTGTGCGTTCAATAACGGCTTCTATAGCCTTTTAAAGCATATTCCATATCTTTTTCAGAAAAAGTAGCTGTACGGAAGCGAACAGTTTATAGCGATATTGTTCACATGCGTACACCCTATTAAATGCGGGCTAAAAGATGAATAGAAACAATAAAATGTGAGCTGGCCAATTATGTAATCATTCTCCGTTCGCAAGCGAACAGTATTGTTCACAATCGAACAGTACTGCATTCTAACAAACACTAATAAAACACTGAATATTAACACTTTGAACTTTAGGCAAAACTATTGATGCAATTAAAACTAATTGATCTCAAGCATGTTGCATGAAATAAAAATGATATGAAATGCAATAAATTTTTAAGATTAAAATTAGGAAATCATGTATAATTACTTAAAAGTCGGTTGGCGGAAATTGTTCAGAAACAAGGTCTTCTCCTTAATCAATATACTAGGATTATCGTTAGGCCTAGCCGCATGCTGGATTATTCTCTTATTTGTGAATGATGAATTGAGTTATGATCGTTATTTTACACAGGCAGACCGTATATATCGCATTGTTTCTCACGGAAAATGGGATGGCGGTTCCTTTGATATAACAGGAACTCCAGGTCCCCTTGCAAATGTTATTAAAGATGAATTTCCCGGCGTAAAGGAAGCTACCCGATTCGATATCGAGGGCGGTGGTATAATTACCATTGATAATCAACAAACAAAAGTCAACGAAATCTTCCTCGCAGACAAGAATTTCTTCAATCTATTTGACTATAATTTTCTTGCTGGCAATCCTGCAACGGCATTGGCGAATCCCCAGTCTATTGTACTGACAGAAGACTTAGCCGTGCAATTATTTGGATCCGTAGAAACAGCAGTCAATAAAACGCTTTATTTCAATAAATCTGAACCCAGCCTTGTCACGGCTGTTATACAAAATGTACCTCAAAATACACATTTCAGCTTCAGAGCTATCCGTTCTTTTTCAAAAGACTTTAATCCTGATTGGAATCAACTTTACCTTTATACTTACGTACTATTAAAAGATCAGTCATACTTGCCCCAACTTCAAAAAAAACTTCCTTACATCGTAAAAAAATATATTCATGGACGGGACCTCGATTTTGATTATAAAATCGAATTACAACCAATTACCGATATCCATCTGCATTCTAATCTAAGTTATGAGCTTGGCAATAATAGCAATATCAAATATGTTTACATCTTTTCCATTGTCGGTGCATTAGTACTCTTAATTGCGATCGTAAATTATATTAATATCACGACGGCGCAGGCTTCAATAAGGATGAGAGAAATTGCCGTCCGGAAAGTAATCGGATCCAGCACTTTAAATCTAACAAAGCAGTTTCTTGTTGAAACGTCTTTAATCATCTTTTGTGCAGCATTGTTAAGCATATTGCTGGCCTCAACTTTTCTTCCATGGCTAAACCAAATGATCGGTAAGCAGTTGGATTTATGGCATTTTGGAATAGGGAAAACCTTACTGTTTGTACTTCCATTTATCGTATTTTTAGTATTCACTACCGGTATTTATCCAGCTTTAGTACTTGCAGGACTAAAGACTATTCCTTCGCTAAAAAATCAGATCGGAACACATGGCTTCCAACATCTATTGAGAAAATCACTTGTGGTTTTTCAATTTGTAATCGCAGTATTGCTTATTGTATCCACCATAGTCATTTTTCTACAATTGAATTTTATGACTACAAAAGAGCTGGGTTTCGATAAAAATCAGGTCATGGTTTTCCATCTGGACAATGAATCCACGCGCAATAAAGGTGACGAGCTCAGAAATAGCTTACTTGAAGATAGCCATATTACAGAAGTAGCGTTCGCCAGCAATCCAATTGGGAAAAACGACATTGGCGTGGGAACTTTCAATGTTGAAAATAATGGAAAAATTGATCCCAACTTTACACTCGCCAATACCCTAAAAATCGACCCTAATTTTATCCCAGCAATGCATATTCAACTGGTTAAGGGAAGAAATTTCGACAGTACCATGCCAACAGATAGCGCCTCTGTCATTATAAACACAGCATTTGCAAAAAAACAAGGCTGGACAAACGCGATAGGCAAAAGGATCGAATTTGGAAGAGACACAACTGGAAAATCCATCCTGAAATCTGTTATTGGGGTCGTCGGTGACTTTCATATTTATTCGCTTCAGCACAAAATAGAGCCTCTTATCCTAGAACTTCCAGCTAATAAAATGGAAATGGACAATATTTATATTCGCATGAAATCGACAAATGTAGACCATACAATTTCGCATATAAACAAAGTTTACAGTAAATATGTCCCCGATTATCCTTTAGAATACACATTTTTAGATAAGACCTTTGAACAGCAGTACAATTCGGAAATAAAACAGGGTCAAATTCTCTTAATTTTCGCCTTTTTGTCTATCGTTATTGCCTGTTTAGGCTTATTTGGTGTAATCACATTCGCTATCCAATTGCGGATAAAAGAAATTGGTATACGCAAAACATTAGGTGCAACACTCAGCAACCTCGTTTATCTACTGTGCTCTGATATGGTTAAACTGGTCGGTATAGCCCTGTTGATTGCACTGCCGCTCGGATGGTTATTGATGAATCAGTGGCTGCAAGAGTTCGCTTATCGCATTTCGGTCAGCTGGTGGATACTTGTAGGTGCGGGGATCATCGCACTGGTAATTGCCATTCTAACCCTATGTACGAGAGCAATAGCCGCTGCAAAAGCTAATCCGGTCGACAGTTTAAAAGTGGAGTAAGAATTTGTATCCACTATACTTCCGCGTAATTATGATTGTTATTGATAAAATTCCTTGCGTACAAAATCATTTTTATTGAGCTTATTTAGCGCTCTTATCAAATAATAGCGATGTAGAAAACCTGTTAAGACGACAATCGTTTTATCCGGATATTTGCGAGCTATCTCATAGATGTTAGATGCCATTGTTTGATTTCTTAAATCCCAGAAGTCTGACATTAATCTGAATCCATCTTTATAACTGATCATGTCTCCATCGGGTTTTGTGACAAACCTTTCTGAAAACTCAGACCTTGCATCTGTAATTTTCAGTAATTCTTGATATTGATAATATTGTCTTTTTTCAGCAATGCTATCCGTAGTATGATTATTGAAATTTTCGGGAGATAACGTGGCAATTTTTATTAAATCTCCCGTGATACGTTGAAATTCTTGGTAAATATTGGCTTGACCGCTGGTCAATTTTTGAGCACGGTACAAACTGTCGATCAATTTAACGGTTAAGTTATCAGTAGGTACCATGCCTTTTTCTTTACGGTATTTGTTTCTTCCTTCAAAATCAAATGGAAATCTCAGGGTTTGTGGATTCTTCATCAAATAAAGATTGCTTGCTTTTATTTCATTTCCCTCGGGGTTATACTGAGCAGTTTCATATTCCTTCATCCCTTCACGGTCTACTTCATGAAGAATAATATCAGGCTTAATATGGTTAAGAATTCCAACCAAAATTTGAGCATTATAATTTGGAACACTATCGTGAATATTTCCGATTACATATAGGACTGTTTTACTTTTTTGTCCAAACACATGTGTAAAGATTAGAAATAACAAGACAAATACGGTTGAATGTTTCATAACGTGCGGTTTACTTTTTATGATTTTTTAATATGTTAGCGCTAGGGTATTAAAAGTATTCTCTAATATAAAAAAAACACAGCAATCTCTTTCTCAATCACGCCATTCTACTACCCGTATTGCTGTCGCGGGAGCATCAGCGAGTCCCTCAGCATCCTTTTGCACTGTAGACTGCACAAATAAAGCAACTTTACGTTTCTTTTGCCACAACTGGGTATCATATGTAGGTTCCCAGGCCCCTACCGACTGCTCACAAAGATCAATAATGTCATTTGCCTCTTGATGCATGCCATTCAACCTTAGTATCGAAGGTCGGTAACCGCGCTCCTGATCCCGAAAGACCAGCGTCAACATTATTTTATTGTCTTTTCCGCGAACCAACACCTGGGGCCTGGCTATTGGAATATCCTTTGTTCCACCACCACTCAAACTAAAGGGTGTTTTTCTAAAATCAAAAGACCGGATCTTCCATTTACCCTCCTGTAAATAGATTACCTTATATTGCGGGATCTGTGTTCCTGCATCACGCCAGTAACTAGCGATAAAAGGATTCCCTTTTTCATCCGCAGCGATAGAGGTTTGATTAATCAATTCGTGCTGCTGGGGGATGTGGGCCGCATACTCGACCGTAGATTCTTTCATGGGCAAATCATACCGCATTCCATTACTCTTTTGCCAGGTTAATCCGCCATCTTTTGAACATGCATAAGCCATATCATGATTGCTTTCCACGTTGGGACTCTCCCGCCAGACCCAAGAAAGATGTATCGTCCCCTGACGATCCACATAACTTTGCCAATAGGCATTTCTGCGTCCCTCGCCATCAATTAAATTGCTATGCATCCGCTCCCATTTTTGCTGCTTACTATCGTACTTATTGACCACAAGATTACCATGACCGGATCCGCCGTCACGATATAAAAACAGTAACTCGCCACTCGGTAACTTTAAGAATTCAGGGTAGGTTACCTTTGACTCATTTTGTCCCAGCATGGCTTGCTCATAACCTAGCACAAGACTATTGGGGTGAAGGGTACGTGCATATCTCAATTTGCTGTCATGCTGATCCCAACAAACATGGAGATATCCAGCCTTATCCACCATAATACTAATTACATTATGGGCATCCTTCACATGACCAGTATAGCTGGTACGTCGTAACTTCCAGACCTTGCCAGAAAGTAATCGCTGGCCTAAAACTACATATCCAGCTTCGTCATAATAAGCGATATATTGGTATTTACCATTGCTAGTTAATGAATTTTTACGAAATACGGTTGTGTTGACCGTGTTCTTTGCCCAGCCATTTCCGACAAGCGTATTCTTAATTTTCTGCCCTTGTGCATTGTAAATAAACAAGAGACACGCGCAAGTGAGCATCCCCACTCTTACTAGTTGATTTAGATATTGTTTCATTAAATTTTTCATACACTTGTTGAGCCCACCAGATCCTTTTGAAAGGAGACTTATTACCGGAATTTGGGGTTATTGAATGGCTTTACCCTGATCTTTATGCCAGTCCTGTCCTGACCAGATACGCCGTGCACTCCAGTCGATCGCTTCACTTGTCCAAAAAGAATCTCCGTCGGGTAATCCCAAAGGCAAAAAAATTACTGAACATAAATAGGGGCTCCCCTGATTATTGTATGGGTCACCCAAGCCCGGCTGATTACCATACATACCCAGTGTCAACCAGCCATTTTCATACGTATTTGGGTTTTCGGTCGATTTTTTCAATACCGCAGACAGGGCAGCCTTCACCTGTCCTTCGCTGAGTTCCCCAGGGAGCCGTCTCTTGAACGCCATATCTGCAAGATGATGGAAAGCTGCCGCGCGATAGATTACGGACCTTCCTGTCGGAGGAAAGCTACCGTCGGCATTGATCAACCGTTCCTGAATAATGGCATAGCGCTCATTTCGGAGCTTGATTTTTGTAAACATCCCATCATAGTTTTTAGTTTTCAACTGTATGAAATCCACAATTCCGGCCAAGAAGGGATGGATAACATAACTATTATAGTAATCAAATGCATAATGCGGACCATCCATATACATTCCATCTCCAACATACCACTGTTCCAATTGCTGCAGCGCATAATCAACGCGCATCACATCCCAATCATCCGAATATTTCGCTAAAAAAACTTCATTCATTGCTGAAAAGAGTAACCAATTTGAATAAGCCGGTCGAAATTGGCGCGTAATTTTTATGGATGCTACCAAATTCTTTTTTGTCTGATTGTCGATATGATCCCACAGCCAAGGACTGCGCATAAATCCCAAAGCGATAAATGAGGCATCAACAAGCTGTTGACCACCGAGATCAAAACGCATAAAATCACGTGCGTTGCTGTCCAAAGCATTTTTAAGTGCTTGAACAGTCCATGCTCTGTATTGATCGCGTAACTTTATCTCTTCAGCCGAACCGCCATCCAAGGAAAGCCAGGGTGCTATGCCTGACAATACCCTTCCCAAGACTTCAACATATTGTACTTTGATGCGCTGTTCCTTATTATCCACGTGTATAGAAGTCATTTGTGGCATAGTTAACCGCAGGCTATCATGAGCCAGACTGCGGAGAACGGGACGCAGCATATGATCCATTTCTTTAAGCCAAAAAGCTCTATCCGTCTCTTTTGTTGATGCAGGTTTCTTCTTCAAGCCCTGTCCAAAGACAGTATGGCCTGTCAGAAGAATAACAAAGAACAATAAAATCTTATTTTTCATTTTCAAATCCAATCTATTTTTGAGCTAAATAACGATACATTTCCGAGCCAGCTAATAAAAACGCACCTACACCAAAAGGAGCTGTAGAGTTGGTATCCACCACCTGTCCGGGGATAGCTTTTTCACCAATAGGTTGTACATACCCAATTCTGCCATCGGGTTGTAAAGCGATCTCACTAAGATATTTCCAGCCTTTAACCGCAGCATTTTTAAATTTAAAATCGCTTAGCAAGCCATTATTTATTCCCCAGAGCAACCCATAAGTAAAAAAAGCCGTTCCGCTTGTTTCCCTGCCGGGAGCATGCTCGGGATCTAACATGCTTCGAGTCCAGAATCCCTCCTGTTGTTGGCAATTAATGATAGCGGCCGCCATATCCTTAAAGCGCTCCTGATAGTAGGTATAATGTTTATCCTCCTGAGGTAGATCTTGAAGAACCTTTGCAAATGCAGCGAACACCCAGCCATCTCCACGAGCCCAAAAATCCTTTTTGCCATGTAAGCTCTGGTGTTTAGGGAAGACATATTTTGCATCGCGGTAATACAATTTCTCTTCCCGATCAAACATGATACTATCGGCATATTGTAAATAAGCATACATCTTATCCAGATAAAGTGAATTGCCTGTCAATTTGTACATTTTAGCCATCACGGGCATCACCATATACAAACCATCGGCCCACCACCAATAGTCCTGTTTATTGGAGTGGATCTGATATTCCATGACTTCCTGAGCACGTGCAATCTTTTCAGGGCTTGGCGATAAATGATAGAGATCGATATAGGTTTGAAAACAAATTTGCCAGTCACCAAAAAGAACGTGTTCATCTGTTTCCCCATAGTTGTATTTCCAAAGTTGCGTATTGGTCGACTTGGCACCTTTCCAATCATTGTATCTGGCCCAATCCTCAGCATATTTTAAGTCGCCCGCTGATTTTGAAATTTTATAGAATTCCATATTTCCGGTATGATAAGCTGCCTGATCCCAAAAAGCCCAAACCTCGGGCTTATGATGAGACTGCCAGTACTGGTTTGATTTACTTAGCTGAGCAAGTACAGTTTCTTTGTTCAGTTGCTGTCCAAATGAAAAATGTCCTACAAACAATAGACATAAGATTAAATTGATCCGCATATATTTAGATGTATAGTATTTTTTGATAAACCAGCACAAAAGCTGCTTTAAATTGGTTTGTACACTATTTAATGGAGACACGCATTACTTTCTTCCCGATTTTTTTCGCTTTATAAAGCAAAAATGTTAGTTGTAATACAGGCCCTTTTATATAAACGTACAATATACACTTATTTTAAAAAACAATCGTATCTTTAGCCATACAATCTTCAATTTGACTGTTTTCAATTGCAAATAGTCGTTTTCAAGATAATAACCTATGATAAGGATAAATCGATAATTTTACCTGATATCGGAAATATCATACGAACAAAACTGCTAACATGCCTAGTTTCAACAGACTACTATATTCTCGTCAGGCCTTAATCCTGGTATTCGTTCTCATCCTTGTTCACTCAAGTATGCTGACCCTAGCACAATTTCCCAAGGAGATGAATAGAGGTTTGTCCAATAGTTCGGTAAAATCCATATTTCAGGATAGTCAGGGCTTTATGTGGTTCGGTACCTTCGACGGGCTTAACAGATTCGACGGTTACGATATAAAAACCTATAGAAACCAACTAAATAACGAAAACAGTATTCCGCATAATTATATCTATTGTATAGCAGAAGACCACAATAAAAAATTGTGGATAGGAACCGGTCAAGGGATTGGAATCTACGACCGAAATTTTGATACCTTCTCCCGTTTAAATTATAGAGACCAAAAATCGAAACGGTTATATCATCTCAACGCTGACACAAAATCCATTCAAATAGATAGTGACAATAATATTTATATAGGCACAAATGGCTGGGGGCTATTTTACAAAAGTCATAAAGAAGCATATGCCATGCAAATCGCTTTTAAAGATTATAAATCGAACCTATCCAGCTTATACTACCATGTATCCGCCACACATATTGATGCGGCAGGCCGGGTATGGGTTTTTATAGAGGGAAGCGGATTATATGCTTTCGATAAAAAAACACTGCAGTTGCATCTTGTATCAAAGGTTATTACCAGTGCAACCTCTATGGTTAGTACAAACAGCGGTAAACTCTTTATTGGAAATTACGAAGGATTATTTGTTTGGAAAATCAAAGACGGCATGCTTTCGACATTGTATCCGCAGGAGCTTAAATCGAGTCAGATCAATATGCTGACGTTGGAAGGACAAAACAAACTTTGGATAGCCACCCAAAACAATGGCATTTTTATACTTAACTTATCTCATGGAAATGCAGAAGACAAAAGTGATCTACAGCCCGTTCAATTTTCACTGAATAGCAAGACCATTTATACGGTTTACATAGACTCCCAGCGTAAAATATGGATCGGCACCGGAAAGGGCGGCATTGAGACGATTGATAACAATGGCTATAAATTTAATTATTTACAGCAGAAACATTATGCAGGATTTAACTTGGCGCACAAATTTGTCCGTTCTTTTGTTGAATATGATAACAAGATCTGGATTGGTACCGAAGGCAATGGTCTTTATGTATGGGATAACAAGACCAATCAGGTTCAGTCATTTCAAAAAGGGCGACAGCAATTGCCAGACAATACGGTAAACCATCTTTTGACTGGAACTAATGGAGAATTGTGGATCGCAACCGAAAGGGGCCTTGCGCGTTATACAGAGGGCTCGGGTTTTAAATATTATGTTTGTAGAACACCAAATGGAGTTCTAAATAACAGTGTACAGTTACTTTTTAAGGATCAGGATGAAAAGATCTGGGCAGCGACATTTTCTGAGGGAAGAGTATATACATATAATCCGACAAGCGACCAATTTGAAGTATTCAGCGAAGATATCTATGATATCAATTGTATGATTGATGATCAGAGAGGTAATATCTGGATGGGGAATTACAATGAGATCATACAGCTAAACAAGCAGACGAAAAAAATCTCCAGATATTTAATCGGCAAACCTGTTCGTGCCATTCAGCTCGGAAAAAATAACAGACTTTGGCTGGGAACAGAAGGAAAGGGGCTCTTGGCATTTGATATCAGTTTAAAAAAGATTGTCGAAAATTATTCCACAAATGAAGGATTGAGCAACAATGCCGTACTTAATATTTTGGAAGATAAAACCGGAAAATTGTGGTTAAGCACCTTTAATGGACTTTCGAAGTTCGATCCTTCCACTAAAAAATTTGTACGGTACGAGGAAACTGATGGGCTTCAAAGCAACGAATTTTCCTATGGGGCAGCTCTTAAGCTCAAAGACAGCCATCTTCTTTTCGGAGGGAACAACGGTTTTAACATCTTTGACGCCGATAGCATTAAACTGAAAATTTATAAACCTGCCTTAGCTATCACAAGCCTTAAAATTAACAATAAAAAGATTGCCGACCTGAGCGAACGGGTCGATATTGGAAAAGATCATAGCATTCACAAATTGACGCTGCCCTACAATCAATCCACTTTTTCGTTGGAGTTTGCAGCCCTGGAGTTTGATTCTCCACAAAAGATAAAATACAGGTATCTATTAGAAGGATTGGACAAGGGATGGAACGATGCAGGGTCTACCCGATCAATAAATTACAACGGTCTGCACGAAGGAACTTATATCCTGCATATTCAATCGACAGACTCAGAAGGCAACTGGACGAATAAACAGATTAAGCTCGAGATTCAAATTCTTCCGCCTTGGTATAGAAGCTGGTGGGCCTACCTACTTTACACGCTGGCTGTTGTCTATATCGGACTATGGTATCTGCGCTATCGGAGAAGGCAAATCGCTTTAAATTACGAAATACAGCTTTCAAAATTTACCATTCTGAAAGAAAGAGAACTCAATGAGAAGAGGCACGCATTTTTCACGAATATATCGCATGAATTTCGAACACCGCTGACCTTAATTATTAATCCGATTAAAGATCTGCTAAAGACCAAAAATGAGTCCAAGGATAGCGCTTCCCTTCAGGTTGTACATAGAAATGCCAAAAGACTGTTAAGCTTGGTGGACCAGCTGCTTGTATTTAGAAAAACAGAGGACGGTGCCGAACAGCTTAAAACCAGTATTTTTGACTGCCAAAGCTTTATGAAAGAAATATTTCTATATTTCGCTGCTCAGGCAAAATTACAAAATATAGATTATCAGTTTCTGGAAAATTCCGATCCTATTTATGTCAATGCAGACAAAGAAAAAATTGAGATCATCTTATGCAATCTCATATCAAATGCCTTTAAATTTACGCCTTCCAATGGTGCTATCCATATTGCCTTATCGCAACAGGGTCGGGAATTAACCATTCAGATCAAAGATTCGGGAAAAGGTATCCCCGAACATCTTGGCGATAGGATATTTGACAAATATTTTTCGGATCCACTCAATGGGCCCAAAAAACAAACAGGATTCGGGATTGGGATGTACCTTGTCAAAACTTTTGTTGAAATGCACGCCGGAACAATAAGTTACACGAGTTCAGCAACAACGGGAACAACATTCGACCTCGTTTTGCCTATCTTAGCACAACAAACCCCAGTCGAAGAACCTTTGGCAGATGTAGCGCTTTACAACGAGTCGGGGATTCAAATGCTATACGATTCACAAGTAGTGACGGAAACCGTTCCCTTATTCCCGACAGCTATATCAAGCAAAAAATTCAGTGTCTTATTGGTCGACGACGACGATGCTATCCGCAGCTATCTTACCGACATTTTTAAGGTAGAATACACAGTCTATAATGCTCGTAATGGTGTTCAGGCACTCGATATGATCAAGGAAAAACAACCTGATCTGGTGATAAGTGATATTATCATGGAAGAGATGGATGGATTGTCACTTTGCAAAGCCGTAAAATCTAATGCTACGCTCAACCATATTCAAATCATCCTACTTACTTCAAGTACCTCTGACAGCACTAAATTGGCCGGAATTCAATATGGTGCCGATGATTATATCCATAAGCCATTTGATTCGGAAATATTGTTGCTCCGGGTCAAAACATTACTACAGAACAAGAAGAACCTGCAGGACTTTTTCTTTAATGCGATTACGCTACAGTCCAATGAGCTAAAGGTACCGATCACAGACAAGCTATTGATAGAACGGTGCATTGAGATTATTGAAGAGAACCTCTTGGAAGAACTGACTGTAATAAGTCTTGCCGAAAAAACAGGCATGAGTCATTCTTCACTCTATAAAAAAATTAAAACTATTTCAGGTAAATCGATCAATGAATTTATCAGGTCGGTACGACTAAAAAAAGCAGCCGAAATGCTCATATTAACGGATTCAAAAATTAATGAAGTAGCTAACTTAACAGGTTTCTACGACCAACGCTACTTTAGACAGCAGTTCAGCAAATTGTTTGGCCATACACCATCCGACTATGTCAAAAAGTATCGAAAAGCGTTCCAGAATGAATTCCATGTCGATCGGCCTTAGTCTGAATTGTCGAAAAATAAAATAAGCCCTGTACAACAATTACGAAAGGCTGTTTCTGTACAGGGCGTTATATTTATTCGACTGGTTTTATGATAAAGGAGAATGTATAATTTTTATAAGGCAATGTATATTCATTCAGCGGCCATGCTCCCCAACTATTAATTCCACCCACGCCCATTTGTCTGAGGTCAATATTAAGTTGCGTTTGCTTTCTTTTAACAAGGTCAGCTGCATGACGTTGTTGTCGCTTGAGACCATCGTCCAAATCTTTGTCAAAGTAATGCAAAGCGCTCATACTAAATGTAGAATCAGACGTAAAGAACAATCCCCGACCTTGTTTATTTTTTATTTCCATCCATCTGATATCGGTCTTATTGCCTGTCTCCTGTGGCATTACATAGGGGAAATACTGTTGATCAACGGTCTGTTTATAAATTCCGACATGTGATGCAAAATTACGATCGATGTAGTTCTCCTGTGGTCCCCTACCGTAGTAATTAATCGCCTCAAAGCCAGATGGCATAATCCATTGCATACCGAAACGTGGCAGAACTGCAACCTTTTTTGTGGTGTCGGCAAGGAATGACTGAGAAACACGCATTTCACCCAATTGATTAATGCAGTATTTCATTTCTAGTTGCCCATATACCTGAGGCATCTGGTAGGTCGCATATACATAGGCCAGGCTATCGATTAATTCGGATCTAATTTCAAGCAGTTCAATCGAATCCGTAACCAGTTTCCAAGGTTTCAGTTTTTCCGGCGTATTGGCACCGAAATCGTTATCATTCGGCGCACGCCAGAAATTAGTCTTAAATAGCGCATGTTCATCCAAAAAATCCTGTCCTTTATAATGATATTTCGCCAACCATCCTGATTTAAGGTCAAACTCCATCAGTAGCTGTTTTGCCGAGACAATCAGATTCCCATCTTTTCGCTCTGTCTTGATTTTGCCCTGTGCCAAAATAGCTGTTTTAGGCTGAAAAGAGCCACCCAGAGGCAACTGTTCAGTTGCAATAATATGCCCCATGGGAAGTAAAGCCTCGGCTTTTTTCAATCGATAAGTCAGATTCAGAAATTTTTCCCCCGGAATATCTGCTTTATAAGGAATCGATAGTACAGCAGATTGTTGGGGCAACACATTCAAATGCTTGATTAAACCAGATTGCGTTTTTTTTCCGTCAACAATAAGCTCCCATTGAAGTTCAATATTTTCAAGTCCAGTAAAAAAACGTTCATTGTAAACCTGTATCTTTTTCTCGTTCAATAGGCTACTATGGATATCTTGATATACTTTTTTCATTTCCCAAGCATGTGGATAGGGTGTTCTATTGGCATAAAAAATTCCTTTGGAAGCATAATTCCAGTCCGTTATGGCTTCTTTAGGTTCATAATCTCCGCCATAGGTATATACCGTATCGCCTTTAGCATTGGTTTTAACAAAACATTGGTCCACAAAATCCCAGATATATCCGCCTTGAAATATTCCTTTGTTTGCCCGAATGATGTCCCAATAATCCTTAAAGTTTCCCAATGAATTCCCCATGGCATGTGCATACTCACATTGAATAAAGGGTCTTTGAGGCTTTGGGTTACGCGCTGCATAATTTTTCATTGCGGATGGACTTGCATACATAGGTACAATCAGATCCGTATTCCAGTCAAATCTTAATTCCCCATAATTATTCACTGCCCTTTCGTATTGTACAGGGCGACTTTTATCGAGCTCTTTCATCCGGAGGTAGGCCCGATAGAAATTGTAGCCATTTCCGGCTTCGTTGCCCATACTCCAAATAATTACGCTAGGATGATTCCGATCGCGCTGAATAAGGCGTTCAACACGGGCAACATGTGCTTTCTCCCAGGTCGGCCTATTGGCCATCGTATAGGACAGGTCATAACCCATGCCATGTGATTCGATATTAGCCTCATCAATTACATACAATCCATATTGGTCACAGAGCTGCAACCAATATTCGGCATTGGGATAGTGGCTGGTACGAACAGCATTGATATTGAATTTTTTCATGAGCTGTATATCGCGCAACATACTTTCTTTCGAGATCACATGACCAGTAACGGGATCTGTTTCGTGCCTGTTTATTCCCTTGACAAGTATAGGCTGTCCATTAACGAGCAACTGACCTTCTTTGATCTCAACCCTACGGAAGCCCACTTGCTGGGGAACGATCTCGCTGAGTTTGCCCTCAGGGTCTGTAAGTTTAACAGTCACCTGGTATAAATTTGGCATTTCGGCCGACCATAGTTCAGGATGGTCTATGGTCTGTTCAATATCCATTTCCTGTCCGTCGACTTTAACAGTTGCAATTGACACAAGCCGACCGTTTCTATGAAGTGTCACCTCTGCCATTAGATCCCCATGACTGGCCTGGTTAAAGATCAGCTTAGTATTTAACTGTCCTTTATCAAAGGCATCATTGAGGGTCGGCGACAATTGAATATCACGTAGATGCACTGGTTGCCGAACCAGCAGATAACAATCTCGCGTAATTCCACTAAGGCGCCACATATCCTGATCCTCCAAATAATTTGCGACTCCCCATCGCATGACACGCATTGTAATTAGATTTTTTCCTTTTCTCAAATATGCTGTTATGTCAAACTCGGATGGTAATTTGCTATCCTCCCCATACCCGACATATTGACCGTTTACCCAAACAGATAGATTCGATTTGGCTGCCCCAATATGGAGAATTACGGGCTTTCCCTGCCAATCCTCGGGAATAACTACCTCACGGCGATACACTGCCGTAGGGTTGAAATCCATCGGCACAATTGGTGGATTTGGTTTCCCGATTAAATAGGTAAACTCAAAACCGGAGGTAGTATACATCGGGAAACCGTATCCATTGAGTTCCCAGTTTGCAGGCACCTGAAAATTATCCCAATGACGATCGTCATAAGTTAATGATTCAAAGTTAGCAGGTAGTTTTGAAAGGCTATTTACCCATTTAAATTTCCAAGAACCATTCAAACTTAAATACGCAGAGGATTCACGCCAATCGCTGTTGATGATCTGAGACGTATGCGGAAAGGTCACAAAATCTGTATGCATGGGCAGCCGATTTTCTTCGGTAATCGTTTCATCTAACCAAGGGATCCCTTTTCGGACAACAGTATCTTGCTGTTGCATTTTATTCCGCTCATAGGTCAAGGTAACACTGGATTGTGCATACCCCAAAGTGAAGACACAACTATAGAGTAGGATAAGCACTAATTTATTCAGAGATTGCATTTTTTATTATTTATCGATTAATAAATCATTTCAAAAAAGATTGATTTGTTTAACTGAATCTAGGTTAAATACAGCTATATGATCGAACTAATGAAATACACTTAAATCCCACTGATTCTTCCAATTTATCTGTACTTTTTCATTCTGGAGATCAACCGGTAGCCAGATATATCTGCTATCCATAAGATCTTTGGGATTCCAGCGGTCGGCCATAAAGATAAAGGAATCCTTTTTTCCTGCGACAGGAAGGATAAATGTCGATTGGCCACCATAAGTCAAAGCCGAATTCGGTCCTTGCATTGGATCACCAAGGGATTTCCAAGGGCCAAAAAGATCTGTAGCAACATGGAGTTCTGCACGATTTGGATCCCAGCCAGTGCATCCACTGGTGATCAGATAATACTTATCTTTGTACTTGAATAAAGCCGGGGCTTCCCTATGATTCCGGAAGAGTAAGGAATCTTTCGCTGTCACATGCAGGTAATCATCGGTTAATTGAACCAGGCGTAAGGCATAGTTTTCGTCCGATGAATAGATTTGGTAAGCCTTGCCATCAGTGTCTACAAATAAACCCATATCGCGTGACATATTGTTATTTGGCCGGAAGCTATGGACAAACTGAAACGGCCCAAGCGGAGAGTCACTGGTAGCAACGGCGGCCCTGGCTGCTGCATAGCCTTGCCCTTTCAACTCAAGATGGAACCACATCACATATTTCTTCAGCTGTTCTTGATAGATAACCTTTGGCCGCTCCATAATACAGCCCCAAGCAATATCGCTTGTAGAATCTGTGCTAGGTGTGAGAGCCAATCCTTCAAACTTCCAGTTATACAAATCATTGGATGAGTACACATTGACTCCCTGGGACGTAGTTCCGCCACGTTTCTCACCATACCAATAATATTTTCCATTTTGATGAAGTACGCCGCCGCCATGCGCATTGATCACATGACCGGATTGGTCTTTCCATATTTCCCCTGGCGTAAAACTACGCATCTCTGCATGCTCCTTTTTTTGATAAACCCGGACATAATCAATTTCATATTTTGCAGGAAGTAATTTATCAGCTATCGTGCCGCCATTTATTCCGCCGAGGGCCAAATTTAACAGGAGATAATGCGGTTGGGTAAATGGATTGAATCCGGTACCATCCCGATTGACCAATTGATCCATAGGAACGTGAAGCATTTCCATATCGTCCACATAAAGCGTAATAGCGTCTTCATCCCAAATCATTCGCCAGGTATGGAACTGATCTGCCCAAGCCTTTCCGCCAAGATCCTTGACTGCTTTCGTCTTACCAAACCAATGTGCTTTCCAGCGTTGGTCAGTACCGGTTGCGATATTAGCCAATATATTGCCGCGGTAATATTCCATGATATCTATTTCACCATTGGATGGCCATTCTTTGGTGGTGCCTAACGTCCAGAATGCAGGCCAAAGCCCATCTCCAACAGGGATACGTGCCCGGATTTCAAAAATACCGTATTTCCAGCTCTGCTTGCCCAAAGTATTTATCGAAGCCGAAGTATAGGTTATCTTCTTACGGCCGGCAATCCAATCATGACTGCCCTGAATAAAACCCGGATGATTACGTTGTTCTTTTTTTGCTTCAATAACCAACAGGCCATTACGACAAGAAGCGTTTTCCTTTTGATACCACTGCTCTTCCCGGTTACGTTTGAAACCTTCTTCGTAATTCCATTTAGTCGTGTCGGGTGCACCATTATAATCAAACTCATCCGACCATACCAATTTATACTGTGGTGGGATGGGCTCTTGACTATATGCGGCAAAACAACTTGACAGCAAACTAAGACAGACAGATAAAAGTTTTTTCATGATTTAGTTTAAGTTTCTTTGAGCTAACAGCTCTTGATGATCAGTAAACAAAAATATCCCCCTTTTTCTGCGTGATCAAGGGGGATATTGAGTCAAAAAGAGGGATATATTCGTATTTGTGTAATAATGAGATGACACATATCCATTTTCATATTTTCTAAAGTCCAGTTGGGGCAGTTCCACTGATAAGTGACCATCCTGGATTTTGATAAATAACAGAGTTTTCTGCCGTTCCGTCATCCGAAGCCAACTGGAAATGCTCTGTGGCAATGGGTGCGAGGTAATGCGCCATGGCAAATTTTACACCGGTATAAGACAGGGCATTGCTTCGGATCTCCAATGGTCTGAGGTATTCACTCCGTGCGGGATCTGAAACGACAGATTTGTCATTGGTAGCACCATAAATCAATTGTTCGGGTGTATACCAATCTTTCATCGGTCCCCAAAGTTTAAAACCTTCAAAATGGTCTGCTGTTGTAATCAGTTGATCCATAGCCCGCCAACGCTTGAGATCCATCCAACGCAGACCTTCAGCCATAAGCTCACTTCTGCGTTCGCGACGTATATTGTACAATGTTGGTGATATAAACTGTCCTGCAGAATACGCGCCCCAGTCTTTCTTTTCTTTATCCATTTGCGTTGCCGCAATGGTCGCATTGAAATCAGGATCGACCTTAGCCCGCGTACGCAGTGCGCGCCAATAGGCCTGTGCCTTCGTATCTAAATTTTGATTCTTTTCATAACAGGCCTCCATATAATTGAGGTAGGCCTCGGTGGCTCGGAAGGTGATGCTCCCCGTAAATCCCTGACCGTTGAGCGTTTGTAAACCGTCGTATGAAATGCCTTTACGAATTGTATAACCTGTTGTGTAACGTCGTTCCCAATCGGTATCGTATACAGTCGGAGTGGGCTCTATGAGCGTGTAGTGCGTACCCTGTCCAATATTGACCAATACATTCTTTTGGCCAGGTTCTTTTAAAAACAATTGTAAACGACCATCGCGATTCTTTCGAACATCTGCGATGTAATCATCGCCAGCATAACCGCTGCCCGAAGCGTAAATAGGCAGTCCATTGGACATCAGGAAGCTTTCGACAAGGCCGCGTGTCAAACCAACCGCATAATTTCCACGTTGAGCATACACAGGCACATTATGTGTCACCAGGCTTTGATTATATTGACGCCACAGCAATACTTCACCATAACCCGACATATCTACTGCGCCAAACATGCTGAAGTAAGGATTCTCGTTGTTGGCAGATTCTATAATTCCGGTATTATTTTCCAGTTGAATATTGTCAGCAACAGCAGAAGCCGATTCCATGGCCTGCGTTAAAAAGTAGTCGATCTCTCCGGCAATACTTCCAGTCGGGAATGCATAATTGCTATTGTATGATTTTGCAGCACCCGGCCAATTTGGTCCTTTAGGGACAAATGCTGTTCCACTGAAGTATTTGAGCCATGTACCCTCATACAAAGCCACTCGGGATTTGAACAGTTGCGCAACATTTTTTGAGATCCGCTGCTTCTTGCCGTCAGGCGAACTTTGGTTCAGCAAGGTAATAGCCGAATCCAAGTCAGAAAGAATAAAACGAGCGACTTCATTTCTTGGCGAACGCTTACTTGCTTCTACCAAAATATTCTTGTCCTTATCCGACATGACATTGCGAATAATAGGAAAATCACCCAAGGCCTGCAATTTCCCAAAGTAAACGTAGGCCCGTAAAAAATAGGCTTCACCGATATAATGTGATATATTACTTGAGTTTCCGAGAATACGATTTTCTTTCCATTTGGGAACCACCGTATTTATAAAATAATTCATCTGATAAATACTTGAAAAATCCCAGTCGCCGCCATTCGATCCTACGCGCCATTGGCCTGGAATAAATTTGTTATCGAGTGTTGGAATAGCCATATTGTCTGTATTTCCGTCTATGCCGAAAGTACCAAATGACCAGTTGCCGTGCGAAGGAAATAGTCCAGCATATTGATTTACGGTATAAGCAGCAAGTTGGGACTCCTCATCCAGATAAGCTTCAGGTATAATGGAGGAAGGGGGTGCAATATCCAAATATTTATTGCAGGAAGCTAGACCTACCAAAGCGACAAGGCCTAATTGCATCAATCTAAAAATAGTACTATTGAATTTCATAATGAATCGACTTAAAATGTAACACTTAAACCTGCAGACCAGACTTTAGTCAATGGGTAAACGGTTCCGTTGCTTCCGCCATCAATAGTTTCGGGATCAAACATTCCCGCTACACTTGAGCCGGTCCAGATATTTTCTCCGGAAACGTATACACGCAAACGTTCTACACCGAAACGTTTTGTTGTTTCTTTCGGCAAGGTATAGCCCAGCTGAATATTTTTTATGCGGATGTAGGCTGCATTCTGCAAAAAGCGCGTCTGCGTCTGCTGGTTTTTAGCAGTACCAAAAACAGGACGTGCGTAATATGCTTCAATATTTTCACCCAGGGGATTATCTGCAGTACGGAAATAATCAAGATGATCGACCAAGCCCGTTGACCACCATTTTGAAGTTGCTCCCCAAAAATAGTAGCCCCCTTGCCAATAATCGCGTTTCATGACGCCTTGCATGAAAATGCTAAAGTCAAAATTTTTGTAGTCCGCATTCAGATTCAATCCAAAGGAGTAACGCGGTGTGCTGTTTCCAATCACACGACGATCACCTGGATCGGCCTCTGTATTACTGCCACCATCTATTTTTCCGTCTCCATTAAGATCAGCATACATGATATCTCCTGCCCCCCATTGTGTTCCTAATGCATTTTGTCCACCATTGGGCAAGCTCGCCAAATGCTGGCTCATTTGCTCTTCTGTCTTGGCAATACCAAGGGTTTGATACCCCCATATTTCACCCAGCTTTTGACCTTCACGATAGTTTGATAATGACCCTATTGCGTTAGGATAGCGTGTTACTGTTGTGGTATAATCAGACAATAGGAACTTTGCTCCATATGCAAAACCACTGGCAGTACGGTCATTCCAGCCCAGGGTAGCCTCAAATCCTCTTGTTTTTAAGTCGGTGTTGTTTGTTTGAGGAACTGTTGTTCCTAATGTATTTGGCAACTGCGGAGCTGGGCCGACCATATTAAATGTTTTCCGTTCGAAGACCTCAAAAGACCCAGAAAGGCGGCTATTTAAAAAGGCGAAATCGACGCCTAAGTTCTTCGTATTGATAGATTCCCAGGTCAATAAAGCACTTACGAGGCCTGGAGCCGATGCAGAATTTGGTCGCGCATTATTGATCAGCCAAGCACCATTGGCTGTCCCCGTTGGTTGGGTGACATAAGTCGGATACCAGACATCGGTATTTTGATTGCCTAGCTCTCCGTAGGAAGCTCTTAATTTCAGCATATTAATAAATGGTGCCGACTCTACAAGGAAGTTTTCTTTGGCGATGTTCCATCCTGCAGAAACTGAAGGAAACCAGCCCCAGCGGCTATCGCTACGGAAACGTGATGAACCGTCATAACGCAGATTAGCTTCCAATAGATATTTTTCAGCATAATTGTAATTCAATCGGCCGAAGAAACCCGCTGTTGCCCATTTTTGATATTCGCCAGATACAGAAGGTACTACTGCTTTTCCATTGATATCTGTGCCGGAAGTCAGATTCAATACCGGTTGATCCGGGATAATGATTCCGTCACGTTGCACACCGAGATTGCGATAGGCTGTGTGTTCAATCTGACCACCGACCATAACTTTAAAATGATGGTCGCCCCAGCTTTTATCGTAATCAGAAAAGATATTGATATTATAATAGTTTTCCTTTAAACCAAATTCGTAGACGTTTGAAGAGTTTTTATACAAATAAGGATCACCATTCACGTCATGATTGTAAAGACGCTGCGAATCCCAGTGACGAAATTGAGTTGTGGTCCTATAGTTAAAATTACCGGTTGTACGCCATCCTTTAATTGGTTCAAGGATCAGTTGTAACTGTTGATAAATGTAATCCTTACTGGATTTATCCTGTCCGCCTTCTTTCATGGCAAGTGCAGGTGAAGGAGAACTGAACAAGTATCCATTCGGATCATAAAGTGGCAGCGTTGGCCAGCCCTGTCTTCCTAAATCATCATAAAAACTATTGGTCAATGCTGCAGGACGGTCGTAGTCTTCACGTACCAACCTAGCGTTGTAATTTACCTGAAAGATGTCAGATACTTTAGAATTGATTTTAGCCGCAACAGAGTAACGGTCGTAATGGTCTGTATTGAAGGCCATCAATCCTTGTTGCTTCATAAAATTGCCAGAAAGGTAATAGGTTGTTTTTTCGGTTCCACCATTGAGACTTAGGTTGTGCTCCTGGGCAAAAGCCTGATCCCGGTACATGACGTCGAACCAATCGTTATTGTCGTTACCATAGGCATATCCTTCAGCCCAATACAACTTATTATTCGGATCGACAATGGTCGAATTTTTCAGGCTTCCGTTTTGATAATCCAAGATGCGCTGTAGATGCTCCGCGGAGAAATGCGGTGAACCGCCTGCGTTGACTTCGGCCTGATTGAAATATTGAGCAAAAGTGTAAGAGTCCATCATCTTAGGCATCAATGTCGGTGCGTTCATACGAAAGCTATTATTATAATTTACCGCAGTTCGGCCAGCCTTTCCTGATTTTGTGGTGACCAAAATAACCCCAAAAGCGGCTCTAGAACCATAGATTGAAGCAGCACCGGCATCTTTCAATACAGACACACTTTCGATATCTTGTGGATTTAATGCCGCCAAAGATCCTTCAGAACCGTCAATTAGGACCAATGGTGCTGAAGAAGATGTTCCGATTGTACCTGTACCCCGGATATTAATAGATGGATTGGTTTCCATCGATCCCGAATTTTGGGAAATATTTAGGCCGGGGGCCAGTCCTTGCAGTGCCTGGATAGCATTTCTTACAGGTCTATTTTCCAGCTGCTTGGCATCTACCACCGCAACAGAACCAGTCAGGTTTGTTTTTTTCTGCGAGCCAAAACCAACGACCACCACTTCATCCAAAACATCTCCTTCGGAAGCATAAAACTGCACGTTAAGCTCGTAGTTCCCTTGGCTGATCTGTTTAAGCTGACTAAATTCAAAGCGCTGTTTCGCATAGCCTAGAAAGGTAAATTCTAATGCCGTGACTGTCGCAGCACTGAGTGTATATTTCCCTTGTGTATCTGTCTGCGCCTGCATTGTGGAACCGATATTTTTAACGGTCACTCCAGCAAGTGGCCTGTTATTTTCGGTAACCTGGCCCCGTACAGTTATTGACTGTGCATAAGTCTGCTGTAAGCTTAAAAGTAAAAAGCAGATACAACAAAGCCAGCGCTGTGTTAATTCGATTTTCCTTTTCATAAGTAAAACTGTTTAGTGATTAAATAATATTTTGATGAAGAGTAACATGGCAATATGAGGTAGCAATATTGCGTTCCGTTAGGAATTCAAGGATCAAACAATCCACTTTTGATTGGTAAATTCATCATAATTAAACTTGGTTATTTAGCTGTTTTTGAGTTTTAGCCAACTTACTTTCCCTCCACCTATTTTTTATATGATTTGGAGAGGGTATTCATCTAATCAGGCAAACACTCTTGGTTATTTAACATCGTCAACACAATAAAACGTCATATTGACACTTGCAATATTATCAAAAACGTTACAGAGGAAGGGGGGTAGAATCTTCTTATTTTAAGGGGTAAATTCGTCAATTTAGGCTTTTTGACCTTGTTAAAGGATATTCTGGTTTCGGCAGACAAAAAAAGCCACATCTCCCGACGTGGCTTCTAAACTAAATTTATAAACATGTTATTCACTAGGGATCAGCTTTTGGTATAACTAAGCTGGCTCCCAAATTATGAGGTTCTATTTATAGGAATTGATCGATTTGGATACTCTCCAGTCTTTAGCTTCACGCACTAAGGTAACAAGATCGGTTTTGGTGAAATTTTCAAATTTCAAAATAACCCTGGCCACCATATAATCTGTAGACTGTTCAACTACATCAGTGCTAACCGCACAATTCAGGTGGATATTTTTTTGCTTTTTCAAGGATTTAACCACTTCATAGCGGCTATATGACTTTAAGGTGCCCGTTTGTACCTTTAGATTAAAGTCTTCAGCAAACAACTGTTCTATTCCAGCCGACTCACCTTCAGTGATCACGGCGACATAGTGCTCTAGCGCAAAGTCTGCGGTTGATAGATTAACGCTGACTGGGTTTGATTTTGAACCCGGTCCTTCAGCTGCCATAGCAAACGTTGATACGGCCATTAAAGCTGCTACTGTGAATGTTTTTACAAGAGTTTTCATACTATCTTTTTTTTGTTTTTTTTTACCTTGCTTATCTGTTGACTCAAAACTATCGCTCCAAATGCTTGTTGCCCACGGATTTTAGATCAATAACCAGCAAAAGTCGCTGAATGACTGAAATGAAAAAGTAAACTTCAAAATGCATAAAGAACATACGATCAATTTTAATAGCTCCATGCCAAAGACCATACCAGTTGGCCCAAGGTTCATTTATGCCTTTTAAAGCCCATTATGGGCGATCTAAACTCTTCTTCAAAAAACGAAATGTACGTATGCGAACAGTTATTAACCGAATTGTTCACATACGTACAGCACATTAAAATGTAATAGAAGTTTAATGTGCTGCGCATTTTGAAGTGAATGACGATATACAGTAAAAAAGAAACGTACTTATTTGCCTGATCAGAAAGATCAGATACCAATTTTTTTCGGGGGGGGGCAAACAGGCTAGTAACACAGTACAAGCTCGCTAAACATAGGTTTAACTGATCATCTTCGAGGGAATATATCGGAATTACAAACTCATTCCCAAGGTAAACGCAACGCCTTTAGATTCCAGGTCCACATTTCCGTAGCCTATCCCTGTCAATGGCATTTTAACAAAAGGTTTTACACCGATGTTAATTTTGTCATTGATTTTCTTCTCAATGGAGATCGAAAAATCGGCAACACCGAAGATATGCTGGTTCTCTCCATTCACTTCATAGACGGCACTTTTCTGAGATCCACCGTAGCTACCTCCGTTTTCATAATCAAAAGTGTATTTTTCCTTTAGCATAAAATAACTCGAAAGTCCTGCGCTAACATTAAACTTCACTTTTTTACTTTTCAATACCGTATAACTTGCTGTCAATGGTACATCAATAACATCACATACAGCGCTCACATTGCTTGGCAATTGCGTCATTTCCGGCGGATTTGATGGCGCATAAAATTTATAAGCTGACTTATAATTCTTTTTAGCATAGGTGGCTCCCACAGACACACTTAATCCTTTTGTGAGGGGATAAGAATAAGCCAAACCGATATTCTCACTAAGTGAGGATTTGCCTGCTCCACGCACGCTTGTGAGATCTGGTCCCGCCAAGAAACTTACAACCGATCGTTCTCTTTCCTGTCCTTCGGATCCGATACCTTCTTTAGGCTGATAGATGGCTGCCAGACGCTCCCCTAGCCCTTCAACTGGTTCTTCTCTTAAGTTGAAATGAGGCAATCTCTGATTGTTATAGTCCATGCGTGGAATTGTAAATGCAGCATTCAGTTTTCTTTCTTGCATGCCTATCGGATATGCATTGGTTATCTTTCCCAAACGAATATCCTTCAGGACGATGGTTTCATTTAAAATCTGTAATGTACGATTCGTACGTTTGATCGGCTGAAATGCAGTCCAACTCTCATCCTGTTTGACTTCATCTAGCGAATTTTCCTTAGGTTGAACAGTTTTGCTCTCCGGAACCTCTTTTTTCGGCGAAATACCGGCCTCATTTATTTCACTTTGTAAATGATTCGATCTAAATAACGCGCTATTCCAAATAAAAAAGACCGTTAAAACTGCTGCCAACGTGGCTGCCCAAGTCATTAAAACGACTATCTTGCGTCTCTTTGAACGTCTTTCATTGTCTAACCGCGATGCTATATCTTGCCAATGTGATTCATCAAAGTCAAAGTTAGTATCACTTAGGCCCTCCTTAAATAACTCATCAATCTTGTTCTTATCCTTTTCCATCATCTTTTCTCTTCCGTTTTACCAAATTTTACCCCTTGAACTTCCACCATTTCTGCCAGTCGACCGCGTGCCTTATGCAGATTAGATTTTGATGTTCCAATGGCAATACCCAACATGCCACTAATTTCTTCGTGTCCATAACCATCGATCGCGTAGAGATTGAACACTGTCCTGTAGGCAGGTGGAAGCTGCTGCACCATCGCCAATAAATCTTCATAGTTTAACTTTTGACTGATGCTATCATCTTCAACAATGGTATGCTCATACATGGATACATCTACCAAAATGCCCTGTTTAATCTTTGCTCGATAAAAATCAATTGCAGTATTTGTCATGATTTTTTTGATCCATATAGAAAAAGGCTTCTGAAAATCATATTTACTGATATTTTTAAAAACCTTGAAAAAGCCTTCATTTAAAATACTTATGGCATCCTCTCTGTGATTAGCGTAACGCAGACATATCCCTAAAGACATAGCGTAGTAGATGGTATAAAGATCTTTCTGAGCCCTGCGGTCCTCATCAATACATCCTTTAATAATATGGATAGATTTTTCGTCAACTTCTGTTATCGCCACTCGCTATTGCTTCTTTCTTTTGATAAATATAGTATTAAGTCTATTACGAGTAGATAATCGAAAAGGTTGCCTGCAAAAAATATTTTTTTTCAGCCCAATTTCAAAGCAACCTTTACACTGACCTGATCGTAATATCAAGACATTATTTTAAAACATACAATTATGAAATCAAACCAAAAACAAGTTAAATTAACCTTTATAGGTGGTCTATTGGCCTTAGCGATGTTTTCTGCATGTTCAAAAAGCGATGGTGAGCCTGGCAATGTCGAAAATAAAAACAAGGGCGTGCAAATGTCGGCCAATACACAATTTGGCAATATTCTGACCGATGCCGACGGTAAAACACTCTATTTCTTTTCGAATGATACAAAGGGAACTTCGACCTGCAGCGGTAATTGTATAGCAACTTGGCCGGTTTATTACAGCAGCGAAACAAGTACAGACCTGAAAATTGACAAAAGCCTGCTCGGTGAAATAACACGTGAAGATGGTTCCAAACAAAGTACTTATAAAGGCTGGCCTCTTTACTACTATGCAGGCGATAGTCAATCTGGTCAGGTGAAAGGAGATGCTGTCAATAAAATATGGTATGTGGCCAAACCAGATTATTTACTTATGGTGGCCAATGCACAACTTATTGGACACGATACTAAAAACTATTTAGGTGACTATACCGAAGGAACCGGAAAAACAATTTATCTGACAGATGATAAGGGCAGAACGCTGTATGCCTTTAAACCCGACAAATTCAACAAAAACAATTATACTGCTGCAGATTTCAGTAATGATGCGACCTGGCCTATCTTTCAAAAAGAGACGGGAGCTCTGCCTTCACTTGTTCGCACAGCTGACATCGCTGTCATTACCGTCTATGGAAAGAAACAATTAACTTTCAAAGGATGGCCCTTATATTACTTCGGCCAGGATATACAACGCGGAGACAATAAAGGAATAAGTTTCCCACGCGTTGGTGTTTGGCCAATCATAAATGACAACACAGCCGTTGCTTCTGCTAACTAAGTCAAGACTAACGATTCAAACTTATGGAACAAAATCTAAAAACGACAAATCCTTGCCTCGGTGCACATCGTTACTTTGTTATTTCACTCTTGACCTTAACGGTTCTCTTGTTCTCGGCCTGTACCAAAAAACAAGCACAAGAACTTACGACCAATCCAGATAACGGAACTGAAACGGTGACAGTCCAGAATGTGTCCTATACGAATTTTTCTAAAGCACTCTTTGAAACGAAATGTAGTTCATGCCACGCAGCAGGACGTTCGGCTAGTGGACGATGGACGTTCGATGGTTATACCTCAGTCAAAGACAATATTGCAAAGATCAACAATGCAGTACTGGTGACCAAATCCATGCCACTGGGCGGCTCACTCACAGCAAAAGAAATAGAACTGCTGGATGCATGGATTAAGAGAAATTCACCTGAAAATTAATGTTATACCTATGAACAAAATCAACGTTTATATAGCGCTCTTCATGATGCTCATTAGTATGAAGACATTTGCGCAACAAAAGGCTTCCCTTGTTTCAAAAGAGACCAGCATCACCTTTTTCAGTAATGCACCATTGGAAGACATTGAAGCCAAAAGTATCTTAGGCGCTTCAGCGATGAACCTCCAAAGCGGAGATATCATCTTTCGGGTAAAAAATACATCTTTTCAATTTGACAAAAAGCTCATGCAAGAGCATTTCAATGAAAATTACATGGAAAGTGATCGGTATCCCCTATCAGAATTTAAAGGTAAAGTCGAAAATGCAGACAAATTAACAAAGGACGGCAACTATACGCTGAACGTAACGGGCACACTTCAGATCCATGGGGTTACCAAACCTTACAGCACCAAGGCTGCATTTATTGTTAAAGATGGGACATTAAAAGCTGTTACAAGTTTTCAGGTAAAACTCGCCGATCACAAAATTTCTATTCCTTCCATCGTCGGAAAAAAAATTGCTGAAGTAGTAAAAATCACCGTTGATGCGACCTACAAACCATAATTACTCGAATTCATTGCAAATGAGAAAAACGCTATTTATACTCCTGTGCTTTATTTCCACAAAGTTATTTGCTCAGGAAGACCTTGATAAATTAATCCATATCGATGGGGTTAAAAATGAAAAAGTCACTGCAACCTTTAAATCCGGTAACCTGATCAACCTTAAGACGACAGAAACAATTCACCGACATGAAATGGACTTTAGAGTAGATCACCGTTTTGGCGATATAGCAGGCAGTGCCGGTGGAGGGAAAAATTTCTTCGGTCTCGATAATTCGACCGACATCCGAATCGGTTTTGACTACGGTCTATTAGATAATCTAAACATTGGAATCGCCCGCGCGAAAGGCGCAACAGAAGTTAGACAACTCTTTGAGGGTAATGTGAAATACCGGTTTATCGAACAAACGGTCGATAATAATGTACCTGTTTCCGTTGCTTTTTTTGGAAGTACAACCTTATCTGCTATGGAAGCCAGCTCCGATAAGTCTTCGGCAGCAAGCTTTGAAGACTTCAATGATCGATTGAGTTATGTGACGCAGCTCATCATTGCCCGTAAATTTAGCTCAAATCTATCGCTCGTTGTGGTCCCGACCTTTCTTCACCGGAACTATACAGCTTTTAACGATCAGAATGATGTATTTGCTCTTGGTATTGGCGGGCGGGCCAAGGTCAGCAATAGGATCGCATTAGTAGCAGACTATACATTACCTTTCCGAAAGCCGTCGAACAAAAAATACCGTGAAGATGTAAGCGGACAGCGTTATTATGATGCATTAGGTGTCGGTTTGGAAATGGATACCGGAGGACATATCTTCCATCTCAATTTTACCAATGCAACCGCAATACAAGAATCTCAGTTTATTAGCGAAACAAATAGCTCCTGGGGTAAGGGACAATTCCGTTGGGGATTTAGCATTGCTCGCCGTTTCAATTTTAACAAAAAATAAAAAAGCAATTTCTCCATCGTGGACTTGGAATCAAAATAATCTGTCCAACGTAATAAGAATTCAAAATACTTAAAAGCATCATCGGTTGATATGTTCTTAAATCAAAAAAGCGGATAACAATGCTGTTATCCGCTTTCTTATCACACAATACTAAACCTACAAATCATTTAACCACTTATTTACCTCATCTTGTGTTTTACCGGTCTTCTTTTGAAGTTTACCAACCAACTCGTCTTCTTTGCCCTCGGCATATAATAAATCATCATCAGTAAGATCTGCATATTGTTGTTTTACCTTACCTTTGATTTCGTTCCAACGGCCTTTCCATCTTAATTCGCTCGTAATTATTTTCCTTTCGTTGTTTATTAATAGAACAGTATCGTACAGCTAATCGTTTAAAAAATAATGTTATAAAATGTTAATTCTATAACATTCACCTGGTAAACAAGCACTTTCTATTTTTCATATTATTATTTCCGGTTACAATTGGCCGTCCATACCTTGCTGTCTTTTGTATAGCCAATTGTCAATTTACCGGCATCAATACGGATCACTCCTGTACCTGCCGAACCAATGTTGACCAAGACGTTATCCTTTTTTTCAAAATCTACGCCGTTGAGATTTGGAATCCCATTTCCAAAAGCGAAATTATAGGTATCGCCAACTTTTGTTACGGTAACTGTTCCTTCTGCAGCGGCAACATCATTGTCATTGTTATTCATATCATCATACGAGATAGTGCCTTCATATTTACCAACAAAAAGATCGTTGTCGGCCGGATCATCGTCTTTGCTACATGATGTAAAGCCTACCAATACCGTCAAAATAAGCATACCTAGTCCCAGTGTTTGAATTAATTTTTTCATACGTCGATGTGTTAATGTGAATACTCTATTTTATTACAGCTGGGTAAAATTCAAACTTTATGCCAGTCCAAATACAGCCTTAGAAACACCCGTATCAAACACCCAAGAAGAGGTATAAATACCGAACTAGCGAATAAAATACACAACGATCGTATACAGATATCCGTTAAATACCCCATTTCTATTAATAAGTCATTATGATTTTTTTGTATTTTTAAGACCATAACTGGTTTTTCCCACCACATTGGAGTTATCTAACTCCAATGTGGTGGGAAAAACTTCCGGTATGATGCATGATTAAATCCCATATAAAAAAACAGCCTTATTTATGAAATTATTTTCCGTCTTTCTATTTTTTATTGCCCTTCAGTCTTGTTCCGTTCAACGGATAGAAAAAAAAGAAAAAGGCTCTTTGTATATCAATACATCAATCCCTGCACATAGTTCCTTAGTCATCTCAACCGAAGATGCCAGTCCATTTTCCATTGAAACTAAAAAAAACTCGACTGGTCGGATAAAAATTTTGAATGAATCAGAAGAGATTGAGATGGAGAAGAACAAAACATACACACTGAATGTCAACCAGAAAGGGAACGTCGTATTCCTAAATCAATCCGATCAAGGAACTAATATCCAATTGAGAGTCTATAACCATACATCGAAGATCATTCAGAAAACAAATCTCATCCACTAAGAAAGGAGGCAAAATATTTTTTAAAAAACTTGCAGCGAAAGCGCATTATCGCTAAATTCATTTATTCCAAGCCTACACTATGGAAATCAATTATGCGCTTATCGTTCGAAGATTCGAGGAATATTTTGACCTATGGAGTTCCAAAGTATACCAATATGCAGTCCATAAAACCAAATCTTCTTATCTAGCCGAAGAAACTGTACAGCGTGTATTTATCAAACTCTGGAAAAATATGAGTGACAAAAATATCGATGCCACCATAGAATCCCAGATTTTCTGTATCACCCGAACAGTGGTGATCGATCTGGTCAAGGCAGAGTATAACCGCAAGAAACTTCTGGATCACGATCAGACATTTGTCTTGCGCCATAGCCCTCAGGATGATTTTTATGCCAAACAACTTACATCCACACTCCATGAAATTGTCGATAAACTACCGGAGAAACGCAAAGAGATTTTTATGCTAAGCCGGTTTTCTAATCTTTCGCATAAGGAGATTGCGGACAAGCTGGCCATATCGACGAAAACTGTGGAAAACCAACTGACACTAGCACTAAAAACCATTCGAAAGGCTTTACTGTTCAGCATGCTGGTGCAAATTATTTTTTAATTTCTTTGGGGGCTACCTCATTTCCAATCGTAATCTTTATACATGAAGATTACAAAAACACTCATCGACAAATACCTAAGCGGTAAAGCCAGTGCGGAAGAAATTGCCGCAGTAGAAAATGCGCTGGCCAATAACGAGTTTTATTGGGAAGATTTTATGCCGGAAACGGAATGGCAAGCATATGAGATGGATTCGGATTTTAAAAACCAAAAGGAAATAAAAGCGCATATTTTCAAACAAATAGGGCAAAAAAATAAAGATCGTTTCAGCTGGTTAAAATATGCGGTTATTATCTTCTTCATTGGAATCGGAGCTTGGCTGGGATTAAACCAGATCGATTCTCCTAAATATAACACCGCATACCGTAGCACTAAGAAAGTCCAACCCACACTGCAGGAGCAACCAAGTAATTTATATTATATCAATTCAGGTAATACCATTCAACAAATTGCCGTTCCAGACGGTTCTACTATCGACCTATACCCCAATTCTGAAGTAAAATTTAATTCAGATTTCACAACTATTAGCGCGCGAGAAATCCAATTAAAAGGTAAAGCCAAATTTACGGTAGCAAAGGATAAAACAAAGCCTTTTCGCGTTCACACGGCAGATTTGACAACAACCGCACTTGGCACTGTTTTCAGTGTGGAAGAAGGTGGTAGCGCGATTACAAAAATAAAACTCTATGAAGGCCGTATTGAAGTTAAAAGCAATCAGCATCCTGAAAATAAACAGACCTTAAATCTACAGTTTCAACCCAACGAAGAAATCAGCATTGATCGCAAGCTACAACAGATCATTGCCGAAACCCGAGTCAATACTTCTCAATCCAGCAAAAGGGGGTCTTACTTAAAAACTAGCGGACAACTGATCTTTAAAAACCTCCCATTGCAAGATGTCCTTCACATCATCAGTCATAATTATGGCCTTAAACTAAGCTTTGAACCTAAAGATATACAAGATAAATACTATAGTGGAACGTATAAAAATACAGCATCTGCATACGTCAACATGCTAGCTGATATCCAAGCACTCCATAAAATAACCATTCATGTACAAACCGAATAAAATTCACTCACATAACCCACAAATTATGCACAATTATTTACCTTCCAAGCATAGTATCCTGACTATGCTATTGTTGAGATCCAACATTCGAGCCGACGTAAACTGGGCATTGCGTCTTGGCCTCATGGGGCTTTTGTCAACAAGCTATCTTCTCGCTAATGCCCAACAAAATGCGACCATTAACGGAGTAATCAAAGATGAAACAGGAAAGCCCATCCCTTCGGCGACGGTTACCATACGTAATGCGACGAGCGGAATGAAAAAAACAACAACCAGCAGGCCTGACGGAACTTTTTCACTCGACCAGATTCCCGCTGGACAGGGCTACCAGATCAGCGTATCGTCTATCGGTTTTAAAAGCAGAGAACTGTTGGATTACACCATTACAGACAGAGACAAGCTAGCGATCAATATCAGTTTGGAATCGAGTGCGCAAAACCTACAGGAGGTTGTCGTTACTGCGCTTGGTATCAAACGCGAAAAAAAAGCGCTCGGTTATACGGTCGCTGAACTCAAAGGCGACGAGCTGACGCAGGGTAAGGAAACCAATGTGGCGAATGCCTTATCGGGTAAAGTTGCCGGCGTACAGGTGAGCCGCGCCGCATCCGGTGCCGGAGGTTCATCCAAGGTCGTGATACGTGGTAACAACTCACTTATCGGTAATAGCCAGCCGCTCTATGTTGTTGATGGAGTACCGATTGATAATCAAAACATTTCATCTCCAAACCAATCTGGGGGAACCGATTATGGTGACGGAATAGGAAACATCAATCCCGAAGACATCGAAACGATGTCGGTATTAAAAGGCCCGAATGCGGCCGCACTTTATGGACAAAGAGGAAGTAACGGAGTTATCTTGATCACAACTAAATCTGGTAAAGCTGGTAAGACCCGTTTTAGCTATGGTACAGATTTTTCATTGGGCAATGGGCTGGTCTTACCGGATTTTCAAAATGTCTATGGACAAGGATTGAACGGAACATTTACACATTTCAGAAAAGATGACGGCACCATTGTTTCCATGAGCGAAGCGCTGAAAAATGGTTACAGTGGTATGCCTAAAATGAGTGCCGGACGTGACCGTACGACACGGGCAAGCTGGGGTGCAAAAATGGAGGGCCAGACTTATGAAGATGCTTATGGCAACATCTTACAGTTAACACCAAAACCAGATACCTACTCGTCGTTTTTTCAAACGGAGAAACAGTTTGTCAACAACCTTAGTATCGATGGCGGAACCGACAAAGTAAACTACCGTTTTTCATTTGCCAATACAGATGTAAAGGGTTATATCCCCACCAATACGTTAAAGAGAAACAATTTCGGTCTGCGCACCCAAGCCAAAATAACCGATAAATTTCATATCGACATCAAGGCGAACTATATCGCACAAAAGGGGCAAAACCGGCCAACTCTGGCCGATGCGGCAGACAATCCTGCCTACCTATTTATCAGCCAGCCGCGAAGCCTGGGCAACGACATCATGGCACAGTATAAATGGACCGCGCAGGAGATCAGCAGACAGCTTGGATTTTCGGGATTGACGGAAGGATTGGAGAAAACATATGCCACCAATAGTTCCACAGCCAACCCCTTTTGGACCATTCATGAAAACCACAATGAAGATCGTCGGGACCGCATCATAGGGTTACTCCGTCTGAGTTACGACTTTGCTCCTTGGCTTAAGGTCACAGCGACCGGGGGTACGGACTTCTATACCGATCAACGGTTTCGTTACCGTCCAATAAACACCTACCAAAGCTTGAACCGAAAGGGTGATATTCGCGAAGAGGTCATCAGAGCCCGCGAAGACAATTTTGACGTCCTCGCTAGCTCCAATTTCAAATTGGCCGACGACATTAAACTCAGTGCCAACTTAGGAGCCAGCCATCAAAGCCGGTATTTGCGTATGACAGGAAATTCAGGTAATCAATTTATTGTTCCAAATCTCTTTGTAATCAATAACACCACGACAAATAGTTACATATTTGACCTGATCGAGTCCAAGATTAATTCGGCTTATCTATCGGGCCAGTTCAGTTACAAAGACTATTGGTTTTTTGATTTCTCTGCCCGTAACGACTGGTCTTCGACCCTGTCAAAGGAAAACAATTCGTTTTTCTACCCGAGTGTAAGTTCCAGTTTGGTCTTATCGGATGCTTTCAAATGGCAATCTGACGCACTGTCTTTCGCCAAAATCAGAGGTTCATGGGCCCAGGCCGGTAGTTCAGGAAACCCATATCAGCTGACAGGAGCATATAGTCTCAACCAGTATACCCATGGTGGCGTACCGATGGCTTCTTATACAGAAATTATTCCTGATCCGAATTTGAAAAACGAATTGACCACGTCTATCGAAGCTGGGGCAGATCTGAGATTTCTAAAAAACAGACTTTCTTTCTCCTTCACCTACTATCAGGCCAAGACAAAGAATCAGATTTTGGACGTACCAATCGCCCCTTCCAGTCTCTATGTAAAAAACAGGATCAACGCTGGAGAAATTAGCAACAGAGGTATTGAATTTGTATTGGGAGCAACACCGATCAAAAGCGAATCGGGATTTGAATGGAATACAACCTTCAATTACAACCGCAACAGAAATAAAGTTGAATCACTCTATCCCGGTGTAGAAAGCTTTTTACTCGCTACAGACCGCGGGATAAATGTGGTTGCGGAGGTCGGAAAACCATTTGGCCAGTTAATTGGGACACAGTTTGCATGGATCAAAGATGATCAGGGAAATAGGTTGATCGACCCGACCACTGGACTCCCTTTGCGCACAGCTGGACGTGTAGAAACCGATCTTGGAAATGCACAACCCGACTGGCTAGGTGGTTTTGCCAATACCTTTAAATATAAAGGTTTCAACCTCTATGCACTTGTCGATATCCGTCAGGGCGGTGTGATCTTCTCCCAATCCAATCGTGAGCAGATCATTTATGGTACTTCTAAAAAGACCTTGGAAGGCCGTGATGGCACCTACATTGCCGAAGGGATGGTAGGACAAAAAGATGGATCAGGAAACTGGACAAGCACTGGAACAAAAAACAGCAAACAGGTTGCCGCACAAGATTACTGGAACATGGTTGCGAGTGACAAAGAAGTCATGGTATCCGAAGAAATGATCAATGATATGAGTTATATTGCCATGCGCGAAATCAGTCTCTCCTATTCTTTCCCTAAAAAGCTGATGCCACATAAACTTGTTAACTCCCTAAAATTGGGCGTCTATGGGCGGAATCTATTTTATTTTCAACGGAAAACTGACGGATTTTCACCAGAAGCTTCTGCTTTCAATGTAAACAATAGCTCGATTGGTATTGAATCAACTTCACTTCCAATGATGCGCACATTCGGTATTAATCTCACTGTTGGTCTGTAAACCCTTTATCATGAAAAAGAAACTATTTAAAAATACATTCATCGTCGGACTTATTTCTGTGGCAGGATTAGGTTCATGTACCAAAGATTTCGAACGGATCAATACGCCGCCGACATCTGTCACCACTGTAGACCCTTCCTTACTCATAGCTCGCATTCTACGTGATGGTACTTTTCAGGAATCTGGGGAACTACCCAACAACAAGTTTGGCTCTTGGATCCAACATTGGGCTGGTGGACCGGTAGTGCCTGTTTCTCGATATTTTGAAGGACCCGAAAATCTTATTTGGTCGCAGCACTACACCTTGCTTCGCAATATTGTTCAGATCAAACAGGAATTGAGCGGCAAGGAAGACAATGCAGAAGGGAGAAGTAAACTGGCTATTGCCGAGCTTTATGAAGCATACCTCTATCAGCGCCTTACAGACTTGTTTGGTGATATCCCCTACTCCGAGATCACAAAATCCAATAAGGAAATTAATCGTACCCCAAAATTTGACAAACAAGAAGAGATCTATCCGGCACTGGTTCAAAAAGTCGATGCGGCTATAGCAAGGCTTACGAGCGGTGACCTCTCTTACGGCTCTTCAGATTTCTTTTACAAAGGCAGTATCGATAAATGGAAAAAATTTGGCAATTCGCTCAAATTAAAGCTCGGCATGCGCATGCGGTACGCCAATCCTTCTTTGGCACAGAAAACGGTTACCGAAGCCATGACTTCTGCAATAGGTCTATTCTCCAGTAACAGTGATAATGCCGCAGTACCGACCTACAACGATGCTCAAGCTGAAAACCAGAACCCGATTTTACGTCAAATGACTACCGGAAGTGCAGATTTACGCTATTTGGCTAATACCCTGGTTGACAAACTCAAAGAATACAATGATCCAAGGCTTCCTTTACTTGCCGAACCCGTCATTAGCAATGGAGTTTCAACCTATCAAGGTATTGGGGTTTCGTTGACCGATAACCAGCTATCACAACTGATTCGCGCCAACTATTCAACAGCCAATAAGTCTACTTGGTTCAGCCTTTCATTCGCACCGATCCCAAGCTATGCGTTTACGTATTCGGATATCTGTTTTTACAAAGCCGAAGCTGCACTTCTTGGCTGGGGTGCTACAACTGCAAATGCCCAAACGTTCTTTACAGAAGGGGTCAAAGCTGCGCTGGCACTTCCGCCATACAATATGACGGCAATCCCCTCTGCATACGAACCTGTGCTCAATCTAAGCGGCTTGACAGACGAACAAAAAATGGAGAAAATAGCGACACAAAAATGGATTCACCTATTTGGCCGGGACATGGAAGCCTTTGCCGAATGGCGACGTACGGGATATCCTCGATTAACCCCCGGTCCTAACCCAGGTTCCACCAACGGACAAATACCGCGTAGAGCTATTTATTCTAGTGAAGAGGCTGAGTTAAACGCAGCAAATTTAAAAGAGGCTGTAGCACGTATGACAAATGGTGACTCTTTCCTATCCAAAGTCTGGTGGGACAAAAAGTAACTGCACTTTTTTAGCCGAGATTATAGACAGAAAAAGCTGTTCACAATCATTCAAAGAAGTGCTAATCAATAGGGCCCTGATATTAATATCAGGGCCCTACTTATTTCTTTGCATCTCCAATTCACTTGGCTGTCAGGTCTTACCAATAAAATATAAGCCAAACGATACTATCGGATCCTTTTAAATATTTCCGTTTTATTATGCTGTATAATTTTCAACTCATTACCGCTGATGGAAAATTTTCCGGAGTAATAAATCAAGCTGTCTTTACGCGAGCCATCATTCTCCTTTGGAGGGTAAAACAACAGTGAGTCCACTGAAACACGATAAGATCCGTCAGTTGCATTTTTTACCGAACAAGGTAATTTTGACTGAAAATGCCGGGCTGCCTCAAAATACAGTCTTTCCTTCGTAACCCTATGTTCCCAGGCTCCATACAATTCATCTTTCGCGAGGTACTTGTTTTTCAATACCGCCAATAATGTAACAATTCCAATCGCTGCCAATGGAATATAGATGAATTTAATTTTACTGACTTTATTGAACCAATTAGGTCTATCTTCATCGGTAAATAAAGGGGCGCTGTCAATAAAAAAGGCATAAAAAGCTTTATAATCTGATAAAAGCACAAAAACAGCCATTAAGGTAAGAACGGTTGCCATACCTTTTGCACCTTGAATGTCAAAGGCAAAATCCATCAATAAAATATTGACGATAAAGGTCAGAAAAAGGATCACACCGATTCTGGCAGTTTTACGAAAAAAGAGCAATAGCGCGCTGATAAGCTGCGCAACAGCAATTGCATTGCCGTACCATTTGGAATAGCCAAAATAATACCATGTCAATTCGAATCCTGAAAGCGCTGAAAGCGGTTTATCAAACACGCTGGGTTGCGAGGTAAATTGTGTTTCCAGGAGCTTAGCGGCAGCGTACGAAATGATTACAGTTGCCATAAAATACCGGCAAAATGTATACAGATAAAGATGTAGTGTCTTCCAATTCATGTTGTGGGAATACGAGGTTAAATTAAAGTGAAAACAGATGATGCACATCTGATCATCAAATTTATGGTTTTAGAAAAGAGTAAAATTGTAAAAATGGAAACTACTCTACAATTAGCCAAACATTTTCTTTATTCACATCAACATCTTTAAAAAAGCTATTCGGGTTTAAAGCTGTAAATGTCTTGAAGTCCTTAATATAATGCGATTGATCGTAAAACCCTGTATTTAACAAAAGTGAAAATCGCTTGGATTTATGTTGCATTTTCAAGGCCTGTCTAAAACGATGTATTTTTTTGTATTCAGAGGGGGATTTACCTAAATTCCGCAAAAATAATCTGTTGATATACTGTCGGGAGAAATGATACTTCTTAGCTAATTGATCGACCGTAAGTTCGTTTTCGAGATCTGCCAGCATTTGTCTAAAAATCATAAGATCTTTATCCGCTTTGAGTTTAGACATTAAGTAAGACTCTAGTTCAATAATTTGAGACGTTCTATCCAAAGAAAAGAGTGTCCTCATTTTATCATTAAATCCATCCAAAAAATTTATATCAATCTGTGTTTTCCTTATAAAGAGCTTTGCAGGATCTTCAATGAAATGATTGATGCCTAAGGGATGAAAATAAATAGTTAATTCATCAACAAGTTCCTTATAAAAAATCTGCATCGGTTTGGTATACCTAGAAACAACGCAAGTCATAATATTATTTGTTTCAGAAGAACTTATCGTGACGAGGTCCCCTTTATCTTCCACCTCAAACTGCTGATTCACCGTTAAAATACAGTAGTTATTTGGAAAAGTCCAATACTTAATAGGCCCACTATCTTGATTTTTAGAAATGAAATAATATCCTTTAATGTATTTTCTTAATGTTTCGTTAATCGGCTTATAAAATTCTAATTTCATGCTTTTAAAATGGTACTTTCTTCAAAAATAAAACTGTAAATTCATGTCCCTTTTTTTATTCAGGGACATTTTTACGAAAATAGGATCGACAAATGTATTAAACGGGAAATTGGGCAGCGATTTGAAAAAAAGATTTTACGTACTATACTCAAATTACGTCAATTCCAAATCGTCAAGGCTAATTTTCTCTTTCTTTAGTTCAGTAATTTCCTTTTCTAATTTTTTTAAGTTTTCATCAATCAATGCTATACTACCTTCAGGAAGAACTGTCTCCCGGTCATTCGATTTAATCGATTGCGTCGTCACAACTAATTCCAGATCGTAATCTGTCAGATTGATTCCTTTGACGGGATAGCGAGGAAAGCTCCAGAGTTTAGGATAATCTTTTTTTTGCTGATTGAAGACTATCGTATTGACACGAAACTCACCTGGTTGGAGTACACTGTCAGATTCGCCAAAAACAGCCTGCTCATTACTGATAATAGTTTGTGAAGAACGTTTTTTCAGCACATACGAAAAGCCCTGACTTCCTTTTAGCGGCTTTTTACCCATATATTTCATAGTCACTATAATTCTGGGAACAGGTTCGCCAAAGAAATCTTCGAGTCCCAGTTCAATAGGTTCCAACTGAAAAACAGCCAGCTCTTTCTTTATCTGTTCAAATTCAGTTTTATGTTTTTGTAGACTATCGATCTCATTTTGAAGATGAGCTATTTTCCTTTCCTGTTGTTTTTGAAGGATGTCATCGGCCAGGTCCAATATTGCACCGTAAGATTTTCCATCGATCATACCCAACGAAATACGATTTATTGATTCCTCATTATATTTTTGAGGTTCGTTCATTTTGAGCCACATCGCTTCGGATAGTACCACTCGCAAGGCCTTTTCTAAGTTCGCTTTTTCTTTGTCATTCAGCTTTGCTTCTACCTTTTTACGGGAACTACCAAAGGACGACTCGTCCTTTCCACTTAGTCTTTCGCTACAAGAGCTTATAGATAATGTCAAGAATAGTCCGATCAGTGCGATTTTTATGCATTGTTTCATTTTAAATAGTTTTAGTAGACAATATATCGGCTAAGCTTGCATAAAGCTAATGCTTAGGTAACGCTGTTCTTAAATCAGTTGAACGTTCTCTTACTACTTACTCCTTAATATCGTTCAAGCAGAACATAAGAACGTAGAATTTAACATTCAGTTTTTTTATGAGCTGATAAAAATATACAAAAAACGTTATCTTAAAAATTAATTCAACACAAAAAGCTACATTTCACAAGGTAGCAACCAACTGACACTTTCCAACTGTCGCTATTGGTAACAGCCCGCTGACTCAGCAATAATTTGTACTAGGGATTTTGGTCTAACACCTTAGAACAATCGGAAAATAAATGAATTCGAAAGGTGAAATTTTATTTCCTCCTGAGTAAAAGATGCAATTTATCGTAATCTTCCCAATCACCGAAACCTGCGAAGTTTGGTTTTTCGCTCCATGAAACCATAGCTTTACAATCAAAACAGATCTTAGCGATCCCAATGCATTGCTTATTTTTATAGAACACAAGGATATCTCGAAATTCATAAATACAAGAGGTGTCGACATGATCTGTTCTTGTTTTTAAGAAAAATAGTGAGTCGACAGCACTATAGAGAGATTGATCCAGTGAGCCTCTAACATATCCTATATTCTTCAAATGAGATAAAAGGGAAAGATCCAACTTATCATCTTCCAATACTGATAACAAAAGACGCTCGTTCTCAGATTTATTCTTTTTGTCCTCCAATTCACCTATTTTAAATAAATCAATATCCACAAAATAATACTCCAGCGAATCAAAATTAGATGGTATCGGGACTGAGGGCTCTTTTCCCCGCTGTTCTATAGTATTTCCACTATTCATGCAACCTTGCAGATAAATAGCACTGAAAAGTAGACATCCAATGGTAAAACATATTATTCTTTTCATAGCTGATAATTTACAGATTTTTGAGTGGTTTAGCTATTTTCAAAATTATCAATTTCATTTTATAATCTAGTCGAAGAGAAAACCACATTTCTGAAGCACCTCATTACACCGCTGAAAGGGAGTTGTTGCGAGCGCTACAGATGCTAAACTTAGTTGAACATGCAATGGGAAAATTTATGTTCATTAGAAGTTTACACAGCATAAAATGTAGTAGTAAAACAACTACAGCTTTATAAAAATTAACCGCAACAAAACTTAACTATAAGATTTTTGGTTTACTTTTGTGATAGATATATAATATTATGAAACAGAAATTTTACCTGCCACTTTTAGCATTGACCTTGACCGCAATTATTAGCTGTAACAAAAACAGTGATAACATTGATGATCCTAAAAATCAGTCTGTTGTTATTGACAATAATGCGAGTCAACTGAATGCACGTTTAGATCATCAAAATGCTGGTTTATTGCCGTTATCTAATCTTTTAGCATCCGGTAAGCGAGCAGCCAATGGTTCGACAGTCACTGCTACTCAAAACCCAGACTTCTCGTTAGCATTGGTCGCACAAGTCGCTCCTCCGGATTATGAAGGCAATAAGCTTCGTGCAACCCATGTTGCTGTTTCGGGCAACTACGCTTATGTAAGTTACAATACCGAAGGCGATCGATATCTTGGTGGTGTCGATGTCATCGACATTTCAGATATAAACAACCCACGTCTTATCGTAAATGCTAAATTGCCGAATATAGACATAAGCTCATTAGCGGTTGATGGCAATAGCCTACTCTTAGCTGGAGCAGCAGATGAAGGTGTATTGGCAAAAATGACCTCCCCTGCAGTTCTTATTGTTTTACCGCTTCAGAATGGCTTACCTACCGATGCTTATCGTTATACAGGTCTGCCAAGCTATGTGGCAACAGATGTTACTTTTAACAACGAAAGCCAGTATGCTGTTTCAGGTAATGCGGGTGCTATTTCTAAAATCAATAAATCTTCGGGTGCTATTGAAAAATCCGTAACTATTGCGGATCTCCTATCTGTAAGAACATACCAGAATCAAGTGTATGTGCTTTCAGGAACACAAGGGATAAAAGTTGTATCCAATAATCTTGATCCGGTTAAAACAATCAATGTGGGTCAAAATCCAAGTTCAGCAAAGCGTACTATCGATTTTTACAGCAGTTATCTTTTAGCTTCTGAAGGCGCTCAGGGCTTGGGTATTTATAATATAAATACAGGAGCTTTGGATAAACGCATTAGTATTCCAGTAAGTCCTGATGACAGCAACATGGATCCGGAAGATATTGTGACCAATGGTGTATCCACAAACGACAAACGTGTGTTTGTTGCCAACGGTGGCGCTGGTATCGCAGCTTATCAATTTGACACACAAAACAACTTTAACTATATTGGTAGTGCAAGTTTCAATGCGATTGACAACAGTTCAAGTAATTTTGTGATCAGTAGAGATAACTATGTTTTTGTGGCAACGGGAAAAGGTGGCTTAAAAATTCTTAAACTCATCGATCTGAAACCAACAACTCCAAGCTGTAATGGTACTTATCCAGCCTTCACAGGCAGTACACAAGGAGACCTGAATGTTAATAGTGAAGCGAGCTACTCGGATACAAAAACATTTGCTTCAAACGTTAATATCAACAGGAATTTTAACTGGTGTGGAACACTTAATATCAATGGAAATTCTGTTAACATCAACAGCGGTGTATTCAATATGTATGGTTCAATCGCTTTGAAGCAAAACATTAACGTCAATTCAACGATGAATTTGGTGGGCTCAGGTGTTATTGGTGGAACCTTTACCGTGAACGGAAGTGGCATATTAAGCGTAACAGGTTCACTTTCTCAGGGAACTGTCGGATCAAAATCCACTTCATTTATCAATGGTAAGATGGTTATTGACGGTGAAGTTGTCGTATACGGTAACTTGACTATTAATGGTAGCGGAAAGGTAGAATTTGCCAACAGTAAGTCTAAATTAATTGTTTATGGAAGTCTTACAAATTGGGGAAGCGTTACTAACGGAACAATTACACAAGTCAAATAAGACATTGTATAACTATTAAGCAGATCATAAAAAAGCCACATCAGATGATGTGGCTTTTTTATGATCTAGTTAAAACCTCAGGCTGAGCTGCACAGCAAAATTACGTGGCATCTGAGCCACTATTACCCCCTGTCCTGCAAAATATTCACTATTGGTCAAATTATTCATACGCACGGCAAATCGATATTTATCTCTTTCCAGAAAAAGGGATGTATTGACCAGCGTGTATGCCGGAAAGGTGAACCGACCTGTCGCTTCTTGATCTACAGTAATCTGCTCACCAACACGGTTAACACCAAGTCCGATTCCAAATCCATGAAGGGTTCTATTCTGAAATACATAGCTAAGCCAAGAGTTAAAGACATTTGCCGGTCCTGCAGATGCAGGTCTTCGCCCTTCAACTGAAGCATCAGCTTTCTGAAATTTACTATCGTTGTAAGTATATCCGGCCATAATATTTAATCCTCTCACCGGGTTAGTGATCAGTTCAAATTCAACACCTTTACTACGTTGTTCTCCATCCTGGATCGTGACAATAGCAGATTGTCCATCCTGGGTAACTTCAATATCCCTGCTCATATTATTCACTGTGATATCATAATAAGAAGCAGTCATGTTGAAGCGATTTTTCCAAAGATTAGCCTTTAATCCCGCCTCCCATTGTCCAGCCATTTGCGGCTTTAAAATATTACTATAACCTACAATTCCTTTATTGTCAACCGGTGCAACATTACTAAAGCCATTCATGTAATTCGCATAAGCTGAAAGCTGCTCCTTTACCAACTGATAGACCATACCAAATTTGGGTGATAAAGCTGTTTGTTTATATTCTCCATCACGAACGTTCGTATTCAGATTGAGCTGTCCTCTTGAATCAAAATGGTCTAAACGTAGACTTAAAAGGGTAGTCCAGCGATCTGTCAGGTAGACAACATCGGAGATATAAGCGCCATAAACATTGTTAGATGCGTAGGTTCTGATCATATTGCCTTTTGATTTCTGAATACTTGCCGTTGCCAGTTCCCGTGAAATAAAACCATAGCCACTTGTCAGATTTTGGGCATTTACGGTATCGTATTTCACGATAGGTGAATGGTTGTTACGTAAGGACTGATTGAGATAATCAATTCCAATTAGCAGTTTATTTTTAATGCTTCCCAACTGGAATGTACCATTGAGATTGTGTTGTATGCTTGTAGAAGCAGCTTCAGAATTGTTCCATTGCACGTTGCGCTCAAGCAAAGCATCACTGGTATTCCCGCGGATGAACTGATACTGATAAAGGCCTTCCGTTTTACGGAAATTTCTGGAGATAATGGTCTGGGAAGTCCAGGTATCTGATATCCGATAATTGATCTCACCTTTGATATTAATTGCCGGAGCTTTCAATGTCATGTCGTTATTAGAATAGGATCTTGTCCAGTCAAAACCTAATTCTTTCGGTGTTCTGGCAAAAAATTGGCGGTTTCTGCTCAAGAAGATAATCGGTGTATTAGTACCTTCGTAATTATAGATTTGTGCTCCAAGGTTAAATGTCAAACGGTCACTGACCTGATAACTGAACGTTGGCGCAACAAAGAATGATTTTCTGAATTCGGAATCCCTAAATCCATTCTGATATTGATAAGCACTATTCAATCGAAATAGTGTTTTTCTATTGCGGTCTACAGGACCATAGACATCGGCAGTCAGTCGATTGAGATTAAAACTTCCAAATGTATAGGCTACTTCGCCACCAAAATAGTCACGGGGCTTCTTTGTCGTCACATTAATCAATCCGCCAAAGGAAGTCACGGCACCACCATACAAGGTTCCTGCTGGTCCTTTGATTACTTCTATTCGTTCTATATCTGCTGGATCAATTTCCCCATTTGTCGTAGCGGGAACTCCATCCACCATAGAAACCTTCGTTGGAAATCCCCGCAAACTGTAATAGAAGCTACCGTCGCCACTACCTCGACCAGGACTACCCTGCATCTTAATCATACCAGGTACATTACGCAATGCATCGGAAACGTCAGTAGTCAATTGCTCCTTCATGATCGTTTGGTTGATGCTGGTATATGCCTGCGGATTTTCCATGTAAGATAGTGGCATCTTGGCAATCATTGTTGTATCCTGATCCAAGAATTTGTTTCTTTTATATCCATACACGGTTACCCCATCTAAATTGTTCATTTTTTTGATCACATAAATGACCGGAAGGTTGTCTGCATTTTCGTTAATACTGATATTTTCACGAATAATCTCCACGTCATTGACAGAGGCCTGAAGAATGTATTTTCCCGGAGGTACATCATTAAAATAGAATTCACCAGCGGCATTGGTCCTAGTCTGGTAGGCCGTATTCAGGAGTCTCAATAGTGCATCTTTTGCCGGAATGCTTTCGGATATCATAATCTTTCCTTTGACTTTGTCCTGCGTTTGCGCCGTGGCGGCAAAGGATAATATGCAACATAAGAAAATTGATAAAACTGATTTCATAACTGAAAAAATAAAAAAACATGAATAATATATATACAACAACAAATATTTACACTAAACGAAAACACTGGTCAATAACATTCCCATTGCTGTTAGCAAACAGCACTTCAATTATTCGACAAATATTTTATCGTTATCTGATACGGGCGATATAGATACCACTTCCGCCAAGGGTCTCTATTCTAGTTTTGAAAATTTGGCCATCATCCTGTTCAAGAAAATGGTAGGTACCATCTTTCGCTCCGAAATTGGAAAAATATTGTTTACCATCTACCTCACCCACTGGATAAATGGTTCCATATTTATCTAAAAGAGGTTGATCCTTAAAGGTCATTTTATGCAAATCAACCACCGCCAATTTGGTCGGACAGTTAAACCAGGCCCCGGGATCTTCTGGAACTCTCCATCCCTTTTCAATATACTGCACCAGCACATCTTTGCCTTTTATATAAATAACCGACACGATACGATGCGCATCAAGTACTTTCTGAAGATCGACAAAAAAGTCCGTATCAAAGTTCCCATCTTTCTGAACCTTCAACAAACCTCCTGTTGGCGGTGAATCTACTACAGGCGAATAATCCTGTGCTCGCGCGATATACTTAGATGGTCTATAATACAGGTCGCCATTCAAAATATCCACAGCAAAATTATTATACCCTAACGACATACGTGAATCACTTGTATACTGTATTGTCTTTCCCTTGTAATTGAAAACAGCAACCTGGGCGTTGGTCGGAAATTTAGCAAAGCTATTGGGATTTGTTCCTATAGGCAATAGTATGGTATGATCGTCCGTTACAAAGGAATAATAGGTGTTTGTATTGACCTCTGTAGCTTTTCCCTTCGGAAGTGGTTGTACGTTCAGAGATGCTGTAACACGCATTGTACTTGGATTGAACTGGATAATCTTTCCGTCGGCAAGAAAGAATGCATAAGCCTCTTCCTCGGAAATAAAGGCTAACGAACCAAATGATTCACTGTTAACTAAGCTTTTGAAATGAATAGAGTCGGTCGCCGATATATTCATCCGTTTATCTACATGATACTTTCTCAGCATAGCGGAGATACCATCCCAAATGTAAGGATGCTCGCCATAGGAATATATCGCATTTTCGCGTCCCAAGAGCAACATATCTTTGGGATCAACTTTCTGGGGTATATCCCGATAGGCGCCCAAATAGAACATTCGCCCTTTGGGGGTATTCACACGCGTTCCGATCACAATCAATCCATTATCGTTATTCATCTTACTATTTGACGGACTATTACAAGCCGCCAAAAAGAGAGCGAGCAAACAGATCGTTAAAATAGCGTAATTTGTGATTCGAAATCTGTAAATTTTATACATTGTTTTTAGCTTTTCCCGCATATATTTTCACGTCACCGCGGATGAAACGCGAACAATTATCTTCTGGTGAAAGATTGCTTTCTTGTACAATAGAATGTTTGCCATCGATGGTTTCCAGATAATAGGTCTCGCCTGGTGCCAAGGTGTATTTCTCGCCGTTGCTACATTCAATTGATTTAACTTTAGATGAACGGTTGAAGACCTGAAGATATCCCGAAAATTGTAATCTACAGTGGTCGTCCAAAATCTCGACATCACCCTGGGCAGAAGTAATGACAATAGCATCGGAGTAGCGCTGATCGCGTGAAGTCCATTGTTGGCAGATTAAACCTATTAGTAACAGTAATCCAAGAGCCGCTGTCAACGGAAGGTAGTCACTTTTTTTCCGTGTACGCACAAGCTTGATTACATTTGTTCCTATTATATTTTCGTGAACACGATCCCATACAGATGCTTTCATGGCATATAATTCATTCGTTGGGATAATATTAGTTTCAACTGAATGATCATCGAGCCATTCTTCAACTGCTTTGCGTTCGGCTTCGCTGGCCGTATGCTCATTATATCGTTTTAAAATATCCGGGTTAATTTCCAAAATACAGCTATTGTGTAATACGTATCGTTGTTATATCAATTTTTCAAAGGAAACGACAATTATCTAATTATAGCCCCTTTATTAGTATAGTTGGTTAAAGTACCTAATACCCTTAGTCTATTTTGATTTTTTTTATATTTTTCGATCGATACTATTTTTGATCGCTTTCAAAGCTTTGGTCAGATGTGCTTCAACAGTCTTTTCAGCGATTGATAAACGTTGCGAAATCGTACGGGTATTAAGCCCCTGTTCTCTGCTCATAACAAACACTGTTCTGCACTTGGGAGGTAACTGATCGGTTATTGCATGAATCCTCTTCTTTAAATCCCTGAAAAAGACAGTTTTCTCTGTGACATTATCGCTCTCTTCCTGCTCAATATAAAGCTGCTTAAGATGTATGTTCCGACGATTATTGGTTTTGAGGTAATCTAAAGCTGCGAGTTTAGCAGCACGGTTCAAATAATGTTGTATAGGGATAGATAGTTGGATTTCAAACCGTCTTTCCCAAAGTCTGAGATAAATATTCTGTACAAGTTCTTCTGTGATCGCGTGGTCTCTTACTTGTTTAAAAATAATATTGAATAACTGCTCGGAAGTATTCCTATAAAGGACTTCAAAATCATTAGGAGTCTTAAAATCAACAATTATGGTATTTTCGCTTTTCACAGTTATTTAGAATAAATCTAATTTAATGCAAGTATAAGAAAAGATAGCGATGTAATCCTAATTTTTTCTCAATTCAAACAATTTGTCGATCATCTACCCGCTATAGGTAGGCAGATTTATATATTTGTCAAGTTCTAGGATTTACGGTTTATACGATGTTAGGTAGATATCTATTCTCCAATCTTGGTTCTTTATTGATAAATTACCTTCTGTTGAAGTTATTTGTTGAGCAATTTCTTTGGTATCCTACTCCATCACAAATTCTCTGCACTTTTATTGCTACTGTTTATAGCTTTTTAATGCAAAAGAAGTTTACTTTTAGTCTCTCGTTAAAAGAACCAAACTAAAGACGAATTTCAAGGTATTCTACAAAACAGAAAAACATGCACTACAGTCCTCATGAAAGTAAATGCCGACTTCGCTAGTTCAATAGAATAAATAATCTTATTGCAAAATAGTCCGTGGGGTCAGCGGAACCTTTTGCTTCCAGGTACCCTTCACTTGGAATTCGTGCCCGGATGTTTTATTCTTGATCGTAAAGATATAATTGCAAGTTCTTTCGAGGTATTTGAATTCACCTTTCGCAGTTATTTGGGCATTGGGTTTGAGCAGCAATTCTTGTTTATCTCCAGATTTAATATAATTTTCAAAAGTTTTGTCTTTGCTGTAAGGAACTTTACCTTGCCAGCGAACTCCACCATTTACCATTAATTCATCCATGAAAATCGTAGAATCTGCTTTATTGAGCCAGTCAAAAGCGCCGTAGCTGTCACTTATGAATTCGGAACTATACTTTACGTCCTTAAAAATGGCAGTGATATCGACTTTTCGCTCTCGATTTGAGCTATTTACCAGATTCATCGCAGTGCACCCTTCGGTACTGACATAGATTTTCCGGTTTTCTTTCACTTCTTTGATTTCTTTTTTGACCAACTCATATCCATCAGCCCTAGTTTGAATAAAATTCACTTCATCCATTTTATCCGCTGACAATATGCCAATGGCAAAACTCCTGGGCTGATCACTAAAATTTTCCAATAAGGTCAATTTAAGCTCGTTATTAATTGTTTTTTCCAACTGCAGCCACCCGCCGTCAACCTCAATCGAGCCCGTACGCTCCAATTTGAGCTTTTTTCCAGTGGAATCTTTCAAAATTTCTCCTGTAAGGACATCTTTGACATAGGACACATACCATAAATCCGCTTTGATCGGAATTACATTTTCCTTGATTCCAGTTTGTAAGTTGACAGCTTTAAAACCGGGATCTATTAGACCTCCTTGTGAATTAAGTCCCTCTTTAGAACAGGATGTTAGTATAAGCAGACAAAACGGCCATACCAGATAAGAAAAGGAAAACGTTCGCTTCAATGGATTTTTCATGAAATCGATTATTTGTACAACACAATTGACCAAACAAAATCTATCTTGTAAGTTAAAAAAAATAATAGATCTTTCCTCATCAATACTAAAAAAATACGCTTAAGCCAGAAATATTGACAAACAAATAGAAATCTTGACAGACTAATCATCCCTATATTAACCTTCGTCACTACAAAAATGCCGTTCGTCAAACTCTTTTTGCCAAGGAATTGATCCTTTGTTCTTTTGGACAAATTAAAACAATATAAAATGAATAAAAACGCAATTTTATCATGCATCGTATTATTTGCCATGATGTTTAGCAAAAAACTGTTTGCTCAGGAGCAACCTTTCATTCAATTGGGTATTAAAGGGGGAAGTAGTCTCAACAAACTCAATACCGAATTAGCAGACTTAGATGACAAATATGCCATAGGATTACACATAGGGGGTATGGCAAGAGTTAATCTTGGAAGAGCCTATATCCAGGGTGAAGCTCTTTTCAATAAACGCAAAGCAGCACTTAAACCGCAAGGGCAAACCGAAAGCAAACTCAAATGGAATGCAATTGATATCCCCGTCGTTGTAGGCTACAAAATCTACCAAAATCAGGACATCAATTTCCGAGTATTAGCTGGTGCAATTTACAGCTATACGCTAAACGACAATTTGCCGCCTCTCAAAGCAATACAACAGGGAATCAAACATTTTGACAAATCGAACTTACAAGTTACCGGCGGTCTAGGAGTCGATATTCAGCGATTTACACTTGATGTTCGCTATGAACGCGGTTTTTCTGACCTTAACAAATCTTTTAAATCCAAACCACAGGCATTTTCTATTGGATTGGGTTACTTTATCTTCTAAAACAATGAATAAGTTTTACCTTTGGAGCTACCTCGGAATCAGGCTCCAAAGGTATTTTTTTTAATCGTGATATGTTCAAAAAAGACTATTTAAATAAACATCTTTTCCTTAGCCTATTTTGGCTTGTACTTGGATTTGCAGTATGGATTCAAATAAAAGATGAATTCAATGCGTTACAGGCCCTATTCCATACATCATTAATTATGGTTTCGTCCATTGTTGTATCACAATGGCTGAGTGACCGGGTTTTGACTGAAGCGATCAAGACTCGACAAATGAAACCTTTTGTGCTGAAAGCGATCGTTTTTGTGATCATTTTAGCTATTTTAATTGGTGGCATAGATTACTACTTCATTCTCACCAAAGAAGGAATATCTAACCATGAACGGACAGATCTAATACTCACTCATTTCTATCAAGCTATTCCATCTTCCCTACTGATCAATGGTACCGCCTGCGGGATTAGATTTTATCAGGAACATGCAGATATTCAACGTATCCATGGTCAATTGCAACAGAATTTTCTTGAAAGTCAGGTGAAATTTTTACAGGATCAGGTCAATCCTCATTTTATGTTTAATGTCTTGAACCATATTCATATCCTCATGAAAAAGAATGTGGAAATGGCTGATTATTTGCTTCTGAAATTTTCGGACATTTTGAGGTACCAGCTCTATGAGTGCAACCAACCGCTCGTGCTTTTAACACGCGAACTGCAATATTTACAGGATTTTATAGCCATAGAAAAAATGCGGTGGGGTAACGAACTGGATGTAAGCTGTTCATGGAATCAATCTTCAAAGGATTTATATATTGCACCATTGATGCTCATCTGTTTTGTCGAAAACGCATTTAAACACGTAAACCGTCTTCCAAATCAAAAAGGAGGGATAGAGCTATCCTGTGTTGAGGAAGAAGGAAAACTTCAATTCAACATCAGTAATAGTTATCAGGACTATCCGCAATTAGCTTCGACAGGGCACTCGGGCATAGGGCTGGAAAATGTAAAAAAAAGACTGGAACTGCAATATGAAAACAACTATTCGTTAACAATCCATAAACTTGACAACAGTTTTACTATACAACTGACCATCGATCTTAACAGCTAACTATTGACAATGGAAGAAATTAAAATGAAATGTATCATCGTAGACGATGAACCTATGCTGCGCCAACATATTGCCGAAATGACCGAGCAGATCTATTTTTTGGATTTAGTGGAAACATTTCCTTCAGCACTAGCTGCAACTTCGAGGTTACAGCAGGGCGATATAGATCTTATTTTTTTAGATATTAATATGCCCTATCTCAATGGTATAGACTTTTTAGACTCCCTTGAAAACCCGCCTTTATGTATCTTCATCACAGCTTATTCAGAATATGCTTTGGAAGGATTTAGACTTCAAGCTGTTGATTACCTCCTCAAACCTATAATTTTCCAGCGTTTCTATCAGGCCAGCACCAAAGCTTATCAGCTTTTCGTACAGCGGAACAAACCCTTACAGGAAAGTAGTCCGAATGACAATATGTTATTTGTAAGACAGGGGGATGCTTTTGTTAAAATCTCCTGGACAGATATTCTGTACGCGGAAAGTATGCAAAATTATACAAAACTTCACTTTAAAGAGCGTACAATTACAATCCATCAAACCATGTTAGCTTTGGAAGAGGCATTACCCGGCAACCATTTTTTTCGTATTCACAAATCCTACCTAGTCAATGTAAACCACATTGATATTATTACTGGAGGGAGAGTATATATACAGGAACAAGAATTACCGATATCGCGTACAAAAAGAGAGGAGCTTCTCCAAAATGTTGTTTTTAAGAAGCTCCTCAGCAGATGATTAAGGCATATTCCATTTAAGTGCTACGGAAGTATAGAAGGTTGGAGAAAACCGGGGATCCGCCTGACTTTTGTTCTTGAATAAACTTTTCAGCGATCTATCATTTTCTACATACAATCTGGCAAGTGTGCTTCCGCCGGTCAGCTGGAGCTTCAGGCTCTTGCCCAAATTGAACTGAGGCTGAAGCCCAGCTGTCAATAACATAAAACCAGCCAAAGTAGATTTCCCATTTTTTTCTCGTTCTGCAGTCATACCATCTAGATTAACGACAGCACGAAGATCAACCAATTCATTAAGGTGATAGGATGCGGAAAGACCCTGTGGAAAATTCACATTGAACTTCACTTTTCCATTTGTTTTCCAGTCAAAATACAAGCCAGGTAAGATCATTGGCACCCCAAAACTATTGCTCAACACAGGGCCAAAACCAAAAGCTAAATTCGGTCTAAATTTTTTGATAAAAAGCACTCCCCCCTGCCCCAATACATCCTTACCATTTACTTTAACGAGGTCTGAATAAATCCCAACGGAGGCGAAAGTCAATAGAGACCAATTTTTCCTTAATGAGGTCAGGTATTGAAGTCCCATTTCTGCATTGAGCATTTCAGTCGGGAATAAGGGCTCTTCGTACCCTTTATTTTCCATCTTTGCATAAGCTGCCCCTATCTTCCAGGACCAGCGTTTTATATTGCCAGAAGAATCTATTTTGGTAGATAATGGAACTTCCAGGTTAAACTGTATTCTCCTAAAATCGCTCTTTGAACCTGTCTTAACACTATCTTCAGGGCGAATATAATTTGATAGTGGGACATAATCCACAGCAACCTGTCCCGATACTGCATTTTGAGCATGTGCAGCCAGCGTAGTAAAACCGCTGAGTATAACTGCACATAATACTTGTTTCCTCATGTTTTTTCAACAAAGGAAGCTTTTGGACTGCTCAAGCACCAATCTTTTTGATATAGTGCATGTATACGTTGACCAAATGCAAATTTATCGCGATGTCAAAAAATTTATAACGGCAAGAAGAGCAGATCAAAAGCAATGTTATAGATTAAAATCACACATTGCCGGCATATTAATTTCCTTTACACAGCTTGCCGCCGAAGTAGAGATAATAAATCGTAATGCCTGAATTACATCTTGCAGTGGAATAAGATTACCTTGTGTTTGTACAATAACGTTTTCTATTGTTTCATTATGATCAAATTCTGTCGCTAAATAGCCCAAATTTAATATGGAAACACCTATTTTATCTTTTCTAAGGTTTTCTCGTAAGGAATGGACAACACCACGTAATGCAAACTTTGTCGCAGAGAATGCAACTTCTTTTCCACTGTGGTTATCTAAACCCCAAGTAGAACCAATCAATATAACCTTAGCGTTGGACGATTGTCTTAAATTATCTATTACCGACTGTACATTTAAAATGCAAGACGTAATATTCGTATTGATTAAGTTTATTATTTCGGAGGCACTGCTATCTGCAAAGTTATACGCTTCCGTAAATGCATCTTTTTCCCATATCCCAACATTATAGATAAAATAATCAATCCGCTGATTTCCTATTATCGCCTTTATCGTCTCCGAAGATTCTTTCGGTTGGGATAGATCGGTAGCAATCCATCGGATGTCTGAATTGGCACTTAAATAATTTGGTTCATTCCTGGAAATACCAAATATTAGATCATTCTCATTTGGCAAATTCAACGCTATAGCTCTGCCTAATCCCTTACTTATACCAAAAATCAAATATGTCTTGTCACCTGTTTTCAATATCTCTACTGTTTTGTTGTGCTCCGATGCCATTTTTTTCTTAGTATTAAATAACCACTAAGATAAGATTTATTTTATAGCCTCCACTTTGAATCCCTTTTCTCGGAGTAAGGTAATCAGCCCCTGATTACCGGCCAAATGCCCTGCGCCAACGGCAATAAAACAGGATTCTTCATTGATCATAGGGGGTATCAGGTTACTCCAATTCAAATTTCTCCCAATTAACAATTTTTCTTTTTGTTCTTTCGTCATCCAGGCTGGATCTTGGAGCAATTTTGTCAACTCTTCCAAATTCTCTGATTTATAAGCTTGAACCATCTTGACTGTCAATGCAGGGTATTCGTCCAACTGAAAAACAGATTCCATGAACAATTTGGGTGTAATGAGATCCTTCAGCAAATTAAATTGAAAATCAGGTGTCTCCAACTCTCCTATTACCTTTCCTTGGCTGGTCGCAAGTGCTGACAGCTCAACCTCATAAGACTTCATCTTTGTCGGATCCGGGCAATTAAATCCTTTCATCGAGAACAAGGATATAACAGCAACAGGTGATACATAATCCAACAATTTGATTGAAAGCTGCTGTGCGATCAACACGCTGTCCATCTTTTTGATATCGTCTTCAGAAAATGACTTTATAAAACTAGGATCCGAAACAGTAAATGCCTGTAGAGATTTTGCATTTTCTGGTTTGGAAAGATCAACTTCAAAAACTACCTTTTTACTAGCATTGAGTGCATCTAAATTCTTCTGTTTGATGACAAAGTCGTCTGGACACAACATATGGATCGTACCGAACAAATAAGAATCTTGTTTTAGACCATTACCGGAAATTTTCCATAACATCGAACTGTCTTGGGCAAAGCTATTAATGGTCATACAAATCAGCAGCGCCAATAGAAGTAATGTCTTTTTCATAAGATCGTATAAATTGATTTTTTATATAAAAAAATATAATTTTCGGCTTTTCACCAAAATATTATCTACTGTTTATGGTATTAAATGCTAGTCCTCAAAAATTCTCGCTGCTGTTTTTCGCTTTTAATATCTTCAATATTTTTTTCAATCAACCAAGCTCTAAAATGCTCCGGATCTTGTGGTGTAAAATGGATTACTTCACCACATTTTAAAAGTAGGGAAAAGATTCCGCTAGCGGCAGCGAATTTTATGATTTCGTTAGAATGGTATCCAAGTTGGGAAAAATACTCCATTGTTCTTATTCAATTCTAGAAATAAATGCTTTCCACACCAATGCAGATCCATATGGCCATTGATCTTTCAGAAAGCATATTAATTTTTATTTCTTCACAGTTTTATAATTCATTCAAATATCGTAAATTATTTCAATTATTTCATCAAACAGATTATTAATTTAATTGTTATTTTCATAAATTAATCAAACAATTAACAAAGCTTCTACCAGAAATTATAGCTATCCTCGTTCCATTGAATTCAGATCCAATCAATTTTTCCACAGTGGAGAGGTTTTATTTCGACCGCATCATTCTACATAACATCAGGAGTAAATCTGAAGATGAGCTGGGATCCAATAGATATATGATAGACAGCTTAGAATCAAGCCTATGGTACTTTTTGGGGGGAAAGAAAAATTATAGAGGCACTGTTTTAGGGATTATTAATCTCGGAGGAGAGACAGATACTGGAGCCCGCCAATGGCAGGCTCACAGTTATATATTATTATGATAAAAAATCCATTCCGGAAGCTGGGTTGTCACATCCAACCCACTATGAAGATAGTAATACCTTAACAGAAGCTATATTTGCTATCAAGGATCAATTCGAAAAAGGCTGTCCTTTACCTGTTTCAATATATGCTTCTAAACTTTTCACAAATTGTCGCCATCCATCTGTACAAATATCATAGCATTCGATTTCAGGGGATAAGCCAATATGTTCAAGTTGCAACACAATCCCGTTTTCTTTTTCAGTGATGTCCCAAACGATCGTTGTGCCAATCCACTCTTTTTGATTTTTCAATCCAGGAAGGGCTATCAATGAATCTTCGACATGCCAAACAACTTTTGCATTTTCATGTAAGTCTTCCACTTGCATTACTTTGTAAATAAGATCGCCAAAGCGAATTGTAAATCTATCGTCCTTCTTATTGGAAGAGCCCTCAAACATGGTTGTCCACCAAAATGGTATTTCATCGGTTAGTGCTTTAAAGACCCGATCCTTTGTTACACCCAACTGGATAGTTTGACTATAATTTTCCATTGCCAATTTTTATTTTTTGAATATTAATTACGGCCTCGATTTTCCGTTATTATTAACGAATTTATAGATAGATTTTCCAATCGACCTTAGCATAAGACAAGTTTTTCTTTAGTGTCAGGATAGTACATGACGCTTATATAAATTTTATTGCGGATAATAGCTATATTACTTTTATACTCCAAGCAATACGTTACTAATCAAATATAAAACCATCTATGAAGACTATGCTTCAAAAATTAGGAATATTAGGATTTCTGATCGTACTAAATCTATCCACTTTCGCTCAAAAACTAGAGGTAATTGACCTAAAGGTAGAACATCTGAGCAATCCATTGGCCGTTGAAACCGAGATTCCGAGATTGAGCTGGAAAATAACCTCTACGGAGAAAAACACACAACAAACCGAATATGAAATTCGAGTGGGAACAAACAAAACTTTCTTAACTAAAGATAAAGATCTAGTTTGGAAACATCGTGCTTCTACAGACCAATCTGTGTTAATTGACTACGCGGGATCTCCTCTTCAGTCAAAGAAAAAATATTTTTGGCAAGTCCGGGTAACAGACAATCATGGCAATACATCTGCCTGGTCCACAATTGGATTCTTTCAAATGGGAATCTCCGCCTCAGATTGGTCTGCACAATGGATCACTGTCTCAGGAAAGGACACTTCAGCCCGCAGTCCACTTTTCAGAAAAGAATTCAGCCTGAAAAAAAAGATAAAATCAGCGATGGCCTATATTACGGCAAAAGGCCTATACGAAGCCAAGCTTAATGGCGCTCGTATAAGTGACACATATTTTGCTCCGGGATGGACCAGCTACAAGAACCAGTTGCAATACCAAGTTTACGATGTTACAGCATTGCTTAGGGTCGGTTCGAATGTACTGGGCGCAAGTCTTGGCAATGGCTGGTATAAAGGCCGTATTGGATTTGGAAATCAGCATAATTTCTATGGCGATACACGGGGACTACTTTTACAACTTGAGGTCGAATATACCGACGGCACAAAGGAAACAATAAATACGGATGAGAACTGGAAGTATACTTATGGGCCTATTATGGCGTCGGATATCTATGATGGAGAGATTTACGATGCTAGAATGGAGATTACTGGATGGGATAATATTGATTTTAAAGAAGATAGCAACTGGAAGAATGTAAATATGATGAACAAAGGAACGGAAAAGCTTATCGCGATGAGCGGTCCTCCTGTTAGGAAACATGAACAGTTTAAAGCCCTCAGCATTTTTAAAACCCCAAAAGGGGAAACTGTGGTAGATTTTGGACAAAATTTGGTGGGATGGGTGATGTTGAAGGCACAGGGGCCCGCTGGAACAAAGATTACACTAAGTCATGCTGAAGTACTTACTAAAGAAGGTAATTTTTATACAACAAATCTACGATCTGCCAAGGCTCAGGACAGCTATATTTTAAAAGGCGGGACCGAACAAGTCTTTGAACCACATTTTACTTTTCAGGGCTTTAGGTATGTTAAAGTTGAGGGCTATCCCGGAGAATTAAAATCCGATGATCTAACGGCCGTGGCTCTCTATTCTGATATGGCGACAACGGGTAAATTTACGACTTCCAATCCCCTAATCAACCAATTGCAGCACAATATTCAATGGGGACAAAAAGGCAATTTCGTAGACGTACCTACCGACTGTCCACAACGCGATGAACGCTTAGGTTGGACAGGCGATGCACAAGCTTTCGCGAATACCGCGGCTTACAACATGGATGTAGCAGGATTCTTTACGAAATGGCTAAAGGATGTCAAAGCTGACCAACAACCCAGCGGACTCATTCCTCATGTCGTACCAAATGTACTCGGGATCAATGATGGCGCATCAGCTGGTTGGGCCGATGTAGCTACAATTATTCCTTGGGATATGTACCGCACTTATGGAGATCGCAGAATATTAGAAACACAATACGAAAGTATGCAAAAATGGGTGGGTTATATTACTTCTGTTGCGAAAAATAATCTCTGGAATTCAGGTTTTCATTTTGGGGATTGGCTTTTTTACCGTCCGAATGATGATAATGATGGAAGAGCCGCTGTAACCGATAAATATCTAATCGCACAGACTTTTTATGCTCACTCGACACAACTACTGATTAACGCAGCGGAGGTCTTAGGCAAAAAAGAAGACGTTGCCAAATACACGGCATTACTTTCTAACATCAAAGCAGCCTTTGCAAAGGAGTATATGACTCCAACAGGTCGCTTAGTATCCGGTACACAGACTGCTTATGTACTGGCACTGCAATTTGATATGTTGCCTGAAGGATTACGAGCCGCATGTGCTGATCGCCTTGTCGCCAACATCCGGGATTATGGCAACCACCTCACGACAGGTTTCTTGGGTACCCCTTATATATGCCATGTCTTGACTCGATTTGGACATAATGACGTTGCATACGATCTATTGATGCAAGAGAGTTATCCCTCGTGGCTCTACCCCGTCAAAATGGGCGCTACCACCATCTGGGAAAGATGGGATGGTATTAAACCTGATGGATCTTTTCAAACTCCAGACATGAATTCCTATAACCATTACGCCTATGGCGCTATTGGAGACTGGATGTATCGAACAATAGCTGGAATTAACTTGGCAGCAGATGCTCCGGGTTATAAATCTATCGTTATTGCTCCAAAACCGGGTGGTAAATTAACACATGCATCTGCAGAACTTGAAACGGTGTACGGTACGGTAAAATCGGCCTGGGTGTTAGAGAATAATCTATTGAAACTAGATGTCACCGTCCCGGCAAATACACGGGCAAAAATTGTACTCGTTGATTCCAGCCACGATATAGGCTCGGGTACTTATCATTTTGAAAGTAGTGTCAAATAAGCGTAAAAGCCACGTCTCACGACGTGGCCTTAAACTAAACATATGAAACAATTGTATTTTCTGTATATCGCTGATCATAGCGCAAAATATACTCTTTCGGTGTGCAACCGATAATCTGTTTAAATACGCGGTTAAAATTTGTAATGCTATTGAAGCCACAGCTATAAGCGATAAATGAGATATTTTCCAAATGTAAATGATCTTTTCCCAATTGACTGCAAACCTCATTAATTCGTATCCGGTTTAGATAACCAACTAAGGTGATTCCACAGTGTTTTTTGAAATAACGGCAGAATGCCTGTGGCGACAAGTGTGCACTTTCTGCTACACTTTCTAAAGTAAGCCCATGTTTAAAATGTGTATTGATATAATGACACACCTTTTCAATTCGGTTATTTTTTCCAATCGAACAGACGGCAGCCTCCATAGGTTCAGGACAGAGTGAATCTGTTCTCTTTGAAATTTGAGATAGTGTTCTTAACAAATAAAAGAAATGCATCATTTTATCTATCTTTTCGGATTGTTTTAACAACATAATACGCTTAGATACCACTTCGAAATCCATCTTAGGAATCTTAAACCCCCTGCGATCCTGTTTTAAAAATTGCTCCAATGGTTCAAATTCGCCCAACATAAAGAGCTGTTTTAATCTCCCAGCAGGATCAAAAAATATGGAAATCGAACGTGCCGCATCGCTCGCCTTATCTTCGGAAACAGATTTAAATACATGCGCCTGGTTCGCGCCAATGAAGAAGATATCGTTTTCTTTAAAGCTATGCAAGGTTTCATCCACGAGCAATACACCTCTTCCCTTTGTAATCCACATTAGTTGCGCTTCTTGATGACGATGCAAATGCGGATAGAAAGATTCCGATATATCCTCTTGAACAGTTATACTCTGTCCTTGTATCACAGGAATATTAAACTGTAGTGTTTTCATGGTGCGTCAGTATTTAGGTTACTCAACATTGGTTTACTAAAAAAAAATAACAAACACAACATATTTATTACATGTCAATCTGACATCAAATAAAATATCAAAATTTGCTCATTATTGGATAATTTTTGCACTTTGATCATTTAGATCTATTAAAACCAAGGGGAGCTCCACTTTGCCCCCCCTAATCGTTATTGTGTTATACGCGTTACTGTTGGCAGTTTCACCTGAACCTCATAAGTACCTTCCATCAATAGTTGGAATCCAAATACTGGGTTAACATTGTTAGCACTCAAACCATCTATCTGTGCGTACTTCATTGGGATGCGATAATAATTGAGAAATCCCCAATCTGTTCCATCTTTTCCAATTAATTTAGCCAATGGAAAGGGGGCAACTTCAAAATCACAGATCATTGAATTATCTGTAACCTGTACGGGATTAAACTTCACATGAGATTCAAACATCGGACGATCCCCTCTTTTGATCACTTCTCCATTTTTAGGATTGAATGCATTTCCATTTTTATCGACGATCTTTAGAATAACACGAGCGCCATCGTTTGAAATTTTTGTACAAGTCACCTTTGGAGCCGTGATCCCAGTAAAAACTTCAGCAGCACTTGATCCTGACGCCGCCTGATAAGTTACTTTAAACATATCATCAATCGTGGGCTCTACAATCTCAATGGTTGCCAATTTAGGGAATACCCGTTCCCCTCTTGGATTGGTCATTTTGACATCAAAATTAAAACGCCCTAGAGGTAGGTTGGCAGAAGCTCGATTAAAAACCAGCTGTCCACTGACGGTATTGAATTCCATCGGAGCCTTTTTTACTGTTTCTCTCTTTTTATTGAGAAGCTCGACCGTGGTATCTGTCTCGGCATTGAACACTAAACCAGGCTTAAAGGTTAGAATGTCAAATTCTTTAAAAAAAACATCCGGTGCAGGCTGACCTGTTGCTTCATCGTTTAAGTTTAACAGTTCGAATGTATAGGGCGGAGTGGAGCCATCTGTATTGATACGGTCAGACATCGTAAGCGACATTCCACGTTTACAAAAGATGGTATTGTCTTTATAACGGATACCTTCACTCAAAAAGCCGTTTTCAATTTTTTTGCACCCAGAAGTCAGTGTAAAAACAAACACTAGGCTATATAAAATTTTTAAATTCGTTTTCATATCTGTTTTTAGTCTGCCATTTTTCCGGCGTTAAAAAATAAACGATGCGTGTTTTGCAATACATGCAATACACCTGTCGTCGTAATAATTCCTGAGGTTTGACAATCATAGGATTTATCGAGCTGATCTTTGGGAATCGCATTATAATCTGGTTCTTCAGCATCAAGAGTCCCGATAACCTTTGTAAAATTGAGATAGTCTACATAATCCAAATAATCGCTGTAATCACGTGTTCTGCGCAACTTAATATTGAACCTGACATTTGGGATCGCGCCAAGCTTGCTCACAAAATATTTATTATCCGGGCTGAGATTCTCTCTTGTAATCTTTCCATCGAATATATAAATCATCATCGAATCACGTAGTTCCTTGACTGGGATGTTATTTATCCCGAACTGAATATTTTCGTTTCCTACTTCAATGATCTTTTGTTGTTTTTTGGCGGCTACATAATCCCGTACGCCATAATCAGTCGTTGCAAAGAAAGTGACATCCGAATTGACAATATCTTTAATACCAGCGCGATCTATAATCTTAACCAATGAATCAAAGCTTCCGTGTTGCTTTAAAAAATCATAGGTTGTCTGATTCACGTGGGCATCGCTCTTTCCTCCATCTACTTTGTAATTATCTTTCTTACAAGCAAAAAGAAAGATCAATAACGACGCAAACAATCCTGTTATCTTTTTCATAATTCTTTTAGTTAGTGCTTAAACCTTTCCTCTCCAGTAAGAGGTCTGTGTCAACTTGTTATTATTTTTGAATAGGGCTGGATTAATCGGCCAATAAAATCCTTCTTGACGAAAACGGGATTCTGAAAGCCATGGAATAAAATTGCTGTATTGCCTTGTTCGCAATAGATCATAAAAAATATGCCCTTCGAGATAAAGTTCCTTACCTCTTTCAATAATATATTCGTACATGACATCGTCTTTACTCGATGTATTATCCACGAATGCAGATTCATCGGCGCCATTCCTTTTTCTAAATTCATTGATGATATCTATCGCTTTGGAGACTTGATTTCTATAGAGTGCAATTTCGGCTTTCAACAAGCGCATATCCGCTAACCTAAAGACAATCAAATTATTGCTAACATAAGGATCTTGCTTTTGTGAGGGATTACGGTAGACAACATTTTGATATTTTATGCAAGTAGCTTTATCGCTGTTTAAATCTGTAAAATTACGTCGACAGCGAATATCGCTATCGTCAAAGACCTGTGAAGGCATCGCTTTCCACTCCCACTGCAGCAAACTTGTATTCCAATACCAATCCCAAACTTGGTCTATCTTATAAAAATGATTTGTCAGATAATCTGCATTGACATAACACCTCGAATTTGTTCCAGTAGTTGCCAGCTGCGCAGTTCTCAAAAACATATTGGCAATATGTTGATTGGTTCCTTCACGCGTATTTTCACTCATTGCAATTTCAAAAATACCTTCACTCGAAAGTCCTTCGAAAGTCTTGTAATAATTAGATGTATCGGTCAATGAATACATACCATTATTTAAGATTTCATCGATGGCTTTATCGGCTTTGTCTACCGTTTCGAGATCCGGTTGGCTTGAATTGATATCGCTCATTGTGGCCTTCCAAAGGTAAAAATGAGCTAACAATGCATTTACCGCGCCTTTATTGGCTGTAACTTTCGCATTCCCAACAAGTGAATATTGCCAAGGTAGCAGTTCATGTGCCAACAGTGCGTCCTTCTCAATCTGCGCCATAACCTCTTTTTTGGTACTTCGTGCTAATTCTGGAGCAGAAATAGGATCATCGTATTCTTCAGTTACCAAGGGGACATCTCCCCAAACACGTAGCATCATAAAATAAGTAAACGCCCGTAAAAAATAGGCCTCTCCGAGCATCTCATTTTTGAATTTCGTCGGATTGGTCACATCGGTCAGCAAGTCGTCCGCTACCTTAGGAACTCGATTAATAAGGATATTGCTCATCGTAATCGCTTTATAATACTTGGTCCAGTCTCCGAAGTTTTCTACGTTGTATTGAAATGTGAAATCTCCGTCTTGAATTCCTTCCAGACCATCGCCATTATACTGGATTGTAAAATAATTCTTGGCAATTGCATCGCCATACATAAAGTATCGAGGGCTCGGATTCCAGTTACCTGAATTCATCACATCCCGCACCAAGGCATAGTTACCGGCCATAGCACTTCTCAAATCACCGGAGCTTTTCCAATACGCACCCGCAAAGGTTGAATTGACAGGTTCTTCCACCAAAAACTTTTTACATGACCCCAGCAAGAAAACCAGCATCAGTAGCACAGCTAGTCTATAGTTTAAAAAAAATCTTTTCATCGTCTTAAAAAGTTAGTTCAAATCCTAATGTATATTTTCTTGGAATAGGATAACCTCCACCGTTATACTCTCCATATGGGTTTACTGCCTCGGCATCAGGCAATTTTTTTGATTTTTGCCAACGGGCTACATTGTCAACTATACCAAAGAATCTCACTTTAGAAATACTCCATTTCTTGCTGATGCGTTCAGGGAGGTTGTAAGAAAAAATAAGATTCTTGAAACGCATATAGGAACCATTTTCTAAAAAGAAAGTCTGTGCAGAGGTATAGTAGTAGCGATAGGTACCAATATCATATTTGGCATATTCAGCTTTATCACCTGGCTGCCTCCAAATATTCAGTTTATCTAAATCCCGTATCGAATAGTAAGTGAAATTTGATACCGCATCTCCAGAAGTGGAATTATTAAATTGATCTGATTCAAAAAGATTTAGTACATCTCTTCCAAAACCATAGGTAAAAAATAAAGTAAGCGAAAAGTCTTTATAGTTAAAGACATTATTCCAACCTCCTGTCCATTTAAAATTGGGATCTCCAATAGCCCTTTTATCAGGATTGATACCACTGTTAAACACATCTACAAAATAATCGCCATCAACATCTTCAAAATAAAAATCTCCTGGGTTGAACGTTCCATTGGAATTGCGATAACGCTCACCTGTATAAGGGTTAACAGGAATATCATCCAGGGTAGAAAAAACACCCAAAGTTTTATAGAGATAGAATGCATTGATTGGACTACCTACGGAAAGGATATGTGACTTATCAAATCGATCGCCGTCCATGACCATATCACGGCCACCATTTGGAAGGTTCATAATTCGATTCTTGACATAAGAAATATTTAAATTGGATCGCCAGGTTAATGCGGAGCTACGTGGGAGCACATCAGCTGATAATTGAATATCGACACCTGAATTGCGAATCCCGACAGAATTTGTTTTGGCATAATCATATCCTGAAGTCACCGGGAGCATTACATCAAATAGTCCGTCATAATTTTCCTTATTAAAGACATCGACCATAGCTGTAAATCGCCCTTTATACAATTCCATATCAACGCCTAGATTCCACTGTCTATTACGTTCCCAACTCAGGTTCTTTTGTGCAACACCATTTCTAAAGTTTGGCGTAATAGCCACCTGACCATTGTAGGAAGTTGCTCCTGAATTACCCTGATACCCACCATTATTGACATTATAGAGATTATACTGCAAATAGTTACTTGAAGGGAGCGATCCAGTCAATCCATAACTTCCTCTAATTTTAAGCAAGGTCAATGCAGGGTTATTTTTTAGAAAATCTTCTTCAGTTAAAATCCAGCCAACAGATGCCGATGGAAAATATCCCCATTTGTTGTTCTCTCCAAAGCGGGACGAACCATCAGCACGTACAGCACCTGAAAAAAGGTATTTACTATCAAAATCATAGGAAAAGCGACCGAGATAAGATAGCTGTGACCATTTTTGCAAATCGGAGTTGGCACCAATATTATTTTGCAGAAAACCTGTAACCACTTGGATCTGATCCGATACGCCCTGGCTGCCCCAAGCTGATACATTTTGCATTCTATTCTTTTCAGCTTCCTGGCCCAGTAATACATTGAGCGAGTGTTTTCCAAACTGTTTGACGTAGGTTAAAAAGTTCGATATCCTGACCTGGCTATTCTCATAAGAATAAGCTGACGAATAATTACCCGCCCCACTCATCAAGGCTGATGGTCTGTTATAAGCCCTATTGGCCATATCTTTGATATAGGCAGATTGGGAGGTAAAAGTTAATCCAGGTGCAATATTGAAAATCAGATTTAGATTGGTATTCAGATTAGAAGATTCATTATTGTCAAGACTACTATCATAGGTACCTAGAAGATAAGCTTTTTTAGCATCTGAAAGATTAAAAAGTGACGATGGCATACTACCCGCACTCAATGCTATTGGGCTCACATCACTCCCGCTCCCCCGCGCTCGTTTATTATATGAATAGGCAACAATGGGATTGATCGTTAAACGCTCATTGATAGCCTTACTGGACAAATTGAGTCTTCCTGTATAGCGTTTAAACCCGGTTGCTTTAATGATCCCAGCCTCATCGTAATAATTCCCGCTAAAACGATATGAACTAATTGCCGATCCGCCGCTAACAGAAAGGTCTGCACTCTTTATCTTTCCTTTTTGGTAGAATAAATCCTGCCAATCTGTATTTCCATTGAATGCAGGGTTTAGCGAATCGGTAAGCATAAAAGGTAGATTTCTAAAATCGTTGGAAGAGAGTTGATTTTTTAGTATCTTCATCTTCTGCTCACGCTCGGTTCTTCCGAGTGTTACTTCACGTAGTTCGGGCCGTTGCGTTAGACCTCCATATCCGGTTAGCATAAAACGGGGATCGCCATTACGCCCTTTTTTCGTCGTAATCATAATCACCCCATTTGCTGCTCTAGACCCATAAATTGCAGCAGCAGAAGCATCTCTGAGCACGTCCACAGATTCGATATCATTCGGATTTAGACCTGCAAGGTAGTTGGTTCCTGTTCCTGTATTCGGACCCACAAATTGTTCTGTAGGCTGCGGAACTCCGTCAATAACATAGAGTGGATTACTAATGACATTGTAATAGTCGTCATTGGAGTAATTCAGGCTAACTGCCGATGTACCACGAACAGCCAATGTTGGCGAAGCACCCGGAGCGCCAGAAAAATTCTGAACGTTGACGCCAGCTAATCTTCCCTGAAGCAACATATCAAAACTGGCAGCTGGAAGATTTTCTAGATCCTTACCTGAAATACTTGATATAGCTGCAGTAGCTTTTTTGCGGGAAGTACTTTGATAACCGATTACCACGGCCTCGTCAAGAATACTTAATGTTTCGACCAAGGTAAAGGTCATTTTACCAGTTGCAGGGATGGGCTGACGCGCTCGCTCATATCCGATAAAACTCGTTTCCAAGACATCTCCAGATTTACCTGAAATCTTAAAATTCCCCTGATCATCGGTCTGTGTACTATTGGAAGTACTCGTGTTTCTTAAAGTTACTCCGGCTAATTGCTTACCATTCTTATCACGTACGGTACCCGTGATTTGCTGGCCTAGTGCAATTAGTGAAGTTAGAAACACAGATAAAAATAAAACTATCTTTTTCATTTGTGTTTGATTAGGTGCTCATACTTAGGTTATTCCAAATATAAGTGCCAAACACAGGTCTAATTTTCTTAATTATTACCTGTTTACAGCACTTTTTTAGCAAAAAAACAAAACGGGGTACCATTTAGTCTAGCAAGACTGTTACATTTTGATTGATGGCTTTTTTACACAATTTTATATCTTTAGCTTAAGAAAAAACCGATTTACATCGGTAAATCAATTATAGCCCCAGGTACTACAATGACGAAACTAAAATGCATCATCCTATTGTTGTTCTTCAATTGTTTTATGGCAGTTGGTCAGGATGCGATCAGAATAAATCACTTACCTTTCATTCAAGGATTGACAGAGCAATCTGTTTCCATTATTTGGACGACAGACAAGCCTGCTACTGGCTGGGTTGAGCTAGCCCCAGATGACTCCAGTCACTTTTACTTTAAGGAAAGACAAAAATATTATGCGGCTGCCTATGGCTTCAAAAAGGTAGGCACTTTACATCAAGTTACATTGACCAATTTAAAACCTGGAACACGCTATAGATATCGTGTGTATAGTCAGGAGGTTCTCAAACATGTTGGAGTCAATGTGCAATATGGAAAAGTAGTGGCCACTGATGTCTATCAAAAGGCACCCCTATTTTTTCAAACCTTTGGCATGGCCAAATCTACCCATTTTACGGTAGTTAATGATATTCACGAACGCAATGAGGTTCTCGATAAGCTATTGGATATCGGCAGTCTAAAGACCAGTGACTTTGTGGTATTCAACGGTGATATGGTTAGCAACCTATTAAGCGAAACACAACTATATGAAGGGTTTATGGATACCGCTATTAAAAAGTTCGCCAGCGAAAAACCAATGTTTTATTCAAGAGGCAATCATGAAACACGTGGACCTTTTGCCACTGAATATCCTCAATATTTCCCAACACCAACAGGTAAACTATATTACCAATTTAGGCATGGAAATGCTGGTTTTATCATTTTAGATTGTGGTGAAGATAAACCCGATACCGACATTGAATATAGCGGGATTGTAGATATGGATAACTATAGAAGTGAACAAGCGGCCTGGTTAGCTCAAGCTGTTGAAGACCCGTCATTTAAAGATGCCAAATATAAGATCGTAATCTGTCATATGCCCCCTTTTGGTGGTTGGCATGGGGAACAGGAGATTTTGGAGAAATTTGTTCCTATCCTCAACAAAACAGGAACACAGATCATGCTATCAGGACATTTACATAGACACATAATCAAAAATGCGACAAACACAATACAATTTCCGATCATTGTAAATTCCAACAATAATGTGCTTCGCGTAGATTTAGACGACGAAAAAGGAATCTTCAAAATTCTCGATCAGCAGGGAAAAACGGTGGACCAAGTGATCATTAAGCCGTTAAAATAAAATGGTCAAGAAGATAGCGCAGGAAATTTACCTGCACTTTCATATGCAAATGCTAATAGCAAATCGTACTGCCGTCAATTTCTAACAAAAAAGCTTCGAAAGAGCCAAGAAAAACGACCCCATGTGGATCTATCAGAGGAAAGAACATTAGCTGCAGAGCCTTTGAACCTGAATAAATTTTAAAAATAATGAATGCAATATACCTTAAACCATGGTCAACTTAAAACCACTCTCTGTTGAAGATGTCTCACCATTTTATGAATGGCTCAATGACGATTTATCTATTAAATATTCCCTCTCTCTTTTTCAGTCACTCCAATCAAAGGCTCATATAGACAATTGGTTTTTATCCGTTGTCAACGATTCTAAAAATTTTAATCGTGGAATTTTCCTAAACGATTCGAATAAACTGATTGGGTATGCGGGCATTTGTAATATTTCCAAGCCAAACAGATCCGGAGAGTATTTTATCTTTATAGGGGATCGCCAAGAATGGGGGAAAGGGATAGGCTCCTTAGTTACCAAATTAATCCTAGATATTGGGTTTGGAAATCTAGGGCTCAACAGAATTATGCTTACGGTATCTGAACCGAATTATGCAGCGATAAAAGCATATGAAAACGCAGGATTTCAATTGGAAGGAAGAATGCGTAAAGCCTGTTTTAGGGATAATCAATTTCACGATAAGCTATTGATGTCAATTCTAGAAGATGAATGGCACGATAGAAGAAACCTAGGTATAAAATAAAATTAATCGCTACATACCCTCACACTACTTTGAATAAAATGTTTTTGGATACAACTTCTTAAAAGCGTTGTAGACCGCTTGATGTATTACAGTGGAATGCAATTCATCAGGCATGTAATCAAATACAAAATGAATTTTTTTATTGTTATTAAGTATATCAGATAACGCTATGGCCTCGTCATACATTCTCACATCTTCTTCTTTATTGGGCACACCAAGATAAACTTTTATATCTTTTTTCAAATTACCTTGTAGAAACTTCTCCGCTCTTTTCAATAATGACTCCTCGCCCCACCACAAACTTGGGCTTATAATAATATAGTCATCAAATAGTTCGGGTTGTTTTAATAGTATCTCTACGGAAAGAAGCCCTGCCAGTGATTCTCCTATTAAAGTCTGTTTTCCATTCGATTTATAATTGCCACTTATGTAAGGAATCAATTCATTTTTCATGAAGGTTCTATATTTTTCGGAACCACCATACGAGGGAAAGCTAGCTTTTTGAAAACCTTCCTTTTCTATAAAATCTGTATTTTCAACAGGGAAGGTAAAATCTCTCCTTCGTGTATTTCCACCTATTCCAACAACGATACTTTGAGGGAATCTATTGATCCAGGGTTGTGTACTGAAACGGACAATACCCGCAATATGAAAAAAATCTTCATCAACACCACCATCAAGAACATATACAATTGGATAGCGAACAGAATCATTGGGGTTATAATTGTCGGGAAGATAAATGTTGATCATTCTGTCTTCACCCAAAACTTTCGAATGCAAAATCTCTGACCTCCCCATCAATAAAGGAGTACCATTTTGTGCCAAACAATCTGTATTAAAAATAAAGAGAATTAAAAGAATGAGCATTCTATTACCAATCATATCCGATATATCGCGCTTACCAACACTGTTTTTTTGAATAATCTTATATTGAAATCCTTGACTATTCGACATAATATCCCTAAGACCTGCCAACAGTTTTGTTCAACAAATTACCAGCGCAATTTACAATGAAAATTAATATAATTGTTAGTTTTTTATTTTTTGAGCATAATTAAATGATTCTTTCACAACGATAACCCCACTCAAACATCTTTCTAACAATGCTGTTGGTCTCAATTTCCAATTGTGAAGATTCAATTCTTAGAATACGTTCTTCATCGTCAAGATCGAAGTTAATTTTATAAGCGGAAAACAGGCTGACAAGAGTTGCAACAATTCGCTGTGCATCCTTCATTCGATAAACATTGGTTTTAAATATTTCGACTCGTTTCATTAGATCTGATTAAGTTCAATTCAAGAAATACGGTGTTAATCCTATTCTATTTACTCATTCTAAACTACAATACAGCGCGTACAACAGCTACAAAGTTTAGATAAACACAGTAAAAAACTCGGTAAGTATGGTAAATTAAACGGTAAACACCAGGCTGCTATTTAATAACTGAATTATAACCGTTCATAAATCCCTGAATAAGTTCAGGTAGATTCAATAATAGAAATACGCAAATGACAATAGCAATAATGGCATAAAAAAACCACGACGAACTTTTCTTTTTCATAACAAGCTATTTAAGAATAATCAATTTAAAAATATAGGCTTCACAAAGATGGAAATTGCGCTAGAGCGCTGCAAAACAGAACAGACACCATAACATACCCTCTTGATTTTCAATATAACTCAATATACAAAATTAATCTATATAACAATAAAGTAATTTAAAAATTACATTTTTCAAAAAATAAAAACAGTCACTTCAAATAAGAAAGTCAATGTTACAAAATAGAATCTTTGTAATCCATGTATAGTCCAACCTTATCTTGTCGCATATTGTGTAGGATACTGGGCTTAATAGCGCGATTGATTGAAGATTTATATTCTGCTATAGTGTCCCCAATATTGGCCTGGGAATCTTTGGTTTTCACGCTGGTAGAGATAGTTATCAATCCTACTATAGTTAAAATTACCAATGAATTAAAGAAGTGTATCATAAATAAAGATTGAATAGTTTATCAATCCAATTTCAAAAAATAAACTTAAAAAAACCATAAGTTTTCGGTGAAAGAACAATTTCCATCGGTAAACAACAGACTTTTACCTATAAACCGACCAACTCTTGCTATAAACAATTACACAAGAGAATTAGGAGAAATGCCCCAATTGACAACCATTCGAATCAGCAATGACCATACGGAAGGGATGCGTGCGGGCAAAAAGTCCCCTTATGCACATGTAGCGGACAATGACCTCGCTGTTGGGATGTTTGTCGATCATATCAGCAAGAGTCCAATATGGAAAGAATCTGCGATCTTTATACTGGAAGATGATGCCCAGAATGGTCCTGACCATGTGGATGCACACCGTAGTCCGGCCTATTTGATTAGCCCCTATGTAAAAAGAAGATCTGTAGATCACACCATGTATTCAACCTCAGGGATGATTAGAACAATAGAGCTGATTTTAGGCATGAAACCCATGACGCAATACGACGCCGCTGCAACACCCATGTGGCAATCGTTTAGTACTAGCCCCGACTATACTCCATTTGACCATATCGACGCAAATGTAGATCTCAACGAGCGCAATCCAAGTAAAGGAAAACTAGCTAAATGGAGTGACAAATATGATTGGTCGAAAGAAGACGCTGTACCTGATTTGGTATTCAATGAAATTCTATGGCAGGGACTTAAAGGTGAATCCGCTCCAGCTCCAAAAAGAGCCGCCTTCCTAAAGGTAAGCGAAAAAAAAGAGGATGATGACGATTAATGTATATTTATAAAACCACAATGGTCAGCAATAATATCGGGATTACTGCTGGCCATTGATCAGTATCCTAACTACTCTCCTTTTTGAGAATCCCCCGAGCAACTCCAGCATCGATCAATTTTTCTGCATATTCCCACAATACTGCTGAGCCATTCTTAATGACAGATTTTTTTGCATAAACCTTTTCATAATTTACACCAGGTTCATTCCAGGTTCCACCATTATTGGAACTATTCTGTAAAAGTGGCTCCAATCGATCCATCGCTCGTGCGAACTGTGCTTCCGGCGTTTGACCAGCTTCAAATTCTTCCCAGATCGCAATGAGTTCCTCTGCTTGCTGCCCAGGCAAAATTCCAAAAATCCGCTGAGCAGCCAAACGCTCTTCACCTGTATTGGTATGATTTTTTTCTGTATCATAGATAAAAGTATCACCTGCATCGATTTCGACGATATCATGTATCAATACCATTTTGACTACCTTCAATAAATCCACTGATTGATTTGCATGTTCTAAAAGCACAATAGCCATTAGGGCAAGATGCCAACTGTGTTCAGCGTCATTTTCGGGACGGTCACTATTGAAAAGTTTTGTCCTGCGCTGGATATATTTAATCTTGTCGATCTCCTTAATAAACTCGATCTGTTGTAATAATTTGTCTGAAAGCATCACTCTGAATCACTTATACAATTGAATAATACATAAAATTACTCTTTTTGCGCCACAGCCTACTTGTCATTTGGCAAATTCATTCAAACCATATATTATTGACACCCATCGGACAATCCAAACTACCGATATGATCGCAACATTTATTAAATTTGATTGACATCAAATCCCATTGTGATTTATGAAAAAAATAGGCTTTTTATCTTTTGGCCATTGGTCCAAGCATCCCGCATATAGTACGCAGACCGCAAGCGATACTTTATTGCAATCCATAGATCTAGCAGTAGCTGCCGAAGAAATAGGCATAGATGGTGCATATTTCCGTGTACACCATTTTGCGAATCAGCTAGCATCTCCCTTTCCTTTATTATCGGCCATTGGAGCCAAAACCTCAAAAATTGAGATCGGCACCGGTGTCATCGATATGCGCTATGAAAACCCCCTTTATATGGTGGAAGACGCAGGAGCTGCAGATCTAATCTCTGGGGGCAGATTGCAGCTCGGCATCAGCAGAGGATCGCCTGAACAAGTAATAGATGGTTGGCGTTACTTTGGTTACAATATCAACGAGGGCGAAACAGATGCTGATATGGGAAGGCAAAAAGCATTGGAATTTTTAGAAAAACTTAAAGGAATTGGTTTCGCCGAACCAAATCCCTATCCAATGTTTCCAAACCCGCCCGGTTTGCTGAGGCTCGAACCCCATTCGGAAGGGTTACGTGATCGTATCTGGTGGGGAGCAGCATCGAACGCCACGGCTGTATGGGCTGCTCAAAACAGAATGCACCTGCAAAGTTCCACTTTGAAATATGATGAAAATGGCAAACCTTTTCATATTCAGCAGGCCGAACAAATACGTTTATACAAAGAGGCCTGGAAAGCAGCAGGGCACCCTGGTGAACCCCGCGTTTCAGTCAGTCGATCCATATTCGCTCTGGTCGATGATTTAGATCGTTATTACTTCGGGCAAGAGGCTGACAAAACAGATAAAATTGGGGTAATCGAATCGGACAAGCGGACGATTTTTGGGCGAAGTTATGCCGCAGAACCAGATCAACTCGTGAAAGAATTAGCGAAAGATGAAGCAATACAGGAAGCAGACACGCTATTATTGACCATTCCAAATACGCTAGGGGTCGACTACAATGTCCACATTCTTTCAGCCATTTTGGAACACGTAGCTCCCGAACTTGGTTGGCGTTAACTCCTCTTTCGTATGATAAAGAACATTCGCTACAAAACAAAAATTGCAGTCATTGGTGCGGGTCAGGCTGGACTTTCTGCTGCTTATCATTTGAAGAAGCTCGGACTTAAAATCGGGCCGGATTTTATCATCCTGGACGAAGCCTCTGCACCAGGAGGAGCCTGGCAATTTCGCTGGGACTCCCTTACCTTGAGTACAGTCAATAAAATACACGATTTGCCCGGCATGTCGTTTGAAGAGACTTTGTCAACAAAAGGGGCGGAAGTTCGAGCCAACACCGCTGTTCCACATTATTTTAAACTTTATGAAGAAAAATTTGGACTTCAAGTATATCGACCAGCTAAAGTAGAAAAAGTCTACATGTACCAAGATCGCTTTCATATCGATACGGCAAAAACTCTTTTCTCAGCACTCGGTATTATCAACGCCACTGGAACATGGGAAAACCCCTATATTCCTACCTATTCAGGTGCAGAATTATTTCGGGGCGAGCAACTTCACACAAAAGATTTTAAAACTGCAGAGTATTTTCGTGGCAAACATGTTATTGTTGTTGGAGCCGGTATTTCTGCCATTCAGCTATTGGACCAAATTTCCAAGGTTACAACGACAACCTGGGTAACACGACGACCACCTTTATTCAGAGAGGGGCCATTTGATGACATGGCCGGGCATAATGCGGTTGCTATGGTAGAGGAACGTGTACGATTGGGGCTTTCACCTTTGTCTGTCGTTTCCGTTACGGGCCTCCCCTATTCTACAGAAATCCAGGAGATGGAAAAACGGGGTGTCCTTCAACGTTTTCCAATGTTTCAAGAAATAACCGAAAAGGGGATCAAATGGGCCGATGGAACAGAACAAAAAGCAGATGTTATACTTTGGAATACAGGCTTTAAAAGTTCATTGAGCCATCTAGACGCAGTGCTACCAAAAGAAAAACAAGGTGGCATTCAAATGGCAGGCAGACTAGCGACCATGGTCGCTAAAGAACCAAGAATTCACCTCGTGGGTTATGGCCCATCAGCATCGACAATCGGTGCAAACCGTGCAGGTAGCGCCGCAGCTAGAGAACTTCTAACAACGCTTTCAGCTGCCGACCTGAACACAAATAAATTTAGTGGGAGCCAACTATAATGGTAGTTTCAATTTTGAGTACAATAATAAAAAGTCAATTTATTTTATACGCTATTTAACAACAGTACAAATCTTAAAAATTATAACCACTACTGTCAGAGTTCACCGAAACAAAGGTATACGACAGACGATCAATAATACGCACCAGCACAGCTTAATTGATATGAGACATTTCAAACAGCCATTCCGTACAAAAATAATAAACCAGCGCTGGAAATTGTTGCTGGGACTATTCGCCGTTGCATTCTTTAGTTGTAACTCGCAAAACAAGCATGTGCAATTACCGGATTCTTTTCTAGTCTACCAGGAAATCGATCGCCTAAAAACTTCGAATTACAACCTGATAGAACAAGATTGTTCTTTTATAGCAAATAAGCGTTATAGATTTTCCGTCTTTAAAAACGACTCAACGTGTTTCTTTCAGGTCGAAAAGCTGCAAAATAATCAATGGCACCTCATTATGCGAGATATGGATTATCAGACCAATAATTCAGGATTATCGTTTACCGATCAAAACAAAGACGGTTTTGAAGATATTGTATGGAACAAGAAGTGGCAAGAACATGCCTATTTGTTTAATCCAAAGGTTGAGAACTTTATTGAGATAGGTGAATACCACAACAGCAAACCACTTAAAATCAAAGGGAAAACCGCGTTTTATAAGCATAGTTTTCCCATTCAGTATTTTTGGAACGAAGAGAAATCCAGGAACTCTATTTGCGGAGAAATCATCGAAACACATTCAGAACTCTTTGCGATTGATGAAAATTATCAGAAAATCAGCATTGCAACATTGGATAATTTCGACAGTTATGATTATCCCTCGGTTGACAGTTGCGTGCAGGCTATTAAATGTTATACCCCTCCCTACAGGGGACGTTACAGCAAAATAAGCATTTGGAATGTTGGGACAGCAGTGGATTCGGTCGTTTTAAAAAGTGACCTGAGTCATTACAACCCTTCATTGGATTCAAATTGGATTGCCAATTATTGGCAAAATAATTATGTTAAATTACTGGAACATGCACAATTATTTCAGGTGAGAAGAAAAAATCCCCTTTTTTATTTCAAATAAGTCGGATTTCATGCGTAGACTTTAGATATACCATGATATTACAAATCCGCTAATGAAAATCTTAGGGCAACTCCATCTTATAATAGATTTTTCAGTATATTTAAACGTACAACAGGTCGTAATCAAAAGCCAACAAAGTTAATTGATGAATTCTCAAATTATCAGCCCTGATACATCCATTACATTATTCGTAAAAGCGATCCTGGTATTTGAAAGTCAGAAAAATGATCGCGTAAACTTACCTTTTTATGCTGATGGTTACCCCGGTCTATTGTTTCAACGATGCTATGGTGATTTTACAATCAAGCCTCATGATAAAAAGATGCCGACTATTTTTCTCTATGGTCAGACAATAAAACCGATTTCAATAGATGTAACAGGGCCTTTTCAGATTATCGTTTTTCAATTTTACCCATTTGTATTACGCCGATTTTGGGGTATCTCGCCCGAAAGCATAAACGATGGCTGCTATGATCTAGATACTCCTTCAAATAGAGCCTTCCACCAACTAAGCAGTACATTATCCTCATCTTCAAACGCTGAAAACAGCATCCAACTATTAACACAATCGCTCCTCAGCTTTTTCGATAGCAAGAAATATAACATAGATTTTTCGATTCAGCGAGCAATTCTCGAAATCATCGAAAAAAAGGGCCAAATCATTATTAAGGAAATTGCAAAAAAAGAAGCATTGAACATCCGAACTTTTGAAAGAAGGTTTTTCAAGGAAACTGGGGTGTCCGCTAAACAATTCGCTAAAATGGTACAGTTTCAGGCCGCTTTGAAACAGCTTAATAGCAAAGATTTCCAAAAGCTAACGGAAATTGTTTATGAAAATGGGTTCTCCGACCAATCGCACTTTATTCGTGTCTTTAAGACTTTCACAGGAACAACGCCAACATCATTTAACAAAAAATAGCTTACTGTCGTTTTTATTCTATATTGACTCACTGTTTATCACAACTTTTGTATTGTCTAAGGGCGAGCTCAACGAAAGTGTGTAATTTCTTAAAGCCTCAACTTCTTCGAAAGATTTGCTATAAGAAAACAATGCTTTGATAAATTAGAGCACCTAGAGAATTAGGTTCAGTAAAACATTGTACATCAAAAAAAATATAGACATGAAATCGCAAGACATCATTTTAGCGCTGGCAACAATATTTTCGGCTATCATATCAGGCTTGTTTTTTTCGTATACCTTTTCGGTCAATTTGGGTCTACATAAACTCAACGATAGAGCCTTTTTGATGGCCATGCAAAATATCAATAAAGAAATACTAAACTCAGCTTTTTATTGCTGTTTTCTAGGTGCACCAATTTTGTTATTCATGGCTACTATATTATTTTTTGATCTGTATTCACCAAAATTTTATCTAATCCTAGCAGCATGCCTAAGCTATATTATTGGTGTATTTGTGGTTACAGGCACGCAAAATATCCCCTTAAACAATCAATTAGCCTCGATAGACCTATTGATATCTTCAGAAAAATCGTTAAGACTTGCACGTGACGCCTTTGAAAAACCCTGGGTATTTTGGAACAACATTCGAACTTGCTTTTCTTTACTTACACTCACTTGTTTAGTTATTAACTTGGTCTTTTTTAAATCAAAAAATTGATCATAACATTGGGCTAATTGTATAAGATCAAACCCCTTAAAACCTGTTTACTGACATTTCCGCCGAAATAAAACTCGCGTTTATCATTCACCTATCTCTTATAGACGAAAAAAAGCCCAAGGCATGCGAATTTAAATTCATTCCCCCCGAATTTAAATCAAGTGCTAAAACCTCTTCCTCAATACCTTACTTTTATAAAAATTGATCAACGGATGTTATTGAATGCGAGCTTAAATCATCATGAAGGTATGTATATTGATGATTCAAAGAAATCTTCACGAAACTGCCAAAACATAAATGAGCAGAAGTTGTCTATCAATAAAAAGAGTCTTTACAATTAAAAAAGGAGCATAGCAGTATGAAGTATGTTATGCTCAAAATAATATACAATTAATGAGATTTTTCCCAATGAAAACAAAACACTTACTTTCGACATCATTGTTAGTATCTTCTGCCATAGCGTTGTTCACATCTTGCAATGGCAGTTCTGTTGATACGGTAAAAGCTATCGAATCAAACTATGACAATCAAAACAAAACCATTACGTTAACAGGTGAATTTGATGCACCATCCTTTACATTCTCATCAGGTAAATCAAAAACTATGGCCATGAATTTCGTAGTTAAATCCCATGCATTTAGTTCTGAAAAATTCACTGCATTCAGCGTTATATTACCTGTAGGAATAGAAAAAAACAATGTTTTATTTGAAATTCCCGCAGATCAGAAAAATTATACGCTTAAGAACTTTTATGTATTTGACGATAAGGGAGAAAAAATCAATCTAGATTCCCATACAACGTTCAAGATGAAGGGAACCGTTCACTACAGTGAAATGGAAAAACCTGAAAATGAACGGGAAAAAGATAATTTTTCCTATAAAATAACCGATGTAAGCTTTGTAAAAGACTAAAATTAACAACAATTGATAGCATAAGAAATAAAAAAGCCAGATTTCAAAACCTGGCTTCAAAAATAAACATATGATGATTAGTAAATGGTAAGTCCATAGGTACAACTTAGTAAATAGTTCGATTTATTCAAAAATGCCTCCACCCCGCCCTGACAACCTACGCACATGTACCTATTATTTCAATTGAACGCCACGGACATGCCTGAATAATGAGCAACCAATATTCTCGTCACGTTATCAGCCTTCTTAACGTTAAATATATACTAGGTGCGCCAAGACAGCACGCAACAACATGTCCGAAAACGTTCAATTTATAATCAAATATAGAAATAAAAACTAATATAATTAGTTTTTATTTCTATATTTTTTAGTAAAATCATAAAGAATTGATACGGAGAACTTTCAATTTAATAGCGGGCGATTGGATTAATTTATCGCACCTATAGCCGAAACAAAAAGGTCCACCTATAAACGTTGATATGAAAAGACGAACCATCAAAACGATCATATTCTGAGTTAGGCTGTTCCTAAAGCGAACGGCTAATATCTACAACATTAAAAATTTGGTCAACATCATCTAGACTTACTTCAAAATCCGGGTATCTTGTTTTATCAGTATTTAGCGAACGAAGGGTAAGAATTCCGTTATTGACATCATGATGAGCAATTTCTTTGATAATAACTCCTTCATATTTATGTACAACAACCCAATAACGATATTTGTGGGTATGAAATTTTGATTGCCATAACTCCCTTTTAATCAAACGTCCCGTCACAATATCGCCGTCCAATACACTTGCATCGGTTCCATCGGTCATACTATCACCACTAACTTCAAAAGAACGATAGGCACCTTTATGAAACTCATTGACCGTAATAAAATGTGCCGGTAAATCGTCCATATATTCAGCATCAGAAAAGCCAGACAAATACCCCGCTTTAGCTTTCTCTGTCACAAGTTTTGTCTGCATCAAATATCGTCCTGGGGAAACTTCAAAAAATATATTATTCTTATTTTCGTCAATAAACTTGACGTCCTCCGAAAAATACCCTATTGACTTACCGTTACCAATACTAAGCATTGCTATCGTGTCGGGGTGCATTAAAGGAGTTATCGCTACTCTTTCACCTTTTCCATACAATAACCAGTCATACTGAACCTGAGGAAAAGCCGCTTGAATACGTGTTTTCATCGTAAGTCCAATAGGATACTCTCCTTTTTTAATACGCGAGTACACCTGTTCGCGTACACCCAATAAAGACGCGAATTCACGGTTAGTAACGCGCATCTCCAAGCGTAAAACTTCAAAGTTATTATTTGAATAAGTTTCCATAGTCGATCGGGTATTTAACAAATGTTACACAAATATATAACAATCTGACACTAAGTTACACAACTTATTAAACCTAAACAAACAGACAATCAAAATAAAACAATAAAAACCTAATTACCAACACATTATAGTTAAACAAATAAGTTTGCATTTTCATATAAAAAGTAAAAATAAGCTTCGAACAAACTTGCATGATTAACAAATTTGTTTAACTTTGTTTAACATCAATAGACTATATTAAATTCATAGAATAGACGAACAGGGTAGTAAGTAAATTAGCTATTCACTGGATTTGCAATTAGCGAGACTAAAATCAGTTCATACTTAAAGATAAAAAGAAAATGGAACAGCTCATGACACAACATCCCAGACAGCACATTGTTTACGCAGTAGATTATCATCAACGACAAAAACACAACAGTAATTTAAGAAAAGAAGAAAGCAGTACAATAACCGACAAAAATAGCTCACAAGGTATGAACTCACTATATTATTCATTCATCATGAGTTTCTTGAAAGAAAATCATCCTGAAATACTAAAATCCATCGATAAGATATATGAATCTGACCTTTCCAAAATCAGTCAAGTAATTGACTGCTATTGTAAATTTGTGGGTATACCTTCTCAACAGATTATGGGTGAATATATCAATTATAAGGATATTCAGCATCGTTACAAAGCTATCGCCGTTGTTCTACGTATTTTTCAGCCGGAAAAATTAGATAATCTGAAAACAAAAGTAAAAAGTAGCATATATAAGGAACTTGGCCCTTATTTAAAAATAAATAATGACACATTACAGAAATCTATCATCTGTGCTTGCAATCAATTTGACCTCTATCGTGATTTCAAAAAGGAAATTAAACAGATTGCTAATTATTACCTTATTGACAGGCATTTCGATGGGGTTTAGTATTATTTGTACAATCACACGAACTCTGCTAATTCGGCAATTCTGCCCGGTTCCAAAAATATAGTCCTTGAGTATTTAAAATTCAAGGACTATTTTGTGCTTCTTATCTGAATTGCATTAAAAATAATAGTAACATTTTTTAATCGGAAACTACCAAGACTCAACAAACTTACGTTTCTTTATCCACCAAATAATCAAACCGACCAATACACCGCAACCCATTAAAAAATAAAGAAGGCTTGACACCGCTGGTTTTGAAACCTCTTTTGATTGTGCTTTGCGTAGTTCCATTTTCGTTTCAATTTGCTGACGACTTTTTACCTTCCGAGCTTTCCAATTGGTATCGAACCTACTCTCAAGCTGCAGCTTTTCAGAATAATGTTCCTTTTTCGTATAGACTTTTCCCTTACGTAGCTGAACAGCACCATCCTGCATAATCCGGATCCCTTCACCTTCAATTTGCATCACATATTCACCTGTTTCCAAAGCCTCTTTATCTGATCGAACAATTTGTATATGTTCCGTGTTCTGTGCTATAGTAGCATAATTGGTATTTTTCTCTTTGACACCAAACTCTTGTGATCCCTTGATTTTCTCAACCTTTCTAAACAAACCGCAGCTGCTAACCAGTAGCAGCATTGCGATTATCTGTAGTGTATTCTTCATTTTTAACGCGCTTTAATTCAACCTGTAACCTATTATAAAGTTTCATGAGATCATCATATTTCACTTGCAAATCCGCTAAGGTCTTAGCGCAAGACGTACGTTCGTCATTTGCCAAACGTAACCCTTCATTAAGATCTTCAATGATCGTCCGTAATTGCTCAATATCTTTCTCTAATCTATTGGCATATCCTTCCCATTTTTCAATTACCTTTCCGGCATTCTCAACATTTGTTGCCTCCACTTCAGCTTGCTGCTTGGGCCTTCCAACAAAATACCCCCCTACAGCTGTCACTACAGGGATAATCAATTTCTCCAAAATCTCAAGTAATTCCATTATAACTTCCTTTTGTTAACGGTTTAAATTTTTCCCAGGGAAACTGTATCCCTGGATCCTCCTTTCTTCCAGGCGCAATATCCGAATGTCCCAAAATCTCCCGAATTGAATAAGTACGGACAATTGTTTTACATACAGCTATCGCCACATTGATCTGTTTTTCGGTGTAGCTCTCCGTACCTTTATTTTGCAATTCAATTCCAATGCTACAATTATTCAAATCTCTTTGACCGGCCCAAGTACTAAGGCCCGCATGCCAACATTTAATATTAAAAGGGGCCAATTGCGTTATAACACCATCACGGCTGATATGAAGATGGGCAGAGACCTTGCTCCGGGAATCAGTCATCCAATCAATTGCACTCGTTGCATTGGATGCACCATCGTAGTGCATAATAATATAAACGGGTTTAATAATTCCACCTTTGTTTGGTGTATCTCTATAAGAAACACCGATCAATTTGTTTTCTTTAATTTCCATATCACGAACTTTTTTTATGACTTAACCTTTTTCTACGCTAAAAAAATTGCCATTGTGTATTAAAAAAGGGAAACACACTTTATCAATCGTCATTTAGCTTCTATTTTTATACAAAGTTAAGTGTGATCCTCTGTCGCAGAACGGACTATTAGCTGGATTTAAGCGGTAGGTTACAGATACCGAATATTACACAAAATTTTCTTCGGTGTACGCGTTCACCAAAAGTGAGTTTAACAGGACCAACTCTTCATGGTGCCCTCAAAAGCAGATAATAACACAACAAAATATTACTGAAATTTATGAGGGAACATGGTACCAAGACCGTGATATCATTGTCAAGTCATATCACAACAGACCTCACATCATTGACGAGGCATCAAACATTTCCTGTACTGCTTTGTTATTTGTTTGTTATAGCATAGGATGAGTTATACCGTGAAGGCTAGGAAGTTGGTTCGCCTAGCCTTTTTTGACGAATAAAAACAACATATCTGACTGATCCGCCCATCGCAATGACATAATCATTTTTTACAGAGGTTTCAATTTACACTATATTGCTTCCATGGCCCTGCAGACAATATCATCTACAGTACCATCACAAATCTAGTTGACATAAATCCTACGATTTTTTATTAAATTCGTAGGAGAGAAATCTAAATTCAATAGATTATTTGTTACATCCAAAAATGCGATTGATCGACATCGTCATTTGACTTTACATGCATGAATCTTGATTTGTAATACAATGAACAAGTTTGCTTTATTAGTCGGAAACGACATTAATAATATTTCACCAGGAATAAGCTGGAGTGATTTGCTACACAACATCAAAGAAAAGTATAAAGTCAGCTCATTAGAAAATGGACAAAAACCTTTTCCTATGTTGTATGAGGAAATATTCCTTAACGCAATTCGAGAAAAACATATTAATGAAAGAGAACTTAAAACTTATATATCGGATTGCGTCTCTCAAATCAATCAAAACGAAATACACCAATTAATTCGGGATCTTTCAATCGAAAACATAATCACCACTAACTATGAATTCAGTTTAGAAGGAGAAATCGCCACAGCAAATACCGGCTTAATCCGTGAAACGACCTACAGTGTATTTCGTAAACACCAAATCGGCAACACGAGCTATTGGCATATACACGGTGACTGCCTAAATCCATCTTCCATTAACCTAGGTTATGAACATTACTGTGGCCAATTGCAAAAAATGAGGGACTATGTGGTTAATGGGACAAATTATAATTCGCAAACGGTCTACAAGGCTGCACTAATTAAAAGATTAAGCCGAAAAAAGGATACTAAACTCCAATCCTGGATTGATTTATTTTTCACGCAGGATATCCACATTCTAGGTCTATCGCTTGATTTTGTAGAAATAGACCTTTGGTGGCTGCTAACCTATCGCGCCAGAAATAAGTATTATAGACGAAGCGCCTTTATTGAAAATCAACTCTTTTATTATACAACTAAAAAATGGTATGCACTCTCCAAAGATAAAATGCAATTACTTCAAGCAAACGATGTTGAAATTGTCATTATTGACGAAACCAATAAAACTAAATACTACAAGAAAGTCCTCGCAGGCATAAAAAATAGATATAAGCTACCCAGCAAAACATTAAGTTGAACCATACAGCAATTCATAGATTTTCAGCCTGTTATCATGTCATTAATAGAAAAAGAATTTCGCGCTGCCAAACTAAACAAATTTACATTAAGCATTGAAAACTTTCTGAATAGTCTATTCTTGAGGAAAACAAAGTTTATACTTACCAAACCCTTTTCAGCAATAAAATTAAAAAGTGAAATTAGCCATGTAGTTTATTTAAACTGGATGGTACCTCTCGCCAAAATTCAACAATTCATCCCCCCAGGAATTACCCTCGATCCTGTCGGTGACCATGTTTTATTTTCAGTGCTAACTTACCGCCATGGCCATTTCGGCCCTGCAAAACTATATCATTTAAAATCCTTATATGGGTCACCTCTACAGAGTAATTGGAGACTTTACATCAGTCAAACCCAAGAGCAATTTAAAGCGCCTACAGTCCTATTTCTCGCAAATGTAATGAGTAGCCAGATCTATTGCATCGGTAGCCGTTTATTCAGTAGCATGATGTATACACATCAACCTTTGGCTTTCCAACATGACCATATCGGCGTTCAAACTCACACCAAAATAATCCCCGGGAGAAGCAATGCACCAGACTTGGAGGTTGTTTGCCAACCCTGTGATCACTGGAATATTCCAAGTCAATTTCTCCATCTGTCGAAAGATATCAATCAACTCCTGAATAAAATAATTATTCAGGACCAAGCCTTAACTCCACTGAACAATGGTCTGTTCCAACAGGCTAATATTGCGTTAAAATTCGATCCAAAGGACATAAGACCTTTAAAAATTGAGTTCTTTAGAAGCGAAACATTAGCTGATATTGTTCAGCATGAAAAGTGTTTTGCTTTCGAAATACCGGCGGTTTCATTTTTTATGACTCACGAAAAAACAATAAAATTATGAACTTTATCGATTTTAGTATAGCTGTATTACTCGCAAACGCGATGCCCCATTTTATTTTTGGAATAACAAAAGTTCGCTTCTTAGGGCTTTTTGGTTATACGGCAACAGCAAATATTTGTTATGCACTATGCCAATGTATAGTCGGAATCGGTCTGTTTCATCACAAATACGGGCTAGATAAACTTTTTAGCAATGGTTTTGCACTTGGCAGCACATTAGTTCTGATACTTTATTTTATTTTCGGTAGCTTACTGCTTGTGAAGTTCCAGAAAAAATAAATATTCTTTTTCTGGAAACTCCCTTTGTTGCTCCATACAGCTTTAGGCAATTTAAGGTTGTTAATCCCCCGATGGATGGGTAAAAAATTCCAACATGGCAGATAAAGCAGTAGCCGAATGCATGCGATCACTATTTTCCAATGTATCCTGTGTTGCTTCTGCCCCCCTTCTTATCATATCTTTTTCAAAATAAGATAATGCTTCCAGCAAAGATTCATGTTTCCCATTTGTCAGGCATTCAGCCAACTCGAAGGCATCCTGCATTGCTACATTCGCCCCCTCACCAGCAAATGGTGGCATGCGATGAGCTGCATCTCCGATCATTGTAAGGTTAGTCTGTGTTTCCCAGTGTTGATCAAGAGCAAAATAATATTGGGGACGGGGTATAAACTGTACATTGTCATTCACAAAAAACTCATCCCAAACCGTGGTCCATCCAGGGAAATGATCTTTAAACCATTGCGATACTTGCTTATTGTCTTTAAAATCAATTTTAGCCTTATTATAATCATCTTCTAGAATCTTTGTACTTGCAACAAACATCATTGAACCGTCACCTTTTGTACCATATCCGATAAATTGTTCCGCTCCAAAAGCCATCACTTTACCACCGTTCGCCAATTTAAAAAGATGAGGAGCATTCTTTTCAGCATCATAGATATTTCCTTCAACCAACGTAATTCCCGAATATATAGGCGTTAGATTACTTAAGTAAGGACGTACTCTTGAATTTGCCCCATCTGCTGCGATCACTAGATCGGCATATGCATCCACTGCATGTTTAAAATGCAACAACCAACCTTCACCATATCTTTCCATTGCAATAAATTGACTATCCCAAACAACGGTATGCGGTTCCAACGCATTCAATAAGATATCTCGCAAAGGAGCTCGGTCTATTTCTGGTCTATTTTCGGCGACTGACTGCTCTTCATCATGGTCATCAAATTTTACGATGAGATGCTGATCAACGATACGCAGCTTACTCGCAGTCGGTCGATGATATTTATAGAACTCTTCTATTAATCCTGCGCGTTTCATCGCTTCAAGTCCCGTCCCTTCATGAAGATCCAAAGTAGAGCCCTGTACACGAACTTCAGGATTTAAATCCCGTTCATAAACGGATACATCAGCCCCCTTTAGCTGTAATAATCGAGCTAGCGTAAGGCCTCCAATTCCACCGCCAATTATGGCTATTTTTTTATTTTGTATTAACATCTTATTTGTTTTAAAATTCATAAAACAAAACTATTGAGATGTAAGCGATGATAATAGTATAAATCGGTCGTTTTTATTTTTTAACAGCTCTTTGGGAACTACTCCCGAAAATTTCTTAATCTCTTTAATAAAATGAGTCTGATCGAAAAAATGTTCCTCTGGAAAAAGTTTCCCTTTTGCAATGTGATCCAATGAGGACCTAAAACGTAAAATATTACAGTACGACTTTAAAGAAAGTCCAAATTGCTGATTAAAATAACGATTGATCTGTCTGCTGTTCCAAAAAATCTGTTCGGAGAGTTCGGCAACTGAAATCGCTCCCTTACGCTGATAGATCAGTTCAAATAACTTACGCTTTCGCTCATCAATCATAGAAGGAAGAAGTGACTTAATAATCTGTACAGATTTGACCACAAACAACTCAAAATCAACTAAATCAAACTCACAAAAACCCCAAAAATCAGTCGCAAGAAACTTACCCGTATTGATGATGCCGGCAATACTTTCCTTTAAAAGATACTCCGCCCCAAGCAATTTAAAGCTGATACAAAATAGTTGTCCGTCAATAGGAATAGTCGCTTCTTCATGGGGCATTGTTCCTAGACCAAGTAAAACGATCCTAAAGTTATCTACAGAAGATTTGAAAAGAAACAAATCAACACGTCCATCTGGCAAACCGATAGTTTCCTTTATAACGCCAGATTCATTACGCAAACACCAAAAGCTATCCACAAAACTTGCGATCGCTTCATCAGGTTTAACTATTGTATATTGTAGGCCATCTTCCATCATCAATTGTCCTTATCATTCGTATTTTGAGTATGCTAATTGATATAACAACATAAAATTAACGATTAAATCTTAAGTTTACTTATTGTCTAAAACCTGAACAATAAGGTCTTGACGTCATCACCAACGAACTTATTTCTCCTACTAAGCCACTAGATCATGAAACAATGAATAACTTCGCTACGCAAACGTTCTTTCGTACTGAAAACGATTGGCTGTTAAAGTCAATGAAATTACACGTTCAAATTTTTCCCAATTGATGGATTAAACAAGAGGTACAAGGACGGCTTCCACATCACAAATACAAGTCAAAAAGACACTTATAAATCAGAAAACCAAATATTTACGACATATAAAATATTTTTTAAAATCGATTTTGAGAAATAAAAAAAATAGATCATTTTTGCTATCATTTAGCTAAGATTAACAGGGAAAGTAAGACCGTAAGGTACTATCATTTATTTTTTATTGATTCTATATGTCATTTAAGAGAATTGCCTATTTCTTTTTGGGATTTTTGTTATTTATTGGTTGTAAAAGAGATATTCATCCAGGAATTGTACCACCTGATCCCGAAGTCATTGAAAAAGATAAATTACCCATCCCTACAGGTTTCACAAGTGATCTAGGTTCAATAAAAATTAATACAATTGCCAATGCAAACCAACCCGGCGAAGAACTCCCAGGCTGGATACGCGATATCTCTGGCAATAGCGCGAGTTATTGCCACCCAGATGTTGAATATTTCCCTGCCGGTTTCAAAGGATACAAATATTGGATGGTATTTACGCCATATTTTGGCATAATCGGGTCAGACCGTACCGCCTCTCTCTATGAAAATCCGACTGTGGTAGTTTCTAATGATGGAAAAGAATGGATTACTCCGGCTGGATTAATAAATCCTATTCAACGACGTCCGGCACTAGAAGATTCTTTCATCCAAAAGGACGGCAGCCCTAATCAAGGTTATTGGTCCGATGTAGACTGGAATTTCAACGGTGAGGAATTCGAACTATATTATAGAGGCTGCTTTTTCTCAAGCAAAATTTTAAAAAAATGGGGCGCCAAAAGCGCAAACAACAATAAAAAATTAAATGAAGAAGCTGAACGTGTTATTGTAAGACAAACATCAAAAAATGGGATTGACTGGACACCGCTGGAACTCGTGTATAATAGTAATGAACCTACATCTTTCCAAGATAACCATATCCTTTCACCAACATTTGTGAGAAATTCGAAAAACCTAACGACGAGTTACGAAGTGGATTTCATGCCAAACTACAAAGCACCAATTATGACCAATATCCTATCGCGTATTTCTACAAATGGCTTAGATTTTACCGCTTATCGCGACAGTAAGAAAGTTGAATTTATGAATAAACCTTGGCTAGAATTCAGCAAGGGATATTCGACTTGGCATCTGCAAGGCTCTTATATTGACGGGTATTATTTTCTATGTCTGGCAATTGGAAACGTCGATCGATTTACCTCAGATATGAATTATCTAGCCTATTCAAAGGATGGTCTACACTTTCGCGTCTTCGAAAAACCTTTAGCTGCGGCCAATGTATACCGCTCTTCTGTATTCCCAAAGACCTCTTCCTCAAAAAGCATTGAATTTGGTGCTGTAATTGGTTATAAGTCTGGAGCCTTTGGCTATCGTGAATTCACCATCAACAAACAGGTACTGGAAGACGGTTTAAAATAAAACACCTATATTTAGGTTCAAAATCATTTCGATGGAGTTATTTCCGACAATAGATATTCAAGAATTTAGAAAAGACCAGCTTGCAGGTAATCAAGGATATTTATACTCGGAATTACGTGGTGAACATCATATAGCGCGTCCACATCAACATCACTTTTTTTTATTGGTACTTTTTGACCAGGCAGAAGGTGTCCATACGATTGATTTTAAAGATTATCACATTGATCGTCATCAAATTCATATCCTGTTTCCAAAGCAAGTTCATAGCTGGAAATTAGGGCCCAATACAACTGGTTTCCAATTGATGGTCGATAGAGAATACTTTGAGAAATTTTCGCCCAATTTCCGTTTTTCATTCGCTTACTATCAACGTAATCCTGTTATCTCACTCTCCAACGAAACATTTGCTCTACTTTATTATGAATTTAATGCGATAAGAAAAGAACTTGAGGATCACAATTGCGTTCCTGCTATTATCTATTCTCGCACAGCTGTGATCGCATCGATACTAAGCAAAGAGGTACAAAAGGTAGTCCAAAATGAACAGAATAATGAATCCAATCCACGTCTCTTAAAGTTACAGGAGTTAATTGATATCCATTTTCGGCATGAGAAGTCGGTATCTTTTTATGCGAAAGAACTTAATATATCCACCCCGCACCTTACTAAAATCTGCCGTCAAAAGCTCGAAGTATCTCCAAGCCAGCTCATTCAGCAACGAACTATCTTGGAGGCAAAACGATTGTTAAAAGCAACGGATCTATCTATCAAAGAAATTTCGTTCAAACTTGGTTTCGTCGACTCTCCTTACTTCTCCAATTTTTTCAAACAACATACAGGTCTGAATCCAAAGCAATTTAGAACGGACTGAGGTTCGCCAATGCCTAGCATAAACTAAATTTTGCTCCAATGCTTCTTCGTTAAAAATAAACAGCAAGTCCATTTGCGAAACAAAAACTTGTTATTTTTACATAAAAATACCATTATCAATGATTTCTGAGCTTATTAACCTTGTAATGGACACAACTCTTTTCAGCTTTGGCCAAGGTTCCAGTAACGACCGTCCTGAGAAAGAAAAAATAATTTCAAATTTAGGCCTGTCTTTGACGCTAGTTGCTGCTTTGGTTGTTACGCTACTTCGCCACAGTCGGATTGTACCAATTGATTTCTTTTGGATTATACCTGTTAGTTTATCAATGGGTTTTATCCTACTTTTTATCCCGCTTCGACTACGCTGGGTAGCACCATGGAGAATCGCGACATACATCAAAGCTTCTCTTAGTTTTTCCTGCTTAGTTTGGATTGCAATTCTTATTTTTATCTTTTGACTTTAACGCGCTAAAAATGGCAATAAAAGATATTAAAATTGTAAAAACTGAAATTCTATCAGACAACTGGTACACTTTAAAAAAAGTGACTTATCAATACAGCAAACCCGATGGTACGGTACAGCAACAAAGCCGAGAAGCTTATGATCGTGGCAATGGAGCTGTCATTTTACTCTATAATACCAGTACTCAAACAGTCATATTAACAAGACAATTTCGAATACCCACCTACATCAACGGAAATGAATCAGGCATGCTTATCGAAGCTTGTGCAGGTCTACTTGATCAAGATTCTCCCCACGACTGTATACGAAGGGAAACAGAAGAAGAAACAGGCTATCAGATCAAGGAAGCAAAAAAGATCTTTGAAGCCTATATGTCTCCAGGTTCTGTAACTGAAATTCTACATTTTTTTATAGCAGAATACACCAATAACATGAAAGTTGGCGATGGCGGTGGTTTAGAAGAAGAGGAAGAGCATATTGAAATTCTAGAAATCAATATCGAAGAAGCACTACATATGATTGATACGGGTGAAATCAAAGATGGCAAGACCATTATGCTACTACAATATATTCGATTAAAAGATATACTGTAGACGCCTAATTTAGATGATTGGGGCTAGTGATTAACTTTCTCAAAGATAAACTTTGGGTCTTGGAAATTGATGGTTGAAGGTATATAATGTGGAATTCCCATATACACTTGCTCCGTTCCTGTACCTAAAATATACAGAGACCCTTTTTTTAATAAAACAAAGGGTCTTCTTTTTTTCTGTCCCCAGCCAAATGGTGTATAATAATAGTCCCCAAGCAATGTGTCTTTTTGGATATTGCCGCGAATATCTCCCGAATCAACCTCACCTCCAGGTCTATAAAAGAACAATTTACCATGAAAACGGCTCTCAAAAAGATTAAGATCCAAACGGGCACTATCACGTTCACTATGCGCTATATAACTCAATACTTTAGTATCTTGTCTCCGCTCTTCACAGCTTATTAACAGCAGAGCCGAAAAAATAAAATAAACAGCAATCGAAAATAAACGCATTTTTCTTTTGATCTACGATAATTAACCCTGCCTCAAGATAAACACAAAATTCAACAATTCACAAGGAAATTGACATTGATGCTTTTTCCAAATTCGATTTACTTTGGTTCTCAATATAAGGGAACTTAATGTGACTTACACTTCACCAAATCTCCTATTTTTTCCTTCCATTCAACATAGTTCGCTTTTAAGCAGTGCCCACAAGGACGATATTGATGCTGTAGTGCTTCTTGCTCAGTGGCAAAAAATACTCTGTTCTCCCGCTTCATCCTTTTTCCTGAAATACAGCTAAGCAATCCATAAATTTTTAGCTTTTCATTACCTCCTAAGCGAATTTCTCCTGCTCGAATCTTGGCGTGCAATGAAGCATCTGATATATTTTTATGCCATTCCATTTTGCGGATTTTATTTCTCGGCGTCGTGAAAAATAATACCCAACGCATGGCGTTCACCTGCCGTGACTTCACTCACACCATGCTTCATATTAACCCTAAAATATCCGAGTCGTCCTTTCTCAGGCCTAAAATTCGTCGCAAATAAAACGAGATCACCTTTTTTAGGTTTCAAGACAATTGCCTTTGACTGCGCTCGAGGTATTTGTTGCGTTAGGACAAATTCTCCGCCCAGAAAATCGACTTCTGGTTCATTTAACATCAAAACCACTTGTATCGGAAAGTAAACCGCTCCATACAAGTCTTGATGTAGGGTATTGAAACCTCCTTGACTATATTTCAAAATCAATACTGTTGCCTGTTCCTGTCCTTTCAAGCGGCAATCCGTCAATAGGTCTTCATGCTTCATCGAAAACGACTTATCGACTTTCAGCGCGCGAAACCAAGCATTAGCAATAACGGCCAAATGGGGATAAAGTTGAGATCGAATCGTTTGAATCAACTCAGGTAGTGGGTAGTCAAAATATTTGTACTCTCCTAATCCGAATCTATGCTTCTCCATAACGACAGTTTTGCGGAAGAGCCTCGAATCGTTATACCCGTCTTTTAATAGATCGCATTGTAAATCTGTTAATAGATTTGGAATGACCGCATAACCATGTTTATGCATTTCCTCTGTAATCGCAGACCAATTTAGATTTTCTATGTTGTGAATGACATTTTCCATAGCACGAATCTCCATATTATAGTCCTGCCAAAAAATCCGAAATATGCTAATATGATGTATAATAAAAGGAACGCGAAGATTTATCGCTCAAGACAATCCATATCACAAATAAAAAGGATTAAATACAGGCTGGCGTATTTAATCCTTTTTTGATTTCATATCGTATAAAAACTAACTATTTCCAACATTATTTACGATTTTTTCTGCCAAAGCTTTAAGCTGAAGCATATCAGCATAGTCGAGCTTGAGGGCTTCAAAAATCTGCATGGGAACACAGCTCGCCTTTTCCTTTAATTGCAATCCTTGTGCTGTAAGCTGTATTTTAACCACACGTTCATCTTCTTTGCTTCGTGTTCGTGTAAGCAACGATTTACTCTCCAAACGCTTTAGCAATGGTGTAAGTGTCCCATTGTCGAGGTATAGTTTTCCACCAAGCTGATTTACGGTTTGTCCGTCGTTTTCCCATAGTGCCATCATCGTGATATACTGCGGATAAGTCAAATCAATCTCTTCGAGAATCGCGCGATAGCGCTGCATAATTTCCCTATGCAGCACGTATACGGAAAAGCAGAGTTGTTTGTCTAATTTTAATAAATCATCCATATTGCAAATATATTGAGTTTTCGAGGGATTGAAAAGTTGTTTACGGCTTATTTGAATTCAACAACAAACTCATCCTTAGGAACTCGAACCTTCTTCATTGACGAAATCCAATCTCTCGAAGAGTCCGCCACACCAACATACATTAACGAGACACTTTTTAATCCATGTTTCTCCAATTGCAATACCGTATCCACCACATGATTATCGAAGCCTTCTGCAGGGGTAGAATCGACACGAAGTTCAGCTGCCTGAGCCAAAGCCAAACCTAAAGCTATATAAGTCTGTCTTGCCGTGTGCGCAAAATTTCTTTCCGCAGCTTCATTCAGATAAATTGACTTTAACTTCTCGGTATAGGAACCAAAACGTCCTCGAGGTAGTTCTCGTTCATCTGTTGTAAAATCATAAACTTTATCAATACGTTCTTCCGTATAACGATCCCATGCAGCGAAAACAAGCACATGTGAACATTCGCGCATACAGTCTGGATTTAGTGCTCCCTTTGCCAATTCTTCTTTCAATGCCTGATTTTCAACAATCAATATCTTAAATGGCTGTAAGCCCGAAGAAGTAGGTGCAAAGCGTGCAGCCTCAACGATTTTATCTACATTTTCCTGACTAACTTTTTTTGTAGGATCGTATGCTTTCACAGCATGACGCCATTTTAAATCTTCTAGTAGTGACATATAATTATTTAATTATTTTAAGAAAATCATGGATAATATTGCCAACAGTGCAGGAACTCCTTGTACAAAAAATATCTTTTTGCTCGCTGTGATTCCACCAAAAACCCCAGCCACGAGGACACAGCCTAGAAAAAACAGGCGTACATTTCCACTCCAGACCGGATTATTGATAAAAAAGGACCAAGCTAAACCCGCAACTAAAAAACCATTGTATAAGCCTTGATTTGCGGCAAGCCCTTTAGTGGGTTTGAAAAGATCAGCAGGGAGAGCCTTTCCAAAACTACGTTTTCCTGCAGTTTCCCAGGCAAACATTTCCATCCATACAATGTATACATGTTCTAAAAGTACGAGCGCTGTCAGCACATTAGCCAAGCTATTCATCTATTATTCGTTAGTTGATACCGTCAATTTAACATCTATATTACCCCTTGTTGCATTTGAGTAGGGACAAACTTGATGTGCTTTTTCAATCAATTGCTGGGCGACTTCCAAACTCACTCCCGGAATATTTGCATGTAATTCTGCAGCCAACCCAAAACCGCCATTATCCAATTGTCCAATACTCACATGTGCAGTTACCGAAGTCTCTCCAGTTTTTACTTTTTCTGACCTAATAACCAAATTCAAGGCACTATCAAAACACGCAGCATAACCTGCAGCAAAAAGCATCTCTGGATTGGCATAATCATCATTCGCACCTCCTAGTCCTTTTGGCATACGAACAGCTAAATCCAGTACACCATTTTCACTTTTTACTTGACCATTTCGTCCTCCTTTGGCTGTCGCGCCGATGTTATATAACGTTTTCATATTTCAATTTGTTTTGTTTGTACAAATGTAAGGTAAGAAATTATATTGTGCAAAATATAATATTGCAATTTACATTTAAATGAGAATAGCAAAATCTCAAAAACATGACTGCGAGTATCGAATGTAATTTAAAACCAGTACATTTGATTATTGCAAATCGAGTTTAAATGAAAACAACTTCCATTGAACAGTTTTATCAGGAGATCAATGCGAGCATCCCAAAGGAGATCGCAAGAGAGATTGGTCATTTTAATGTATTCAGCTTTGAGGAACTTGCTGCTAAATTAAAAGATAAACCGGTCATGCCCTACAATAAGCGTACGTACTATAAAATAAGCTTAATCACAGGGAAAAACACGGCTGAATATGCCGACAAAGTGATCGAAATCGATGAATCAGCACTTGTATTTGCCACCCCCAAAGTTCCTTATCACTGGATACCGAAAGATGAGCATCAAAAGGGTTATTTCTGCGTTTTCACCGATGAATTTCTAACCCGAAATAAAAGTGGTGTTAACATAGATGACCTCCCTATCTTTCAACCGGGCGGCCTTCCGATTTTTCAATTATCAGAAGAACAACGTATTGAAATAGAGGAAATCTTCCTAAAAATAAATAAAGAGCTTTCTTCAGAGTACGTCTTTAAATACGATCTGCTGCGAAATTATGTGCTTGAAATCATTCATTATGGGCAAAAGCTGCAACCCAAAAGTATAACAAATCCCACACATAATGCCTCCAATAGAATAACCTCATTATTTATAGAATTGCTAGAAAGACAATTCCCCATTGAATCTCCAATGCAACGTCTACAACTACGGACAGCTAATGATTTTGCAGGACGACTTGCCATACATGTCAATCACCTGAATAAAATTTTAAAGGAAAATACGGGAAAAACAACCAGCCATGTCATTGCAGCCAGAGTCACACAGGAAGCAAAAATTTTACTGCGACAATCCGATTGGAATGTATCTGAGATTGCTTATTCACTTGGTTTTGAGGAAATCGCTCATTTTTCCAATTTTTTCAAGAAGCAAACCGGCTCTGCTCCAAACATTTTTCGTTCTCAACCGTTATAATTTGAATTTCGCAAATATCCATTTGCATTTCGCAAGGAAAAGTTCAACTTTTCGGAGGATCTTTGTACTGTTGGATCTTTAAAACAAATTAAAATGGCTACAAATAAAATAGCATTGGTAACAGGCGGAAGCCGTGGTTTAGGTAGAAACATGGCAATTAATCTCGCGAAAAAAGGAATCGATGTCATCTTAACCTATAACAGTAATCGAGAAGAAGCAGATCATGTGGTTTCACATATACAGTCTTTGGGACAAAAGGCTGCCGCATTCCAATTAGACGCAGGCAATGTGCAGTCTTTTGATCTCTTCATCGAACGAGTTACACAGCATATAAAACAAGAAACAGGACAACCAAACTTCGATTTCCTAATCAATAATGCCGGAACAGCATTATACGCCCCTTTCATGGAAACTACGGAAGAGCAATTCGATACAGCTTATAATATCCATTATAAAGGAGTATTTTTTCTCACGCAGAAAGTTCTTCCCTATTTGAACGATGGTGGACGTATTATCAATATTTCTTCTGGTCTCGCACGTTTTGCATTTCCGGGATCATCTGCCTATGGCTCGATGAAAGGAGCAATCGAGGTATTGACGAGGTATCTTGCCAAAGAACTTGGTCCCCGTGGTATTGCAGCAAACGTGGTCGCTCCCGGTGCAATCGAGACAGACTTTGGCGGCGGACATGTGCGGGATAACAAAGAAACAAATGCGCATATTGCAGCTGTTACAGCTTTAGGACGTGCTGGTGTACCTGACGATATCGGCGGTGTGGTTGCCTTCCTTTGTACCGAAGACGCAAGATGGATCAACGGACAACGTATTGAGGTATCCGGCGGGATGAATCTTTAGTAACCTACCACCTAAATAAGCACATAGCTGAGGCTATTAGCTATGTGCTTATTTTAAAGTATTTCTTCACCAATTTCAACCAATTTCTCCCCTTTTAGCCTAAAAATTATAATGCTATTATCATTTTCTTCCTTACCTCGTAAATTGTACGTTGACTGATTACCCGAATGATTATGTTTGTAGCATAAGAATATGATACAACTTGCCATAATAAGTGACATTCATGCCAATTTAATTGCATTGGATGCGGTATTAACAGATATCAAAAATAGAGGATTAACACAAATCTACTGCTTAGGTGATCTTGTTGATTTCGCTCCCTGGGGGAATGAAGTCATTGACAGAATACAAGAAAAAAACATTCCATGTCTACTAGGAAACCATGACCAGAGAATTGCTTTTGACGAAGCCATTATCCCTTTACCACACCATGATGTAATAGAGACTTCAAATCGGGAAATCGCCATCAACCTAAGTAAAAAAGAGATATCGACCCCTCATAAAAAGTGGTTAGCAACATTACCCTACAACATTGAACTAACCTTCAAGCTTGGGACGAGTCTCAGGAAAATACTTCTTGTCCATGCCAGTCTCCAAAGCAATGACGAATACATCCATGAATCAACTCCAAAGCATGCTCTATCGACCCAATTAAAGCAAAGAGCAATCGATATTCTGGTGATGGGACATACACACCATTCTTATATTCAACAGGATGGAGACGTCTTGTTTATCAATGGTGGTTCAGTCGGGCGTAGTAAAGAAAAAGACAGAAAAGCGACCTACGCAATAATAACCTTATCTGATAAAGAAATTAATGCCGAGATCGTTAAAGTAGATTACCCAATAATAGCTGTCGCAAATGCAATTTACGAGAGTAAAATCCCCGATTTCTACGGAGACTTCTTACTTGCGAATAATACACTTTAATCATTGTCAATTTGCCACAATAGTTAAAAGTATCGTTTCATTTTTAACATAAAAATCCCCGACACATTCTCCGCATTATTTTCAAAGAAAGGATCTCCTAAAAAACAATACGATTGCATCGGGGATTTATGTACAATTGTTATTTCAGAAACAGTTTCCGAATAGCTTTATTACCAACATCCAGAAGATAGATATTACCATCTTTATCTATTACCACATCTTTTATAAGACCAAACCGTGCTGTCGATAAAGTCCCATCCACATATCCATTCGTTCCCTTTATCAAAGTAGTCACTTCTCGTGTCGACATATTGACCTCCCGAATAGCATAATTGTAGTTATCGGCAACAATCAATCTATTATTTAATCCTGCTGTGATACCGCCTATTCCGTTGAAATATGTATTCGTTCCAATCCCATCTTGATAGCCCGCATCCGAACCTCCAACCCAACGTTCGCCACGTGTATCACCCGGTCTTACAATTTCGATCCCGTTATTGCTGCTCGTGTTCTGATCCGAATAATATAAAACTCCTTGACTATCCACAAAGGGCTTAGCCATTACCCAACTAGGTCCGGGTACCTTAGTATAATTTCCAGCCACGTTGACTTTGTTTATACCCTGCGCAAAACCAGCTACTGCGACATATAAATTCCCTGACAGATCCAAACACATTGAACCCGGAGAAAATCCTTTTGCGTATACAGTGCGTTTGCCCGCAGCTGTAATTTTAAAAATCTGATTCGTTCGTTGATCACTGACATAAATATTATTTTGCGGGTCAACAACTATGCCTGTAGGATAATCAAACACAGCATCGGTACCATCTACTTGTAAGATAGATACACTTCCAGTCGGGGATATCTTTTTAACTTGTTTATTTTCTGGATCTGCGACATATAAATTTCCCTGTGCATCTATCGCCATTCCAGCTAGGTTGTTGCCGAATACCGTACTTCCTGGCCCCCCAACGAATGTCATTACACCTGCGCGACGGAACGGCTGCGGTGCTAAAGCATCTTGACTGCCAACGATTACCTTTACCTCGCCTGTTGCAACACCCTGTGGTGCCTCCATAACCAACTTATTCTCACTAGCACTTGTCACAGGGGTCAAAACACCATTAAAATAAACCCTATTTTCGGCAGCATTTGTACTAAATCCGGTTCCCAATAGGGTTACACTTGTTCCCGCCAAACCATTGTCTGGACTTATAGAATGAATACCAAGCGTCTGATCCTTAAACTGTGGTCCTTCCACGGATTGATCGTTGACTACAACCCTTACCTTTCCAGATCCAGTTCCACCAGGAATGATCAACTTCAGCTGATTTTCACTACTTGAAGAAACAGCAACTTGCTTTCCATTTATAAAAACCTGATTTTCGTCAAGTTCTTTACTAAACAATAGCCCACTTATTGTCATTTCAGCCCCTTTTGGGCCACTCAAAGGAGAGACTGCGCCGATTTCAGGCTTGCCTACAACCGTAAATTTCGGACCCGAAATTTTCTGTTCATTGATATTCACAGATAGAAGTCCTGTACTGACGCCAGCTGGAGCCACTACGACAATTTTTTCAGGACTAGATTCCAATACGACCGCGATCTTTCCATTGAAATCAACGATATTCCCCGAACTGGCTTTTTCGAAGCCTTCACCCATTAGGGTAACTTTGGTTCCCGCCCCACCTGTTAATGGTTTAATACTGCGGACGACCTGATAAGTAAAATTCTGTCCTTGCGACTTTTTACCATCCACACGAACTTCTACAGCACCATACCCCGCATCTTCGGGAATTTCTGCAACGATTACTTTATCTGTAACACTTACAACCAAAGCTTTTTTGCCATTAACATAGACTTCTGCAGGTTTATCGGTACTACCAAACCCCTCCCCATCAATCCGTAGCTGGGTGCCTCCTGTACCATTTGTCGGAAAAATTTTTGAGACTGAAAGATCTTGATAGGTATAAGTACCGACATCAAAACTATTACTTCCATACTTCAAGACAATTCCTCCACTTTTGTCACCTTTTGGCACACGTAAAACAACCGATGTTGGAGTAGCGCTAATCACCTCTGCCGAACTCCCTGCAACTGTTGCAGAGAATTCTGTAATTGCCCCGCTGAAGCCCTGTCCTTCAATCGTAACTAGTGTGCCAGCTTTACCAGAATTAGGGTAATAACTATCCACTTTAGCCGGAATTTTATCGACCAATTCTTCCTTTTTACTGCAACTGATCGTCGCAATAGCCATCCATATAGATATGATGACTAGATTAATTGTATTTTTCATTGGAATAAATTCTTATAACTATATATCCGCTATCCTTTTAGGTTTTTCCCAAATGACCAAACTAGAATGTATATCGAACCCCACATTGTATTTGTGCTCTTGAGTTAAAATAATCGATGCTATAAGGTTGCCCAGGATCACTAAAGGTAAATACGGGCCAGCTATCAGCATTTTGCCTCGGCGGAAATAATGATGGGGTAAGGCCCACACTACTCGTCGAATTAAATGTATTGGGTGAAAAATACTGAATACCCCATTTCTTGGAAATTAGATTAGTCAAGTTCATAACATCGACCGAAAATGTTATAAATTGTTTCTTTGACTTCTGAAGAAAGAGATCATGTGCAATTCGAAGATCTGCCTGTACATTCCATGGTGTACGTCCCATATTACGCTCTGTAAAATCACCCCTACGGGAGCTCAGATAATCATTACCATTAATGAACCGATTAAAAGCATCTGCTTGCTGCTGCGCAGAAAGACCATTTGCAAGATCTTTAAAGTAATGAATTGCTTCCGTCGGTCTTGGAATATAAACCAAACTTACTTGCTGTGGCAAGCCTTGTATGCTGTTATTGACGATACCATAGGTAAATGGACTTCCAGATTGTGCACTGATATACAAGGTAAAATTCGTACGTCCTGCATTACGCCAAGTTTGTTCGTAATTTATACTCGAAACGATACGGTGACGGATATCGAAATTGCTGTAAGCTAACTTTGGATTATTAGGGACAAGTGACTGATTCAGTTGCCAGTTACTTTCCATAGAATTACGTACGCCATTACTTAAATCCTTTGATTCTCCATAGGTGTAGCTCAGTGTAGCATTCAATTTTTCTTTGATCGTTTTCCCAATGGTCCCTGTTATACTGTAGCGGTACCCCTGATTGGTATTACTCAGAAGATATACATTTGAGAAACGATTATCCACAGTACCGCTATAAACAGGTTGTTGTTTATTGACGTCATACCCATACCATAATGGGTTATCCTTGTTGTTCAGCTGCTGAAATAGAACATCTTTAATATTCTTTGTATAAATACCTTCAACCGTAAATTTCCAGCTTTCAACCTTGTAATCTATACCCAAGCTGGACCGCAGCACCTGCGGCAGTACAAAATTGTTATCGACCAGATCAACCTGCGTTTTTCCGGTACTTGGATCATTAATGACAGCGCCATTCTGCGCTATAAATTCACCTATTCCATTCGGACTTGGCTTTATAGGGTCAGACCCAGGTGCAAATGGTTTCTGATCTGCTTTTTGATCGAAAGCACCATAACTGTTACCCGTATTATAGTATGCATAAGCCAACCAAGCAAACGGTATACGTCCTGTAAACAAACCAGCGCCACCCCGTACAGTCAGTTGCTTATTGTCCATTGCCTCCCATCGAAAGCCAATTCTCGGAGACAACTGTATTCTATTTAGAAACTCATTTCTTAACCGATTCGGTGGCGTATAGGTGTAGGTTGTACCAAAAGTGGGGTCAGACCACATGTCATTGACTTTATCACTTCGTGTCGGCATTGTCGGCAATGCTGCCAAATCCGCACGGAGTCCAGGTATAATTTGGAAACGATCATTTATACGGATTTCATCCTGAATGTAGAGACTATACATATCAACAGAGAAGTTAGCTGCGGGATGATCCAAAATGTAAGAACGTGAATTATCCTTATAGTTGTAACTTCCTCTTACGCGATACGGAACATTCGCGACGAAATCTGCAATACTATTATAATCAACCCGGCCATTCCAACTGTTAACAAACCCATACCGAATGCGATAAAGCTCATTATGTGTTCCAAATAACAATTTATGCCTACCTTTTGTCCAATTTAGATTGGCCGTAATCTCCCAGGTACCTTGTCGCATGTTAAATATACTAGCTTCACGATCAGTTCCAAGATAAATTGTTGTGCCCGGTGTACGTCCTTGTATCTGTACCTGAGGTAAGGAAGGATCACTTAAAGGATCACGTCGATCATTTACCTGTGTATATCCCAACACAATATTGGAAGAAAGATTATTACTAAATCTACTTTTCAATTCTGCAACGGTACTTGTTTGGTTGTTCTCTTGTTCAAAGGCCATACTACTGAATCGAAAATCCTGTTGATCCCGATCCATATGAGTTGCCTTACTAAAGATTGTATTGTTACGGATTGCCAACTGATGTTTGGCATTTATATTCCAGTCTAAACGATTGAAAAACTTGGTTGACCGGGACCAATTTGTATAATTACCTGCGGTTCCAATATTAAAAATATCACCATAGCGAGAACGAGCGGCTTCGGCTATTGCTTCTACATCGCGCTGCTCCAGAATCTGAGCTGTTTCGATAGTCCCAACACGCAACTGCGTAGGATCTTGGCGCCTGGTAAACTCCTCATTACTGAAAAAGAATAATTTATCTTTTATTAAAGGAAACCCTATTCGGAAACCTGTTTGATAATCATAAAAATCTTTATTCATTTTCCCCAAAGTTCCCACACGGTCCTTACCCGTTAATGCGGCATTCCGTCCATAGGCGTAAACCGAACCTTCGACTTGGTTTGTACCACTTCGAGTGACAGCATTGACCGAGCCGCCTGTAAAATTTCCAATCTTGACATCGTAGGGAGCCAAATATACTTGCATATCCTGAATGGCGTCTATTGATATGGGGTTTGTTCTTGTACTGCTCCCCGCCATTCCTGAGGTCCCCGTTTGTCCGCCAAGAGAGGGGCTAAAACCTATTGCATCATTATTGATGGCACCGTCTATCGTGACATTATTATACCTAAAGTTTGTACCACCAAAACTATTATCGCGACTTCCTTGCGGTGTAAGCCGAGTTACATCGGTAATCGAACGGTTGACTGTAGGCATATTCCTGACTTGCTCGCCACTGAAATGATTTCCGGTCCCTACTGTCCCTGCCCTTGTATCAGCTTTCCGACCAGTCACAACGACCTCACTAAGTGTTTCATTACGCTGTTGCATAATAAAATCCGTCTGCAAGGTTTCTCCCAAACGCACAAATATATTTTCTTTACGTTCTGTTTGTAATCCAATGCTACTTACATCAACTGTATATGGACCTCCAATACGAATATTATTTAAAGTAAAACGTCCATCTTTATCGGTCGATTGCACATAACGGGTCCCCGTCGGTGTGTGTATCACAGTAACGGTCACCTTCTCCACAAGAGTTCCACTGCTACTTTGCACCTTTCCGTTAATTGTACCCGAAGTTTCCTGCGCAAAAGAATTGATCGCTTGCAAAAGAAACAAAAAGAGTAAAATTAGCTTTAGTATTGACATTATAGGATAGAAAGTCATGGTTGATCTTCCTAAGCATATACTGTCATATTGATATCTATTCATTGCTATGTTTCATTAATTCGTTAGATAAATCTTCTTATTACTGTGTTAGCCGGAGCCCCTGATCAACAATATGTAGTACCCCATCTCCGGTAAGGATATCCTGTTTCTGTAATAAGACATCATTTGTATTTCCCAAACCCCGAAGTGTTATACCGCTAAAAGAGCCCGGAGAGCTGGTATTTGGAACCAACTTAATCTCTACACTGTTACCATCTAGCATGGTTTGCTTAGACATATTTGTATTACCCGTACTCAAGATATAATCGTACACAAAACGACGGTCATGGAGAATATGATAGCGGACTAATTTTTTCAGATCGTCTAAATTGGCCAGCTCCACATCCTGCACGGATTGAAATCCCAGCAGAGTCATTGCAGCATTATTTGGTGCAAAAACTGTATAGGCTCCCTGATTTGTTTTTTCGGATAAAATGCCGGTCCTTTTTATAGCACGAGCAAATATGCTGATACTCGCATCTGCGTTGATAGCATCGACAATCTTATCATGTACATAGGGAGTCATAACGCGGTCGAGCACTTGAATCAGTCCATTAGATGCAGGCAAATTTTGTGTCAATATACGCGCTCCATTCAGTGTCAGTACTGTATCAGCTCCTTTTACCCAATGTGTGGCATAAACCTTACCGCGACGTGTTTTCAATTCTTGATTGAACAGAAAAGGAAGCTTATTGAGCTCATATTTTCCATCCAGTATATGATAATTAGCGATATTAGAAACTATCGCTGCGCGTTCAGACAGCATGCTCACGACAGTTGGATACCCCGCCTTTCCAAAGGCATTGTCGGATGGAGCAAGCAAAGTATAGGGACCTTCGCCCTTTTGCAACTCCTTATCCATATTACTGACGCGTAATGCAGCATTAAATACCGATAAATTAAAATTATCAGCAACGACCAAGTTGACCTTATTATTATCAAAATTCGTCGTGTTTTCTTCCTTTTTACAAGCAAATAATAGATTGATCGTCAGCAAAAATAGGCTACACTTGCTATAACTAAAATTATGTCGTCTCATCTTTTATTTAAGTTTAAATCCTTTTGGAAGCAGTAGATTATCAACAACGTGGATCGGTCCATTGACCGTATTGATATCTGTCTCAATAATATTGATCGGTGCTTGCTCGGCTTCTTTGATTTTCATTTGGATCTGGTTTCCATTTTTAGAAAAAGCTAACGGCATTTTATAAGCGTATTGAACCTGACTATTCCCCCCTATATTCACATAGTAATCGTTTAACAAGGCAGGATCCAGATCATTACTATAAAAGACGGTATTATTAGATAGCGCTATGCCATATGCAGGATCCTTAGTTGCAAACACTCTGCCCCAATTGCGATGAAAACTGAATAAAGTATCTGTCGGATATGCTCCACGTGGTTCAAAATACATGTCGTCGTATCTTACATCTCCCCTTTTAGCATTAAAAGCCAAAATATCGGCCACGCTTTTAAACCCTGCTTTTCGAAAGGCATCATCTGTTGGTGCAAAGGTGGCTGTCAGGTTAATATTAGGTATCTCATTGTAAAATGGATCCCTATCTATATCCCAGCCTCGTTGATAGGGAACTCTGGCCTCTGGATAATAGCTCAAAAATTCCTCTTTACTCATACGATATCCCCATAGAGGTTCAATATCATCCAACATTTTTTCATAAAACATTTCCTCGGACAAACGTTGGGATTCCACAAAAAAAGTAAACCTTCCATCGGCTATTAGCGCCTCCAATATGGTCATAGTAGGCTTTTCGATCACTTTTTCCAACATATAGATACCGCCATTTGTCGCGGGTTCATAAGCTAATTTTCCTTTAGACTTACCATTGACTAGCAAATCGCCATCTTTCACAGCGAGATAATGACGATAAGCATAGATGTCGTAACGTCTGCCAACTGGCTCGGTATTATCATAAAAAGGTACGCGGTAATTTTGATTTTTTAACATCGAGCGAACCATGAGACTATATTTACCAAGTTTAATTTGGTTAAGATCTCCTAAAAAACTGTAAAATTGGACGAAATCGGCAGCTTCCTCAGTAGTCATTTTTTGAACAGTCTCTAGTGTTATTCCAACTTGCTTCAACGCATTATCGGCTGGCACCAATACGGTCACTTTTGTATTGACTCCAGCAGCCTTGATCAGTGCTACAATGTTACTTTTCTGCCATGCTGTTAAAAAAACTTTTGCTTCGTTATGCTTTGTCAATAGTTGCGTAACATCCTGTGAAGCTTCGTTTTTATAGGGAACTTCCTCCCCCACAAGCTCCGGCATGAACTCAGTTTTTTGGCAAGATAACAGTACAGACAAAGCAGTAGTACATAACAACAGCATATACCAAACGGCATTTATTGATTTATTTTTCATCTTTTCCTTTTTTTATCGCTTGATCTGGGCTCACCAGCCCTCGATCTAAATCATGTACCAGACCATTACTACACAAATAGTCCATTTTAGCGCCGACATCATAAGTTACATCAGCGAGTATAATCGAATAGAAAGTATCATTGTCCCGGAGTCTCATATTATAACTCAATTTCCAGGTCGGATAGACTTCGTTGGCAAAATATTCCATATAATGTACTTTATCTTTCAAGTGGTATTTGTAATTACCATTCGAATTAATGACAGTAAAAACTTGCGAATCCGATATAAAAAAATGTTTATCGTACATGATGTAGGCACCAAACAATACCTCAGCGACATAATTCTGTGGAACAGCACTATCCAAAAATTCCATCGTAACTCCTCTCTTTTCTAGGGCCTCATTTGTTGGTGCAAATACCGTAAATGGGCCTTTTTCAGCCAGCTGTTCCCACAGACCAAATTTCTTCAGTCCAGCCACAAAAACAGTATAGTCTTTCCTGTCACTGAGCCAATCCTGAATATTTTTCTCAAATTGTGGTTTCATTACCTTATCCAGCACATGCAACACTCCGTTGGATAAAACCACGTCTTTGCGGATCGCTTTCGCTCCGCTAAAAAAAAGCATATTTGTTGGAGTAGTAGCCCCAGGTGAGATAGAACCGATTGAGGCGTACAATTCGGAACCTTCGAGTGTTGCATACCTAAAATCCACCGAGTTGCTCGGAATATCGCTCACATAAAGGCGCCTTGGGAGAATATGATAGGAAATCAGTCTCCGCAAACTATCCTTATTCATTCGATCAAAATCGGTTGGACGAAACACACCGATCTCATTAAAAGCGAGATCGTTTGGTACGAGAACTGTAAATGGACCTTTGCCATTTAGTTCGACATTCAGACCCGTTTTCTCCAGCGCCGCGTCAAAGAGGCGCATTTCATAATTATTATGAATAAAATCGGCCGCCGGTCGTATATTTTCATTAGGTTGGGGCACCGTGAGATTATCATGTTTGCAGCCTTGTAGCAACAAAATAAATAAGCACGTAGAAAACCAGCCCATAGCATGAAGCAATGATACCTTCTGTTCTATTTTGCTATTATATTGAATCATTTCTGCTAATTTTAGTAAATAGGTGGAGCATATTTTCGTTGTATGGTAGTTAGGTAGACGCGACCATTGACAATTTCGATCGTATTGACCGTTGCGAAAGTGCGTGGATTATCCTTTCCCGAATGTACGTTGACCAACAAATTTGGAAGCAGTGTTCCGTTTTCATTACTGGTCAACCCTACTTTTCCGTTCAGGAGACAATTAAGTACAGCCCAGTTGCTACCTGTGTTTGTCTCACTATCATAAAATGGATTCGTGACGGGGTCCATTCCAGGTGTAAAAAAGTCAAATCGTTGCCAAATAGCTGTGCGGATACCGTTGGATTTACTACTCGCCCATAACGGAAAACTTGCATATGCATTCACTTCATTTGAACTTGTATTACGTTTAACGGTTGTCAAAAAACGCCCTTGGTAACCATTTACTTTCGCAGCATAATGGCTGAGCTCTTCCTGACTTTCATAAAGTGACAAAAACACATTCATTTCTTCTTTGACACCATTTTTGAAGCTTTTCAACCTATAATCATCATCTTTTAAGCTTGCATCAGCTTCCCAGAACCCTTTTGCACTCATATTGTAAAAGTTTACATACACCAATGAATCTGATAATGGGAGCTTATAGAAATTTTCATGTCTCAATAAGATTCCATGATCCTTCTTTATAAAATCCCTTTGCAAAAGATGGAGTGTATAAACTTCTTTACTTTGAAGATTGATCACCGTGTCAATCAGAATGTCATTTTTCAAACGATCTTCCAATTCAAAGAAGGGTACCGTATTTTTTGGACGATACGCAAATACGACTCTTACCTCGCCTGAGGGTACCTGAGCCCAGCTACTTAAGTCAAATCCGTTTAAAATAGGACCGACTAGGACATTTTCCTTTCCTGGATATTCGGGATTGCTTGGGTCTGTACTGTTCCCGATGTGAGAAGGATATGGGGGAGCATAAGGATCTCTTTTATCCAAGAAATCACCTACAATTTCCGCTCCTGTAAATTTTCCATCAGATCCTATTTTCGGATTGATAAGCATGCAGAAATAGGGTACTTTATCATCCTTGCTACCCATAGTCTGTACGTAATTGACATTATTAAAAACACGTAGATAAGCCGGCTCGGCAATCTGTGTATATTCAATTTTCGTACAGGAAGCAAGCAATAGTATAAAAATGGCCAATAGCCAAATACGATTTGATATATTTTGCTTTTTCATTATTTATTATGTTTGATAATGATCATTCGCGCTTTTTCCTTATCGGACGATCCCGAACCACTTTTCCCAATCAACGCTACAGTATAAATTCCTGGCTCAAATGCTGGCAGAGGCCTTCCAATGGTTGTATACAGCGATTTATTTGCTATAAACTCGGTCGATTGCAATACGTCAATATCGTCGGCCCAGACACCTGGTATTACGTCTGGTTTAGAACGATAAGCCATTATTGCATAGGGATTCGTCATAATATTTACATTGGTATAAGGCATATTAATTGAAGGGATCCCAGGTTGCAGATTTACATTACCGCTGTTCCCGAAAGGCTGTCCGTTAGGCAGTGTAAAGGTGATATAAGGATTGCTTGCCGATAGATTTAAAAAGCGATTAAAGTTGAAGAATTTAAAAGCTAGCCGGCTGTATGTCCCATCGTCTTCAGCCGGTAAAGGGAGCGTACCACTCAGATCATTGGAAATGAGAAGCAACTGAGCCTTTCCATTTAGATCAGGATAGAGCCATAACGTATAATTTTGATTGCTCCGCAATTCCTGTTTAATCGTCGCAAGTACGTTTCCAGTTGCATCTATAGCCTCTATATCATATTGCTTCTGGGTAAACACACTATAATTACTTCCTTTTCCAAATCCGATACCACTGGCAATAACCTTTCCATCGACCTTAAACCCTATCGATTGATCCTTATATGCATTTACACCTTGTATCCTCAAATAACTTTGATTAACCTGCGCTGCAATGTCTGTGATAATCTGAAACGAATTTTGATAGGCCTCAGCTGTTTCGTTCATCTCATTTGAGAAATAACTAAATCGCTGCGGGGTGACTACGATCGTATAAACACCACCAGGTTGAAAATCCTGAATCGGAGCATAAGCAAAATTAGTAGACTTTGCATAATCTTTTGGAATGGTGGAAGTCGGTAAATCAATAAGCCCATACTCAAACCGCCCTGAGCCCAAAGAAGGGAGGGGTCTGCCATCCGCTAACAATATTTTAAACTGATAGGTCCCATAGGGCAGTTCAATATAGTCTGAATTGCGACGTGCGACAGAAATATCATTCGTTTTTTGATCAACCAAAGTACCATCAGCATAAGCTAACGATATTGCACCAACGAGATTCTCCTGTGCACCACCCATCCCGTTGGAAGGGTTTTTGATCGCTCCAGCTAGGTTAACAATCCGAATCTTAAAATGGTCCGGCTTACTGGGACTAGTCATAGCCCTCGTTAATGCAACAACTTCAGGTTGACCATTCATGATTAAAGAAGGAAGCAAAAAATAATCCTTAGGTTGCTCATAACTATTGTCAACCTTGACTTTAAAATCATGGTTCAAACCAAAACCCTGATAAAAGCGAGCTGCAAACGTAAGGTCTGCCTCTTCTTTCTGATCAAAAAGATCTTGTGGAACTGTCCATGTCTTTGTCAAACGTCCGTCTGTTGGGAAATATGACGTTCCAGGATATTTATGATTCCCCGGATTTAACGGATGCAACACAACAAAACTTGTCAAGCTGTCGCCATTAGCAATAACCTGATTAAAGTCAGATAGATTAACAATTCTAGTATTTGAATTTGGCCGGTTTTCAGTTACAGGACGATTGTCATTAATCACATCCAGTTTTTCCTTTTTACAAGAAACAAAGGATAAAAAACATAAAGCTGTAACACCAAAAAACCGAAGCCCCACACGCTTAAACATACTGATTTTCATTAGATTAAAATAAGTTATAGGTAAAACCGATCATAATTTCTGCTCCGCGCTTATAACTTCTGTTGATATACTCATTTCCATACCACTTTCCTCCGGTTTGCGGATTTGCATAAACAGTTTTAATAGCAGGATTCATTATATTTTTGGCATAGCCTTTAAACAAGATCCGTTTATTGAGCTTTTGAGAAAAAACAAAATCAAGGTAAGGCACGGGCTGTGTATACAGATCCGGTTCCCCTGTCAGATTAATTTGGACTAAGCGTTCCCCAACCATATTAAAGGTCACTGTGAGATCGGTTCCTGATTTGTCGTTATCATAGTTTAACCAAGCATTAATCGAATAAGGAGCCTGTTCAAACAACGGACTATTTTTTGGCGTATATCTATCCAGTGAACGATTTGCTTCATAACGCTCCTCAGATTTTTTAATTTCACTTTGTGCCAATAAAAGATTGGTACCCAAAAACAAGTTTTTTAAAGGATCATATAAGGTTCCCAAATTCTTGACAACTTCAAATTCCAATCCCCATACCTTACCAATATTACCGTCATTCTGAAATTGGATGGTTGGAAATTCCGGATAAGTAGCAGCTAACCCCTGAGTTTTTAGATTAAATACCTTAACCAATTGATTTTCTATACGCTTTCCAAAAGCCGACACGGCAATAACCTCTCCTTTAGCAGGAAACCATTCCCATCGAAAATCCGCATTTTGGGTATATTGATTTTTCAAATTGGGATTACCAACAACTAAGCCCATTTGAAAGGCATCAAATTCAAATACATTGGTAATCTCACGCAATTCAGGTCTCGCTAGAGTCGTGTTGAAGGCCCCACGAAAATTCATATTGTCATTCAACGTATAGGTTGCATTGACAGAATAGAATGGTTTATATTTTGTTTTATAGACAGAATTGGGATTAATCGGATCCAGTGGAATACGTGTACCATCTGGAGATGTTGCGGTCAGTGCAGGGTCTAAAAATACATTCGCAGTATCCACTGCCGAACCAATATTTGTCATCTCAAACCGAACTCCTCCAGCCATGCGGAATCGTTCAGCAATCTTGAGATCCAGCATACCATACAATGCATTGGTTTCAAAATAACCTTTGTAGTTATTTGGCGATTTTTGGCTATTGTATAGAAAACCACCTATTGGCATCATACCTTCACCCTGCCCTGCTTTTGGTAATACAACACCTACAATTTCATTGCTTACCAAACGGTCTAAATTGCCTTGGACGTCATATAAAGGAATGGCCTTATTGCCCGTAAAATTTGAACCTGGCAGAAACAGCTGGTTTTCTGTAAATTTACGATCCCTAAATAAATAATTAAATCCCGTTTTAAACAACTGTTTTTCGCCCAATAGCCTGAAAGGAAAACTCAGATCAGCTTTTGCATTAAAATTATCTTCGTTCAAATTCCGCCATCTCCGTCCATTAGGTTCAGCTTGAATAATACCGTAATTTCCAAATCCGTTTACATAGCCCGATGTAAGTGCATAGAGATGTTCAGAATATACATAGTCATCAAAATGAGCCTGCTCACCTATAATGGGACGTCGATACCATCCCCCACCCCGAGGTTTGTAGTCTACAAGACTTGCAAATCTAAAATCCGGATCATTCTGCGTGGACTTTGACGTTGCAACATTATAACTCAAACGAGGCGAGAGCTCATTTTTCAAAAACTTATGTTCGCCCTGTAGGTTAAAGGTATTCAGATTACGGAAAGTCTGTTTAAGCGAATGAATAGTACTTCTGACTTCGCCAGGCAAGCCCGAATACTCATAGCGTCCATTTAAATTTGTTGCAATAGACTCTCCTCCCCAGCTTCCCAAATATTGCATACTGACCTCATGCTGTGGATTAAAACGGTAGGTGACCCCTACAAGTGTACCATAGTTTAGTGTTTCGGTTCCTGTATTTTCACGATAAGTTTGATACTTCCCCATAAAAAGACTATTCGGTGTAATATAATTAGGGATATTCCTAAAACTAAAAATATCAGGGTTACCAGTCACTACCCCTTGATAGATGCTATACTGGGTCAGTTCGCCCTGATAAATATCAGCGGTTCTTCTATAATAATTTCCTCCGACAACAAGCCCCAGTTTGTGTTTTCCAAAAACATCATAACTATTACCGAATGTTGCCGAGTAAAGTTGATTCATGGGCGCGCGGCGGTATCGAGTCGTCATAACGGGATCAAACCCTTTCATAATCGTATTAACCCGGTTTACCTCCTGGTATCCTGAGGGGCTATAGTTGCTATTGGCGATCATATCCTGGATAGAACTTAATCCATTGGGATATTGCGTTGCAAGATTTAGAAAATCCGAGGAAAGGTCTTTCTTATTGATTCGTGTTCCCAATAATCCCATCTCACTGTTCCAAAAGCTGTTGTAATTTCCCCCCAAACCAATGTTCGAATTGAGCCCCGTTTGAGCGATAAGCTCAAATGTCATTTTCTCAGGCACAGATTTCGTTTTGAGCTCAACGATACCCGAAGCAGCATCGGCAGGTTTATCTGGTGTTACTGTTTTATAAACGGTAATATTATCCAATAAGGAAGCCGGAACGAGATCCAACGGGATGGCACTACGGTCAGGATCAGAAGAAGCCAATCTTACGCCATTCAACTGACCGATCACAGATCGATCACCTAGCCCTCTGACCGCAACATATTTATCATCAGTCACCGTAACACCAGTAACGCGTTGTAATGCCTGTGTAGTCGTGATACTGGCCGTACGCTCAATCAATTCGGCCGAAATAGCATCCTGTACAATAGAAGCGCGTTTACGTTCTTCCAGCACGGCCGTTTCAGTGTTCATTTTACGCCTTGCCTGAACGGTGACCTCTTCCAATGCTGTGGCAAGAGGGCTCAAGCCAATGACAAGGTTTTCCTTCACATCATTAATTTCAATTTCCTTGGTCTGATAGCCCAGATAGGAAAGAACGAGAACAGTAGGAATTTTAGAAATCGATAGCGAAAAGTTTCCATTTGCATCAGAATTCGTTCCTACAGATGTTCCTTTAACACGGATAGAAACACTGGCCAATGTCCTTTTTGTCTGTTGATCAATAACTCTACCAACCAAGCGCTGTTGCAATACATCGGTGGGCTTTTCCAGCGCAGTCCGAAGCGCCGTAACAACAACCAGTTTATTTTTCACAACATAACCGAACGGTTGTCCTGCAAAACATATATTCAATGCTTCTTCAACAGTTGCATTGTTTAGATTGACATTAACGGGTTTTGCTCGGTTAAAGAGCCCATTATCGTAAAAAAAATCATAACCGCTCTGCTGCCTTATTTCTTTTAATATAGCTGGGATATGACTATTTTGTTTGTTAAGTGTGATACGTTGACCGTAAGTAAACGCACTGACTTTCACCAACAAACAAGTTAAAAATACCATGGTGATTTTCATAACACGCATGCATTGATAAAAACTCATATATTTGTTGTTGTTAATATTATTTGATGATCATTGAATCGCAACATGATCGATAAGCTTAACACATTGACCAAAGGTGTTACCAGCACCTTTGGTTATTTTTATCCAGCTTATCGTAAAAATTAGATAGGTCAATCTATCACAATAAGCCTCCTTCCATTTAGCGTTAATTTTACTTTTCCTGTTGTTTGCAACATATCAATAATGGTAGATAGCGGTTGAGAACGCGATACCATACCATCAAATTTCAGCTTTTCAAGTCGTTCAGGACATGCTACATCCACGTTGTACCACCTTGAAACTTTACGCAGCAGACTTACTAACTCCTCTCCTTTAAAAACAAAGTCACCATTTATCCAAGCTACTTCCTGAGAAATATCGACATTTTCTACACGTAGGGCTTCATTTAACAAGGCCCGCTGCCCTGGTTTTAAGAGCACCGATTCATTTCTTTTTTTCGAACTAACGCGTACACTTCCCTCCAATAAAGTTGTTGTTGTATAAGGTTCGTCATCATATGCGTTGACATTGAAATGCGTACCAAGAACTTCTATTTTTTGATTTGTTGTCTCCACGTAAAAAGGAATTCGTTTTCCCATTCCAGTCTCAATTTTTGCAATTTCAAAGTAAACCTCTCCGGTCATATGGACATGCCGTTCGTTTTCACTAAATTTCAAAGGATATGTCAGGGTCGAATTTGCATTGAGAAAAGCTTTCGATCCATCTGGCAATATAATTTGATATTGATTTCCCCTATTCGTCGCAATTTTATTCATTGCTGTACTGGCGATCCGTTCCTTTTCAACAGCCTTATACACCAATTCACCATCGTTGTTCTTTTGTATTTCTACTCCGCCCTGAAGTGCAACAACACTTCCATTCTCTATATCAGCTAAGGAAACAACGGAGCCATCTTTTAGTGTCAATAAGGCATCATCCTTTCCCGGAGCACCGATATGCTGTACGTTTTTTGGCTGTTCTTCAGCAAGCTGTTGTTTAAATAGAAACAGTGAGATAGCGCCAACAACGACTAGGAGCGCCGCAATTTTTAACCAGACAGCCGTACCAATTTCTATGAAGCTGTGCTGGTTAGCGCGCTTTTTTATTTGAGACTGCAAACGCTCATAGTTTGTTTGAACGGATAGTTGGCCCGAATAATGTCCCATTGCCACAATGGTTTCCTGCAACTCCGTTATGGACGCTTTATGTTCAGGATATTTTTGTAACCATTTTTCCCATTTTTCGATATCTTCTTTATTTGTTCCCTTACAATAGTTCACAAAAGATTCGTCCAACAATAACGCTTGCAAATTAAGTTCGTTCATACTACTCTAATCGTAATTTATACAATAGAGTGGGTAGGGTCATTTTTTCACTACTCGTTTTTAAGAAAAAATCAATAAAAATGAAGAAAGTAGCCCTACGGCAACTTTAAGAAAGATTTCTTGTTCACTAGAAAGATTATTTTTTATTTTTTCTAGGGATTTATAAATGGTATTATAGATCGTATGGATCGAAACCTGATTGGCATCAGCGATTTCCTGATAAGAAAGATCCAAAAAAAATCGTTGGTAAATCACCAGTCGTTGTTTTGTCCCTAATTGCTCCATATGCTCTTCAACCAACTGTGTTACGGTATTTGTCGTTACCGCACGGATATGTTGGTCTTCAACAGAGTGATGGATTGACGGATCATGGATCTCTTCTACAAAATCCAAATCTGTCAGCTGCAGTGATTCCTTGCGGAAAAGTTTTTGAAAGAAAACCGTAATAATATAATTATGATGATTACGTATCTGACGATTGCTAGACTTTTTCTCCCATAGATGTAGAAACACATCATTCACGCTATCCTGAACACGCTGTACCGATATTTTCTTTTTTAGCCCCAAATAAGAGAGATAGTGGTAATAATGTTTATATAACGTATAAAATGATTCTTCACACTCCTCTTCCACAAATTGGTCCCAAATATTTCTTAGATCTTTTCCGGTTAGTGCAAACATGATATCTTGGTAACAATGACTTTATACAAAAAAAGAAAAGTCTTATTAACAAGAGATTAACCAAAGATGAAGAATAGGAAAATTGTATGTAAATTGGAATTAGAAAATCAATACCAATTCTTCCTATAGCTGTAATGGGTAAATAATGGCAAAAAGGCAGGAAAAACTAATCATTGGAAAATTTTAACACAAAATGGAAAGACGTATATTTCTTGCAGACAGACTTCGCGAAGTTTTTTTGAATGGACGTTGGATTGCCAACACCAACTATCAGGAACAACTATTGAACACGACCTGGGAACAAGCCATAATCAAAATAAATGATCTGAATTCCATCGCTGCCCTAACCTATCATATCAATTATTATCTCGAGGGATTACTGATGGCATTTAAACACGGAAAATTGGAAATCAGCGATAAGTATAGCTTTGATATCCCGCCTATCCGATCCAAAGCCGATTGGCATGCGCTAGTAGATCGATTCCTAAAAAACGCAGCAACATTTGCCGACGGCATTGCCCAATTTGAAGAAAACCTATTCGATCAGCAATTTATTGATAAAAAGTATGGATCTTACCTCAGAAATATCGAAGGTGTAATCGAACATAGCTATTATCACCTTGGTCAGATTTCACTGATCAAAAAGTTAATTCTTCAATCGGAATAAATTGTTATTTCGCTAGTACAGCGAGTTCCTGTTTCACTTTCTCTCGGTATTCCAAACCCCAACTGACCAACGATTCGGTGACGGGGAACACACTTTTACCATAGGCCGTAATTTTATAAAACACTTTTACGGGGTCTTCACTTGGCTGACGGGCGACTAACAAGTTTAATTCAAGGTCTCGAAGTTCTTTCGTCAACACTTTTGCAGAAATTCCCTGAATCTCCCGTTCCATTTTTTTGAAATGGATTTCCTGCGACTCCCGATTAGCCAAATAACGTAATATCATCAATTTCCATTTTCCGCCCAAAATATCCAGCGCGTCACGCATAGCGCGCAATTCTTCTGTACAACTCGTCTCCCGCATTTGATTTACGTCCAAAACTTGTCCCATATTGATTTCTAACGACTAGTTACCACTTGTTAACTACCAACAAATATATAGCAAACGAAAGGTAGATTTGTCATAACAACGGCGTAAGATGAAAAATTAAAGTATAACGTAGATTATGAAAAACAACCAGACTCAAGGCAATAAATTAATTATACAAAATCAATGAGAACTATACCTAGACGAATCGTGACAGGCATACGTGCCGGCAAATCCTTTATCGAAGCGGATGCATTGGTAGATAATGTATCGGAGCACTATCCCAATCTCGTTATTTCCGATATCTGGCAAACCAGTCAAATGCCGGCCAAGTTTGAGAAAGAGCATCCCATAGAAAACACTGCTATACCCCAAGTCATCAAAAATGGCACGTACTTCCGCTATGTACAGATCCCACCCGATCGGGAACTTGGTATAGAAACAGCGATTGGCACCCCTCATCCCCTCATGCATCAGACAGCAAGTTTAGATTACATCGTTATTCTTGCAGGGGAGATTTACTTGATTACAGACACAGAAGAAACGCTTTTACAGGCCGGCGATATTGTCATCCAGCGTGGCACGAATCATGCATGGAGCAATCGCTCCGATCAAATGTGCCTGCAATTGGCAATTCTAATCGATGCGAATTAGAAATCTACCTATTGTCAATCGGCAAAATAAACATCGCGTCGATTGAATCATATCGAATTTATGTTGCAGAAACACAACAATTTTTCTAAGTTTGGGCTTCATGATAGCAGCATATTTTCGGTCTTTGCGTCTGTTTGAGGAAGAAGAGATCAATCAGATTGTTCAGCTTTTTGAATACAGAAAGCTGAACAAAAATGACTTTTTTGTTCAGGAGAATCAACCTTGTCATGAAGTTGCTTTTATACAATCAGGGATCTTCCGTTCTTATTATAGCAGTGCAAACAAGGAAGATATTACCTATTGCTTCCGCTTTCCCAATACTTGGATAGCGGCCTACTCCTCCTTTATTACAGGCGGGCCGAGTACGGAGACCATGCAGGCCATCACCCCTGCTGAACTATGGACGATCAAAAAAAACACCATTGATACACTCGCTACAAATAGCCTAAAATGGACAAAGTACCTTAAAATGATTGCCGAGGAACAATATCTTGAGCTGGAAAAACGCGTCTTTCAATTGCAAAAAGAAACCGCATCACAACGTTATGCCAATTTACTCAAAGATCATCCTGAGTTTATCCAACAGCTTCCTTTACAATATCTTGCTTCCTATTTAGGCATCACACAACGTCATTTAAGTCGTATTCGCAGCGAAATTTCTTTTTAGACATTTGTCCTATAAAGACGGTGGCTCTATCGGTATTTTTGTAATGTAATACGACATCATGCAGAAAAAAATACTTATTATCAATGGTCACCCGAATCGGGAATCCTTCAATTTTGGCATTGCAAATGCTTATCAAGAAGCTGCGGTAGCGTCCGGAGCTACAGTACGAACAATCCATATTATTGACCTAGACTTCAATCCAAACCTTGAATTTGGTTATCGTAAACGGACAGAACTTGAGCAGGACCTACTTCTTGCCTGGGAAGACATCTTATGGGCCGATCATTTGGTCTGGATACATCCCGTTTGGTGGGGCGGTCTTCCTGCCTTGATGAAGGGCTTTATCGATAGACTATTTCTACCTGGACGGGCCTTTCAATACCGCGAAAATTCTCTTTTTTGGGACAAATTGCTAAAAGGAAAATCTGCCCGAATTATTACAACACTCGATCAACCAAGTTGGTATTATGCATTAGTTTACGGCAGACCAAGTGTTAATCAACTAAAAAGATCCACCCTTCAATTTTGTGGAATATCGCCGGTTAAAGTCACCTATATCGAAATTATCAAAACTTCTGATCCTATTAAACGGAATAAATGGCTACAAAAAGTACAACAGTTGGGACACAAACAAGCTTAAGCGCAATCCAAACGCATTAAGACTGCTGGCCAAATGATAATGAGGAGCACTTTTTGCCAAATGGCAATTGTCCTCCGCTTTGCAAGCCCTAGCTTTGACCATAAATTCAAGACAAAGGCAATATGGACATTCTAATTGGGCTCCAATGGGGAGACGAAGGCAAAGGAAAATTCATTGATCTGATCGGAAGCGACTATGACATTATCGCTCGATTTAATGGCGGCGCGAATGCCGGACATAGCATTTATTATCAAGGTAACAAAGTTACGCTTAAACTACTCCCATCGGGAATTTTTTCGTCACATGTCAAAAACATTATCGGCACCGGTGTGGTGGTTGACCCATTAGCATTTAAAGCAGAAATCGAAGAACTGGCGCACATTATGCCAGATCAAGATCTCGTTGATAGAATTTTGATATCCCAAAAAGCGCATCTCGTTTTACCGACCCATCGTTATTGGGATATCTATATGGAACAGTCCCCATTGTATCGCACAATAGGAACGACCAAAAATGGTATTGCGCCAAGCTATTCCAATAAAATCCTAAGACAGAACCTTCGTGTTGGTGATATTCACTCGGATAGTTTTAATACGGACGTATATCAAATTTTAAATCGTCAATACAATGAACTACAGCTTCTCGGACAAGAAATGCCTGCATTCGAAGAGCTCTACCACGATTTTATTCGAGGATGCACTTCGTTAAAGCAAGTGCCAATTATAGATACTGAAATCTTTCTTAACAAGGCGATCCAAGATGGCAAGAAGGTATTGGCGGAAGGGGCGCAGGCAACCCTACTTGACATCGACCATGGAAGTTATCCTTATGTGACCTCATCAAATACGATTGCCTCCGCAGCCTGTGTAAGCTTGGGTGTGTCGCCTAAACTGGTAGACAAAATTTATGGTGTTACAAAAGCCTATTGCACCCGTGTGGGTAATGGCATTTTCCCAACCGAGATCACAGGACAAGCTGCCAATGATTTACGGGAAAAAGGAGCTGAATTCGGTTCCAATACCAAGCGTCCCCGTCGTGTCGGCTGGCTGGATCTTCCGGCATTAAAATATGCCATCATGTTAAATGGAGTCACTCAGCTTGTTCTTACGAAAGCCGACATCTTGAACGAAATGGCTGCCATCCCCGTCTGTACACATTATGAAATAGATGAACAAAAAATTTCCTTAGCATTTCCTCAATCCGCTGAACAAGAAATTAAACCGATCTGGAAATATTTAAAAGGTTGGAATACCGATTTCTCTAATATCAAGCAGGCAAACTTACTTCCAGAAACCTTGGGTGCATTTATCTCCTTTTTAGAAGAAGAGTTACAAGTTCCCATAACGTATCTTTCAACAGGACCTCAACGTGAAGAATTGATTAACTTAGCTAAGTAATATAAAGGTAACATGGAGCAATTACTGGAATACATCCGAAAATTTGGACAGCTCGATTTGCGAGAAGAGAACTTAATTCGACAGGCATTCGAAAAAAAGCATATTCCAAAGTCAAGCTATTTTGTCGCCTGCGGTAAAGTAAACAATAGCATTGCTTTTGTGGAATCGGGGGTATTCCGTTCGCTCTATTACAATAGTAAAGGCAATGATTTTACACGTTATTTTATTTATGAAGGCCGCTTTATTGGGGATCTTCAGAGCTTCTTAGATCGAACACCCTCCAATGACTACATTGAATCATTGACGGATGCTGAAATCTGGAGCCTTGATTTTGACAATTTTACGCTCCTTGAAAAGGAAATTAAAGTTTGGCCATTGTTAATGGCCAAACTTTATGGTTTTGTGGTGGAAAGTAAGCTAAAAACGGCAAATACCATGATGAATCTCGATGCCAAAGAACGCTACCTCCTGTTCTTAAAGCTTTACCCTGGTTTGGCCAATCGTGTTCCATTAGCCATGTTAGCATCCTATTTAGGGATTACCGCATCATCCCTGAGCCGGATTCGGAAAAATATCTAGTCCCCTCGCAACATCTAAATCAAATCGCGCGCCCCTAATGCATTAGTCATACTAATAAGAATCCTTCCGATCAACTCCGATCATTGCGATAAAATTGTGGCCCTGAGCCAATTTACCAACGATAAAGCAGCCTTGTAGTGAAGACATTATCTTTCAGATCAGCAGAAAAGTTTGGTAAACTTGTGGTCTCGTTTGTTACATGCTCATTATATACGGTCAATTTTATCCTATTGTTAATCTGATATGCAAGACCATAGCCCAACGTACTAAACTTAACATCTCCGTCGGCCGTAAAATTATCGGGCATGCCGATTGTCACGCCACTTGCTTTAGTATTTGGATCATAGACGTCATACGCTAACAGCGCAGTTATACCGGTCTTAGCAATCTCTTGCGTAAACCAAAGATAATATCCGTTAAATTTTCGTTGATAAAGGTCTGTTGTCGGTTGGGTCGTAAAACTTCTGCTTGCGTAAGGCCCTTTGATATCGGCACCACCCGCTACCCCTGGCTGATCACCGGCGACATATTCTGTTTTAAAGCTGGACTTTCCCAAGCTACTGTCAAATTCCAACTGTAAATTGGCGCCATAATAATTCCTACCGATCGCCCTGCCTTCATTCTCGTCGCTGGTATGTGCTGTATAACCATTGCTATTGGGTGTATAATAAGTTTTCGTATCATTACGAACCGAACCTTTATAGAATGAGCCACCAAATCCCAAATGAAGTTTTTTATCCGCTAGACTATCAAATTTAAAAGCAAGATTACCGATGAGATCTTTTTTGGAATCATAATCTTTAGCCGAATGGCCACTGCCATTCACCAAGGCTAAATCTAAGTTTAAGAATTTAACTTTACCGCCAGGATGATAACTTACCATTCCACCAAGATCACGTTCGCGTGGCATCAACGTCTGGAATACACGCGCCCGTTCCGGAAAGTCGCGATAGCCCGATGAATATACAATAGAGTATCCAAAAGGTCTATTGAAAAGACCCGCTGTTAAACTTAGGCCTTTTTGGCTTGGGTGGCGCAATTGAATAAAGGCATCCATCAGTTGTACACCGTCTTGAGTAGCATCCAACTGAAAGACAATACTGGAGTACGTATCCACGCGGTCAATTTTAAGACGTCCCCTGCGGATCATAAACCTGTTATCCGAATTCTTTGAAAAATCCCCACCCGAAAAGGAAGTAATTCCGGGAGATTGCGCTTTCTGAAACTGTGTCTGAAGGTACCCCGTAATCTTGATATCATGTGGATCATAGCTGGAGGGCGCATTATTATTTTGCGCAAGCGCTACGACAGGACCTATCAGGGCTAAGAGTAAAAGTGCTTTTTTCATGAGAATTTTAAATAAATTATCTTTTTCGCTTGTGATGATATGATACGAGCAGAATCATTTTTCCATCTTCTATTCATCATCTTTCAACGGCGTAAAAATAGATTCTCAATATTAAGTTAATATTAATAAATTGTTAGTCTATTAATTTATATACATAAAATTAACGATTTAGTAATATATCTCATAAGGGATAGGCCCAGACAATGCGAACTCTCGCAATCTATAGGTATCCTTAAATAAAAAGGCCGATACAAATTGTACCGGCCTTTTAATCCTATTGATTTATTCTTTGAATTATTCCAAACCCTTATTATAATCGCTTTCGCGAAGAGGGATAGACCAAGTCCACTTATTTTTATCTTGTGGATTAATTGTAACAGCTAAAGATGTAAGGAAATTACCCCCGTTTGCGTTATTTCTTCTCACAATAGCATCTCCCCAACGTTTCATATCGAACCAATCGAATCCTTCGCCCCATAGTTCAACCGCGCGATAAAGTTTAATTTCATTAAGCAGATCTGTCCCTGTTTTTGTACAAACATACTTGACATCTCTTCCTGAAGTTGCGTTTAATGCGTTAAGAACACCTTGAACTTCACTTGCTGCTTTATTTTGGAAAAATTTAGCTTCAGCTTCAATAAGATACATCTCGGAAGCCCTAAAATGATTCAAATTTCCGACACCCGGTAGATCATTCGCTTTGAACTTAAAGTTCATGTAAGCGTAAGGCACTGCATTAGACTGTAAATCTGGAAATGTAGCAAAAGCCCTAGCCTTCATCGTCGCTCCGGCCAATCCTGTAGCTGTTGTGTACGCTTCGCCTTTTGGATCTAAGAAAAGATCTCTTCTAATATCTGTTGAAGGAATTTTATCAAACAATTCTCTACTGATACATTTAGGCGTCGTTCTAACAGCACTTGCCGACGAGTTATAAGCAATATACGATTGAAATGAATAGAAGTATAACGTTTCATCAGACGCACCGTAGCTACTCCAAATCCACTCTCTATTTGGATTTGCAAAGCCACTTTTATACTCTGCATTATTCATCAGTTCATAATTAGCCCGTGCCAAAACAGCATATTTCTCAGCATTGACATAATCCTGTTTATTCAAAGCAGCTCGAGCATAAACCGCATAAGCAACATCTTTGTTTACTTCGTAATTTTTATTTGCATTACGAACTAATTTTGAAGATTCATACAATGAAATAGCATCATTCAAATCCGTATAGATCAAATCATAAGTCTGGCCCAAGGTAGATAAAGGCATGTCTCCTGTTGACACATCTTTTCTTAAAACCAATCCATTTGTCTGTCCATTATTGGAATCACTCCATCTATTGCCATAGATCTGAGCTAGCATCATGTAACTGTAAGCACGGTAAGTCAATGCTTGTGCCTTTATAAATTGTTTGTCGGCTAAGTTTCCATCCGCAGCATCAATATTTTCGACAATTTGATTTGCGTTACCAATGATCTTGTAGTAATAAAACCAAGGATAATACAGGTAAATACTTGTTAAGTTTTGATTATAATTTGCATTAATAATGTCTGCCCAGCCACTTAAGTTGACAAAAAAATTGTTTCCAGGATAGTTCCCATAGTACATTTTGATTGTCCCCTCTCCATTAAAGCCTTGGCTGCCTAAATACTGTTGGGTCATCATTTTTGCCAAACCGTTAACGGCTACTTCAGCATTTTTTGTCGTCTCAAATACTTTAGAAAGCTCAACGGAATCTGTAGGACTTGTATTTAGATAGTCTTTTTTGCAAGAAGAAACAAGAATCATTCCTGCTAACAATACTTTTATATATTTATTATTTTTCATTGTTTGATTTCTTATAATCCAATTTTTACACCAAAAGAAATTGTACGTGGAGTAACCCAAGCATTTGTGCTGGTACCATTCCATTGCTGTTGCGGGTTCATTCCTTTACGTTTTGTCATTGTAGACAAGTTTTCAATTCCAGCAACAACTCTCACGGAAGACAAATCTATTTTACTAATCAATTTTTTTGGCAAACTATAACCTACCGCAATATTCTTGATAACCAAATATGATCCATCAGTTAAGAAACGGTCACTAGTAGCATAATTATTCATACTACTTTGAGAAAAGTTGATAGAAGGAATACCATTTACATCCAACCTATCCGCCGAGGAGGCTGTCATTCCATCTGGAATACCGTTCCACGATTTCATGATATCCGTGTGTAGCGCACTTGGCGTACCGGACATGGCCATTAAACTGGCATAGGAAGAATCGTATACTTTACCACCGATAGCGTAAGTGAATAACGCTGAGAAGCTGAAGTTTTTATACTCAAAGCTAGTATTGAAACTTCCATTCATTTTAGGAATAACCGATCCGGACCAGCCCCTTAGACCATAGCTAGAAGCATTAGTAACGTAGTATTTTCCATTAATTTCAACAAGTTCCGCTGTAGGAATCTCTGCTTTTCCTGGTGCAGAACCATTCACATTAAAACGCTCTGTGTCTGCCAGGTAAAGTGAACGACCAGTCATCTGATCTACACCCGCATACTTAAACAACCAGAAGTCATAACGGCTTCCGCCTTCCACCCATTTGAAATTACCAGTTACAATTCCGTTCGCCCTATTTTCCTCAGGTAGTGATAATATTTTATTCGTCAACCAAGTTGCATTCGCACCAACATTCCATCTCCATCCATCACCCTTTAACACGTCAACATCAAAAGTTAACTCGAAGCCCCTATTTGACATTGAACCAATATTCCTTGTTACTGTTGAAACTGCACTCGAAGATGATGTTGCTCCAGCAGACAATGGAAGATTAAAATCAAAAATCAAGTTTTGAGACTGCTTGTTAAAGTATTCAAAGCTTAAATTTGCTCGTTTAAATAATCGGGCTTCTACTGCCGCAGAGAACGAACTAGAGGTTTCCCAAATTAAGTCAGGTGAAGGGTTTTGGTTTTTAAATACCGCACCTGCATTCGCATTCTGGCTTAACTCATATAAGGATAAATAAGAATACTTACTTGCACTTTCATCATTACCTACTTCACCATAAGATGCTCGAACCTTCAAATCATTAACAGTATTCAGCATATCTTTAAAGAAATCCTCTTTAGATACGCTCCAGCTACCGCCTAATGACCAAAAGTTACCCCAACGATTGTCTGGGCTGAATCGAGACGAACCATCCCTTCTAAAAGATGCTTCAGCAAAATATTTACCCGCGTAATTATAACGAGCGCGAGACAAGAAACTTTCTACACGATAATCTTCCTGATAGTCATACAGCGACGTAATTTTGGTGAAATTTACCATATCAGTTTGGCCTTCAAAAATTTCATCTGTTTTATAGCCATATAGATAACTCCAGTTGTCAGAATAATTCTCATGTCCTGCCAATAAGTCCAGATGGTGTAAGCCAAAATCTTTGTTCCAAGTCAATAATTGTTGAACTGTATAGTTTTTGTAGCGATAAATATTCCTAGCCGCTCTACCCTGACCGGCACCATCACCTATTATTGCGTTATTATACGTACGACGTTCTGAATTGCGAAGATTTAAATCACCGTTTAAAGTCAGTGTAAAATCTTTCAAAAACTTGAATTCAAGAAAGCCTCTACCATTTACTGTATTACGAACTGTTTGGTCTCTGTTTAATTCATTTTCCCAAATGGTATGTCTTCCTACATATTGCAATCTTGTAGATTCACCGTTATCATACTGTATTTTTCCGGCCTCGTCCAATGCATAAGATCCGTCTGCGTTATGCAAATGAATTGGATAGATTGGTGCTATCGATCTTGCATAGTTATACGGATTAACAAATGAACTTGCATCGTCAGTAGAACCGCTAATTTGATTTGAGATCTGATGTGAACCTGCTAAGTTAAAGCCATACTTGAACCAATCTTTAGCTTGAAGTTCGGCATTTAATCGTCCAGTAAATCTTTTTAAACCCGAATTTTTAATGTATCCTTTCTCGTCTAGGTATCCTGTCGAATAAAAAACCTTTGCTTTATCTGTAGCGGTAGTTCCATCAATGTTATAATTTTGACGATGTCCAACGCGATCTACTTCTTTAAACCAGTCCAAATCGTCTGCATATCCACTTTTTATTTGGGCATCAGAGACAAGCTTTCCATTGGAATCAAATAGTTTATCATCAGCTTTATCATAGATGTTTAATTTCAAATAATTGCTCACCAAAGATTTGGTTGCTTCATCATTTGCAGATTGAACTGTTGGATAGGATGCCGAATTGTTAGTTAGTAAACTATTTCTATATCCCTGCCACATGGCTTCCATAAATTGTCTATCATTCACGCGATCGTATTCGGCAATACCTCTCGAGTAGAAACCTTGGTCTGTTGAGATATTAACCTGAGAACGGCCAGCCTTACCCTTCTTGGTGGTAATAATAATTACCCCATTACTAGCCCGACTTCCATAAAGTGCGGATGATGAAGCATCTTTTAAAACTGAAATACTTTCCACATCATTGGGGTTGATATCGGAAATATTACCACCAAAAGGTACACCGTCCACGACATAAAGCGGGTTGTTAGATCCATTCAATGATGAAAATCCACGTATCCGTATACTAGGTTCTGCGCCTGGCATACCAGAAGTATTGTTCAGTTGAATACCGGCAGCAGATCCCTCTAAAGCTGCAAATGCATTGGTAACCGGCCTCTTTTCGATATCTTTAGCAGAGACGGAGGTTACGGATCCAGTCACAGATTCTTTTTTTGCAGTACCATAAGCGACTACGACAACCTCATCTAATGCTGTATTCTGATCCTCTAGTGACACGTTGAATAATGACTGTCCATCTTTAACGATTATAGTCTTATCAGAATGACCGACATACCTGAAAACCATCACTTTACCAACAGGAACTGATAAAGAATATTTTCCATTTGCATCTGTTTGAGTAGCAATGTTTGATCCTTGAACGGCAATTGTAACTCCTACCAACGGTTTCCCATCAGCGCCAGTTACACGACCGCTAATCTTCTTCTCTTGCGCAAAAGCAACAGACGACAGGATCATACTCCCCACGAAAAAACTGAGTAGTTTGTGTTTCATATGTTTATGTTTGTTTAAATAAGTAGTTTATCTAACTAAATACGATAAAAGCACCGAAGAAACTTTTAATATATGTTTTTCAAAAGTGATGAGCCCAACAGGCTAATACAGTTAGTGTACAAAAGCCATCAACGAAATGTTAAGGTTTTGTTAAAAGCAAAGATATAACAAACTTTTAAAGTTGCAACAAGAAGTTAGAAATAGAATTAAAAAACTGGAAAACAAATGGCATAAATCAGAGCGTTTCACACAAAAAACAATACACAAAAACACTAATTACCAAATAATTATGAAAACAATACACCTTAATCTAAAAAAGTAAATGTTTTTTCATAAAGTAACAATAAATACTGCAATATTTTGTATTTTTCATCATAAAACTACCATTAAAATCGAGAACAATAAAAAAAAGCACATAACTACTATCAAAAAGACAAACAATAGTTCAAAACAATTAAAGGCAAATAAAGATGAACTACAAAAGCTTAAATCCAATATTATATACAAAAAACTTAGATCAAACTATTCAGTTCTATACTGAAAAACTCGGATTTACATGTGTTGAAAAAAACAAAGCATTGAACTGGGCTTTACTGCGAAGTGGAACCATTGAAATCATGTTTTCGCATCCTGTTGAAAGCATTGCTTTCGAAACAGCACAATTTACTGGGTCTCTTTACTTCAACATAGATGCGGTTGATAATTTATGGGAAAGTTTGAAAGATAATGTCAAAATATGTTATGAAATAGAAACTTTCGAATGGGAGATGCGTGAGTTTGCTATCTATGATAATAATGGATATGTACTTCAGTATAAAACAAAAAATTGCTTTAGAACATATTGAATTCAATAGTTTATTAAATTCAGTATTAATATTTTAACATATAATCTATATTGGGTTCGAAACCGAGAGTTAAGGAGTAAATCCCAACTATATTAATTCAGCATGTTCATTTATATTATAAATTGCATTTCCTATATTTCAGCATATTGTAGTTTATCCTGTGGCATAATTAACGCGAAAACCTAACAAACTGTCAAAAAAACATAACTTAAAACAAACTTATAAAACAAAAACAGTAGTAACAACATTGCTACTACTGTCTAATTTATTCGCTTTTAACTGCAAAAAAGTATTTATCTACCTGGGTCTAGTTGATGAATTAGTCGTTGTCAACCAAACCAGAGTATCTTACTCCAGAGACTCTATAGTGATCAAACCCATTCGGGCTATCATCGCTAAACTTCACTTCAAATACAATACTATCTGCAACTGATCCATTGGGATATTTTGCTGCACCTTTTAAAACTTTACCATTTGTAATATCAAATGTAATATCATCTCCATCAGCAGATTCGTTTTTGATGGTCTTTCCTGAAAAAGACTTATCTGACAAGTTTAAACCAACTCGACCTTTGAATACCCAAAAATTACCATAATCATCTATCCACATCTTATCTGGAGTATTTTCTACTGTATTATATGTGCCTATTTTAAAATGGCCCAAACCAAAGACATCCTTTTCAACAAGTGAACCATCTGCTTTAACGGCATCAGCAGTAACATACCATTCTCCTGCGGTTTCTCGTGTCGCGGTCCCTTCTACTTCATCCTTCTTGCAAGAAGAAACACTAGCTGTCAATGCAAGAAAAAATATTAAAACTCTATTTGTTAGTTTCATAATATCTCAATTTTATTTTTTTACCCAAATCCTTGAAGTGTTCGGAGGAGTTGATTGACCTAATAATGTAATTTTGAAAGTTAGAATATTACCATTTAAAACGCCAGTACCAACTGCAGGTCCGAACGCGCTTAACGACCATTCTGGTACAACAGCATTGATTCCATCGCTTGACAATACAAAAACTGGAATAGTTGAAGCTCCCCAAACGTTAGAAAACCTATAAAACCCAGCCGCTAATTTAGTCATTGTAGCAGAATAAGCAGCATTCGCCTGGTAAGAATAACTGCCAGACAGATCTCCTTTTGGAGCAGTAGATAAAACCGCTACAAAGCGACTAACGGAACCAGGAAAACCATCTGAATTCACTGCACTATAGACTAATTCATAAATCCCTTCTTTGGATGTGTTAACAGAGCCTGTAACTTTAACTTCAAGTGGCTTATCTCCCTCCTTAGCTGTGACTCCAGCTTCCACATACTTGCCACCAACAACAACAGATTGATAAACATCGCCAGTCATTGTCAGAACAGGATAAGTTGTGATATGGGTCATCCCATCCGTTGTTTCATCCTTTTTGCATGCTTGAAATAAAAACAAGACAAGCATAAAAGGAATAATATTATATATAAATCTTTTCATTATTTTATATTTAAAATTTATCACCCAATTTTATTTCGCCCAAAACACAGGTTCTTTATCTGGTTTAACCGCAGGGGCATTACTATTGGCATTTGTAGAACTTTGCGCATAACGGATTCTTTGCAAAAGCTGATTATTACCCAAAGTGTTAAATACATCTATTGGTGTATACAATGTGCCTGGTACAAGAAGTTCCGGTTTGAAAACATCATTTGCTACATTGTAAATAGCAGTTCCATTGACTGTACCAAATGTCGGATATTTAAGACGTCTCAATTCACACCATGCTTCAAAATTATTCGTTCCCGATAAAGCCACCCATTTTTGAATACCAATTAACTTCTCATAGTTAGCATTATTATAAGCGTAGATTCCAGTAATCACATTTTGTGCATCGGATCCCGATAATCCAGCAGATAAAAAAGATTCTGTAATTCCTTTTTCGTAATGTGTTTTTGCATTCGCGGCAGATCCATTTTTAGCATAATATTCAGCTAAGAAAAATTCCACCTCTGATTTAGTAATCAGATATACTGGGGAATCATATCTCATTGCAGGTCTATTAAAGTTTTCAGCCTTATACAATTTTGAAGTAGAATAATTCGTACCAGAAACACCTCCTAAGAATTTCCCATCTTTATTTTTATCAAAAAAAGCTCCTAATCTTGCATCATTAGATTCTTCCATTACTGCAGACAACGCTAAATTTAAAGTAACATTCTTCTGAGTGGAACCGAAATATGCAGCAAACTCTTCTTGATAATATGGATTTGCTTTACCTGTTTCATCAGCCCAAATTCCGGCCCAAGCAACGTCATCAGTCGGAAAATTATTTTCGGCGATTAAGGTTGCCAATTGACTTTTAACATCTTGAGCCTTACTCATCCGCATTAAAATTTTTAATTTTAATGCATTTGCAAATTTAATCCATTTTGCAGAGTTTGACTTCCCAAATAGGAATGATTCAATTACAGGTGTGTCATCTGAAACTTTCGATAATGCATCATTTAATTCCGCTAGAATACCATTATATACAACATCACCATTATCATATTTGGGAGCTAAAATATCCTTGTTCCATGCCTCTGTGTAAGGTGTTTCTCCATAAGCATCAACCAATGCTTGAAGGGTAAAAGCTCTCAGCGTGGTAGCCGCAAGATTATCTCCCCAACTGCTCGTTGCAACTGATTTTTCTCGGATTGTCTGCAAATTATTTAATACTCGCGTATTTAACTGCGTGTATGTACCGCTTGAACGCGTTTGAGAAGTAACAAATTGAGAGTAATCCACATAGTTACTTGTACCAAACAAATGTGCGTACTGTTCGGAATAGTAACCTCCCAAAATACGGAAAAAATTCCCATAACTTGTTGCTAAGTTCATCTCAACGCCTGGAAGGATCAAATTACTCGTCACGTTCTCTGTAGAAGGCGAATTCGGATCCACGTTAATATCCAAATATTTTTTACAAGATGTAACTCCTATCGCTATTGCCAATAAAGGCAGTATAATTTTTTTCATTTTGCTCAATTTTAAAACTTAAGACTTACATTAAATCCATAAATACGTGTGGCTGGATTAATATACAACTCACCAAATTGTCCATCCAATCCAATACCTCCTGTTGACCCTTCCGGATCAATAAACTTGTTGCTTTTCGGGGTCCATACAAATGGATTATTGACAAATGCAGTAACAGCAATATCACTTAATTTCACGGAGTTTACCCAAGTTTTAGGTAAGTTGTATGTCAAGGATAAATTACGAATCTTTCTAAATGATCGATCCAATAAATAATATTCTCCGCCAATGCCACCACCTTTTTTATCCCAATAATTCTGTAATCCAGAAGTAGACATTTTTACGGGAGTAGTATTTTCCGAAAATGTTCCGTTTCCATTGTCAACCACTGAATTAGGAATAATAAATGGATTACGGTCATTATACATAGTTTCGATACCATTACCTGTAAATTGCATTAGATTTTTAGTGCGCGAGAACATATAACCTCCTTCACGAACATCTAAAGCAGCACTTAAGGTAAAACCGTATGCGCTCAAAGAGGTAGTCGCTCCCCCTACCCACTTCGGCTGAATATTCTTACCTGTACTCTGAACATCAGGTGTCAAAATAGGCAAACCATCTGCGCCAACTATCAACTTGCCATAATTTTCACTATTTTGATCTTGTACATGTTGTGCCAGGTAAGTATAAAATGTACCCAACGGTTTTCCTTCTTCAGCATACATGTATACAGCATCATTTCCAGCAGAGAAACTATTTACCTGAAATTTACCACCTAACTCAGCCGGTAGGGACACCACTTTGTTTTTGTTCAACGTAAAATTTAAATCCAAATCCCATCTGAATTTTTCAGTTTTAACTGGTGTTGTACTTAGCAATAACTCAATACCTCTATTACGAACATTACCAACATTTGTTACAATTGTAGAAAAGCCTGTTGCAGGGTCTATTGATAGAGGGAAAATTTGATTAGTACGAGTTCTATTATAATAAGCTGCGTCCAATCCTATTCGATTGTTAAGAAACTTAAGATTAACCCCAGCCTCGAATTCTTTGTTCATTTCCGGAGTTAAGGTATTACTTCCATTTTGAGTACTTAACAGGAATGAATTTTTATTGTTGAAAGGAAATGCGGCAATACTTCCTGCATAATAACCAGCGGCAGCAGCTTGGATATATTTTGCTGATGTTTGGTAAACACCGGCATCATTACCTGTTTTACCATAAGCTAGACGAGCCTTACCAAATGTTAAAATATTATTCTTAGGTAGATTATTTGTGAATATCCAGCTTAGAGTCGCTCCAGGATAGAAAAAATGATTTTTATCTACAGGCAATGTAGAAGACCAATCGTTACGAGCGGTTAAGTTCAAGAACACAGTTTCATCATATCCCAAGGTCACATCTCCAAAAAGCCCAACTAGCCTGCGTTTTGATTGCGATTCACCTAATGCAGATCTAGTTGCACCATTACTCAACTGCCAGAAACCTTCATACAATGCGAGACTTTCAGTAGTTCCATTCATACTAGTTGCATACCTTTCATTTAAATTCATTCCTAACATACCAGTGAATGAAAGTTTATCGAAGCTTTTATCGTAGGTGGCCAAAAAGTCATGGTTGAGTTCATAATTACGTCCATAAGAAGCTGCAACGGAACCCGACTTATTCATATTTGAGGGCGCATATCCATAATCATTATCGATCAGTTTATCATCAAGATTAATTTCCGGTGTTCCAACTTTACGATCATAATCTATATGGTCAAACCCAAAACGATAAGTTAAATTAATTTCCTTTATTGGCCTAATATCTAATTGTAATTTACCGTTAAACTGTTTGGAATTTAAACGATTGTAATTATTGGCGAGTGCCCAATAGGGATTGGTAATACCGTAAGGAGTGAAATACGCCTCAGGTGTATTAAAAGGATTGGTTAAATCTTTTTTATCAACTATAGAAATATCTCTAGGCAGTTCCAATAAACCATCGATAATAGAAGTTCCTTGATAATTACCAGCTACGTCAGTTTTACTCGTATTAAAATTTAAATTAGAAGAGATTTTCAACCAATCTGTTGCCTGGTAAGAGGTACGGTAAGCAATTGTATTCCTTTTATAAGAGTCTGCGTCTGTCGGCATAATACCGTCATCCTTAACATTCGAATAAGATAAATAATAATTCATCTTTCTGTCCTCAGAGACACCATTAAAAGAGATACTATTATTAAATGACTTTCCGATATCAAAAAAATCTTTTACATTATTCTTCTGTGCCGAGTAGGGATGGAAAAGCTGCTGGTTATTCCAAATTGGGCCAAATACTTGTTGACTTCCGTCCAAATGTGGCCCCCAAGATCCATTTTCAATATATGTCTGTTGCCCATTCCAGCCCTGTCCGAATTCATTTTGCATGATAGGAAACACAGAATTCTGACGCAATTGAATACCGCCGTTATATGCAATAGAAAAATTTCTTCCATTGCCTGCTTTACCAGTTTTGGTTGTTATTACCACAACACCGTTCGCTGCACGGCTACCATATAAAGCGGTGGCTGCGGCCCCTTTCAGAACAGTCATCGACTCAATATCATCAGAAGCAATAGCAGCAATACCGCCACCTTGAATTGTATTTCCTTGTGTATTGAATGTTGTTGACTGTAAAGGAACTCCGTCTACTACATACAACGGTTCATTACTACCAGTCATTGACCCATAACCACGAATTGTAATAGAAGAAGCAGAACCAGGAGCAGGACCAGTAGAATTAACCGTTACACCAGCAACTTTACCTGCCAAAGAACTCAATACATTGGTATTTCTAGCAGCCGCAAGCTGTTCGCCACCAATTTTTGTTGCAGAATAACCTAATGATTTTTCCGAACGAGTAATGCCCATGGCTGTTACAACCACCTCGTCAAGTGCATTGTCAGCGTTATCTAGCGTTACGTTGAAAGCAGATTGCCCCTCTTTAACGATTAACGTTTTATCCGCAAAGCCTACTGAGCGAAATACTATGACTTTACCATTCGGTACAGATAATGAATAATTACCATTTGCGTCTGTTTGGGTGGCAACATTCGACCCTTGAACAACGATAGTTACACCTGCCAATGGCTTACCATCCGCTCCAGTAACATGACCACTGACCTTTCTTTCCTGCGCAAATGCAACAGAAGTCAGAATCATACTACCCACGAATAAACTGAGTAATTTGTGTTTCATATGTTTATGTTTATTAAAATGTTTATTTTTGATAAAATACTTTGGTTAGCAAAATACTTTGCAATAATTTATATATGCGTTATAGTTAGTAACATCTTTTCACTTGGATTGTTTTCACTTGTTAAAAAATGTTAAATACAAAATTATAACTTTTTTTAACTTTTGCAATGCAAGCATAACTTTGTGATAACAATTAATTCACAAATACAAATAAAACACTGATTAACAGCTATTTATTTTTATTTATAATTTATTTTGAAGTAACATTGTTACACTAAAAACGAAAACTATTTACATGAGAACTTAACTATATTCATAAAATAGCAGATTGACTTTCTTATTTCATCGCTGTACGACTATCCCTATTATCTTCAGGGCAAAAACTTATCATCCCTTTTTTCTCATACATCAACACCCCAGCGTCGCGTATTACGGCATAGACCTTTTCCCGATTGGTCCTATAGCAGACAGTCGTACTTATCAACTTGTTCGGTATACATTTCATGTTTTTAACCGTAAATCCATGCCAGCGGCTCATCTGCCAGACAAATTCTGTCAGTGGGACATCTTTGTATTCACGTACGGCATTCGCCCATTGTGAAGCTTGTTCGAAATCCCCATTCGTTAAATAAAATAGACTATCCTGTCGTACTTTTTCACCCTTCGGTAAATAGGACTTTATAACCACAGCTTCATCCAAACATTGAAGCTCTTTACTTTTGTATGATCTACGATCAGAGACAAGCACCTCTCCATGTGATACCGTTGCCCGCGTAAACTGGGCATAAGATGCTAATTCAAATCTTCCGTAATCACTCGAAATTTTTCCATTGCTAGTTTGTATTACCATCACGCTCCCAAACAGTTGGCTAGGTATATCTATAAGCGCCTCGCCCTCGATAAACAGATGTGTACTATCTCCTTGCGTCAACGGATAACGAAGAGTTGATTGGGCATTTAGCCGGACCCGCATACCGTAAGGGAATTCTATAACACATTGCTGACGAGCAGCTGTTCTGATCACGATAGCCGTATCTTTTGTATTTACCTCCCGCCCGCTGGATGATTTATCAAATTCCAATACCCCCTCGGCGGTCTTGGCGAGCGAAATACCGTTTAAATCAAGCAATACTCCGGTTGCATTCGTATCCAATCGAATGATAGATGAATCAGCAAGCATTATTGTACCTGCAGATTCAGACAATGGTAGCTCCACACCAGACGACATACTAGCACATTCCAGACCGATTTCAGCCCTATAATTCCTGTGTTTTAAGATGACAATTACAGCCGGTAGCAAAAGAAATAAAACTGCTGCTGCAGCACATCCCCACCATAATTGCCGTTTCTTTTTCCTAGCTAACCGATCTCCCGCAGCCCGGATCTTTTCAAAATCAGGCCGCCACTCGATGGACAGTTCGTTTGACCGATTAGTAGACATTTCTTCGATCACCTCAGCAATCATTTCATCAAATTCCTCTTCACTAAAAATTTTCTCGGCTGCTTCTAATTGATCGGATTCTCTAAAACTGATACTCGCGTCCATACGCTTCCTAATCAGTTCTTTTACATATGTTCTGTTGTAAATCATTTCACCTTGTTTTAAACAAATAAGCCCATAAGATCTTTCAACTTTTTTCGGATCACCTTCAGTGCCCTAGACAATTTATTTTTCACCGTCTGTTCTGCCATTCCATAGGTCGCCATTAATTCCTTGTTACTCCTACCCTCAAACTTCGATTTAATGACGAGCTCCCGATCCTGGGGAGGTAATTCCTCACAAGCCTCCAAGATCAGCATCTCAAGTTCGTTATAGGCAAATCTATCGTCTGCGCATTGACCACTAGCCATATCCAGACCGTTATCGAGCGAAATCTTATTGTATTTTGCCTCATCTCTAATGTAATAAAGAGCTTTATTTTTCGCTACGCGCTGCATCCAATATACAGGTGCTTCCAGCTTCGCGACCAATTGCCTTTTTTCCCAGATTACGATTAATGTCTCATTTAATACATCCTTGACTAGATCGTCATCATTATAGATAAAACAACGGATATACTTTTCCAGACTCCCGCCATAATGCGCAAAAATCTGCTCAAGCGCTACATTGGGCTGTGAGTCTAATAATTGAAAAAAGTAACGATCGTACGTATTTGTTTCTTTTGCCATTCGTCTATCCTCTCTAACATCATTTCAATGAAATTTATAAACTTAAAAATCAGATACTTATAAAAAATACAGCGTATTAGCAGGTACGAACTAGCCTTTATTGCTAGTAGTATATAGAAGAATTAGAAGATTAGATTTTAAATCAGTAATAAAACAAAGATAATAAAAGCTATATAACAAACCAAGAAAAACAATATACAATATACTGATTTACAAATAGTTGAATTCAAAATTCAACCCAGTACTCTTATGCTTCTTTTATAGATTAGAAAAGACAGTAACAACTAAAAAAATGAACGCAAGAACAGCACATATCGCAATGGAAAGCATCCGAATCGGATTTATGGTCTTTTGGATCTATGTAGCTATAGACAAGCTCATGGAACCCAGTGCATTCCAAGCTGCTCTTCTCCGGCAACCGTTACCAAGCAACTGGGCAAAACCTCTTTCTTTTGCACTTCCTACTTTTGAGTTCACTACCGGAATCCTTTTAGCCGGTCGGTATAAAAAAATAGGATTACTGCTATCTATAGCTTTATTATCTTCTTTCAGTGTCTATATTGCATTGGGACTACTCAATCTATATCCGCAGAAACCGTGTGGCTGCGCATCCGTATTTGAAAGTTTGTCGTGGGAATGGCATTTGGTGGTAAATATGGTCCTTTTTACGTTATCCATATTGGGATGGTACTTGACTGGCCCAACCAGCCCCATGGAAAGGCACGAGAAAAGGAACCTATCAATTGGCTTTACCTTTACACCGCCCATTCATTTAGGTATTGTCATACTTCGTCTTTGTCACACTTCTCAAAAACGCTTTCCGCGAAAATTTGCACTATTCCCGGCTTGGCCGGTATAGAAATAAATTATGACACGTGATGGACAGCCCGTAAAAATCGATCCCGAGGTATAAAACAGACTGAAGCGCCTCGTTAAAGCAAGGTATCAGTCATCAATAAAAAAATTGAGTTTTTTGTGGAGGTAAACTTTTTTTGCTCTTATAAAAAAGGCCTCGGTATGAAAGCAATATTTTTCATCAAAAAGCATGCAACGGTGATGTTAGCCGGAGCTGCAATAATTGGATTCAGTTCTTTTAAAGTAATTAAACTAAATAACGAAAATAAAGATACTGACTTAATATTTACGTACGTTCCGCCAGCTGGTTCCCCAGTTCCCTATTCGGATACAAACGTAAAAAATACTGCAAATTGGCAGAGGAGTTCTACTAGCTGCTCAGATTCAGAAGACCAGGATGTCGCTTGTTCAATTGCCGTACCATCTACCAGCACGATGAATAGTGGAAATAATATCGATCCTTCCAAAGTAACGATCGAGACATTTCAGCACAGCACCAATAACTATGGTGTGTCTCCTTCTTCGGCGTCCACACCGCAGTACAATGATCCATTGAACAAACCTTTGGATCCATAAATCGAAAAGCCCATAGCCCCTAATTTCGGCTATGGGCTTTCAGCACAGTGATAAATTGGATAGATTCAGTTCTTATCTTAGAAAAGCATCTAAGTCTGTAGGAGTATTTAAAATTAGCTTTGATGAATTCGGACTCAGTTCCACCCGCTCTCCTTCTATCATACGAACCATTTTAATGGCTGTTCCTTCGAGGTTCAAGCGTTTAATATCTGATAAACGAATTCCCCTCATCAACAGTTCTTTTCGTCTCTCCAGCAATACAATCCCCAAAGCTTCGTTGTTATCCTGTGCTGCTTTTGGCACAAATACCTTCGTACGATCCCACCGATTTTTTAGCAGGAGATTAACATCTTGCATGCTCGCTTTCAAAGCACCTTTCCGTGCATTGCTTTCCGCGCGTATCAGAAGCATCTCTGCCGTTGTTAACCCCGAGAACATCCACTGTATGGAATGGGAATAAGTTCCTTTAAATTTAAAATACTTGCCCGAAGCACTAAAAAAAGCTATCCGTCTCAGGTCGGCGCTCTCATAACTATTCATTAAATTAGAATCGATTAAAGCGCGCGTTGGGATATAGTTCTGAAACTTTTGACCCATCTCAGAATAAAAGATCGTTTCCTTCGTAAACTTCGAAAAGGGCACCGAAGCGCTAACCTTTATTCCGTCTTCAGGCTGATTATAATCCATTAGCTCATTGAACAGCTTTAACGATTCGTCGGCGGCATTTCCTGCTTGTTCGTAAAGCCCCATGGACAGGTAAGCCCGGGCTAATAGTGCATATGCTCCTGCTTTTGAAGGCCGTGATTTCAGCAATGGGACATCATCTAAATTTTCTGCGGCCGTTTGAGCATCTTTCAATACTTGCTGATAGCATTCACCTACCGTAGAAAATTCACTCTTCACATTGAAGTCAGATTTAAAACGCAAGACAATGCCTCTCTCCTCATTCTTTCCCTCCGGATCAAACACTGGAGCGTAAGTCCATAGTAACTGAAGTAAATAGTAAGCCCTGTAAAAATGGGCCGAGCCATAGACATTTTTCCAGTCACTGCTGTTGACATCGGTCCTTTCAATTTTGTCCAATATTTCCAGGCAAAAGTTGGCATTATATATAGGCAGGTAGGCCGAAGACCAATCATTGGGATATGCATAATCGAAAGCTTCCCATTTATACAGCAACTTCATTTCCGGTAAAAGAGCCTTATAATTGTTGTCCAGCAGAAAATAATCATCAGCTGCCGATTCAGCATATGAAGGTGTTCTTCGCTCATTCATATAGCCAAAATCATCCAGTATCTCCTGCAGGTCCCGTATCGATGCCGGAACCTGATAGGCATTGCTATTCTTTGGATCAAGGTAATGGCTGCAGGAAGTACATGCAACCAGACAGCATAAAATAAAATATATCGTCAATTTCATACAGCAAATGGTTAAAAGCTGGCACGAAGGCCAAGTGAATAATTTTTCTGCAAAGGAATCGCTTCGGGATTATCTGGATCAAGCCCGCGCCGGTTTGCGCGCCAGATAATTCCTAGATTGGCCGCATTTGCAAATAATTGTATATTATTGATTCCACTGCTTATTTTGGGCAAATTATAAGTCAGGTTGATAAACTGGAGTCGGATATGGTCGCCCTTTTCAATAAGGATTTCACTAGCGCCATAAAACGCATCCCGCCCGGGCATAGTCAATGGAAATTCAAAAGATGGCACGTTCGTATGGTCTCCTTTTTGCTGCCAACGATCATAATAATCGGGATGAACCGTTCCATAATTGATAAGAGCACTGGAAGTGAACGAAGATCTCCGAAAGTAATAGCCCATGCGATAACTTAAATTGAAAGACAGACTCAGATTCTTATAGGAAAATTTATTCAACCAGCCACCATAATGAACAGGTATGGCTGAACCAATAAAATAGGCTGAACCACCCTCCCCCGCACTTCCTATTGAACCTTCATTAATTGCAGTATAGTCCGTCGATATTTCCCCATTCCATATTCCCTGCGGATTTCCGTTATCGTCAAGTCCTTTCCAGATAAATGCCGCAAGACCATACAATGGATAGCCAATAACCGGATTGATCTGAGTGCCAGAAGCATTTACCATACGATAGAGCTGACTTTGGTCATTGGGGTAGTAATAAGCGGTTGTCTTGTTATTATTGTAATTATAGATCAATGACGACTGCCATCCCAATACACCTGATTTTAGGTCATAATTTAGCTGTACATCCAATCCCTTTCCTTTCATTGCCGCTACATTCTGGATGATCGTTCCCCTAGCGCCCCAGCTCGTATAATCATAATTGGTCTCGCCATAGAGATCGGATCCATTTTTAATATAGTATTCTATCGAACCGGAAAGCGGGAAATCTTTTAGCGCGAACTCCAGTCCCGTATTCAGTTGCATCACTTCTTCCCAGCGCAAAGAAGGGTTGTTGATTGTTCCGATCCTTCCATAAGGCAACGAACTATTGATGGTTGAATTTGTCGCCGAACCGCTAATCGGTAAGGCCGACCGGCTCAAATCAACATTGCCACTATAACCCAATGTTGCTTTAAACTTTAGATAATTCAAAGGAAGTTTCTCAAAAAACGTTTCTTTAGACAGTACATAGCCCGCGCCTAAAGACCAAAGCGGCTTCCATTTATCGTTCGTCGCTACGCCATAAATATTCGAGCCATCTCTTCTTATATTTCCACTGAGCATATAACGATCTTTCCAGGTATAATGAAAATTTCCGTAAACACTTACAAATCTATTCAGTCTGGTTGGAGACAGATTTGGAGTTCCCATTATTGTACCCGAACTGCCGAAAGGTTTCTTGAGATAACTCGTTGTAAAATCTACTGGAACCATTGATAGTGGATCTTCACGATAACCATAATAGACCATGCTATTGCCCCATGCCTTTGTTTGCCGCATCTCCAGTCCGGCCATCGCAATGAAAGCATGCTGGCCTACCTTTTTATTAAAATCAAATTGACTTCTAAAAGCATAAGATTCTTGGTTATTGCCTGTTTTCCATAAAATATCCCCATAAGGTACGATGTAAGTTACCTTTCCTGTGGTTTCATTGATCTGACTGAACGTATTCACCATATCGCGCACAAAATAACTTTCTTTCATATAATGGTTATCGATCAGTCCGTCTTGACGCTGACGCTGGTAATTGGCTTTAAACATGCCACCGGAAAAAAGCTTGATACTGATACCAATATTTGCGATATATTCCTGGATCGTATTCGTTTCTGTATTGTATTTAAAATCCTCGACGGGATAGTAATTCCAGTCGAATAACCGTCCTTTTCCTACTGTATCCAGCACTGTTTTTCCATAGTTTTCATAAAATGCTGCTGGGCTGTCGTTCTCATCAAACAAAGACAGATAGGGTACCACATACTGGTTGCCCACACTTGCCAGTGTAGCATAAGAAGGAATATTGCTATTCCTATTTTTTTTATTGGAATAAGATGCTGACACATTGACGTTCAACCATTTGTTCAAGGTCATCGTATTGGCAAGCCTAAAGGTTGTACGTGCAGCGGGCCGGCTATAATTATCTTTCTGCCAGTCCTGCCCCAGCGCAAGAGTCCAGCTATTGGATGCGCCCCCTCCTGAGATATTTACACCTAATTGCTGCGTCTGTGCAGGTTTATAAAAATAGTTGCGATACTGCTGCCTCAGATCAGACTTTAGGTAAAACGCTTTATGAGACTGATATACATCATCCGAGATTTCATTTTTACGCCTTTTATCCAACCAATAAACGATAGGCGAAACAGGTGGCCCATCCCAGCTGTTCAGTCGGCTATCAAACTGGCCAGCAGCAAACAACATTTCCTCTAGGTCAATATAATCCTTATTGCCCACTATAGCTAATGGAGAAAGATCAGGCTTTTCCTTAATACTTGTGTTGAAATTTAGATCAAGGCGTGTCTTTCCATCCATTTTTGACCTTTTTGTAGTCAGGACAATCACCCCATTTCCGCCCCGGGCACCATAGATCGACGTCGCCTCGGCATCTTTCAGGACTGTCACGGATTCAATATCGTTCGGATTGATATTATTGATATCCCCTTCATAGACAAATTCATCCAATACGATTAAGGGATCCAGTGGACCGTTTATGGTACCATATCCACGTACGGTGATCCCCAGTTTATTCTGCGGATTGAGATTGGTTTTTCCTTTCTGAAAAACAAGCCCATTTGTTACACCCTCTAAGCGGTCCAGGATATTCATTCCAACCTGCTTTTCCAGCAGATCTTTTTTAAGTACAGTTACAGAGCCATTGATCTGGTTGACCTTCAGTTTCTGATAGCCTGTACTTATCTCAACTTCCGCCAATTGATTTGTTAGCTCTTTTAGCAAAACAACGAGGTTATCATCGTTTCCGCGAGCTATTATAGTTTCCGGCTGGTATCCGATCAGGGAAAAGCGTATCGAATCATTTAGTCCGGCCTTTACAGTAAATTTCCCGGCATTGTCCGAGCGCACAGAGCTACTTTTTGAAACCACATTTACATTTGCGAGCGGTGTGCCACTGGAATTCAGAATCTTACCTTTCCATAATCTTTCGCGAGTCTGGCCTCCGGCAAAATGAAGGAGGATAAGAATATAACAAAAAACTTTTAGCATATATTTCATTTTCCACTCCTTTCTTTTAATGCTTTTTCGCTGTTTTTATAAAAAGAGAGATCCAATATTTCTATCATCGCGTTAAATTCGCGAATAGAACCTAAAGACAAGACCCTGCCCTTTGGAGAAATAAGGACATAATGGGGAATGCTTCGATGTTGAAAATATTGATTTAATATAGTGTCTTGATAAATCTGAGGCATATCCATTGCGTAGGGAAAACGACGATGATAGCGTTCAAAGAAAGCCGCAATACTTTCTTTGGTATCCCTATTGCCTTTTTGATTAACTAGGACAATCGCCACATTGTCTTTCAAAGTTCGATGCAGGCTATCAATTTTTGGGAATCCCTTAACACAGACGGTACACCAGGTCGCCCAAAAATCAAGTAGGACAAATTTCCCTTTTGATTGATGAAAGTTAAATTCAGCAGTATTACCATCTTTAAGTCCGAGATACGAAGTAGACCAAAATTTATCCGGTAACCTATCACCAACCTGGAGCCCTTTTATTTTATCCAGCCCATCAGCCCCGCTGTTCTTGCGGGGCGTCTGAGCTGATAAACTAAACATAGAAACCATAAGAGCTAATACCATAAGAGCTCTGATGCTCTTCAATACCTTAAAAGAAAAATTAGATGATTGAAAAACTATCCTTAAGCATACGCACGACAAAACCATGCGATACGCACGCTTATAATCTGCAACTAATAAAAGGCATTTTAAAGCCCGCTGAACAACTAACCCTATTGAGATAAGCAAAGCCTTCACTTGAAACACAAAAGCCTTACAGACCGACTTAAAACACCTTAAAACAGATCGTTCAGATTCTACTCCATAAGTCAATCTAGCATCTCCCACCTGCTGAAAAGCTTGCTTTTGTTGTGTGGGTCTTGTGCAATCGTTTAGTCGTCCTTGTGTATAACAAGGGCTTAGCAAGGGTGAACCTAGGGTCGCGCTATAGTCAAGCTTGTGTGTTTCTTGTGCCAAGCTATAGTCGACCATCTTTTGAGCAATTCCTGCAGAATTTTTACATTTCATCGGCTTTTCATCGGGTCGGCATCGGGTTTTGATCGGTGCAACCCAATGAGATCCCGATGAAAACTCAAGACAGACTGCATGAAAGGCAGAAGCCTGGGCGAAGTTGGTCAGGCAAAAGTTCGAAGAAGGTGATACCTCTTCCCCTCTTCGGCTGACCTTCGGCTCAGCTTCGAGACTTCTTCGGGACATGGTCGAGACAGGCTTGGCACTTCTTCGGCTCGGCTTCGGCAGTGCTTCGAGTACGCTTCGACTCCTACCCGAAGCGCAGTCGAACAACAGTCGAAGCATTCCCGAAAAAGAGGCGACGTTGGTACGACGCAGTGTCGAAGGATCCTCGAAAAAAAACCGAAGGCTACCCGAAGAATCTGCTTTTTTTAGAAGGTTCTGAGCGCTAATCTTACAGCGCTTTTTTAGCAGGATCGAAGTACCTTTAAAGTACGTTTTTCCTTGTCTAATTTTCTTGCGCAACAGAAGTGTAAATAGTACTATATCTGTGCTTAAGTAGTGCTTGACAGGTACTTGAAAGATATAGGCTATATAAGTCTTTAAAAAAGCTATTAATTTTAGGGTATTCATCATTTTATTGTTAGTGGTTACTTCGATAACCGACCGAAAAACTCAGCGACCTTTCTGCTCAACTCTAGCTCTTTTCCGATGCGCTCTTTTGCTTCTGCAGACAGCTGTACTGTACTCAGGTCTATATGGTGATGATTGGCGATACAATAAGCAATCAATACGCGATACAAGGCAGTTGCAAATTCTTGTATTTCCTCATCTTTCAGAAGCCTATTTTTCTTCACGTCACCATCAACATAAGCAATTAATAGTTCCGAAGTATTAGCAGATACAGTCTCCAGCGCATAGTGATTCCAGAATGTCTCAATCTCCTTTATAGGGTCATAATCGAGGCTATGGACATCATAAATCATACGATCAAAAGCAAATTGTAGCGCTAAAATCCTGTTCATTTTTCAGTAGATAAATCATAACCGAAAGTACATAGCATGCCCCTTCCGATCGAAATCAGCTTTTTATTGGGAGCCTGATGTTACTCAGTTCACATTAGTAATAATTAATTCATTCTGGGAGCCAGAGCGCGTTTGATTGAGGGATCACAAAGGTGTATAATATTGGCGTTACGCGTTCCATGGCGAGAGAAGCCAAATCTTATTTGGCCAAACCAGCCGAGCTACTCGGGGGCAGTGATGATGTTTTTTGATCTTTGTTTTTTGTTCATAACTCGTTTATTGGTAACGAGTCTTGTCGGTAGGTCTCCTAATGATAAATGTGGGGCTACAAACCGTACCTGAAATAAAGTTCTCACGCCTTACACAACACGGATTTACAGTAGCGCCCACATCTATCTTACATGCAAATATAGCATAAAAGTATAGACGTGGGTATTTAAACTACTGCCTTGCGTTGTGGCGTGAGAAATTACAGGCGCAAGACTCTTGATTTAAACACCTAAACTATAGATGACTGATCTAATATCTTTCTAAAACAAAGATAATAAAATAGAATTTAAAAATCAAATTATTTAAGACATAAAGCATAAGAACATCTTATTACTTCCTTTATTTATGGCTACAAATATTTGGTTTTTATTTCCTATAGAGCTTTATTTGATTATACAGGTAAGACGTATAAGATTAGATTTAAATATCGTTGCAGAAGAGCTTTCAAACTTTTTAAAGAAAGGAGAGAAATATATTGGACATATTGAAAGTCGTGCACATAACTCAAAATACAATGATGAGATTTTGAGTGAAATTGCTATATACTTTTCTCAAATTGCAAAAATGAGGCAACAAGAACTTAAGGATTCAGGAGATAGCTCTATCATCAAAACAGATTACAGGATATATGACTTCTATCCCGCAGAAATTTTATCTAATGATAAAGTTCTCAAAGAAGTTCCTCCTATCCCACCTGGTGCGGGTCCAGCGCCTACCCTAAATGCGTTAATGGAAGACCAAACTTTTTTCAGAAAAGCAAAGACCCTAAATGAAATTGTGATTAAAGCCAATGAAGTCCAAAATCAAAATTGGGAAGCAAAAGACTTTACCCGTCCATTAGAACGCGCTGTAAAGGGCAACGGTAAAAGACTCAAAATAGTGCTTAAAGGAGACCTTAATACATACATCCTTGTCAGTAAACACAAAAAGGATTAGTATCTTTGTGGTCAAAGAAATGGCCAATTTTATGCAAGTTGATCTTAGATTTGAAATAACTAACATTACTACAATGCCACGAATAGAGGTCGAAAAAATGCTCAATGTATTTCTTTTGAGGAAGAAAAGAGGTTATAGTCAATTCGAGCTATCTTTTCTCATGGGCCAACGCGACTTTTATGTTCGTGACGCTGAAGATCCCACCCATACTTTAATTTACTCCGTGCCATTTAATAATATATTCCGTGAGATTTTCGATTGTAGCATTGAGCAAATAGTTCCAGATATAACTCAAATAGATTATACAATTCAAATATCTGTAGCAAGGAATGAATCGGCTCCAGTTGTTTATAAAGCTGAAAAATTCTTCAAAGATGGTCGAACAGAACTTTTATGCGACTTATCTGCTGAACGAAAAGATGTATTACTTCAATCCCCAAGTATAATATCGGAACAATCTGTTAAAGATTGGGTATTTCATCAAATTTCCACAGGATACTTTAACGAAAATAAAAATGCGCTACAAATTCTCAAAGACTATGAGAAGGAACTTGGTAGCACAATACGTCCATTGTTTCTTGCGAATGCATTAAAGGCATGCAAAGGTACAAAAGGAACACCTAAACTGACAAGTAAGAAAGATGAGAACGGGCGGTTTGTTTACCAGAAAAGTAGTTAATAAAAATATCTCCTCAAAATATCGAACATCTAAAGTTACCATAGAAAATAAATCTCTAAACCGAAGTTCTTTAGAAAACTAGGGTTTATTAAGATGCATTGCTCTTTATCATTTTCAAATTTAGCATACGAAAGAGATCTGATAGGTTTTAGGGAAAATACAAAAAAAACCTAGAGTCTTAGTCTAGGCTTTTATATTCTAGTTTTTAATAGGTCTTGCTGGTAATATTCTTAATATACGAGATTTTTCCATTACACCACACTCTCCATTCGATCTAATATAGATTTCGACATCGTCTCCTCTTCCTTTGTCCATCAAAGGATAATTTGTCGGAACTGAAATTTTAAAAGTATATTTATCTACCTGGGTGGTAATTAGATGAGGTGAATCTACCGACCAATTTACGTTTGTATAATCCATACCAGGTTCTGGTTTAAAATAGAAGTAATTATCATTCCATCCTTGCTTGATTCCAACTGGCCCATCTATTGTACCTTTCATTTCAGAACTTACTTCAATAGGATAATTGAATACTTTTCCCTCATAAGTTGATCTAAGGATGACCGTTCCTACAGCATTTCCAATCCTAATGACTTTCCACTGATTATTCCCTAATGATGTCAATGTAGCAATACCAGCTGCGTTTTCAAGAGTTACTTTATAAGGATTTGTAATTGTGTAAACACTTTCTCCACATGTGGAATTTGGTCCGCTAAAACTGGAAGCAGGAATTTCATCTGGATTAAGAGCAAAAGGCCTTGTGCTAGCGTAATACCACTCGGTCCATCCATTTGTAGTCTCAGGGTCAGGATAGCCTTCTTTATAATATCTCCACCTAGCTTGCACATCCACAACTGGATTACTAACTGTCACAGTATTTGCTGGAACTGTAAAATCTTTCTGAATCATTTGTGAAAATGTTCCTCCAGACGGCCAATCAGCATTAGTGAAAGGAGCCGTTACCAAAACAACCTCCTGATTATCTTTATAGTAGAATAACTTAGCTTCTCCTTTCACAGGTAAGCCAGACCAAGGGGCAATTGCTGGTTTGGACATCATGAAATAAAATCTCATAGCGGTAGGAGCATTATATTTTAAAAATATGACGTTTCCTTTAAAAGAAACGTTTGTAAGCCCAGCCGATTCTAACCTAATTCGTTGTCCAAATCCTAAATTACATAAGGAAATAAATAAAATTGCAATAAAAAATCTTCTTATTTCCATAATTTGCCAGCTTTAGCGGTTCTTAAATCAGTGGCAAACTTGTCCATATTCATGGAAAAATTGAGATAGTCTATGTTCAAGGTGTGAGTCTTTGAATTGTAGTGAATACTGTCTTTTGGTATATTCAGTATTTTCGAGGTAGTGGTGTAAACAAAGTCTTTTCCGAATTCTTCGCCATCAATTACAATAGTCTCTTCTTTAGGTTTTACGGCTTCTTCTTTCTTACACGCGCTAAAGCCTAGCCCTAGCAGTGCAATAAACATCAAATATCTTTTCATTTTTATATAAGTTTGCAAGCATACTAATTTTAAATACATTTTATATGCCTATTGGTTAATTCTACACAAAAGTGTGTACTGATAAACCGTACCGAATATTTTAATCGGAGCTTTTAGCTATTTAACTAGAATCATAAAAAATAAGAGCTACTTATTTTTTCAACCATTCGGTAGAGATGTTGTAATGTACATTATTTACTTTTTTTGGCCTTCCTAACAACAAAATGATAATTTTCAGAAAACTATCACTTTCGAGATCTATTATTCAAATATTCTCTTGAATAAAACAAACCTAGTCACCTTTATTAAACTAAACATGGATGATTCCAAACAGGATATTATAGAAAGCACAGTAAAATAATTGGGATTTCCTTGTGTTTTTTGATGAGCCAGAAAATATGTCGGGGCTCAACCCCAAATTTTTCCAATAAAATTAAGTATGGATATCCCTGCTATTTATAGCGAAAAAAAGCGGCAATTTCTTTCGAAATTGCCGCTTCCATAAGCAAATAATCTAAGAGACTACTTAACGTCCCACCAAACAGGTGTATAGATTACAACGTTACCTGGATAATTGCTATTTGTGGTTGCTTCACTAAGTGCGTAAGGCATGCGCAAAGGCATTCTGTCTTCACCTAAAGTTGAAGCTGCAGATTTAACAAAGAAGGTTGGATACCCCGTTCTTCTCCATTCAGTCCAAGCTTCGAAGCCTTGGAAACCACACATTGCATAATACTTTTGTGTGATAATAGCTTTTACTTTAGCCTCCACATCGCCAGTGAATTTAGCATCTGGCGCATCAGCAATATATTTGGCAGCATCTGCGGCGTTACCTGTTGCTTTAAAGCTCTCTGTAATACCAGCACTATATAAGCTCTGTGCATCTCCTGTTCCCCAACCTCTTACAACTGCCTCAGCCTGTAAGAACAAACTTTCGCTCGCAGAAAACAGTTTTACTGGTGCAACGGCAGATGTTTGACTCATGGCATTACCTCCAACCATTGGAGAAGGAGTAGATACTAATTTTTTTGAATTACTTGAATACGTCCCTTGAGCAATGTAAGCAATTGTATCCTGTATCTTTGGTTCGTTCGTTTCTGGATCTGTATATTCAACTTTGTCATAGAAAGCGAATCTGCGAGGATCATTATTTTTGACAAATGCTTGCACAACGGTTCCACTCGCTACAACATTTTGAGTTTTTCCTAAACCAACCATTTCATTGTAGAAAGGATTTTCATTACCCCCTGTTGTTGTATAAGTGATTGTCGCATCTTGATTCAAGAAAATAGCATTGCTCGCATAAAGTGCTTTAATACCCGCAGCAGCTTTGGTTGCGTTCACATTAGAAAGGCGTAAATAAGCTCTTAATTTTAAGGTATTAGCAAAAGCCTTCCATTTTTCAAGATCGCCATTGAAAATCATATCCTGACTTGCTACTGGAATAGCTTGTTTCACAGCTAGTAGAGATAGTCCTTTATCAATATAATTGAAAATTGAATCGTATACAACTTCCTGAGCTTCATATTTTGGACTCAAATTTCCATCAGCCTTTGATGCTTCAGAAAGCGGAATATCCCCGAAAGCATCGGTTGCAACCTGATATGCATAAGCTTTCAAAATATGAGCGATACCTTTATAATTTTCGTTATCCGCCACTTTTGAATTGATAATCAATTCAGCGTTGTTTAAAGTTCCCCTGTAGATATTACCCCAAACTCTATCCATAGAAGTATTGGTGATTCTATACTGATCGATAACTCTATATTGAGAAGATGTTGGGTTTTGTGTCCAATACTGTCCCCAAATATTACCAAATACCTGAAAAGAATTTCCAACCACCTGACTGATTGAGGCTTCTACTGTCGGCAATAACAAACTAGGTGTTGCTGACTCCGGGTTATTTGGATTCTCATTGATATCCAAGAATTTATTACATCCAGTCAAGCCCATTGTCGCAACTAAAGCCACAACTAGGAATTTCTTGGTATTATTAAATTTTATAGTTTTCATACTTTATTCGCTTTTAAAATGAAACTTTAACATTAATGCCATAGTTACGCAGTGAAGGTTGTGCGGTAAAATCAAAACCTTGTGCATTACCAGCACCTGATGAATTCACCTCCGGATCAGCATATTTATTTTCGCTTGGCGTCCAGATAAACAGGTTATTTCCGAACAAACCAATAGAAGCAGCTCCAAAAGGCGTGTTTTTCAATTGATTTTTCGTGAATTTATAGCTCAGTGTCAAGTTACGAAGCTTGATGTAAGTTGCGTCCACTACATTCATTCCAGACTCCAGTGAACCATAGTAATTTTGCTTATCGTAGGTTACCGATGTATTTTCAATAGAGTTTCCGTTATCATCCAAGTAGACAGAATTTGGGAAGATCTGCGCAATGCGCTCACCACCGGTTTCAGCAGATGTTCCGACGAAAGCCATGATATCTTTTGTTCTTGAATAGAATACACCGCCTTGTTTTGTATCAAATAAAGCACTCATTGACCAATTTTTGTAGGTCAGGTTAGTTCCCAAGGATGCTTGGAAATCTGGATTATAGGTACCTAAATATTGTGGTTTTTCAGTAGCTAATGGCATACCTGATGCCTGATCTACAATCGTACGACCTTGAGCGTCCGTAGCATTTGTAACTCCATAAAACTCACCATATGGACGACCTACCGCTGCCACGATATTCATTCCTGAGAAACCACCGACAGAAACTTGCTCTACACCCGGCATTAATTCAATAACTTTACTGTTATTTTTTGTGAATGTACCGAACAATTCCCATGTCAAATTCTCTGTTTTCACTGGCGTTCCTCTTAATGTCAATTCAACACCATTATTTTGAACTTTACCAGCATTTACCAGGGCAAATCCATAACCTGTTGAAACTGGAATTGGAATACTTAGGATCTGATTTTTCGAATTATTTTTGTAATAAGTGAAATCTGCGTAAAGACGATTATTTAAGAAACCTAATTCAGCACCTACTTCGAATGATGTTGTGATTTCAGGTTTCAAACCCGCATTTCCGATCGTATTACTTGACATCAACGCGGATACGTTTCCAAATGGAAAAGTTGTTGAACCAAAACCGCCAGCAATCGTACTTCTAGAGAACGTTGTAATCAACTGATATGGATCTGTATCTGAACCAACTTGCGCCCAGTTTGCACGTAATTTGGCATAATTGAACTTGCTCTTCAATTCAGGTTTAAACAATTCAGATAGAACAAATGATCCACTTACGCTTGGGTAAAAGAAAGAATTATTTTGTTTTGGCAAAGTGGATGACCAATCGTTACGTGCTGTAGCTTGCAAGTAGGCGATATTTTTATAGGAAACGTTCAAATCCCCATAAACGCCGACTAAACGACGATTGCTCCAAGTATCTTCGATTAGATCCAATGGACCATTCGAGTTAGCTAAATTATACCAACCTGGTACTACAAGCCCTCCACTTGAATTGGTAGCAGTGCTATTATTCGAAGTTTTGCGTTGACGAATATTATTACCAATCATAAATGAAGCATCCCAGTCCTCATTAAATTTATGAGTAGCGGTTGCCATGAAATCATGTACAATTTCATTTACATTAAATTGATCGATTCTATAACCCCCGGGATCCGTCTGAACGTTTCCTTTTACATAATTACCTGTAGAGTTATCAGCAGGCAGGTAGCTATATTTTGGAGACTGCGCTCTTCTACGATCGGTATAATTGTCTAAACCTACACGTTCTTGGAATGTTAACCATTCGGTCGGCTTATAATTTACATTGAAGTTCCCCATAATACGGTTTACATCATTGTAATTATTATAATTGTCTAATATCCAATATGGATTCATGGTATAAGCACCATAATAGCCGTATACGTCGTCATGTAGCACACCGTTTGCATCCGTATATCCATACGCATTGTACGGATTTGAAAGATCTTTCAATCCTTTAACATCGATATCGCGCGGCGTCTGCAATAGGTTATTATAAACGGAGCCGCCACCTTGACCACCACCGACATTGTTACTGTTAATACGGCTATAATTTACAGAAACACCTGCACTGAATTTATCAGATAATTCAGTTGTTCCATTAAATCTGACACCATATTTATTGTAGTTATCTTTCTTTCCAGGATAAACACCATTTGAATTCAATGCATTCAATCCAAGGTAAAATGTAGACTTTTCTGAGCCGCCTGAAAAACTAAGGTTATTGTCAGAAGCAATTCCAAGATCAAAGAAATCGCGTACATTATCTTTCACTGCAGAATAAGCTTTCTTCTGGCGAATGCCATCTATCGCCTGTCCCCATTCTTGAACATTGCCTGTAAAAGGAGCACCCCACGAACCATTTTCCCTCGGATCATTCACATAATCAATAAAGGCTCCTGTCTTTTCATCAAATGCAGCATAGCCTTGTCCGTATTCATTTTGAAATTCAGGTAACTTCAAAATAGAAGACAATGTATTGGTGGAACTGAAGGTAATTGCACTTTTCGCACCTTTTTTACCACTTTTCGTTGTAATAATCAAAGCACCATTAGAAGCTCTAGAACCGTATAATGCTGCTGCTGCTGGGCCTTTTAATACAGTTACTGACTCGATATCATCTGGATTGATATCGTTACCACGGTTACCAAAATCTACACTCGCAAGATCGCTGGATCCACCAACTTTACTTGTGTTATCAATCGGTGTACCATCAACAACGATCAATGCTTGGTTATTTCCAGCAATAGAAGAACCACCACGCAATACAACACGAGATGAACTACCTGGAGAATTTGAAGTAGAGGTAATATTAACACCCGCTACTTTACCAGCTAAGGAGTTGATCGCACTCGAATTACGGCCTTCTGTCAATTCATCGCTCTTAATTGTCGGAGCAGAATATCCCAAAGAACGTTTCTCACGCTTAATTGCATTTGCTGTAACAACAACCTCTTCCAAAGCATTGTCATGATTTACTAAAGAAACATTGAATACCGTACTATTGTTGTTAACAATAATAGTTTTATCGTCAAAACCAACGGAACGGAATACGACAACCTTACCTGCCGGTACATTCAATGAATAATTACCATCAGTATCAGTCTGTGTAGCTTGATTAGTTCCTTGTACAACTACTGTCACCCCTGGTATTGCTTTACCGTCAGCAGATGTAACACGACCACTAATCTTTTTTTCTTGAGCGAATGCAACCGAAGTCAGAATCATACCGCCAACAAGAAAACTTAGTAATGTTTGTTTCATGTTTTAGTTAGTTAATTTTATTATTTTTTCTAATCCTATATATTGATACAAATTATATCCGTTATCATAACCGTCTAAACATAAATTGCTTAGACAATAAACAGCAAAAAACATAACATGCTATTGCAGTTTATTCAGTAACAGTTGAAAATATTTTTGGAAAAGCGGGCCCCAGGTAGATGCAGGGTCAGTCCTTAGATAAATATCCAGCTGTAAAATTTGCTCTTTTCAGCATTTACAGTAAATAATAGTTAGTGCGATTTTTATTAGCGGTGTCAAATATAGAAAGCCAAAGTTGCTTTTACAAGTTTTTTAACATAATCTCCAAAAAGCAGGAAATACCGCAATAATAAGTTCACAATTTTACAAATTGTTACAAAAGAATCATTTTAGAATAAAAACTCTTCAAACAATTTTCAAACAGAATTTTATACGGAATGAACCATAATTAACAAAACATTAACAATGTTATAAGAAAACGTTAACATGTTATTCTATTATTTTTCTGTATTAAAATCGCATGTAATTTATAATGATTCTAAACATTTTAAAATCGAGTTATAACAAAAAAAGACGCTCTACCTTCTCAGGCTGAGCGTCTTTCATATTGAGATTAAATAAGTCTAAAGACGACTTATTTATTGATATTTAATCGATATACTCAAATTTGGTGTACGGCACCAAAACTGCAGGAATCTTAATTCCTTTTTCTGTTTGATTATTCTCCAATATCGCTGCGACAATACGTGGTAAAGCTAGTGCAGAACCATTTAAGGTATGTGCCAGCTGCATCTTGCCATCAGCATTCTTAAAACGGACCTTCAAACGATTCGCCTGATAAGTTTCAAAATTGGAAACGGAAGATACTTCCAACCAACGTTTCTGAGCAGAACTATACACTTCCATGTCATAAGTCAATGCAGAAGTAAAACTCATATCTCCACCACATAAACGCAATACACGATAAGGCAGCTCTAATTTCTGCAACAGACGCTGTACGTATAAACTCATTTCTTCCAACACTTCATAGGACTTTTCAGGATGTACAATCTGCACCGTCTCCACTTTATCAAATTGGTGCAACCGGTTTAATCCACGTACATGTGCCCCGTATGAACCTGCTTCACGACGGAAACATGGTGTATAAGCACAATGTTTGATCGGAAACTGTCCTTCTTTCACAATCTCGTCTCTATAAATGTTGGTGACCGGAACTTCAGCCGTAGGGATCAAATACAGATTGTCATTACCCACATAGTACATCTGTCCTTCTTTATCCGGTAATTGCCCCGTAGCAAATGCAGAATCTTCATTGACCAAAATAGGCACCTGTACTTCCTCATATCCTTCTTCTGCTGCCTGATCCAAAAAGAAATTGATCAATGCGCGTTGCAATTTAGCGCCTTTACCTTTATAGATAGGAAAACCTGCACCGGCAACTTTTACGCCAAGCTCTAAATCAACAATATCATATTTGTTCAACAATTCCCAATGCGGCAATGCATCCTCCGACAAAGCCGGGATTTCGCCGTGGCTCAAAACAACTTCATTGTCCTCAGCACTTACACCTGCTGGAACGGATTGATGCGGTAAATTAGGCAATTGTACGATCTTCTCATTCAATGCTGCTTCAATTGTACCCAATTGATCCAAAAGTTGCTTCACTTGCTCCTTATATCCCGAGGATTTGGATTTAACGGTTTCAGCTTCTTCTTTTTTACCTTGGCGCATCAGATCTCCAATCTGTTTTGCTGCCGCATTAGCCTCTGCCGAAAGTGCGTCAGATTCCGATTGGATCTTACGACGCTCTTCATCTAAACTGATGATTTCGTCGACCAATCCAATTTCCTTGAAATGCTTGACAGCCAATCTTTCGATTACCGTATCCCTGTTCTCACGGATATAATTTAATTGCAACATAATATAAATGTGTTATTTAAAATAGTGAACAAACTTAGATAAATTTGCCTTTATTTACAAGCAATTTTATTCCTAAACCACCATCCAAAAGGCTTTTTGACTACTTTAAGGCTCTCTATTTTCATTACACCGCACCGGCTAACATCCATCAGCCCATGGGAGACCAATCTCCCATGGAATCGGTATTTACACCCCATAATCCATAGAAAGAGCGTATCCATTAGACGCCTAATCGATACGCTCTATAATTCGATCTACACGCAAAGCCCTGTACTGAGATTCAACTCGATGAACTCATGTGATGCGCATTTGCTAAGCAATGCTTACTTCATCGCATAAATAGACATCCTGAATAGCATGTAATAATGCGACGCCTTCATTCATTGGCTTTTGGAAAGCCTTACGGCCAGATATCAACCCCGTGCCACCTGCACGCTTGTTGATAACCGCAGTTTTTACAGCTTCCTGTATATCATTCTGTCCCGAAGCTCCACCAGAATTGATCAAGCCAGCCCGACCGGCAAAGCAATTAAGCACCTGGTAGCGGCATAAATCAATAGGGTGATCGGAAGAAAGCTGCGTATACATGCGTTCATCCAGCTTTCCATAACTACTTTTACCCATATTCAGTGCTTTAAAGCCACCGTTCAATTCGGGTAGTTTTTGCTTAATAATATCCGCTTTGATCGTTACACCCAAATGATTGGCCTGTCCGGTAAGATCCGCTGCTAAATGATAATCTTTATCACCTACTTTAAACGCCGAGTTGCGCAGATAACACCATAATACCGTCGCCATCCCCAAAGAATGTGCTTCTTCAAATGCTTTTGCCACTTCTATAATCTGACGGTCTGATTCCTCAGATCCAAAATATATGGTCGCCCCTACCGCAACTGCTCCCATATTCCAGGCTTCGCGAATTGTTCCGTACAAGATTTGATCGGCTCGATTGGGATAGGTCAATAGTTCATTATGATTGATTTTAACCAAAAATGGAATCTTGTGTGCATACTTTCGGGCAACTGCTCCTAAAACCCCAAAGGTAGACGCCACGGCATTGCAGTTTCCTTCCAAAGCTAGCTTGACAATATTTTCCGGATCAAAATACTGTGGATTTGGCGCAAAAGAAGCTCCTGCACTGTGTTCGATTCCCTGATCTACAGGCAATATCGAAAGATACCCGGTATTGGCTAACCGTCCCGTTCCAAAAAGTTGCCCCAAACTACGCAAGACTTGCGGACTACGATCACTCGAACTATATACTTGGTCAATAAATGCCGCTTGTGGAAGATGAAGCATTGTTTTGGAAACTGCGGGTTGATCAAATTCTAACAAATAACTCGCTTCTGCACCCAGATGTGCCTGTATTTTTTCGATGTATTGCATAATTTATTTAAAATAAAGTGATGGAGTTTACCATTATCTTTAAAATAAAACTCCAAAAAGCACAGAATGTTTTAGCGCATATTATATAGTAAAAAAAACTTAACTTTGACCATGTTATATTTAGTTCCGACACCTATTGGCAATCTGGAGGACATGACGTTCCGTGCGATCAATGTCCTGAAAGAAGTGGACCTCATCTTAGCAGAGGATACAAGGACCAGCGCTCCGCTTTTGAAGCATTTTGGAATCGACAAAAAAGTATTTGCGCATCATCAGCACAATGAACATAAAGCGGTATCTGAAATCATTAAATTCTTGAAAGAAGGGCAAAACATTGCATTGATTTCAGACGCAGGGACACCGGCGATCTCAGATCCAGGATTTTTGCTGGTACGTGAGGCCATCAAAGAAGGGCTTGAAGTGCAGTGCTTACCAGGCGCAACAGCTTTCGTGCCAGCGCTTGTCAATTCGGGTCTTCCCAACGACCGTTTTTGCTTTGAAGGTTTTCTACCCGTCAAAAAAGGAAGGCAAACGCGCTTAAAAGCTTTGGCAGAGGAAAAAAGAACGATGATCTTCTACGAGTCGCCACATCGTATTCTCAAAACCATCGAAGAATTTATCACCGTTTTTGGCGCAGAAAGACAAGCTTCGATATCACGTGAACTGAGCAAACTCTATGAAGAAAATGTTCGCGGAACATTAACTGATTTAAAATTACACTTTGAAAACAATCCGATTAAAGGAGAATTTGTATTTTGTGTAGCGGGATTGGAATAAATTTTGACAATCTTTAGGTATTAAAAAGTATTTGACATGAACATGGAACAATTTGCACAGGACGGGCAGGACATAAAAATCATTGAAAAATTGGTTACTAAAGTCCAAGATATGCTTACTCCAGGGGAAAAAATAGATTATATTGCAGTTCAAAAGAAACCTGCAGTTACTATTTTACCAGATAGTATCACCATCAGTAACAAACGCATATTTATGTGCGAATTTACTAAACTGGGTCTGGCTACTGATTTTGAAATCTTCGGTTGGCAAGATATCAAGGATATTGCCTTCAAGGAAGAAATATTCGGTTCAAAAGTTACGGTTATACCATTTACTGGCGAAAATTTAAGCATAGACTATATCCCTAAAGTTCAGGCTAGGAAATTGTATCAATATATTAAAGCCGCCCTTGAAAACTATAAAAAAGCCGAATTGGCTGCCGAAAAAGAAAAAATAGTCATTGCTCCAACAGTTGCGAAGGAAGTGATTATCGAACGACCAGAAAATAATACACCGGTTCAGCCAGCAGTTACGGCTCCCGCGGCACCTCAACCTGTTGTATCGGCACCAGTAACTCCGCCAGCGCCAACGGTATCAAACATCCCGCCCGCTCCACCCGTTAAAGAAGAGGAAGATGATGAAATTACCTTAAAGCTCAAAAAATTAAAAACACTCTTCGACAAACAATTGATTACCCAAGAGGAATACGAAAGTAAAAAGAGAGAAGTTTTATCCAGTTTATAATCATAAATGGGAGAAAATATAGCGTGAAAAATAACTATTTACTGGCACTTTTAAGTGCCTTTTTATTGTGGTTGGGCTGGCCTCCAATCCCCTATTCCAGTCCCTTGTTATTTATTGGTTTTGTGCCTTTGCTGATTGCTGTAGAAAACATTATCCGCAGTGAAACACTCCAAAGAAAAGGCCGCAAAGTATTTCTTACAGCGGGACTCACGGCTGTTGTTTGGAACACGGCTTCCATTTACTGGGTTTACAACTCCATTTCGGCCGTTATGCCGCCTTTTGCAGCTGTTGTCATCAGTCTGATACCTTTTTGTCTTGGCGCCGCTTTAATGGCCCTGGCTTTCAGGTTATATGGGCAATTACGAGGCAAAACGAACATCCTGTTATCCCTTTTCGGATTAATGGGATTCTGGATAAGCTATGAATTTCTACACGAATCCTGGGATTTAGCCTTCCCTTGGATGACTTTAGGTAATGGTTTCGCAAGTTTCCACCAATTGATCCAATGGTACGACATCACAGGTGTCTATGGCGGAACAATATGGATCTGGCTGGTCAATATCTTGGTATTTACACTTTACCTCAATGGAAAAGGACTTTATCCGATCAAACGTAAGATTATTCCTCTTGCCTCTTTGGCGACTATATTGTTGGTTCCCTGCGCCTACTCGCTGATACGTTACTTCAACTACGAAGAACATCAGAATCCTGCGCAGATTGTTGTTGTTCAACCGAACATTGACCCTTATATTAAATTCAATTTAAGTCCCGAGGAACAATTAAACACCTTATTCGCCTTATCAAATTCAGTCGCCAAACCCAATACGGAGTTTTTTATCTGGCCAGAAACTGCACTTTCACAGAACGGCGATTTTGACGAGGAAAACTTTAGGGAAACCTATTCTTACCAGCGCATTTTAAAATTTTTAGATCAATATAAAAATGGAAATGTACTTTCAGGTATTGAAAGCTATCAGTTGTACAACTATGCAAAAACACCTACTGCGCGTGAAATAGCTCCTAATGTATACCAGGATAATTTCAATGCTGCGACATTGATCGATTTTTCCTCCAAACTTCAGTTTTACCATAAGTCTAAACTCGTGCCGGGCGTAGAGCAAATGCCTTTTGGCGCAGCGATGAACTTCCTGAAACCTTTATTTAAAGCATTCGGCGGTACGACAGGTGGCTACGGAAAACAGGCTGAACCTTCGGTATTCTATGCCCAAAGCGGTATTGGTGCCGCACCCGTAATCTGTTATGAATCCATTTGGGGCAATTATGTTTCCCAATATGTCAAAAAAGGCGCTCAGTTTATTGCGATCATCACCAACGATGGCTGGTGGGGCAATACTTCGGGCAAAGACCAGCATTTACAGTATGCTAAACTGCGTGCGATTGAAAACAGGCGCTGGGTTGCTCGATCCGCAAATACAGGGATTTCAGGCTTTATCAATCAACGTGGCGATATTGTACAACAGACTAAATGGTGGCAGCCTGCGGCCCTAAATCAGGAAATTAATTTAAATGAAGAAATTACTTTCTACACGCAAGCAGGTGATATTGCTGCCTATTTGGGTTTGGTGCTCGCAATGGGCGGACTTGTGATACTCATCGTGGTCCGACGAAAAAAAGAACTTATCTAAATTGAAAAGTAGCGCCAAACTGAAATAGTAACTTGGCGCTATTTTTTCTATATCAGAATGGGAAAGCACTAATCCTATACCTTCCTCGGCAAAAAGAACCTAATTCTGATGAGCCCCCGGCAAGCCAACACCTATCAGCTATAATTAGGAAAATAAAATGATAAAAATAAGTCATTTAATACCTTTAATTTACTTTGGAGATTTGTAATTTTGCAGCATGCAAGTATATTTTGATAATGCAGCGACTACAGCCTTAGATCCTGAAGTAATAAAAGTAATGGTGGATGTGATGAACAATAACTTTGGAAATCCATCTTCTATCCATAGTCACGGACGACAAGTAAAAACAATTGTAGAAAAAGCACGTAAAACGATAGCCAATCTACTTCATGTATCTCCATCAGAGATATTCTTCACATCGGGTGGAACCGAGGCCGACAATATGGCCATCGTTAGGTCAATCGCCGACTTTGGAATAACCCATGCCATCACCTCGCCGATAGAGCACCATGCTGTATTACATACGTTAGAGGAGCTTGAAAAAGCCGGAAAAGTGCACCTCGACTTATTGGAAGTTGACGAAAAAGGTAATTTAAATCTCAACCAGCTGGAAGAACTTTTAAGTACCAATCCGCGTACGTTTGTTTCCATTATGCATGCCAATAATGAGATCGGAAATCTTAACGATATTCAACGTATCTCCGAGTTATGCCAAAAGTATAATGCGATATTCCATTCGGACACGGTACAGACCATGGGGCATTATCCACATGATCTTGGTAGCCTCAAAATAGATTTTATAACAGGAGCTGCCCATAAATTCCACGGCCCAAAAGGAGTTGGTTTTCTTTACATCAATGCGAATAACAAAATTAAACCCTTAATCTATGGTGGAGCACAAGAGCGCAACATGCGTGGTGGAACAGAAAATGTCTATGGAATAGCGGGTCTTGCCAAAGCTTTAGAACTTGCCTATGAGCATATGGAAGAACACCACGCTTATATTCAAGGACTCAAATCTTATATGATCGACGAGTTGCAAAAAGCAATCCCTGAGATTGATTTTAATGGTGTTATTGAACCTGATAAATCTCTGTATACCGTACTAAATGTTTCTTTCCCATGTAGTGACCTTGCCGACATGCTTTTATTCAACCTGGATATTGCGGGTATATCCTGCTCTGGTGGCAGTGCCTGCAGTTCAGGAACAGATATAGGCTCGCATGTATTGGGCGCAATAAAATCCAGCTCGGAACGACCTTCAGTTCGTTTTTCATTCTGCAAGCATAACACCAAAGAAGAAGTTGACTTCGTCGTAGGAACGTTAAAAGAACTTTGTACTAAAAACAACTAATATTTTATAGTTGACAACAGACAACGAATAAGATCGCTCAATGTAGCGCTAATTAAAAATTCAAGCAAGAATTCTTAATTAGCGCTACATTGAGTTAGATAAGTTTAATCTTGCTCCAGCGTGCTATCACAGCAGCAAGCTGGAGTAAAAGGACCTCCTCATCCAACAGCAAGTTACACGGCATATTTGTATTCGCTAAACCGTTCTGGACACGTACAACCCATTTTCGACAACTACCATAATTACCCGAACTTATACATCATTATACCAACTCATACCTAATAACAATTTTCAATCAGTTTTTAGACAGTGATCAGTCAGTGCTTATTCAGTTCATACTGAGCAAGCACTGAACGAGCACTGAACAATCACTGAACAAGCACTGTTAAAAGAGCCTATTTGATTCTAACTTGATGTGGTTAAAAATTAAAGAGAAGAAGGGAAGAAAACTTTCAGTATAATCCCAACTAAGGATTGCAATATTGGGGAAAGTGAATAATTTCAAAAAATAAAAAAGCCGAAAATAGATTCGGCTTTTTTATTTTTCATACATCTTTTATGCTAGATTCAATTTTTTGTCAAGACATAATATCTGGAAATATCTCCCGTAATGTCATTTCCGGAAAGATCCAACTGACTGAGTATCCGATTTCCTAATTTGAACTTATAGTCAACGCCGTCCAGTGTAATGATATTACCATCCAATTTCCATTTTCCTTCACGCATAAACACATCATCACTTTTATTAAGGTATTTAGATGAATATTGGTAAGTGTTGTCAGCATGCAATGAAATAAGTGTTTCTATACCATCACAATCCGCACAAGGCATTACACCTTTGTATTCACCAATCACTACTTCCGCCTTATCCCTACCTTTTAGGTCCTGTAAATTATCTTTATAGACCGCAACACTTTGTTTGGGATTATCACATCCCACCATTCCAATTGTCAACAACAAACCCACAATCCAAATAAACCTTTTCATCTCATTCCAAATTCAAAAAAATCAGCATCTAACAGTTACACCAATAAATTCATAACAAATTAAATACCAAAAATTTAGAAAAGATTAAAAATCATCTTCATCGTCATCTGTCAAGAATGACAATGCACCTTGTAACTCGCCCAAAGCATGGAAATTACGCGTCTTGCGGGCGATCTCAATTCCGGATCTATAGGCAGCAATCGCGGACTCCTGTTTATTTAATTTTTCGTACAATTTACCCAAATGATAATAAGTTCCAACATAATCTGGATTCGTATGTACTAAATTCTCGAATCTCAACATAGCCTCTTGTTCATCTTCCTGCTTGAGATATTCAGCTGCAATTGCATATTTTAAAAAAGGATCTTCGGGGCTCTCTTTCAAAAATTCATTCAGTTGATCCAATCGTGTCGACATATCTTTTTTATTTCAAACTTAGACAAATTGCATTTTATATGCAATTTAATTGTGTATCCTCCTCAAACAATTCCGCATCTCTCCATATCACACGAAAGCTTTTTATAAACAGGAACCTCGAATGAGCGACTATGCTCTCTGAAATTACTATGCTAGCATATAAAATGACAATTTGCTGACGCAATAAATCTATTGTCAAAAACCGGCTATTTAAAATAAAAAATTACAAAAAGTACAACAAAACACCTTAATATCACATCACATCAAAAAAAATACACGAAAATAACTAGTAAAATTAAAAATTCATCAAAATCACAAGACGACTCTTTAACAGAATTTAAAACGCCTTAGCGCTTTTTAATTGAAAGAAAATATGGTAAGTTTGAGTAAAACCAATCGTATATGAAAATATTAGTTTGTATAAGTAATGTCCCTGACACTACATCCAAAATCACTTTTACAAATGACAACACTGCATTTAATACAGCTGGTGTACAATTCATTATAAACCCTTATGATGAAATTGCTTTATCCAAAGCAGTTGAGTTGGCTGAAGGTGGAAAAGGAACCGTAACTGTCATCAATGTGGGCGATGCATCTACAGATGCAACCATTCGAAAAGCATTGGCAATTGGCGCAGACAATGCTGTACGGATTAACGCCGCTCCACGCGATGCTTGGTTTGTTGCTAATCAGATAGCAAAGTATGCCAAAGACAATGCATTTGACTTAATTTTAACTGGCCGTGAATCCATCGACTATAACGGTGCTCAAGTGGGGGCAATCGTAGGAGAGCTGCTGCATATTCCTTCTGTTTCCATTGCCAAAAAAGTTGATATTGCGGGCGACGCAGTCACAGTTGAGCGCGAGATTGAAGGTGGAAAAGAAGTATTGACAGCAAAGCTGCCAATCGTCATTGGTACAGCAGAAGGTGTTGCCGAGCCAAAAATACCTAATATGCGTGGTATTATGAGTGCGCGGACGAAACCATTAGATGTGCTCGAACCTTCCGCTATAGACGTTCTTGAACACATTGTCAGTTATGAGACACCAGCTCCGCGCGGTACGGTCAAACTTGTTGACGCTGCCGAGGTAGAAAAATTAGTTTCTCTTCTTCACGACGAAGCTAAAGTTATTTAATCTTTAAACGCTAAAACACCATGTCTATACTCGTATATGTAGAAAATACCGATGGAAAATTCAAAAAATCTGCTTTTGAAGTTGTTTCTTATGCAAAATCCATCGCCGATAACATACAGACTGATCTTGTTGCGATTTCAGTTGGAAATGTCGCTGGAGACGAACTTGCTGGCTTGGGCAAGTACGGTGCTTCCAAAGTATTAAATGTCGACAATGAGCGACTCACTTCTTTTGTAAACCAAGCGTATGCAAGCATCATTGCTGAGGCCGTAAAAAGTACTGGTTCAAAAATACTTGTGCTATCCAACTCATTCTCGGGCAAAGGACTCGCTCCACGTATTGCAGCCAAATTAGAGGCTGGTCTGGCCGATGGTGCACTCGAATTACCGAAAATCAATGGCGACAAACTGACTGTCAAAAAAACAGCGTTCTCCAACAAAGCGTTCGCTACGCTCGAACTATCCTCGGATATAAAGGTCATCGCACTAAGCCCGAATGCATATGAAACAAAAGAGACCGGTGGTAACGCAACTGTCGAAACTTTTGCTCCGAATATTGACCAAACAGATTTCACAACGATGGTCAAAGAGATTGTCCGAGCAACAGACAAAGTTTCCTTACCTGAAGCTGAAATCGTCGTCTCCGCAGGCCGTGGTTTAAAAGGACCTGAAAACTGGGGTATGGTGGAAGAACTTGCAGACGTCCTTGGTGCAGCTACAGCATGTTCAAAACCCGTATCTGATGCCGGCTGGCGCCCGCATTCGGAGCACGTAGGCCAGACAGGCATTGTTGTTAGCCCCAATCTCTACATTGCTATCGGTATCTCCGGAGCAATACAGCATTTGGCCGGAGTAAGCTCTTCTAAAACAATCGTTGTCATCAATAAAGATCCAGAAGCGCCCTTTTTCAAAGTGGCCGATTATGGAATTGTAGGCGATGCTTTCGACGTCGTTCCGAAATTAACGCAGGCATTGAAGGCTTACAAAGGTATTTAAAGCTTTCTTCCGATATATTCTCCCCATTTATCCAAAATGAATGGGGAGTTTTTATTTGTTATAATTGCATATAAAAGCAAATTTATCTAAGTTTGTAGACCGCTTTGGAATTAAAATGAAGAAAATCAGATTAGATATCGTTGGTTTATCCTATAGTCAAACGCAATCTGGGGCTTATGCTCTTGTATTGGGAGAAGTGGAGGGCAACAGAAGATTGCCCATCATTATCGGCAGCCACGAGGCTCAAGCTATTGCTATTCGGATAGAGAAAATGATTCCTAGTCGTCCGCTGACACACGACCTATTTCAATCTTTTGCAGATTCTTTTGGTATTAAACTCATTGAAGTACTGATCTATAATTTGATTGAAGGGATATTTTATGCTAAAATTATCTGTTCCGACGGCAACAAGATTGTCGAGATTGATGCCCGCACATCCGATGCCGTTGCACTGGCTGTACGGTTTGAAGCTCCGATCTATGCCTACGAATTTATTATGTCCTCTGCTGGAATTATCATTGAGGGACATGAGTTTGCATTTTTGGAAAACCTAGACAAATCCAATAAAGTTCAGGATCCAAGTGTTGTTGAGGTCGAAGAAAAAACGCCTTCAAAATCCCCACAAAATCCTTTCTCCTCGTTGACAGATGAGCAACTGGAGCAAGCACTTAATCAGGCATTGACCGAAGAAAACTACGAGCAGGCTGCATTGATTAGGGATGAAATTTCCAAAAGAAAATAACTCCTTTCATTAAAGCGAAACAAAAATTTTAAATAACATCGATTTATGTCTATTAAATTAAGATTGACCATTATGAGCTTCTTTCAGTTTTTTGTCTGGGGAGCATGGTTGATTACAATAGCAAACTATTGGTTTGGCACAAAACAATGGGATGGCACACAATTTGGAGCTATTTTTGCAACCATGGGGATCGCTTCTTTATTTATGCCTACCCTGATGGGAATTATCGCCGATCGTTGGATAAATGCCGAAAGACTATATTTTATTCTTCACTTATGTTATGCGGGTGTTTTATTCTATTTACCTCAGGTAAATGATCCAAACACCTTTTTTTATGCGATGCTTGCGGCGATGTGTTTTTATATGCCGACTTTGGCCCTATCCAATTCCATTGCGTACACAGCATTGAATGAAAATAACTACGATTTGGTTAAGGCATTCCCCCCTATCCGGGTTTTCGGAACGATAGGCTTTATCGTTGCCATGTGGATCACCAATTTAACAGGCAACAAGGCTACAGCTTATCAATTTTATATCGCCGGAACCGCAGCTTTGGCTTTAAGTCTCTATGCTTTTACATTACCTAAATGTCCACCGAAGAAGTTACAACAGGAAGATGCTTCCTGGACACAACTATTAGGCTTGGAAGCATTTAAACTTTTTGGAAATTATAAAATGGCTTTGTTCTTTATTTTTTCCATGTTCCTAGGTGCCGCACTCCAATTGACCAATGCCTACGGTGATGTGTTTTTGGATGAATTTAAATTCTACCCTAAATTTGCAGAATCTTTCGTTGTGAAATATTCGACCATCATTATGTCGATTTCACAGATATCCGAAACACTTTTTATTCTTGCTATTCCATTTTTCCTCAAAAGATTCGGTATAAAAAAGGTCATGCTGATTTCGATGTTTGCCTGGGTATTACGTTTTGGATTATTCTCATTTGGTGACCCTGCGGGCGGACTTTGGATGATTGTATTATCCTGTATCGTCTATGGTATGGCATTTGACTTCTTTAATATCTCAGGTTCTTTATTTGTTGAAACCTCAACAACATCAAGCATACGCAGCTCGGCACAAGGCTTATTTATGATGATGACAAATGGTTTCGGTGCCGTTGTAGGCAGTTTTGCATCGGGTTGGATCATTGACCACTACTTTACCAAAAGTTTTCAAAACAGCAAGGATCTCGCACAATATCTGGATACAACAATCGATAATACCCATTTTCTACATTTTCTACAGGAAAAGAGTATTTCCATATTACCTGACGGCATGTTAAGTGGTAATCTCATGCTAAAAGACTGGCATGATATCTGGCTTGCATTTGCCATCTACACCTTGATTATAGCAATCTTCTTTGCTGTATTCTTTAGACATAAACATGAGCGTGAACCGCTAAACTCAAAATAACCGAAAGCCGCTAATTGCGGCTTTTTGTATATTTGTAACATGCAAAGCACAGCAACGGAATTATTCAAAGATTCCCAATCCTACATCTATAACTGGACATTTCAATGGATTAAACAACTTGGTCTTGATAATCAGGGGAGCCACTTTGTGAACTCGATCCTTTTACTCTTACTGGTTATCCTGTTTTTGATCGTCATTGACTATTTCACCAAAAGAACGTTACTCCTGTTAACAATCAAAGCCATCAGGCGAAGTACAAATCGCTTTGATGATCTACTGATCCGCAATAAAACGCTGAAACTTATTGCTCATTTTGTTCCGATATTAGTGGCACAATATATCATGCCCATTATCTTCATGGGTTTTCCAACCTGGAAAGAAAACAGCAATAAAATACTTGACATAGCAACGACCGTCGTCAGTTTACTGATTATCCATTCGCTTCTGAAAAGTTTACGGGACATGCTGCGCATGAAGAAATCTTTTGCCGACAAGCCCCTGGAAAGTTATTTACAGGTGTGCCAGATTATCCTATTATTTATCGGTGGGACGATCTGCTTTTCGATATTGACTGGAAAATCCCCTTGGTCCTTCTTATTATCCCTGGGTGCCGCGTCAGCAATCTTGATGTTGGTATTCAAAGACACTATATTGGGATTTGTTGCCAGTATACAAGTTTCAGCCAATGACTCCATCCGTGTAGGCGATTGGATAGAAATGCCTAAATATGGCGCCGATGGAACTGTCAAAGAGATTAACCTCAATAATGTGAAAGTACAGAACTTTGATAAGACTATTACGACGATACCAACACATACGCTATTGTCGGATTCTTTCAAAAATTACAGGGGTATGCAGCAATCGGGCGGGAGGCGCTTAAAGCGAGCCATAAACATCAAAATTTCCACGATCCGTTTTTTGGAAAATGAAGAAATTGAAAGACTCAAAAATATACAGATTCTGCGGCCTTATATCGAGGAGCGTGCCAAGACAATTGACCAATTCAACACGGAACAGCAGATAGATCAATCAAATCCCATAAACGGCCGCAAAATGACCAATTTAGGGATGTTCAGAGCTTATACACTCACCTATCTACGTCAAAATCCCAATATTCACAAGACCATGCCCTTGATGGTACGTCAGCTTGCTTCAACCGAACACGGTGTTCCGGTCGAACTTTATTTCTTTGTAAATGATATCCGCTGGGAATATTACGAAGGAATTGTTTCAGATGTATTCGACCACTTATTTGCTGCAACAAAATACTTCGACCTGGAGATCTTTGAAAATCCGGCATCAGATGATTTCCGGCAGGTTATCCGACAACAAAACCTTCATGACTTCGCAGACCAACAGCGGTAGAAGCGAACTGAAAGTTCTTTCCGGCCAATAACATCAGTCACTTTCAGAAAAAAAAGCAGCTACAGCACTAACATTCATATATCAGGTTAACAGCTTAACAAAGTTTGTAGCTGCAAACTGGATAAAGTGTAAAAAATGGATCGTAGTAGAAGGACTTAAATTTTGGCGGCATAATTTAAAGTGAAAGGTCTAAAAACAGTGAAAGGTAATCTGGGGAGATTACCTTCACTTTAAAAACAAACTAAATTTTCAGACGTGTTTCACAACAGATCTACACATTAACCCTAACTCTTTATGAATCAAAAATTACTCTACACAAATATAGGATGGTTATGTTAAGTGCATCTTAAGCTATCTTTAAACTTAAAACAACTCTACAACCGGTTATTTATCTCACCTCAATAGTCTTCGTTGCCAGGTGTACTCTATTGAAAAGATCAACAGCCTGAACCTCAATCTGATATTTACCCGCTTTTAATTTGGGCAAATTAGCCGTCCACAGATGACTGGATTTTTCAGGGTTTGAAGGTCTACGCGTATTCTTTAATTCAGTTGCTGTATCGTACTTAGCCAAAGAATTTAGAAACGCTGGATCGTTTTCATTGACAAAATCCATTTCCTTCCATTCGCCCTGATTGATTCTATACGTTACCTTATCACCTTCCTTTCCAATAAAAAAATTAGCGTATATCGGATATCTCTTTGTGTATTTTTCTGGAACGACCGAAGCTCCATATAAATCGATCTGATACGTTGCCGGCTTACCTACAACCTTATAATCAAAACTGTATTGGTTGCCCTCGATTTTTAAAATGGCATACCCTTTTGGTGTACCGTCCCGCATTGTAGAAACAGGAATTCCCTTTTCATTCAACTCGCCCGAATACCAGTCACCAGAGGTTGTACCTACATTATATTCGTGATGTGGCTTTTCTTGTTTCCATCCGTCCTTTTGTCCATAAAAATATTGGCGCTGAAAGTGTGTATGCGCGGACAAAGACAAGGTATGCTTAAATGGAGCCAGAATATCGAACAGACGTTGTCTATCTTCGTTACGAAAGACATCCGAGTTTTGATGATATAAAGGAATATGAAATGCCAATACAATCAATTTATCTTTAGCTACGTTTTTTAAGTCATTCTCCACAAAATCAAGCTGATCTTTACGGAATCCACCTAAATAACCTTTACCTGTCCGCGGATTCGGATAAATGATATTATCAAGAATGATAAAATGCGTGTTTCCATAATTGAACGCAAAGTTGTTGGGGCCAAAAGTCCGCTCGAACGATTCATCGGAGAGGCTATCCTCTTTGGCATCATAGTTCATATCGTGATTTCCCATGACATTGTACCACGGCAATCCCATCGTGGAAATCACCGATTTATACTTTGGCTGTAGTGAAAGATCATCTCCCACTAAGTCGCCTAAGCTTATTCCAAATTTCGCAATTGTCTTATCTGAAATTTCATTGATCACACCGTTTTTGAAATAGGCCAGTTCTTCCTCCGTGTAGGCCTGTGGATCACCAAAAACAAAAGCTGAAAAGTTAGGATCTTCATCTTGTTGGTACAATGCAAAATTTACAGCAGCCGGAATTTTCCCTGTAGCAGCAACAGCAGGATATTTTGAAGCTGGACTACCATTTAACTTATGGATATAATAAAATTTTGGATGGTTATTTTCATCCAAAGGCAAAGTGTAGCCTGTCGGTTTAACCACGAAAATGATGTTGTCATTTCCAACAGGCAACTGATAATTGCCATCTTCATCGGTTGTCGTCACCTCACGCCCGTTACTAACAGCAACGGAAGCAACGCCTCTTTCGTTTTTATCCAATTTTCCGTTTTTGTTTATGTCGAGATAAACTTTTCCTTTCGCAAAATCTTGGGCCTGCACCGCGTTTACGAATGCCCAGGAAATTGCTAATGCCAAAAATGCTTTCATATGAAATTTTGTTTTGGCGCTAAAGTATTCGATTCAGGTTAAACGAGTATAAAGAGAATATAAAGAATTCATCAAAAAACAGAAAGAACGATATAACATCAATGTATTATTTAACCCATATTTAACAGTATAATCACAGGGATTTCATACATCTTTCATGGGGTTTCACCCAAATGAGGTCCCTTCAGGTCCCTATTAGCTACCTATTTCCCCTATCAGTATGTATGTTGTTAGCTGATAAATCGATCTTCTTGCCCTTGCTCCCTGACGAATATTGGGCACAAAAAAAGAGAAACCAATTGCTTGATTTCTCTCTTTACCCTTGGGTTTATTTCTTAACTATCGGGCTTGCGCGGTTGCCAACATACGGTTGACTTCATCGATCATTGATTTAGCTGCGTCATGCATACGCGGGTTGCCTGCAAAATCCGCGTCTAAAGTAATATGCTTGGACTTATCTTTATAGTTGTACTCTAAATAAAAACGTGGAACTTTAGAATGTGTTGAATCCTGCTGCCATTCAGGTCCAGTCATATCGGTATCCAAGTTCCAAAAGCCGAGCTCCATTGCTTTGCGGTGCAGGTACAATAAATCGTCTTTTGTAAATTTTACAGTATCGGTAATTAAAGAATCTTTTTTGTCTAAATACTTATAGATGCGTGTTTTTGAATTGTATTCGTTGACCATGTGGTTCGGCTCGCCGTATTTGAATTCAATGGATTCAAAATCAGCAAAACGAAAAGGGGCATTTTTGAACATATTACTATAGTAATAAACACAATACATCAAAAACGGCACAATAATACATAGGCCCAAAAAAATCTTCTTACTCTTGATTGTCATTTCTATAAAATTTTGACAAAAATAAGGATTTATATAGGGTATAAAAGTTTATATCAAGATATGACATAAAACCTACATGAAATTCACGCATTTAGATATTCGGAGAGCCCGCATCAACAAAGGTCTTAGCATACCAGCTGTCGGAAAGATCAGAGATGATAACGCCTTTTCGTGTCGAAACATGAACAAACTTATTATTATGCAGATATACACCAACATGATCTATCCCATTTCGTCCGAAAGAAAAAAACACCAGATCTCCTTCTTCAAGTTTATCGACCTTTTTTCTTTTTACTATTCCTTCCATATCACGCGAAGTCCGGGGTAAATTCCCTTTGTATACTTCAATATAAAGCAGATTAACAAATCCCGAGCAATCTACCCCCGATTTGGTCTGTCCACCCATACGATGCGGTATGCCCATCCAATCGTCAATAAATGAATAAAGGTGCGGATTTAGTTTTTTTGTACTCACATTGAGTAAGTCTGCATAATTGTCAAGTCGGGATCCAGAAAAGGTTTTTCCGCGCGCTGAGCTCGCATCTGTCAAAACCGCGCCATTGGAAGAATGTGTGTTGGAGCTAAGTACCTTTTTCTTCGTTGAACAACTGCTCAAAAATAGAACTGCACCTAAAAAGAAGATAAAATAAGATCTGACACTCATGCTGTTCGATTTACGTTCTTGCTTAACAAACTTACTTGCCTAACAAACTTAATTAAATTGCTGTTTATATCCAATAAATTTGCCCACTGCTAAAAAACAATTTACTCGTATGACCGCTGTTATAAAGCCGTCCCCCGCAACATATTACGACTAACAGCAATGTTTCCAGTCAATGAATTTCACCTGTTGGATGCATTTACTCCTTACTATTAAGCTTGTCCCCCAAGATTGCTTTTCTTGATAAGAACGTCAGATAAGAAAAAGAATTGTTCAGAAATCGTAACTTTGACGCCTAATTTATTTGAGAATGGAAAAATTAAAAGGTGCATTAGCTGTCTTTTTAGGTGCGAGTAGTTTTGGGATACTATCAACGTTTGTTAAAAAAGCTTATGGTAAAGGCTTGACTTTAGGAGAGGTAACGGGAATTCAGGTTTTATTTGGCATGCTTATACTGTGGCTTATCTATATTATCATCAAACTCTTTTCTGCAAAGTCATTTCACTCTTCAAGCAAGAAATCTTCATGGATCAAGATATTAATCAGTGGTACCTCTACCGGTTTGGTGAGTATCCTCTATTACAAATGTGTACAGCTTGTTCCGGCTTCGTTGGCCATTGTGCTGTTGATGCAGTATATTTGGATCGGTGTGCTGATTGAATTTATCTTTTTCAAGGCAAAACCTTCAAAAAACAACCTGATTGGCATCGGCATTGTACTCATTGCAACATTATTAGCGACTGGACTTATTGAAAAAGGCTTACAACACCTCAACTTAACAGGTGTCTTATTTGGCCTTTTAGCGGCGACTGCCTATTCGGTCTTCATGATCGTGAATGGCCGTGTCGGCAATGACTATCACCCCATTCAAAAAAGCGCTATTATGGTAACGGGGGCCTGTATCATGGTCTTTACCTTATTTCCACCTGCTTATTTATGGAATGGTCAATTTGATGGTAACTTCCTCTATTTCGGCTTGATCCTTTCTCTATTTGGCACAGTCATCCCGCCTTTATTGTTTGCCTACGGCTTACCTAAAACGGGCTTCTCCTTAGGCGGAATATTAAGCTCGGCGGAGCTACCTGTAGCCACCTGTATGTCATTTTTTATACTTCATGAAAGTGTATCCACGATACAATGGCTCGGGGTGCTTTTGATCTTGGGTACCGTCATCTGGTTGAACGCAGCAAAAAGCAGTGCACATTAGGGGGACAATCAATAGGGAAATTTTGGAATTCCCTTTAACGAAAAAAGGCAATCTTACTAGAGAAGATTGCCTTTTTTATATGTTATAAATCTTAATATGGTATCCCCCTTAAAAAGATTAATGTGTCAGTGTCTCTGGAATTTCTTCTACCTCCACTTCACAAGAATCCGTTACGTCCATAAATTTAACCGGCACAACCTCATTCACCAATAATGGATCATATAAGGTCCGTACTTTGACATAGTTTTTAGAAAAGCCATGCATATATCCATCTTTCTCATCGGCCTCAAACAAGACATCACCAGTCTCGCCAAGCTGTGACTCATAAAAAGCACGGCGCTTCTTCTCCGAAAGGATATGCAACATTTTGCTACGGTCACTGCGTTGAGCTCCCGGTACAGCGCCGTCCATTTGAGCTGCAATCGTATTCTCTCTTTCTGAATAGGTGAAGACATGCAGATAAGAAATATCCAAATCGTTCAAGAAATTGTACGTATCGATAAAGTCTTCACGTGTTTCTCCCGGAAATCCGACAATAACGTCAACACCAATACAGCAATTAGGCATCAATGACTTGATAAATGCGACGCGCTCTGTGTAAAGTTCTCTTTTGTACCTTCTGCGCATTAAACTCAGAATTTTATTGCTTCCAGACTGCAGTGGCATATGGAAATGTGGAACAAAACGTTTTGATTGTGCCACGAACTCAATAATATCATTGGAAAGAAGATTAGGTTCTATCGAAGAAATCCGAATCCTGTCGATACCTTCGACTTCATCCAAAGCCTTTACCAAATCCAAGAATCGGTCTTCACGCTTACCATCCCGAATACCAAAATCACCAATATTAACTCCCGTTAACACAATTTCTTTTACGCCTGAAGCTGCAATTTCTTCCGCTTGACGCACAATATCTTCGATCTTACCCGAGCGGCTTCCGCCACGTGCCAAAGGAATCGTACAAAATGTACATGAATAATCGCACCCGTCCTGTACTTTTAGGAAGGTACGCGTACGATCGCCAATCGAATAAGCCGAGACAAATTGATTGGTCTCATCGATTGGACCATTATAAACGATCGTTTTTTCCTGTTTCGTCAAATCATTGATATGCTCAATAATATTAAACTTTTCAGCTGCACCTAAGACCATATCCACTCCCGGAATCTCTGCAATCTCTTTTGGTTTTAGCTGTGCATAACAGCCAACAATCGTAATATAGGCGTTGGGAGAGTGCTTTAATGCTTCCTTCACTACTTTTCTACACTTCTTGTCAGCATTATCCGTTACTGAACATGTATTGATTACATAAACGTCTGCACGGCTATTGAACGCTGTGGTATCATAGCCCGCATCTTTAAATAAACGACCAATGGATGATGTCTCCGAATAATTCAGTTTACATCCAAGTGTATAAAAAGCTACTTTTTTATTCTCCATAATATTTTGCAAAATTACATTTTTTTTCAGTAACCGCTCTTATCATTTTAAGTTTTGACTTTCTCGTTATAAGGATTTTCCTTAGTTTTGACTATCTTGAAAGGCTGAATGCACCGGCGGCTTATTACAGGCAAACGAAATTAGTCCGGACATGATGTATTCAAATATTCCCCGATTGAGAATCAGACACATAAAATAGCGCTATTCGTCCCTATCCAGTTCGATTATAGCCTTGATATTTAGTATTTAATAATTACTTTTTTACAGATGAAACAATATTTAGATTTACTCAGACATGTATATACGAATGGTGTTGTAAAGACAGATCGTACTGGCACAGGTACCAAAAGTGTCTTTGGATATCAGATGCGTTTCAACCTACAGGAAGGTTTCCCTTTAGTAACGACGAAGAAATTACACCTGCGATCCATTATACATGAGCTGATCTGGTTCCTTAAAGGTGAAACCAATATTCAGTATCTCAAAGAAAATGGCGTAAGCATTTGGGACGAGTGGGCTGACGAACAAGGAAATTTAGGTCCTGTATACGGATCACAATGGCGCTCCTGGCCAACACCTGATGGCCGCCATATCGACCAGATCACACAGGTGATCAACCAGCTAAAAAATTCACCGGATTCACGCCGCATTATAGTATCGGCATGGAATGTTGCCGAAATAGAGCATATGGCACTCCCTCCTTGCCATGCTTTTTTCCAATTTTATGTGGCGCCAGCACAGCCCGAAAAAGGCATCATGAAACCACAATTGTCCTGTCAACTGTATCAACGCAGTGCGGATATATTCCTTGGCGTACCTTTCAACATTGCCTCTTATGCTTTGTTAACGATGATGGTCGCACAGGTTTGCGACATGGAAGCCGCAGAGTTTATCCATACTCTGGGCGATGCACACATCTACAGTAATCACTTCGAGCAAACGGAGCTCCAATTGAGCCGCGAGCCAAAAGCGCTGCCGCAGATGAAAATAAACCCTGAAGTAAAAGATATCTTTGAGTTCAAGTTTGAAGATTTTGAATTGTTAAACTACGAATCACATCCACATATCAAAGCTCCGGTTGCCGTTTAACAATGAAGGCACCTAATTTTGTAACAACATTATTTTAGAGGACCAATAATCACATTATATCAAAAATGAGCAACCCAACGATCACATTAATCGTAGCTGCGTCGGAAAACAATGCCATCGGAATCGACAACCAGATGCCTTGGCATTTACCCAACGACTTTAAATATTTTAAGAAAAATACCATTGCGCATTCTGTCCTAATGGGCAGAAAGACTTTTGAGGCCATAGGCAAAGCTTTACCGGACAGAAGGAATATTGTCATCACGCGTAATGCGAATTTCCAGGGAGAAGATATTGATGTAGCCAATAGTATCCAAGAGGCACTTTTATATTGCCGGGATGAACGCGAAGTGTTTATCATTGGTGGCGCAAACATTTATCAACAAGCGCTACCCTTGGCAAACAAAGTGCTTTTGACACGAGTACATACAACCCTAAAAGGAGATGCTTTCTTCCCTGAATTGCCTTCCGAAGAATGGGAATTAATTTCCTCAGATTCGCATCAGGCAGATGAGAAACATGCATTTGCTTATACCTTTGAAGTTTATTCGAGAAAATAATTCCATGTTTACGAATATCAAAACGCAATATCATGGGGCAAAAAGCTCCATGATATTGCGTTTTGATATTAAAAGCTATAGAAGAGCTTAATCTGCAGGACTAAACAAGCGCAACACTCTGATCTAAAGCACATGCACAAATACTTCATCTTAATTTTCACCCTATTCATGTCAGACGCATACGCTCAGCAGATAGATACTGTTTACCTGGAAAAATTACTCCAAAGTCATCCTGATCTATTTCAAAACATATTAAGTCATCCGACGAAAAATGAGGTGCAAATTCTGTATACGCAAATTGATCGTGACAAATCCAATAGGCCACATTTCAGGTCTTATAGCTATCGACTGAATCCGAACTGGTATTTTTATCCCGCAAGTACAGTAAAGTTGCCGACAGCAATTCTGGCCTTGGAAAAAATCAACGACCTACAGATTGCCGGTCTCAGCAAAGACACTCCGCTACGCATTGATTCAGCATTTGAAAAACAGACTAAGGTTTTTGTAGACGAATCGGCAGCCAATGGCCTTCCCTCTGTTGCACAATACGTAAAAAAAATACTGTTGACCAGTGACAATGATGCACAAAACAGACTGTTTGAATTTATTGGCCGTGCTGAACTGAATGCGAAACTAAAAAAATACGGCACCAAATACAGCCGTATCGTCAACCGTCTTGCCATTGGCGACAAAGGAATATGGGCCAAACACACCAATCCCATTACCTTTTACAATGGAAAAGATATCATCTACCAACAAGCGGCCCAATTCGACCCAAAAGACTATACCCTGAAGCTGGCCAATACGCTTCAGGGGAAAGGTTACATGAACGATAAAGATGAACTTATTCATGAGCCCTGGAGTTTTGAGGGGCTTAATGTCTACGCACTCGAAGATCAACAGTTCATATTGAAGAAATTACTATTTCCGGAAGCATTTCAGCCTAAAGAACGATTTAATCTAAAAAAGGAGGATTATGACCTACTCTATGACTACATGTCGCGCTATCCCTTTGAATCGGATTTCCCGAAATATGATCCAACAGAATTTTGGCCAACGTATAGCAAGCTCCTTTTTTATGGCCGTGAAAAAAATGCAACCTTAAATCCCAACATCCGGATCTTCAACAAATATGGAGATTCTTATGGCTATAATATTGATAATGCTTATATCGTCGACTTTGAACATGGGGTAGAATTTATGCTCGCCGTTGTTGTACAGTCCAATGAAAATGGCATCTACAACGATGGAAGCTATGAATACGACACAGTAACCTACCCCTTTTTAAAGAATATTGGGCAAGTAATTTATCAGGAGGAATTGAAAAGGGTTAAGAAGTTTAAACCCGATCTATCCAAATTTGATTTCAGAAAATAAAACACACAAAAACGGCTTTCAATGTATGAAAGCCGTTTTTATGTGTCGCTATTGCGGCATATTTTTATCCGCTTTGGGCCGAAGGCTGCTTGCTTCAAGATATTTCTGAAATAGAACTATTTCGATTGTAAGGCTGTTTCGATCAACTCACCGTAAAAATCCCCCTCCTTCATTCCAAAAGCCCGTACCTGCTGCGGAATAAAGCTTTGTGGAGTCTGCCCGGGAATGGTATTAATTTCGATAAAATAAAATTTATCGGTATCGTTTTCCAAAAAGAAGTCTACGCGAACCATACCTTTACAGTTCAATCTAACATAGATTTCTCTTAAAATACGCGCAGCACGCTCCTGCTGTTCGATCGTCAGGTCTGCCGGCGTAATCTCCTCGGTCAATCCAGGTACATACTTGGCTTCATAATCAAAAAATTCGCGTGTAGTCCGAACTTCTGTGGCAGGCAAAACAACAAGCTCGCCTTTTGAATTCCGAAAAATTCCCTCGGAAAATTCGCGTCCAGTCACAAATTCTTCAACAATAACCTGTTTTCCTGTATTTTCCGCATCAAAAGCTTTGTCAATCGCTTCCTGCAGTTGTGCAGATTCCTTTACTTTGGTCATTCCGATACTACTTCCACCGGCATTAGGTTTCACAAAATAAGGGAGTGAAAGATTACTTTCGACGATTTTGAGTGCCTCCGGGCGTTGCGATTCAAACAGTAGGACCGATTTTGCCAAATGCAACTCGGGAATATCCGATAAGATCGCTTTTGTATACCCTTTATTCATCGTTAATGCGGACGTCAAAGCATCACATGAGGTATATGGAATATCTAATAAATCAAAATAGCTCTGAAGTCTTCCATCTTCTCCAGGCACACCATGCACCATAATAAAAACTAAGTCAAAAGTCAAGATATCCCCATGCAATGGAAGGGTAAAATCAGCTTTTGAAATCGGATGACGCTTTCCGTCTAAATCTTCATAGTACCATGCTTCTTTGGTCACTGTAATCAAATATATATCGTATTTGTCGTGATCAAGTTGAGAATTGACGAAGGCAGAACTTTTAAAAGAAACTTCAGCTTCTCCTGTATAACCTCCAGTTATTAATGCTATTTTTGCTTTCATAAATTTTAGCGATTCGAATAGCAAATATAATTTGCTATACACGGAAAAACGAATAATTTTGTGAGGAATAATTTTATTTAATCATTCTGCAAACTTGGCTTTAATATTGCGGTTCTATGCAGAATTAATTTTTATCAAACAGAGAAATGTCCAAAGTCGTACAATATCTTCAGACCCCCACTTTTAGGAAAAATCTTATTGCCGCTCTTATTGCGATAGTATGTCTATTCCTTTTCGTTTATATTGGACTGAAAATATATACCAAACATGATGAATCTATCGCCGTTCCTAAAGTGAAAGGCCTTCATATCAGTTCTGCCATCCAAGCTTTGGAGGACGCCGGGCTGGAATATCAAATTGACTCTGTCTATCAGATGGATGCCAAACCTGGCATGGTCATAGAGCAGGATCCCGAACAAGGATTTCATGTAAAATCGGGTCGGACTATTTATTTGACCATTATCACACAGGTTGCACCTGAAGTTGCTTTTCCGAATATAAAAGATAAAACATTGATTGAAGCAACAGCCATCTTGAAAAACCATAACCTTCGAATCGGTGACACTTCTTATGTCGCAGACATCGCCAGGGATATCGTACTGGATGCTCAATTTGCGGGACAATCTATCCGCAACGGACGCATGATTCCTAAAGGTTCACGTATAGATCTAGTTTTGGGAAATGGACTGGGAGCAAATGAGGTGGAGATACCTAATTTAGTTGGACTTCCATTAAACGAAGCAAAGTTCGCCTTGTCTGGTGCTGGATTAGGTCTAGGTACTGTAACCTATGATCCAAGCGTAACGGATACAGCCACTGCAGTAATCAGTGTACAATCACCAGGAATAGAAAAGGGCCTGACCAGTTTAGGGGCTAAAATTGACGTAACACTCTCACTCACGGCACCAACAGCAACGACCGGTGCTCCAGCTGGAGGTACGACAACACCTAAACCACAGGCAAACCAAACACAGGTTACTCCGCCAGCGGCAAAACCTCCGGTTCAGTCAAAGCCTGTTGCTCCAGCAAAAAGTAACACAACAAATACCCCTGCAGCTAAACCGACAACGACAAATCCTGCAGCAGGGCAAAAAAAGGAAAAGGAAAATAAAGGGAATAGTCTAGGCTTTTAAGTTTATTGACTCAAAAATGAAGCTGCGTCGAATGATCGCCATCATAATGGATTAAAGTTCTTGGCAGATTCATCAACCACTGACCGCTAAGGGCTATATAAACGCCATGAATAGCGAACAACAGATGAATAAAAAATTTTAGAATGGAAAATAAAAAAGGAATACCAAGTTGGTTAAAAATCATTGCGCTAATCGTTATTGTTGTTGGAGGTTATTTTGCCTGGACATTTTATAAAGCATTTTATGCTTCGAATGTATCGGGAGAGAAAAAGTACCTGTACATACACGAGGGTGAAAAATATGAGGATGTATTGAAATCAATCAAAGATTCAAATCTAGTGGATGATATCGCTTCCTTTGAGCGTGCAGCACAATATAAAAAATATGAAGAAAGTGTAAAACCCGGACGTTATCTGTTAACCCCAGGAATGAACAATAGACGCTTAGTCGGCAATTTGATTGGCGGTTACCAAGAACCTGTAAAATTCAGATTTTCCAATGTGCGACTGAAAGAAAATATGGCCGCACTTCTTGGAAAAAGTTTTGAGGCAGATTCTGCCCAATTTATTGCTGTACTGAATGATGAGGCTACCGCACAGAAATATGGATTTACAAAAGAAAATCTCATTTCAATGTTCATCCCTAATACCTACGAAATTTACTGGAACACCAATCCGGAAAAAGTAATTGCTCGTTTTGATGATGAATGGAAAAAGTTTTGGAATGCGGATCGCACGGCAAAAGCAAAAGCACTTAATCTGACACCACAACAGGTTAGCACATTGGCGTCGATTGTGAAAGGTGAAGCTTTACACCAGGATGAAATGCCCATGATAGCCGGCTTATATTTAAACCGTCTCAAAAAAGGTATGTTATTGCAAGCAGATCCTACGGTGATCTTTGCTAATAATGACTTTACCATTAGAAGGGTATTGAATAAGCACCTCAGAACAGACAATCCTTACAATACTTACATCTATAGAGGATTGCCTCCAGGCCCTATATCAATTCCAAGCATCGCTGCAATTGATGCGGTTTTAAACTTTAAGCAACATGATTATATTTACATGTGTGCCAAAGATGATTTTTCTGGTTACCATAATTTTGCAAAAACAGAGGCTGAGCATTTGATCAATGCACGTAAATTCCAACAGGCTCTAGACGCTAGAAATATTAAAAAATAATGTTTGTATTTGACCACCAGATTCGCGTCCGCTATGCAGAAACTGACCAAATGGGCTATGTCTATTATGGAAACTATGCTGCGTTTTATGAAATAGCGAGAACTGAAATGCTGCGGAGCACGGGGATATCGTATAAGGAACTGGAAGAAATGGGTGTCATGCTCCCCGTTACGGAGATGAAGACCAAATATCTGAAACCAGGCAAATACGATGACTTGATCACGATACGGGTAACAATCCGCCAGAAACCTGCCGTTCGCATCATTTTCGAATATGAGCTTTTCAATGAAAATGGGGAAGTCCTCAACCAGGGAGAAACAACCTTGGTCTTTGTCAATATGGAGAAAAATAGACCTTGTATGCCGCCACAGGTTTTCCTGGATAAGATGAGTAAATATTTTAATTGATATGGGGAAAATCCACCAATGGCTATTAAATTTTGAACCTTATTTTAGATTAATCGAATGGAGTAAACGTGTCGTACTACCTGGCTTTGGCTCACTACCACTTTATACTGTGGCGGTATTTTTCTTTCAGGAGCTTTCCAGAGATTCCATTGTCAGCAAGGCTTCTTCCCTTTCCTATAGCTTTCTATTAGCCATTTTTCCGGGAATCATTTTTCTATTTACATTAATCCCTTATATTCCGATTAATAATTTTCAGGAACAGTTGTTGGATTTCCTTGCAGTAGTAATTCCTAAAAATGCATTTCTCGTTGTTGAAACGACATTGGAGGATATTATCAAAAACCAAAATGGTGGATTGCTGTCTTTTGGTTTTGTGTTTGCGGCCTATTTTGCGACCAATGGCATGGCCTCCCTAATGAATGCCTTCAATAAAGCTTCCCTGATGACGGAGAGAAGACCTTGGATCAGAAAACGACTGCTTGCCTTAGCCTTGGCTTTTCTGATTATTTTTGCCTTAACAGCGGGGATGACGATATTTACCATAGCTGGCATTACGATAGACTACCTCAAGGAAACGACAGGGATTAAATCCAGCTTCTGGGCCATTCTACTTAAAGTAGCCCGATGGTTGATCATATTTGCTATTTACTTTTTCACCGTAAGTTGTATTTACAAATTTGGTCCCTCCAACTCCAATAAATGGAAACTCTTCAGTCCAGGAGCTTCTATGGCTACCATTTTAGCGATATTGACGTTTTCAATATTTACCTTTTATATCAATCATTTTGGTGCATATAACAAACTGTATGGATCCATTGGGACATTGATCGTCATCATGCTCTGGATTTACCTGAATACGCTTATTTTATTATTGGGATATGAGCTTAATGCGGCAATAGCGCTGTCCAAACAAACCATTGTTATTGCCAAGCCACGCATTTTCAACTCTTTTAAGAGAGAAGACTAAGTCGTCTTAAGCCACTTAAAATCTATTTTATCGGAAAAGGATTTCCGCAAATAAAGTCGAGAATTAGCAATAGTACAATTCAAATACCATCCCTTGCAGGGTTGGCATGTAAAAAGTCCCCTATAACTGAAAGTCTTTCAATAAAATAAGAAAAATAAAATTTTGCATTTAAAGTTTTTTTGTACCTTTGCAACTCCTACAAAGTAGGAAAAAGGAGAAAATTAATTAATGGCAAAAAAACAAGAAGCAGAAAAAGAATTAGCAGCGAAAAACGCAGAGCTACAAGG
>NZ_CAXYKD010000046.1:0-84104 GCF_964277905.1 uncultured Sphingobacterium sp.
TAGGGTTAATACTAAACATAGTTATTGGTGTAAATTGTTAATTTTCAATTTGGCACAAAAATATATCCCTAACAAAAAGTTTGCTTTAACTTAATGTTTTCTTTTTGTTAACAATTATTTCGAATAGTATTTCTTTTCATCACACTATTACGATTTAAAATTTTAATAAAATGCCTTGAAGTCCACTCAAAAAGGGTTCTCATGCATTAGGCACGCTTTTGAAGCGCTGTCTCCTTGGTTATTTTTTATTTTCAAATCGAAAATAATTAATAATATTTAAAAAACGAAATAAATCGAAATTATTTGAATATCGATTAAACAAAAAAGAGCCTCTCCAAAAAAGACTCTTAAATTATTTGAAAACCAACAAAATACAGCAAAAAACAATGCAATCACTAAAAACAAAAAAAGCCCAAACTTTCGTTTAGACTTTCTATTATGAAATAAACCTATTCGTTATCGTTTTTCGAAACTCCACTTCACATAATTAATGTTCTTGTCATGCGCCAAATACTTACGTTCGTAGTATGTTTTAATGGATAAAACGTTATCCACCAAGTCTGAATGGTAAAGATCCGTCGTTTCTTTATATTTTTTCAAATGCTGTAAATCGATCTGCTCCAGTGTATAAGCATAGAAACCATCGTTATCTGTTTTCAAATTCATCATCCCCTCAGGTTTCATAATGATTTTATAACGATCTAAAAACTTTGGCCCTGTCAATCGTTTCTTTTCACGACTATCTTGCGGTTGCGGATCCGGAAAGGTAATCCAGATTTCATCAATTTCATTTTCAGCAAAATGTTCAAGGATAGTCTCAATTTGTATCCGAAGAAAAGCAACATTCCGAATTCCATCTTCCAAAGCTGTCTTGGCTCCACGCCAAATACGATTACCTTTAAAATCAATACCGATGAAATTTTTTTCCGGAAACAATCTCGCTAGATTAACAGTATACTCACCTTTACCACAAGCAAGCTCCAAAACAACTGGATTATTGTTACCAAATTGCTTCTCAGCCCATTTCCCTTTATATTCTTTGCCTGCGTCGAGTTGGATTACATTTTCAAAAGTAGCAACTTCAGCAAATTTACGTAGTTTGTCCTTTCCCATTTTTTAATAAATATCCCGCAAAAATAACCTTATATTCCCGCTAAAAAAAATAAATCTGAAGGACAGCACCATTACCGGCAATTCCGGAACAATCTGAACTCCGATAGCACACACATGAATCAATAAATCGCCTTCTTAGGGGCGAATTATATTGCATATAAAAAGCAATTTATCTAAGTTTGCAGGAATCAATAACTTATCGTGGAGAAAGACGCTAAAATTTACATAGCAGGCCATCGCGGCATGGTCGGATCGGCAATTCATCGCAAATTATCGGAGCTTGGCTACAACAATATTGTCACACGCACATCTTCCGAATTAGATTTGCGCAACCAGCAAGCGGTCGCTGATTTTTTCGATCAGGAAAAACCTGACTATGTTTTCTTAGCCGCAGCCAAAGTTGGAGGGATCATGGCGAACAACACCTATCGCGCAGATTTTATCTACGAGAATATGGCTATACAGAATAACGTCATCAAATCTTCCTACGATAATAAGGTTAAAAAATTAATGTTCTTAGGTTCAAGCTGTATCTATCCAAAAATGGCACCACAGCCTTTGAACGAAGATATGCTACTTACGGGCACACTGGAACCTACAAATGAGCCCTACGCAATCGCTAAAATCGCCGGAATAAAAATGGCAGAAGCTTTTCGGGATCAGTATGGATGCAATTATATCTCCGTTATGCCAACGAATCTTTACGGAATTAACGACAATTACCATCCGCAAAACTCACATGTCTTACCGGCCTTGATCAGAAGATTTCATGAAGCTAAAATCAATCAGCTCCCTGAAGTTATTATCTGGGGAACAGGAACCCCCTTACGGGAATTTCTCTTTTCCGATGACCTGGCAGATGCCTGCGTATTTTTAATGAATAATTATGACGAGAAACAATTTGTCAACATTGGCATTGGCGAAGATCTAAGCATTAAGGACCTTGCAGAATTGATTAAAGACGTTATTGGCTACAAGGGAACTATTTCCTTCGACAGTTCCAAACCAGATGGAACACCACGAAAACTCATGGATGTCTCAAAACTGCACGCGCTGGGTTGGAAACATCAAGTTAGCCTTCGAGAAGGCATTCAACTAGCTTATGCGGATTTTTTGGAAAAAGAAGCAAACGCTTCCGAATAAATCCAACACGATCGCATTAGTAGGTTTCACTATAGGAAGGAATTCCGTACTCGTTAACCTCATCCTTGATAACCGCATTTTCAGCTTGGGCAGCTTTATTTTTCTTCTTTTTGGGACGAATAAACTGTGTTAACTTGCTAAGGAGGCCACTGATTTTATCTTGATTGATCTGGCCGACAGCACGCTCTGACAACAGCAACATCAACGCTTTCTTAAAAACACCGGTATTTTTTAGGAACAACCTATTCATAACAAAAGGCACGCCGATACGTAAGGTCTTCGTTAGCCAATCGGAATCTGAATTGCTACTTTTAGAGAACAGCTGCTGGACAATATTTACCCCCGGAATGTTGTCTTTTAATGTATTGAAAAAGCGAATTGGGGCCTCTATTTTATTGTTGAGCAAGGTAAATTGAGTCTTAAGATAGACTTCTTGCTCATTTTTAAGGGCTTTCAAACGGGAAATCTCAGCCTTAAGCTCTTGTAGGTTACGTATTTTAGTATGTTTATTGTTCATTTGTAGCCCTTTCTCTATCAAGTTTTTCCTTATGTAGATCTTCTTCCTCCTCCTCAATCTCATCGTTCCATTTAGCCAAAAAACGGCGGATAGAAAGATCCATAAATTTGGACTCTAACATCGGCTCAAAAACCCGTATTAAGATAATAATCACCAAGAAAATACCCGCTGTCGCCAAAAAGCCCAAGGAATAACTCCCCAGTAATTCTCCGAGCCAAAAACCCAGTGCCAGGCATAAAAAAAACAGGACAAATAACGTGAATATCAGCTTTGTCGCATCAACCACAAGGCTAGCGATCAATCGAGAAGAACGCTCAATTGTCTTTAATTTGACAAGCTTAAACTGAGAGTCAATGTACTCTTTGGTTTTTTGAAAAGTACCACTAAGTGAAAATTTTTCTTCTTCCATGCATCTTAAAATTATTCAGGCTATTTCAATGTCTAGTTCTAAAACGAATCCTGTTTCGGCTCAACGCCGGCAACTTCAATCCTCTATCCTAAAAGAAAGGTGTTATCGTAAAAATCTATCCTAGAAATAGCCTGATGATATGTATTCTACACCAATTATTCATACGAATAATTTGCGAACTATGCATGTTCGATGATATCATCATCTAGCACTTCTTCGGTCTGATTTAATTTTCCTTTTAATGTAGAAACAATTTTCTCTTTAAAATCATTCAATTGATCGAATTGTTCTTCCGCTCTCTCACGAATAGCATCACTCAAATCGCTTAATGAATCATTGATTTTATCTCTCGTATCCGACCCTTTGTCCGGAGCAAATAAAACTCCCAAAGCTGCACCTGCAGCAAGACCCGCTAACAACGCCAAAGCTACTTTACTTGTGTCATTCATTTCTTTTTCGTTTTAAAGTTCTAATTCTATTACGATGAATCTAGTCCTCGTTAATAATACAATTAACAGAGCAAATCGTTTGCCAAACGCGGCATTTAATCCATTATTTACAAGAAACTATATCTTCCAATATAATCATTTTTTGATAAACTTCGATTGACTTTCAATAATTCACCAAACAATTATTAACCCGTTCAGTTTTTTAGTATCTTTAAATCAACCCATTATAAAAATTATGCTAAATAAAACCTATTGCAGTGCTGTCTATGGAATCAATGCCTGCACAATTACCGTTGAGGTAATCGTATCTACAGGCCTACATTATTATATCGTAGGATTGCCTGACAATGCTGTAAAAGAAAGCTTAAGACGTGTCGAAAGTGCCATTACTTCCTGTCAACTTCACATGCCACGTCAAAAGATTGTTGTCAACTTGGCACCTGCAGACCTTCGCAAAGAAGGTTCCAGTTACGACCTATCAATCGCAATCGGCATATTGGCCTCCTCCGGGCAAATAACAAATGAGCTTCTGGCAGATTATCTCATTTTAGGAGAACTATCATTAGACGGAAGCATTAAGCCCATCCGCGGTATTTTACCCATCACCTTACAAGCCCTGAAAGAAGGCTTTAAAGGGCTTATTTTACCACAAGAGAACGCCAAGGAGGCCGCTATTGTCAGGGGAGTCGATGTTATTGGAGTAGAGAATCTCAGCCAAGTTGTTGATTTCCTAAATCATAAGCTGAAAATTGAACCAACAAAAGTTGATATTCAAACTTTCTTTCATACCGATACAGCGAATTACGATGTCGATTTCTCGGATGTTCAAGGACAGGAGAATATTAAAAGGGCACTGGAAATTGCCGCTGCAGGTGGTCATAATCTTATTTTAATAGGTCCCCCCGGCGCAGGAAAGACTATGTTGGCCAAAAGATTACCGACGATACTTCCACCCCTCAACATGACTGAATCATTAGAAACCACCAAAATACACTCTGTATCTGGAAACCTGAAGACCAAGGAGTCTCTCTTGACTACACGGCCGTTTCGTTCTCCGCATCATACCATATCCGACGTAGCTATGGTAGGTGGGGGCTCCAATCCGCTGCCTGGTGAGATTTCACTAGCACATCATGGCGTACTGTTTTTGGATGAATTACCGGAATTCAAACGAAGTGTACTCGAGGTCATGCGGCAGCCTCTCGAATCGCGACAGATTACCATATCAAGAGCAAAACTTACGGTGGATTATCCGGCGAGTTTCATGCTGGTAGCGGCCATGAACCCCTGTCCCTGTGGCTATTTCAATCATCCCGAAAAGGAATGCATATGTGGCAGCAACACCGTACAACGGTATTTAAGTAAAATATCGGGACCTCTTTTAGACCGCATCGATCTGCATATTGAGGTGACACCTGTACTATTTGATCAACTGAGCACAACACGTAAAGCCGAGGACAGCCGTACTGTGCGAAGTCGGGTCATTCAGACACGAGAAATTCAGAAAGAACGGTTTGATTCTTTTCCAGACGTTCATTGTAATGCGCAAATGAGTACACAATTGACCCGAGAAATATGTCAGGTTGATGAGGCCGGAAGGAAATTACTTAAAATAGCTATTGAACGCCTCAGCTTATCCGCGAGAGCATACGATAGAATACTCAAAGTTGCTCGCACAATCGCTGATATGGAACGGAGTAAAATGATCGAAAACCATCATCTAGCCGAAGCAATCCAGTACAGAAATTTAGACCGGGAAACCTGGGGCGGAAAATTTTAGAACTGAGCCAGACAATGCTTAATAACCCAAGGAAAACAGATAATCGTCAAGATCACACCTGACAATGCACCAAAGAAATGAGCATCGTGATTTATACCATCTTGTGCTTTTTTTGACGCCCACACACAGTAACCTAAAAACAAAAACGCAAACAGGTAAGCCGGCATCGGTATAATCATCATCACACCAATGGTACTCTTCGGATCGAAAAGAATGTAGCTGAACAAGACCGCACAAATTGCACCTGAAGCACCTAAACTATAGTAACCCGGATTATTTTTCTGCTGAATGATCGTTGGAATATCACTCAGGATTAAACTACCGATATAGATCACCGCAAATAAAATATGTCCGTATGGACTTGCCTCTGCAAGTATACGCTCTAAACCAAAAGCAAAATAGTAGAAGGTAAGCATATTAAACAGCAAATGCCCCCAATCTTTATGTACAAAACCACTGGTAAGAATCGTATATACTTTTCGATTACGTGCGATACTATACGGGTGTAACATCAGTTTGCCGTAAAGTTGCTCATGTGAAAATGTATAGATACTGGTAGCGAGTGTAAAAATGAAAATAATACTCGCAACAGGCATTTCTGTTAGATAAAATAATAGCATAGTAGTTCTTAGAATCGATCCTCTAAAAGTAAAACGTAAAGCTCTTTTGGTCCATGTGCTCCCAAAACCAATCTTTTCTCTATATCAGCCGTTCTTGAGGGGCCGGTAATTGTCGAAATCATTGTCGGGATTTCCTGACCGTAACGCTTCTGCATATAGGCTAAAGCATCCTTTAGATCCCAAACCAATTGCGAAGCTTTAGCAATAACAATGTGAATTGGGGGATATATACTCAACCTGCGCCCTGAAGCATTTGCATTACTCACCATCACACTGCCATTGCGCGCAACTAATGCTTCACATGATGTAATACTTGCATTTGCAAATTCAAAATCTTCCGCTGTTTTCAAAAAAGGAAAACCATATGGACTGAGTAGATTTTGAACACCTTGTTCCCAAGCGTATATATTTTTAATATTATTCTCCTCAGTCAATGAAATCAAATTTTCAATCAGACCGATCTCGCCATCACAATACAGAAACTTGCCTCCCGCAGCAGTCAATTCGCGAACAAAAACAATATCCACCAACTCATCCTCTTCTTTATAAAGTGATGTTTCTTTGAAATTGGGATGTGGATTATCGTTTTTCTGTAGTAATGCCTGACGTACCCGTTTTAACATTACCTCCTTCGCTGTTGCGTTCTTCACGTTCATGGCGCAAATATATATAAATGCAGCGCTAGATGACTCTAGCGCTGCAGCATTCAAATTAATTCAAATTATTTGACGGTGTTTCTGAGCTCTGCCCTTCGCTAGATCGCGCTTCGTCCGGGTGAACATCCAACGGTAGATCCGTCTGCGGAACTCCGCCACCATCAGCACCATTCACAAACTCCTCGTAAGTAGTCTTAGTTTCAAATGGGCGTTTACCTAATATCTCTTCCAAGTCCGACTGAAAAAGTATTTCTTTTTCCAATAGCTTTTCTGCTATTTTAATCAAACCTTCACGTTTGTCCAGCAATAACTGTTTCGTACGTGCATAGACATCACTAATTAAGTTGCGAACCTCTGCATCAATCAACTCTGCCGTTTTGTCAGAATATGGTTTTTGGAAAGATGCCTCAGAACTGTCTCGGAAAGAAACATTTCCAACTTTATCATTCATACCATAGATTGCAATCATCGCATAAGAAAGTTGCGTGATACGCTCTAAGTCATTTTGAGCACCTGTTGAGATTCTTCCAAAAGTAATATCCTCAGCGACACGACCACCCATAGTCATACATAAACTGTCTATCAGTTGCTCCGTCGTATATAAGAACTGCTCACGGGGAAGATATTGTGCATAACCCAAAGCAGCAACACCACGAGGCACAATAGATACTTTCACCAAAGGATCGGCGTGCTCTAAAAACCAGCCTGCAATAGCGTGCCCCGCCTCATGATAAGCAACAATACGTTTTTCTTCTGGAGAGATGATTTTATTCTTCTTCTCGAGACCACCGATCACACGATCAACGGCATCTTGAAAATCCTGCATATCAATCTCTGGTTTATTTTTACGGGCAGCGATAAGAGCTGCTTCGTTACACACGTTGGCAATCTCAGCTCCTGCAAAGCCTGGTGTCTGCGCCGATAATTTCTTTGCGTCGACCTCAGCTGATAACTTCAACGGCTTTAGATGTACTTTAAAAATTTGCTCACGGCCAATTAAATCCGGTTTATCAATAGAAATTTGACGGTCAAAACGTCCCGGACGCAACAACGCTGTATCAAGTACATCAATACGGTTAGTCGCCGCTAAAATAATAACGCCCGAATCCGTACCAAAACCATCCATTTCCACCAATAATTGGTTCAATGTATTTTCACGTTCGTCATTACCCCCCATCATCGAGTTTTTACCACGAGCACGACCAATAGCGTCAATCTCATCGATAAAAATAATACATGGAGCTTTCTCTTTCGCTTGCTTAAACAAGTCACGAACACGCGATGCACCTACCCCCACAAACATTTCGACAAAGTCAGATCCGGAAAGTGAGAAAAATGGCACTTGAGCCTCTCCGGCTACAGCTTTAGCCAATAAAGTCTTACCTGTTCCCGGAGGCCCTACAAGCAAAGCTCCCTTCGGAATTTTACCCCCTAGATTGGTATACTTACGTGGATTTTTTAAGAAATCCACAATCTCCATAACTTCCTGTTTTGCCTCCTCAAGACCGGCAACATCATTAAATGTGATATTGATCTGCGATTCTTTATCAAATAGCTGAGCCTTTGATTTACCAATATTAAAGATTGCACCGCCGCCGCCACCAGCACCGCCGCCCATACGACGCATCAAGAAAATCCAGATTGCGGCCAAGACCAACAATGGCAACATAAACGTGATAAACCAACTTGCCCACGGATTAGAACGATCATCGTAAGTCAATTGGACCTTTGGTGTACCTGGAGCTAATTCCGCCTGCGATGCCGCTAATTTCTTTTCTAAAACATCGGGAGAAGCATCTTTAAAAATATATTGTGGTCCCTTATCCTCCTGTCCTGATAGACTTGGAAGCGGATCAGCAGTTTTTGTAGCGTCTTTAAAACTAGGGTTATCTTTCCAGCCCTTTTTTAGATAGACCTCCACCTCGACAAGATCATTTTTCTTATAGGCGACCAGGCGCTCTACAGAGCCTGTATTCAACATGCGAGTCTCAAAATCACTATAGCTAACTTCCTTAGCTGGGTTTTCTCCAAAAACGTACTGTAAGGCAAAAAAACCTAAAAACATGGCAATCATAAGCCACACAAAATTGAATTTTGGCGGTTTCGGGCTTACCTTACTACTCGGGATTTTTTTCATTATATCGTAATTATATTTTCTTTATAAATTTTTTCGTTGAGGACAATTAAGCGCTTTGGAAATGCTGTACTTCTGCATCTCCCCATAAATCCTCGATACCATAATGCGCTCTTTTTTCGGTCTTAAAGATATGTACAACCACATCCACAAAATCCAAAATCAACCATTCTCCATTTGATTGTCCTTCTTTATATTGGGGTTCTTGACCAAATGCCTTATAGACTTCTTCTTCGACACTCTTTGCTATCGCATTCACCTGAATGTTAGAATCTGCATGACAAATCACAAAATAATCGGAAACAGAACTGTGAAGATCTCTTAAATCCAAGCGAACGATCTCGTTTGCTTTCTTTTCTTGCATACCATAAACGATAATTTCTGATAGACGTTGGGACAATTCTGAACTTTTATTTTTACTCATTAAAAAATGTGATAGTTTTGACTTAATATTTATTTAATACTTTCAGTTTGCAAAATAACAATATTTCGGGACTTATCATCGGTCAAAATACAATATATCTTGACAAAGTCGCCTCTACAAACGATTACCTCAGGGAATTATTGTCAAATTTCAAGCCACTAGCTGAGGGGACTGCCATTTTAGCAGAAGAACAATTTCAGGGTAAGGGACAGCGCGGAAGTTCCTGGGTCAGTGAACCCGGGAAAAACCTAACGACATCCATCCTCTTAAAGCCTCATTTCCTACCAATAGCACAACAATTTGCACTTTCAGCTACTATTGCCGTTGCAACCGTCAATTGGCTGCAAAGCAAAACCGAACAGCCTGTTGCCGTAAAATGGCCCAATGATATTTACGTCAATTCAATGAAAATCACAGGCATTTTAATAGAAAATAAATTAAAAGGCAGTAAAATCGACAGCGCCATTATCGGCATCGGTGTAAATATTAATCAAATTAATTTTGACACAGCAACAACAATAACCTCGCTTGCCTGCCTGACCGATCGACAGGATTACAACATCAAGGCCCTGGCTCAGGAGTTGTTCCAAGTGATCCAACAGGAGTACCTGACCCTTTATAAGGAAGGGGCCCAATATCAGTTAAGCCGCTACAACGCCTTATTGTTTTGGAAAGGTGAAGAAAGACCATTTCTTATCGATGGCATCAAGAAAACCGGTATCATTCAACGGGTATCTGACGAGGGGAAACTGTGCGTTCTCCTGGAAGACACCCTTCGCGAATTTGATATCAAAGAAATTACACATCTTATTACCTAATCTTTACAAAAAAAGGATAGCCCATTTTAAAATTGTCAAACCTTTGTTCTAAATTTGTCAACAGCGTGATTAAACCTTTATTCACACGAAGCATCAAAGAACAATAACACACTGCAATCATTGTAGCGGAAAAGGAAAAGAACAAATTAAATTCGGATGAAAAAGTTAATACTGTTAATGACTGCAGTAATTTTTGCAGTTACGGGAGCATTCGCTCAGATTCACAAACCTGTAAAATGGACTGTGGCCAGCAAAAAGTTAAATAATAAAGAAGCGGTAGTTTATGTAAAAGCTACAATCCAAAATGGATGGCACATTTATTCACAAAATGTGAAAGATGGCGGGCCAATTCCAACTTCTTTCACATTCGCCAAAGCTGCAGATTATGCACTAGTAGGTAAAACTGCAGAGCCAAAACCAAAAGTAAAACATGAGGATGTATTTAAGATGGATGTTGGTTACTTTACAAACGAGGTAATTTTCCAACAAAAAGTAACTTTAAACAAAGGAACTGCCACCGTTAAAGGTACTGTCGAATGGCAAGCATGTGATGCATCACAATGTCTTCCTCCAGACGAATATGCTTTTGCTGTGACAATCAAATAGTAAAAATGATTCTACACGGATAAATTAATAAGGCGATTCTCATCGCCTTTTTTTATTTTTGACCATAACATCAGAAATTCATACGCATGTTAAAAAACACATTCATTCTACTTTTAATTGCTTTTTTCAGCCTTTCTTTAACTACAGCAACTTTTGCCTCCGCACAAGATAGTTTAACAAGTACAGAAGGGCTTCAATTTGAATCATCACCGGATACAGCTACTGCTGTTGAAGCGGTACCTGAGGATCTAAATTTTACAGCTTCACCTGACACGATGGTTAGTCAAGATAGCAGTAAAATAGCTGCAACTAAGGCAAATGCTTCCTCCGGAAATCAAGAATCAGGAAAAAAATCACTTTGGAGTATTTTTATTGCTGGATTAGTTGGCGGCTTCGCAGCACTGCTCATGCCTTGTATATTCCCAATGCTCCCACTTACCGTAAGCTATTTTACAAAACAGGCCGGAAGCCGCGCAAGCGGTATCAGCAAGGCACTCCTTTATGGTCTCTTCATTATTGTGATCTACGTTGCTCTAGGAATGATTATTACGATTGCCTTCGGTTCGGATGCGTTGAATGCTTTATCGACAAATGGGGTATTTAATTTCCTATTCTTCCTGTTATTGGTTGTTTTTGCCGCGTCCTTTTTTGGTGCTTTTGAAATTACGTTACCAAGTTCTTTCGTCAATAAAATGGATGCCAAATCCGACAAAGGCGGTCTTGTAGGACTTTTCTTTATGGCATTCAGCCTTTCACTGGTCTCTTTCTCCTGTACTGGCCCCATTATTGGCACCTTATTGGTCGAAGCGGCCTCAAAAGGAGAACGCTTAGGTCCAGCAGTCGGTATGCTCGGTTTTTCTATAGCACTAGCAATTCCTTTTGGCTTATTTGCGATGTTCCCTTCGATGTTAAAATCCCTACCAAAATCTGGCGGCTGGCTAAATTCAGTGAAGGTTGTACTTGGCTTCTTAGAGCTCGCACTAGCGCTGAAATTCTTATCAAATGTAGATTTGGCCTACCATTGGAATTGGTTGGATCGAGAAGTGTTCTTATCACTATGGATTGCCATTTTTAGTATGATGGGCTTATATCTTATTGGAAAGATCAAGTTTTCACATGACAGCGAATTAAAATTCCTCTCTGTACCGAGAACTATTCTCGCTATCATTGTATTTTCCTTCGTTATCTATATGGTACCTGGACTGTGGGGAGCTCCCCTAAAATCGATTTCAGCCTTCTTGCCACCTTCAGCAACACAGGACTTTGACCTGTCGGCAGGAATAGCAGCCGCTCCTATACACAATAATGGTAAGGTCAAAAAATACGCAGAGATTTTTCACGAACGTGGTACACCAAAAGGATTTGATCCTTATTATGATTATGAAGAGGCTCTCGCAGCTTCAAAAGAACAGAATAAACCGGTATTAATTGATTTTACAGGCTGGAACTGTGTCAATTGTCGAAAAATGGAGGCAAATGTCTGGACTGATCCCGCGGTTGCCAAACTACTGAAGGAAGAATTTATTATGGCCGAATTGTTTGTCGATGATAAAACAGAATTACCTGCAAACGAACAATTCGTTTCAAAATATAGTGGCAAAAAAATCAAAACCATAGGTAATAAAAACAGTGATTTCCAAGCATCAGCTTTCGACAGTAATTCGCAACCACTCTATGTTATCGTCGATGCATCAGGAACAGTATTAGTTCCAAAAACGGGCGCAAACTATAATGTCGCGGAATATACTGCATTTTTACAGAGCGGAATTGATGCCTTTAAGGCAAAAAAATAGGCTGTATACGCTGGAGATATCCGTCTTGAATGATAGATGAGAAAAAGCAATTATTAAATTTGCATTATCTTTAGCTCACGCTTAAATGAATTGCACTTAAAAAAGCTATTGCTTGTTCTTAATAGCGTTATCGGCAACTTCTAATAACGGAAATATAATTGTATATACGCTTAAAAATAGCTAAGTTTGAGTACGTATGAGTAACATTAAAAAAATTGCTGTTTTGACATCTGGAGGAGATGCTCCAGGAATGAATGCTGGTATCCGCGCTGTTGTTAGAGCGGGTATCTACAATAATCTTGAAGTATTTGGCGTACGCAGAGGTTATGATGGTCTAGTTAATGGTGAGATTATCCCCATGGATGCTAAATCTGTAGCCAATATCATACAACGTGGTGGTACTATCCTAAAAACAGCCCGTAGCGAGGCCTTCAAAACTATTGAAGGACGTAAACAGGCTTATGAAAATTTACGCAGCCACGGTATTGATGCCATGGTTGTCATCGGTGGCGATGGTACATTTACCGGTGCATCCAAGTTTATAGAAGAATTCGATTTTCCGATCATCGGTCTTCCGGGCACAATTGATAACGATTTGGCCGGTACAGACTTTACGATTGGTTATGATACAGCCATTAATACAGTTATCCAAGCCGTAGACAAAATTCGCGACACCGCCGAGTCTCATGATAGACTTTTTGTAATCGAAGTGATGGGCCGCGACTCTGGACTTATCGCCGTTCGTTCTGGTATCAGTACCGGTGCCGAAGCAGTTCTGGTTCCTGAGTTCGAGGTAGACTATGATGCGATCATGAAAAGACTTGACAAATCCCGTAAAAATAAATCATCCCGCATTATTATTGTTGCTGAAGGTGACAAAGAAGGCGGAATGGTTGTTTCGGAAAAAATCAAGGAAAATTTCCCGCATTACGATGTTAGATTATCAATTTTAGGACATATCCAACGCGGTGGAAGCCCAACATGTATGGATCGCGTGTTAGCCAGCAGGCTTGGAGTGGCATCCGTAGAGGCTTTACTACAAGGTCGCAGGGGTGAAATGGCCGGACTGATTTGCAGTGAAGTAAGATTCACTCCTTTTAAGAGCGCCATCAAGCATAACGTAAAAATGAATGAAGACCTACTTCGTATCATTGAAATCCTTTCTTTGTAAGTGATATAAGTTATTCTTAACTAACAATAAAAAAAGAGTATACACTGTGATGTATACTCTTTTTTTATGCCTTTTGTTGCTAGATTGTCCAAATCCTTTAGGTAAAGACCTGATACCTAAACTATCATGTTACCAAAAGCCACAATAGTACCATATCCGGCACAGTTGTTATTTAAGCAAATTATTGAGGTACTCTTCAGATACTGGAGGCAACTGAATGGCTTGGCCTGCTTTCGCCATCGAGTCAGCAAAATGATTCGTGTTGCTGATCGCCTGTTCATAGGCCTTCACAACCTGTTCCGATAAGTGCAATACCTTTGGATCTTTGAGATCAACACGGTATTGATTATTTTCCAGTGTAACATGCTGATAAAAACGATATGCAGCAGCTTTTAGTTGGCCCAGCTCCTGTTGCGATAACTGATCGATTCTGGCATTAGGCGGCAGCGTGACATCGATAAAAGTCGTGTCTTTAGCCAACTGATCAATAGCATGATCCAAAGGAATGGCATGCAATGCCTCTAGGTTGACGATGGGAATCCCCTTATCCTGATCGTCTCTGCAGGAAGCAAGCACCGTCCCCAAGAATATGCCCAAAATTACTATTTTCTTCATCTATATAATTTTTATTGCCGCAATTGCTTTAGAAATCCCATTGCTCAACTTGTTTAAAACTCAAGATTCATCATCCCCTAAATTGGATTGTATACGAGGATATAGTAGTTCCATGTGATCATTCGCGATAGCAGCAGGCGAAGTTAGTGAATTCCTTCCACGTTATCACAGCCGCTAGCGCAGTAACGATGAAAGCGCAGTTTGATCAGGACAGCTATTATTAAATAGAAACCCCTAATTGTAGACCCAGCTCACCTGAGTATAACAATTAGGGGTTATTCAAATGCCCAATGGCAGTTATATACCGATTTATTTTAGCAATTCAGCTAACTTAGCCTCCAGAGCCTCACCTCTTAAATTTGATGCGACAATTTTACCTGAAGGATCGATTAAGAAGTTTTGCGGAATACCACGTACTTCGTACAACTTGACCGGAGCCGATTTCCAACCCTGTAGGTCCGAAACGTGTGGCCATTGTTGTAAATTATCATCATGGATAGCTTTCACCCAAGCATCTTTTTTACCCGGATTGTCCAAAGAAACACCAAACACGGTAAATCCTTTGTCTTTGAATTTATTGAAAGCAGCAACGACGTTCGGGTTCTCATGGCGACAAGGACCACACCAGCTTGCCCAAAAATCCAATAAAACATATTTACCTCTTAAAGAAGATAGAGAAATATTCTTTCCTGTTGTGTCTGGCAATGTGAAGTCAGGCGCTACCGAACCAACAGCAACTGCTTTCAATTTCTGGATACGCTCAGCCAATTCCTTCCCTTTTTCAGAATTTTTCAATTCAGGAGACAATTTCTCAAAAGAAGTCACATATTCATTGACGTTCTCACCGCTGACATTCTCAGACAACAAATCTAACGTGTACCAGCTTTTTGGGTTTTTGTTAATAAATTCAGCATCTGCTTTTTCCATTTTTTCGGAAATCTCACCAGCCTGTTTTTGCAAACCTTCGATGAATTTAGGATCCTGTTTTTGAGTCTCCGAAGCCGCATAATATTGTTGGTTCAACGCCTCGAACGCATCTGTATGAGGTTTAACAAAAGCCTTGTACTGCGTCAGATCATCATTGAGCGCTGTACCCGAGACGGTTGCATTTTTGAACCCTTTGGTTGCATCGACTTTGATAACTCCTTTAGAAAGATACAGCTGTGCTGTTTCAGGCTGCTTTTGACTATTTCTAAGTTCAGCGAAAGATAAGCCTTCCGGTGAATAGATCATCATACCCTTCGTTGGCGAAGCCACCTGTCCATTGAACTTAAACTCACCTTTTACAACCGTTGCTGAATCTGTCTGGCGAGTTCCATTGGCAGCATACTGCATAAACACTTTCGCTTTATCTGACGTTGTGTTTACTTTACCTGTAACTGTGTAGCTTTCTTGTGCCATTAACAAGGCTGGTAAAAAGCTTAAACCCATTAATATTCCCTTTTTCATAATTATATACTTCCCATAAATGTAAAACATTTCCCCTGCACTGTGGTTCAATTTAACATTATTTAGCAAACATGTTACCAACGTCCTGAAGCACCGCCACCGCCAAAATCACCGCCACCGAAGCCGCCAAATCCGCCTCCTGAACCACCACCGAAGCCACCGCCGCCACCGCGACCGCCACCACCGCCAAGACCATTCAGCAATGTCCACCAAAAGATATCAGAAGCTCCGCGTCCATTCATCACACGGCCTCCACCACCACCTCCACCGCGGCCACCGCGATTGGAGAAAATAACAATCAAGAATATCACAATAATAATGACAAACATCACCGAACCTGACCCCTTTCCTTTCGGTTGTTTTGGATCAGCTTTGTACTCTCCTTTTGTGTAGGAAATTAGGGAACTGGTCGCATCGTCGACTCCTTTGTAGTAATCTCCCTGACGAAAAGCCGGCTTGATATCATTTTCAATAATACGATATGCAATGGCATCGGGGACAGCCCCCTCTATACCATAACCTGTTTGAATGGTCACCGCACGATCTCCCAGGGCTACCAACAACAGAATACCGTTATTATACTTTTTATTCCCAATGCCCCATTTTTTCGCTAAACGGACTGCATAATCAGAAATATCATAGCCGCCGGTAGAATTCATCATAACCACAGCAATTTGCGTAGATGCGGAATCCTCAAATGCCAATAGCTTCTGCTCCAATAATTGCTTCTGACTTGCTGTCAATGTGTTTGTATAATCATTGACAAGTCTGTTTGATGTTTCTGGGAAATCTTGACCCAATACTGTGGCTATCGACAGCATAAAAAGCAACATAGCCATAGCAGGGATTCGAATCCGAGAAAATAATCTTGATACAAATTTCATCCTATTATTCTCTTTTATTCATTTTTATTTGCCTTAAGCAGTCTTCATGCTCCTATTGGCGTTCTGTAAATCCCGAAGTCGGGTTTATCACAATTTTTATCAATCTATTTGCGAGACAGGCAATAGCAGTTCGGGGTTCTTGCTGGTCACTTAACAATTAACGGTCTCCAAAAACAATATCATTTGGAAGCTCATTGATGTCATCATGTTCACGCGGAAAGAATTTTGCCAATTGTTTACCCGCATGCTCGATCCCTTTGACCAAGCCCTCAACAATGCGGTCCACCCGAAACTCCGCCACCATAAGATCTTTGGTACTGTTCCAAAAATCACTTTCTACACGTTGGTGGATTCCCTTATCGCCAATAATAGAAAATTTATGATCCTCAAGCGCGATATAGATAAGAACACCGTTTTTCAACGTGGTCTTATGCATGCCCAATTTGGAAAAATAATATGTTGCACGATCATGTACCTCATCGGGGCAATGATTTTCTACCACTACACGAATCTCACCAGAAGTCTCGTTCTCAGCCACATTAATGGCGTGAACGATCTTCTCTTGTTCTTCAGAATTTAATGCCATAGTCTGTATACGTTTGCACTCCAAGACCAGATTACCAGACGGTTATTCCAGATTCAAAGTATCTAAAACTAGTTAAAACACGATAAAAAAATGGATGATGTGCTTCTACGAAAGCCGCATCATCCATCGTTCTGTTCATTGCTAACAATTTACTATTAGAATGATACCGTTGGCGCTTTATCCGAACCTGGGGCTGCAGTAAATGTACCTTTCGCCTTAAATCCGAACATACCCGCCATTAAATTATTCGGGAAGCTACGTACGGTGGTATTGTATTGCTGTACCGCCTCATTGTAAGATCTACGTTCTGTTGAAATACGATTTTCAGTACCTTCCAACTGTGCTTGTAATTCCAAAAAGTTCTGATTTGCCTTCAAATCAGGATAAGCTTCAACCGACGCCAAAAGACGACTCAACGAACCGCTGAATTCATCCTGAACTTTTTGAAACTTGGCAATATTCTCCTCAGACAAATCATCGGCATTAATCGTTACCGAAGTTGCTTTAGCTCTTGCCTCTACAACGGCTGTCAATGTACTTTCTTCGTGCTTTGCCGCTCCTTTTACCGTATTAACCAAATTTGGAACTAGATCCGCACGACGTTGATACGCATTTTCAACTTGTGCCCATTTTCCTTTAACATTCTCATCTTGTGAGACCATCGTATTGTAGCCACAGGAGTTTAATGATACTAATGCAAATAAACCACATAGGGCGACCAAAAATCTTTTAATTTTCATTGTTCAAAGAATTAAATACTATTCAAATTATACGGTTACACTATCAAAGCATATACCAAGCTCTTACTAAGATAAGAATATTTTTATTTCCAAATCTCCAAATAGCCAATATTCATTAACTTTGTCTCGGTTTTGGGATAAAAACCCAGCCCTCATACTATGCAAAAAGAAATCGAAATTGCGATACTTCCAGAAAGGATCGAGGACGAACAGTACATTATACTGCAGGGCATAAAAGCTTTACGCGTTCAACCCCAGCAAATCAAAGGTTATAAAATCCGGAAACGTTCAATTGATGCCCGAAGCAAGCAAGTGGTCTACCGGGCAAGGGTTATCTACTATATCGATGAACTGCCTGTTCCTGAAATCTACGAAAATAATTTCAAGTCTGTCAAAGACGGAAAACCCGTTATTATTATTGGTGCAGGCCCTGCCGGCATATTTGCGGCTATCCGCTGCATTGAGCGTGGGCTCAAACCAATTGTAATCGAACGCGGTAAGAAAGTACAGGACCGTAGACGCGATCTCGCAAAGCTGAACCGGGAAGGCATCGTAAATCCCGAATCAAACTACTGTTTTGGTGAAGGTGGAGCCGGAACTTACTCCGATGGGAAACTATATACACGTTCCAATAAAAGAGGTGATGTAGACAAAGTGCTCAATCTTTTTGTCTCCCATGGTGCTACGACAGATATTCTAGTCAATGCACGGCCACATATTGGTACAAATAAATTACCGCATATTATTGAAGCAATGCGTGAGAGTGTCCTTGAATTTGGCGGCGAATTTCATTTTGATCAACGTGTCGACGATATTTTAGAATCTTTCGGTCATGTGCGCGGTGTCAAGTTAGCCAGTGGCGAAGAAATTAAGGCCGATCACGTCATCGTAGCAACAGGACACTCTGCACGGGACATTTTTGAGCTTTTTCACCGTAATAACTGGCTGATCGAAGCCAAAGCCTTTGCATTGGGTGTGCGCATCGAACATCCGCAGTCAATCATTGATCAGGCGCAATACCATTGTCAGGTTAGAAGCGAGCATTTACCCCCTGCATATTATAGTTTGGTTGAGCAGGTTAATGACCGTGGGGTATTTTCATTCTGCATGTGCCCAGGTGGAGTTATCGCTCCCTGTGCAACAGATTTAGATGAAATCGTTGTCAACGGATGGTCCCCATCCAAACGAAATAATCCGCACGCCAATTCAGGTACCGTTATTCAGATTAACCTTGAGGACGTTGCCAATGCACACAAGGATCCTTTTGCATTACTTAATTTTCAGAAAGAGATCGAGCGAAAGGCTTTTGCCGTAGGTGGCGGTAAACTTGTTGCTCCCGCACAACGTATGGTCGACTTTGTCGAAGGGCGTGTATCGATGGATCTGCCAGAAAACTCCTACAAGCCCGGAACAGCATCTGCAGATCTCACCGAAGTGCTACCTGCTTTTGTTCACGAAGCATTACGCGGTGCACTGCCAATCTTTGGCAAAAAGATGAAAGGGTATTATACCAATGAAGCCATTTTGGTTGGTGTAGAATCACGTACATCTTCGCCGATTCGGATTCCTAGAAATAAAGAAGATTTACAACACCCTCAGGTCAAAGGACTTTACCCTTGTGGTGAGGGTGCAGGTTATGCCGGAGGTATCATTTCAGCGGCCATAGACGGTATTAATTGTGTTGATGCGATCAATTTAAGTTAACATTTTTTGTTTTTTCTCTTGCAGAATACGAATAAATGCCTTACTTTTGTAGCATCAACGCGAAAGTAGCTCAGTTGGTAGAGCACAACCTTGCCAAGGTTGGGGTCGCGAGTTCGAATCTCGTCTTTCGCTCTAAAAAAGCTTCCAAAATTTGGAAGCTTTTTCTGTTTTGTAGTACTACCCTTTCTTTTTTTCCAGCCTCCTAATTAGATCATTGAAAAAGATAATACCCCAATATCCTAATATAAAGAGGTCCTCCTATCTATTTATCGAAAGAGGCTTAACAAGAGAAAAAGCGAACACGCTATAAAACCCAAGGTTTATAAGCGTAAGTTGTATATAAAGACATGTACATGGCCGTACAAAAAGATATCGTGGATCCAATTATTTCTATAAAAAATGGCGTTCACCGTATCGGTAAACGCCATTTTAAAAGCTATATGATCCTAAATGGATTTAATTTGTTCTTAGGCTTTCTTCTACAAGCTCTTCAACATATTTGCGAACAACCTCATTAGAGAAACGTGTAGTTACGTCAAATGCAAATGCATGTACCAACAGGATACGGGCAGACTCTTCACCAATTCCTCTTGCTCTCAAATAAAATAAGGCTTCATTATCAAACTGACCGATGGTACATCCGTGTGAACATTTTACGTCATCCGCAAAGATCTCCAATTGCGGTTTGGTATAAACCGCCGAATTGTCTGACATCAACATATTATTGTTCTGTTGAAAAGCATTTGTTTTTTGAGCATCCTCACGCACAAAGATTTTTCCATTGAAAACTGCAACGGATTTATCCTGTGTAATATTTTTATACCATTCATAAGACTCACAATGTGGCTTAAGGTGGTCTACGATGGTATGATTATCAACCAATTGATCACCTGCAGTTAAGTTGATTCCATATAAATGGCTCTCCACATGCGCTGCATCCAAGCGAACATTGATATTGTTACGGATAAACGAGGCGCCAGGAAAATTACAGTTGTAATTATTATAAAGACTATCTTTTTCTTGGTATACCTCTGTATGATTAAAGTAACGGCTTACAGATTCTGCGAGCTGCAAATAATAATGTTGTACTTTAGCATTCTCTTTGACGATAATCTCAGAGACCTTATTGTGCACATTATTTGCGGTACCTTCTGCAGTGATAAAGCTTTCGATCAATTCAAGTTCTGCATTTGGCTCGACAACGATCAAATTACGTGTTTGCGCAAAGAAATCCTCTTTCCCTGTAGCGACATGAATAATCTGTATTGGTTTATCAAGTACAACTCCCTTTTTCAAATGGATAAAAACACCATTTGTAAAAGCAGCCGTATTCAATGCGACCATAATATTGTCTGACTTGTCCGCGTATTTCGCAAAATGGCTCTCGAATGCAGGCTCTGAAGTGGCTTCATCCATTGGAATAACCGACAGTCCCTTCACATTTTCTAATTCACTTACTGCTAAAACATACTGACCATTCACCAAGATAATGCGGTAAGCATCCAACTGAGGAATCTCCCCTGCACTAAAGTCTAAGCCTTCGATATCCACATCGACATCAAGCGCATAAGGCTTATTGATAATACTGTGGATGTTTGTATATTTCCATTCTTCATTCTTAACGGTGGGAAAGCCTGCTGCTTCGAAACGTTCGAATGCAAGTTGGCGGGCCTCCACGAAAAACGAAGGTTCGTCTGAAACGCCTTGCTCTTTGAAAGCTCCCAACACTTGTTGAAGTAATGATTCTGAAACTAATGTACTCATGTTATTTTTTAATCAAATCGCCAAAATTCTCTTCCAATCCTATTTACTCAGGTAAAAGATTAGGCGTTTTGTGTATCATATTCTTTTAACCAATCGTATCCTTTTTCTTCGAGCTCCAAAGCCAATTCTTTAGGTCCCGATTTCACGATACGGCCATTGTACAATACGTGAACAAAATCTGGAACGATATAATCCAACAAACGTTGGTAGTGTGTAATAACAATAAAAGCATTGTCTTTAGAGCGCAATTGATTCACGCCATTTGCAACGATACGAAGTGCATCGATATCCAAACCAGAATCTGTCTCATCCAAAATAGATAATTTCGGATTCAACATCGCTAATTGAAAAATTTCGTTACGCTTTTTCTCACCACCGGAAAATCCTTCATTTAAAGAGCGGTTAGCCAAATTAGCCGAAAATTCAACCAATTTTTGCTTATCTTTTACCATTTGTAAAAATTCCTTCGCTTCCATTGGAGGAAGGCCTTTATACTCACGAATATCATTTACAGCTGTTTTCAAGAAATTGATATTCGATACGCCCGGAATCTCAACAGGATATTGAAAAGCCAAAAACAGCCCTTCACGTGCACGGTCCTCAGGTGAAAGATCCAATAAATCTACACCGTCCAATAGTGCAGAACCTTCACTTACTTCATATGATTCGCGTCCGGCTAATACATTACCTAATGTACTTTTACCAGCACCATTTGGTCCCATAATCGCATGAACTTCTCCCGCTTTTACTTCTAGGTTTAACCCTTTTAATATTTGTTTGTCTTCTACAGACGCATGTAAATTTTTAATGCTTAACATTTTATTCGTATTGAGTATGGTGTAATGTAGCGTCATAAACTACATTCCCAATGATTTTTTATCTATCCTACTGAACCTTCTAATGAAATTGCCAATAATTTTTGAGCCTCTACAGCAAACTCCATCGGCAATTGATTTAATACTTCCTTTGCATACCCGTTGACAATTAAACCAACAGCTTTCTCAGAATCGATACCACGTTGATTCAAATAGAATACTTGGTCCTCACCGATTTTGGAAGTAGTCGCCTCATGCTCTAATTTGGCTGTCTTATTTCTATTTTCGATATAAGGGAATGTATGTGCCCCACATTTATCACCGATCAATAAGGAATCACATTGGGTAAAGTTACGTGAGTTGTCTGCATTTGGACCGATTTTCACTAAACCTCTATAACTGTTGTGGCTCTTACCGGCAGAGATACCTTTAGAAATAATTTTAGATTTCGTGTTTTTACCCAAATGAACCATCTTCGTTCCTGTATCAGCTACCTGATAATTACGTGTCATGGCTACAGAGTAAAACTCGCCAATAGAGTTATCACCCTTTAAAATCACACCAGGGTATTTCCATGTAATTGCAGAACCAGTTTCTACCTGTGTCCAGGAGATTTTACTGTTATCACCTTTACAGATTCCACGCTTGGTTACAAAGTTATAAATACCACCTTTTCCATCTTTATCACCAGGGTACCAGTTTTGCACGGTAGAATATTTAATATCAGCATCGCGTTCGGCAATCAATTCTACTACCGCAGCATGCAGCTGGTTTTCATCACGCATAGGTGCAGTACATCCCTCCAAATAAGAAACATAAGCTCCCTCATCAGCAATGATCAACGTGCGTTCAAATTGTCCGGTATTCTGTGCATTGATACGGAAGTAGGTAGATAATTCCATTGGACATCTAACACCTTTTGGAACATAAACAAAGGATCCATCCGAAAATACTGCAGAATTCAACGCGGCATAAATGTTATCCGTCTGTGGAACCACTGTACCCAAATATTTTTTCACCAGGTCAGGATGCTCTTGCACGGCCTCACCAAATGAACAGAAAATAACACCTTGTTCTTTTAATTTCTCACGAAACGTTGTTTTGACAGATACCGAGTCAAAGACAGCATCTACCGCCACAACTCCTGCCAATACTTTTTGCTCATCCAAAGGAATTCCCAGTTTTTCAAAGGTAGCAATCAACTCAGGGTCAACCTCATCCATCGAATTAAGCTGTGGTTTTGATTTTGGGGCTGCATAATAGGAAATCTCTTGAAAATCAATTTCAGGAGCTTTGAAATTCTGCCAAGTAGGCATTCTTAACGTCAAGAAATGACGGAAAGCTTTTAATCTCCATTCCAATAGCCATTCAGGTTCATTCTTTTTTGCCGAAATAAAACGAACCGTATCCTCAGTAAGGCCTTTGGCTGCAATTTCCATTTCGATATCTGTCGTGAACCCGTATTTATATTCTTCGAGCTCCAGCTCTTTTAACAAATCGTCGTCTTTAGTACTCATATTGCGCTCTCACGGTTTAACTAATTTGGGAGGGCTTCACCTCCGCACCTATCGAACTGCAAAGTTACAATTTCAAAGCCAATAAAACAGCATTTAATAGCACCTTACGAAGGCATTTTTAATAAAAAAATGACATTTATCACTCCATTTCATTAAAATGAGCACATTTCAATCGATTATGACAGTCAAATGATTTTACATCGATTAAAATTATAACTAAACCGACACAATATAGCTAAAATCTATTAATCATCAATAATTTTGTATATTTTTAAATTTCCAAATATAATTTTGTATATTTACAAATACTATTGATTATTAAGACTTAAGATATGCCCTTTGCACCGGATAAAACAGATTTAAAAATTCTTAAACTATTACAAGAGAATGGTCGTATAACTAATTTGCAACTCGCATCTAGCATCGGACTATCTCCCGCACCAACTTTAGAGCGTGTGCGAAAACTGGAAAACTCTGGCTTCATCAAAAGTTACCATGCTTTTGTAGACGAGGAGAAACTGGGACTTGGAATCAAATCGTTTATCCAGATCTCACTCGATTTCCATACGCATAACGCTATCCCTGAGTTTGTTGCTGCTGTCAAAATGATACCCGAGGTAACCGAATGCCACCACGTTACAGGTAATTGTGATTTCATTCTCAAGGTTTACGTAAAAGATATTAAAGCTTATGAAGGTGTCATCATGGAAAAAATCTCCAAAATACCTTTTGTAAAGACATTCCAAACCATGATGATTATGTCAACCAGCAAAAAAGAGCCAATTATTCCTTTAGAATATTAAGCGAAGAAATCAGCCCAATCAAAAATATCATTACCGGAATCTCGCTTTCGGACATATTTGCTCCATGCGACGATCACCGGCAATGATGTTTATTTAACCCAAGACAAACCTTAAGCTAGGCGCCAATCAATTGGGGTTTTATCATGTTCCATCAAATACTGGTTTGCACGTGAAAAATGTTTACTACCAAAAAAACCACGATAGACAGACAACGGTGATGGATGGACCGCCGTTAACACAAGATGCTTCTTCGCATCAATGAGCACACTTTTCTTTTGGGCATAACTTCCCCACAACAGAAATACAACATGTTCACAACGCTCCGAAATGGCATGAATAATACTATCTGTAAAAATCTCCCAACCTTTCTTTTGATGTGAACCTGCCAAATGTGCCTGCACTGTCAATGTCGCATTTAACAACAGTACACCCTGTTTGGCCCAATAGGTCAAATCGCCAGCACGCGGCTCAACAAAACCGGGTATATCGTCTTGCAATTCCTTAAAGATATTTTTTAAGGATGGCGGCAAAGCAATCCCTTCTGGCACAGAGAAAGACAAGCCATGTGCCTGCCCATCATTATGATAAGGATCCTGCCCTAAGATAACTACTTTTACCTGGTCCAATGGCGTCAGCTTAAAAGCATTCATCACCAGATCTGCCGGTGGAAACACTTTCGTTTTCTGACGCTCTTCTTGCACAAAAGTAGACAGTTGTTTCATATAGGGCTGACCAAACAAAGGCTTTAGCACAGGAGCCCAAGAATCATCGTATTGCTTTTCCATACCCCAAACATAGATAAAGTTGCATATAAAGGCAAATTTATCCACATAAGCTCTTTTCAAGAGACTACAGCAAAAAAAACGAGCACATCTTGTTTATCCATATCCTCTTCAGGGGGAAAAACACATTTTTACAAAATAACCACCTGAACGAGTTGCTTAAACGATGAAATTAACGGATATTTGCAGAATTAAATTGAATACAAATATTTTAAACAAAGATTTATGTCAAATCTCGTTAGAATCATTATTTGCAGTGCATTGCTGATCGGAACAGTTGCCTTATTCTGGACTGGAAATTGGGGATGGGGAATCTTAGGTATCCTGATCACGATCTTAGGCTTTGTTACTGTATTTTTCCACGAATATATGCTGATTGCGCAATGGTATATGCGTAAACAAAATATGGCCGCAGCTGAAAAATGGCTCCGTAAAATCACCAACTACGAAAAGCAATTAATCCCACAACAGCACGGTTACTACAATATGCTGATCGGACTGATCGAATCACAACGTGCACCTATGCAATCCGAAAAATATTTTAAGAAGGCATTGGCGTTGGGCTTACATATGGATCATAATATCGCTTTAGCAAAATTAAGCCTGGCAGGTGTAGCAATGGCAAAACGCAACAAGCGTGAAGCCGAAAAACTACTTCAGGAAGCGAAAAAAGCAGATAAAAACAAATTATTGGCCGATCAGATCAAAATGATGAAAGACCAAATGGGTATGATGGACAAACAGCAGATCAGATACAATCGATAATATTGAATAATCAAAAAAGCTTCAAAGTATAACTTTGAAGCTTTTTTGCTCAAGAGCCAAAATCTATTATTTCTTTAATGGAATAGGAACTTCCAAAAACTCACCCTCTTCCGTACTGCTCTCAAACACCAGTTTAATCATAACCGGCTTATCCGTTTTCTTCCAATCCTTAACAACGACCTGTATATCCACAGGCTTATCTTCTTCTAGCAAATAGTGCAGATAATTCTGCTTGTCTTCAAATTTAACCAAAACATTTCCCATCTGAATCGTTGAAAAGAAATGGGGTTGTTTCTTCTGATCCAACACCTGCGTGGAAAAGGTGTTCATTTTATATTCTCGTGGATCGGTACTATAAGATATCGCAAACAAATTGATCACCAGTTCATTCTTACCCTCATCGAAGTGAAATTCCCGCACATCGAATTGAATATCGTCAACAACCAGCAATGAATCTGCCGACTGAGCCTTTACAAGCCCACCTCCAAGAAAGAGGATCAAGACAACAACATATCTAAAAAAAACATTCATATCATATTATATTTAAAAAAGCCACGATCTTCGTGGCTTTAACTCGTATTATTTTATTGTCTTAAAATTATGCTCGCAATCGATCGGCAGATCGGATCAACTTTTCATCTTTACGTACTCCACCCATCGCTAACGCACAGAAAATAATCGAAATTGGCAACAAAAAGAAACCTACCCCGATATTCCCGGCACCTAAAAACTGGCTCACGGTGGCAAGATGAGTACTTGCAGACGAGTATAACCAGATTGCAAATAAGATGATCGCCACAATCTCCACCCATATAAGCAAAAGTTGAACTTTACGCTTTTTAAATTTAAATATCGTAAATAGCGGAAGTCCTCCCAATAACACGGTCACCACAGTCTGGAGAATATAACCAAATCCCCCCTCATGTACAGACTGACCAGCAGCAACACTATACACACCAGTCACCTTCACATTCTTTCCTAAACCCACTAAATCGCTATAATTAACATAGGGAAATAGAAACAAGCCAAATATGACTAATCCTGCTATCAGCAAATAAACAGTTTGGATACGTTGAATCATAGTTTAATTTTTGTATATCAACAAACTTAGATAAATTGATTTTCATATGCAATATAATTGCGACCGAAAAAACAACCAATCCTACAGCTCTATAAACACCAAAACAATCAAACCTGACATTTTGTTGTATTTTTTTACATCATATCAAAGGGCTTCTTTTTAGAAAGCTTTATCTTTGCGAAAAAAAAATACCATGTTATACATATATGGAGCAACCGCTCATGCTAAAACTGCGGTAGATGTAGCAGAAGATTTAGCGATTGAAATTGGTGGTCTTATCGACAAATCGCTACTAATTGAAGATGTGTTTGATTACGAGGTTCAACTTCATCATGAATCAAAAGGCACGGAAGAAAATTTCTTTGTCGCAGTCAAGAATCCTGGTCTTCGCCAAAGGATTGTGTCAGAAAACGCAAACTGGAACTTCCAGACCCTCATCCATCCTAAAGCCTACGTATCAAAAAGAGCCGAAATTGGTGAAGGCACCATTATTCTCCCTGGCGCTTCGATCGCTCCAGATGTACAAATAGGCAACCACTGCGTTATTGCCGGTTCCGCCGTTATCGAAAGCAACACCATTATTGAAGATTTTGTCAACATCGGCCCAAATGTCTCAATCGGAGCAAACGTTCTAGTCGGTCGAGGTTCCGAAATCAAAGCAAATACACGTATCGAAGACGAAGAAACTATCCCCAAAGAGAGTATTATCGCTTAATTAAATCCCTGCGGAATGAAATTGCAAATCGTATAGTTTTTTATAATAACCATCGAAAGATAGCAATTCCTGATGCGTTCCGATTTCCTTGATTTCGCCTTTATCCAACACAATAATCTTGTCCGCCTTCTGAATGGTGGACAAGCGGTGGGCAATAACAATCGATGTTCTTCCTTTCATGAGGTTATCAATTGCATGTTGGATCATTTCTTCCGTTTCGGTATCAACAGAAGAAGTCGCTTCGTCCAAAATAAGAATCCGAGGATCGTGTACCAAAGCCCGTATAAAAGAAATCAATTGTGCCTGCCCCGCAGATAAAGTTGCTCCCCGCTCTTTCACATCATAATCATAGCCCCCTGGAAGTCGCATAATAAAATCATGCGCGCCCACCTCCTTTGCCGCTTCGATCACCTGCTCTCTAGATATTGCAGGATCACCTAATGTAATGTTATTGATGACACTATCCGAAAAGAGAAATACATCCTGCAATACCGTCGAAATGGTATTTCTCAGATAATCAAGATCATAATCCCGGATATTACGGCCATCCAATAGAATTTCGCCCTTATTGATTTCATAAAACCGGCTTAGAATATTGATGGTAGAAGATTTTCCGGCACCAGTAGCCCCAACTAAAGCTAAGGTCTCGCCCGGATTAACATTGAAGTTAACATCTTTCAGAACCCAGTTTTCCTCATTATAAGCAAACCAAACATCGCGAAAAGCAATCTCTCCTTTGATATGTGCGGGTTTCAAGGTCCCCAAATTAGGCGTCTTTTCATCGGTATCCAAGACTTCAAAAATTCGTTCAGCACTGACCATACCCATTTGAAGTGTATTGAACTTGTCAATAAGTTCCCGAATGGGCCTAAAGATCATATTGATATACATGATGAAGGCCACAACTACACCGGGAGAGATCACATCACCCATAATTTGTTTGGAACCAAACCATACCAATAATCCCAAAGCAATAGCCATGATAATTTCCAAAACAGGGAAAAAGATGGAGAAGTACCAATTGGTTCGAATATGTGCATTGCGATGTTGCGCATTAATTTCTTTGAACTTATCCATTTCCTGCTTTTCACGCGCAAAATATTGGATAATCCCGACTCCCGTAATATGTTCCTGCAAAAATGTATTTAAATTGGAAACCCATTTCCTCACATCAATAAAAGCAGATTTCATTGCCTCTTTAAACACATAAGTTGCTGCCACCATCAAAGGCATGGGAATTAAAACAATCAATGTTAGCTTCCAATCGGAGTAAAACATCACAACCAGAATAACGACCAGCTGCAATAAATCACCGATAATCTGGATCAAGCCCTCAGAAAAAATATTGGAAAGAGTCTCCAGATCAGAAATGGTGCGTGTAATCAGTTTTCCCAACGCCGTACGATCAAAATACTTGAGCCGGAGTTGAACAATGTGGTTAAATACCTGAATCCGGATATCGCGAATGACCGACTGCCCCAAAGTATTTGTCATTAAGGTATGGTAATAACGAATCAAGGTCTGCAGGATAACCAATGCCAACATCGCTATCAGCATGAGGGACAACCCATTGGTATCGAAGTTTAAAATATAGTTATCTAATGTATGCTGAATTAGCATAGGCAAAGCGGGCGCCACAGCGGCCAACAATATCGTTAGAACAACCGATATCCAAAATGACACATGGTAAGGCCGCATATAGCGACTCATGCGTTTCACTAAATTGATATCGTAGGTTTTACCAGTTATTTTATCTTGACTCACGTTAAATTCTATATCTATTAAGTTCTATATATAAGGATATGCTACTTCTGTTAAATATAAACCATGTGCAGGAACAGAAACACCCGCTTTTCCGCGGTTTTTACTTTGAATAACATCTTGCATAAATGAAACCGGCTTGCCTTTTATCCCTATTTCCAACGATGTCCCTACAATGGCACGCACCATATTGCGCAAAAAACGATCTGCAGTTATGTGAAAAACCAGATGCTGCTCAGTATGCCATACCCACTCAGCTCTACGAATATCGCAAATATTTGTAAACACCTGCGTATGAGACTTACTAAAGCATTCGAAATCTTGTTTACCCAATAAAAATTGTGCAGCTTCATTCATTTTTTCAACATCCGGACGATCGCGCATAAAACATGAATAGGGATAGATAAAAGGATCTTTATGAAAATGAAGATGGTATTCATATGATCTTTGCGTTGCATCGAAGCGAGCATGTGCTTCGGGTTCCACTTCGATCAAGCGCTTCACGGCCACATCAAAGGGCAATAAAGCATTGAGCGAATGAATAAAACGATCAGCTTTTTGTAGAATACCCACGGGGGCAGCATCGAAATGTGCATACAACTGCTTGGCATGAACACCCGTATCTGTACGGCCAGCTCCCGTTGTTTCAATGGGCTCCCGCAACAGGGTTTCAAGCGCTTTATTCAGCACTTCCTGCACGGAAATTGCATTATTCTGAATTTGCCAACCATGATAAGCCTGTCCAAAATAGGCTATTTCTAAAAAAAAACGTCTTTTATCCATTATATGCAACAAAGGTACGTTTTTCCAAATGAGCATCATTTTTCCATAGAACTAATTTGCTCATTTTACGCATTATTTAATCCTTACATGACAAAACTGTTTGTTTTGCCCTTCCTTTTTACTCAAATCTGCCTGATGGGCAATTTGGCATTCAGTGGCACCAAAGCCACAGTAAACACCTACTATCTTCGCCCTGCGACCACGGTAAGTCCACCGTGAGTCCACGTTGAGTCCACCTTTTTAAGTACATTCAATGCGCGAGCACCATGGTCGCAATATGGTCGCACCCCGAACTTATCCCCTCGTTGTGCATAACACAAAGCTAAAAAGACTAGAGTAAATCGACCAGATTTTCAAAAGCCATGCCGCGTGATGCTTTCAATAAAACTGTGGCATTAGTTATCGGTTTTTCGCTGATTGCTTGTTTTGCTTCAGCAGTAGTTTCATAAAACTCTCCACCTTCATACCGATGTGCGAAAAATTCTTTGCCGACAAAAATCTTGCGATCTGCAGGAATAGCTCTTACGTTTTCAACAATTTTTCTATGCTCTTCAAAGGATTCGGCCCCCAATTCAAACATATCACCCAATACAATAGCCTTCTTATCCGCTTCAATAATCCGGATATTATCCAGTGCAGCGGCCATGCTTGTTGCATTGGCATTATAATAATCGCAGATCAGCGTATTGTGGGCCGTTTTCATAACCTGCGAGCGATTGTTGGTAGGTGTGTATCCTTCAATACCCCGATTGATCGCCTCAGAAGAAATGCCAAAATGCAGACCCACTGCAATTGCCGCAAGAAAGTTTTCGGTATTATAAGAGCCTGTTAACTGCGTATCAACTACATAAGATTCGGTCGCCCCCTTCTTTTGCCACTCGATCTGCAAAAGGGGATTTGCTTTAAGAAGCTTTCCAATCACATCATTACCTTCCGAGAAACCATAAGTAATGATGTCAGCTATCTTGCGAGCCGAAGCCATCTCTTTGAGATGTGGGTTATCGGCCTGCAAAAATAATACCCCTTGATGGTCTTGCAGCCAATCGTATAGCTCACCTTTGGTTTTCTTTACTCCTTCAAAAGAGCCAAAACCTTCTAGATGTGCTTTACCAACGTTAGAAATCAAACCATGTGTCGGTTCGGCAATCCCACACAAAAAAGCAATTTCTTCCAAATGATTTGCCCCCATTTCGATGATTGCTAGCTCAACGGAATCATCTATCGCCAATAATGTCAATGGAACACCGATATGATTATTCAAATTTCCTTTTGTCGCATATGCCTTATACTTCTGCGAAACAACAGCATACAACAGTTCCTTCGTAGTCGTTTTTCCATTCGTACCGGTCACCCCAATAATTGGTATATGCAACTGGTGTCTGTGATAATTTGCCAGTTGCTGTAATGCTTTTAAAACATCCTCTACAAGAATATACTGTTCTCCTTTTTGGAAAGTCTCTTCATCAATAACAACATATTTAGCGCCCATTTCAAGTGCTTTCTCTGCAAAAGCATTTCCATTGAAATTGGCCCCTTTGAGAGCGAAGAATATACTATCCTTTTCAATTTTACGTGTATCAGTGGTGATATTCGGATACTGTTTATAAATCTGATAAAGCGATTGGATGTCCATGTTGAGAAATTTGTTGAACAAACTTAGAGAAATTGCTTTTTATATGCAATACAATTGAACTCCATATAGACAATTTAGGCCCCTTAATCGTTCTGAACATCCTTTTGTGGCTATACAAGCTCAATCAAAGATATCCAAAACACGTAATATTTCAAGATACAAGTGCACGCTTCATGCCATGGTAGCATGCTAGAATTGTCTTTTCAATCGGTTCACGCAAACGTGACCGATAACGTTTGCGCATTTATTTTGGTGGATTTCCTTTAAGGAAGGCTTTAATATTGGTAATTTCATTGACCAATTAAACAATTTGGAATGCGAACGATCATACTTTCCCTTTTTTTAATTCCTTTTTTTCTTTTTGCTACGGAAGTAAAGAGCTATGATTTTGTCGTGGCCAAAGATGGTACGGGAAATTTCACGACAATTCAAGATGCCATTCATGCTGTCCCAGATTTTCGAAAAAAGGAAACGAAAATATATATCAAAAACGGGACATATCGCGAAAAAATCATCCTCCCGGGGAGCAAGCAGTTTGTTACATTAGTCGGTGAAGATAAATTTAAAACGATTATCAGTTATGACGATTATGCGCAAAAGAAAAATCGTTTTGGTGAGGAAATGGGTACTTCTGGCTCAGCAAGTTTTTATTGCTATGGGGACGATTTTACGGCCATAAACCTTTCTTTCGAAAATGGATCCGGCCCGGTAGGCCAGGCAGTGGCGGCATGGATCTCCGGAGACCGTAATTTGTTTCTCAATTGTCGCTTCTTAGGATTTCAAGACACCTTATACACTTTCGGGAAGGGAACAAGACAGCTTTATTACCAATGCTATATCGAAGGTACTGTAGATTTTATCTTTGGCGGGTCCACGGCCTGGTTTGAAAATTGTGAACTGCACTGCAAAAACAAGGGCTATATTACCGCAGCATCTACGCCCGAACAGGTAGATTTTGGCTATATCTTTAACAACTGCAACATCACGGGAAATAAAGACACAAAGACGTTCTATCTTGGACGCCCTTGGCGACCTTATGCCAAAGTAATTTTCATGCATTGTAATCTTCCCCAATTTATTGACGATAAAGGTTGGCACAACTGGGGCAAAGAGTCAAATGAGAAAACAGCTTATTTCGCAGAATATAAAAACAAAGGCGCAGGCTCAGTGTCACAAAATCGTGTCAAATGGAGTCGCCTATTAACAGATCGAGAGGCCGATAGCCTTAATTTTCAACGTGTATTCAAGGATTGGGTACCAACGCTTACATTTGATCGATAAGTCATGACCGGTAACGATTGCATAAGTTTTTCATCCAAGTTAGGGACAAAGAATGTACAATTGCTTTTACAAATAACCATTTTTAAACCAAAATGTAAAAAATGAATTCGTTTAAAAAGCACTATTCACGTACATTGAAATCCGCTCTTGGATTGCTTCTCGTGCTACCACAGCTGTGTATAGCACAAGAGCCTGCCCGTCCTATCGTACAACAGGTCGAATTTAAGAAAGACACGTTAAATATCGGCAATTATGGTGCTAAAGGTGACGGTCAATTTCTTAATACGGCTTTAATCAATCAAACTATCCGTAGATGTAGCGAAACTGGTGGCGGTGTGGTACTGATCCCTGCCGGAATTTGGGTGGCAGGACCTATTGAAATGCAGAGCAATGTAAACCTGCACCTCAAACAAGTTGCCGTACTGCTTTTCACCAAGGACTTTGATCAATATAAGCTCGTTGAATCTAATATTCATTTATCGAAATCCAACACAAGGACTGCCAAGAAGATCAGTCAATTTATAGCGGGAAGTACAGACAAATCCTTAACGATCAAAAATTAGGAACGCGATGAGAAAGTTATTTTTAATTCTTTTAAACCTTGCAACACTTGTTCCATTTTCTGGATTTGGCCAACAAAAGCCTTTTTCTGAGCAGATGGCTAACACTGTACTTGAACAGCTCTACCCGGATTCATTATTCAACAGGACCTACAAATTTCCAAAATGGACATACGATATGGGGGTTATTTTTGAAGGCCTGACAGATGTATGGCGCAATACCGCAGACGCTACCTATTTTAATTATATGCAATCGCGCATGGATGCTTACCTCAGCATTCCGGATTCGATTAAAAACTATGATGCATACGACTTCAATATCGACAATATCAAAAATGGCACGGCGCTATTAACACTTTACAAAGTAACCGGTAAAGAAAAATATCTAAAGGCCTGCCACCAATTATATGCACAGCTTCAAAAGCAGCCCCGCACACATGAAGGTGGATTTTGGCATAAGAAAATTTATCCTTACCAAATGTGGCTAGATGGTTTGTACATGGGACAACCTTTTTATGCAGAATATGCAAGCCTAATGGATATCCCTGCTGCTTTTGACGATATCGCCAACCAGTTTAGCTACATGGAAAAAAACGCCCGTGACACAAAAACAGGCCTACTGTATCATGGCTGGGATGAATCAAGAAAGGAACGCTGGTCGAACCCCAAAACAGGTTTATCACCGCACTTTTGGGCTAGAGGTATGGGCTGGTATGTCATGGCACTTGTCGATGTGCTGGATTATTTCCCAGAGGAGCATCCGCGCAGACAAGAACTCCTTGCAATCTTAAACAGAACGTTATCGGCAGTCGTCAAGTATCAAGATGTAAAAACCGGTGTTTGGTATGACATTGTGGATCTGGGGACAAGAAAAGGAAATTACCTGGAATCTTCGGCCTCCAGTATGTTTGTATTTGCATTGGCAAAATCATTACGCAAAGGTTATATCCCGGCTTCATTTCAGAAAAATCTGGATCGGGGCTACCAAGGGCTTTTAAAAGAATTTATCACCCCTGCTGGAGAAAACCGTGTTAATCTCACAAAGACTGTTCAAGTTTCCGGTTTGGGTGGAAAACAATATCGCGATGGTAGTTTCGAATATTATATGAGCGAACCAGTCATTACCAATGATCCCAAAGGAGTCGGTGCTTTTATCCTTGCAGCTTCCGAAGTTGAATTTGGAAAGGAACAAAAAGGAAAAAAAAGACGCACTATCACATTGGACAATTATTTCAACAACGAATATAAAAAGACTGCATCGGGGCAACTTAAACCCTACCATTATCTTTGGAATGGTGACGATAACAACGGATTTTCCCTTTTGGGTAGGGTATTTGAAAAAAATGGTGGTCAATTAAACACATTAAAAACAGCACCTACAGTACAAAATCTCTCAAAATCCAATGTCTATATCATTGTAGACCCCGATACAGAGAAAGAAACTGAGCATCCGCATTTTATGAATGAAACCGACGCCCAACAGATTGCTCAATGGGTTAAACAGGGCGGGGTACTTGTTCTTTTCTTAAATGATAGCGGCAACTGCGAAATCAGCAAATTCAATACCCTCGCACAAAAATTTGGCATCACATTCAATGAGGACAGCCGCAATCGTGTGAAAGGAAATGATTTTCAGACAGGAGCAATTGCAATTCCAAAGGATAATGCCGTATTTCCGAATACAACCCAAATATATATCAAGGAAATTTCAACATTACAGGTAAACGCTCCGGCCCAAGCATTGATTCAAGACAATGGTGATACCATCATTGCTACGGCAAAATATGGAAAAGGTACCGTATTTGCCATTGGGGACCCCTGGTTATATAATGAATATACCGATGGAAGAAAACTACCTAAGGAATATGAGAACTTTACTGCAGCGAATGATTTAGTACACTGGTTATTCAAACAGATCAACAACTAGAGACCATGAGAAAAATAAGTATGCTAAGTTTCATCGCGGTATCAGTATTTCATCATTACGGTATTGGACAGACCCTGCCTAACAAAGATTCATTGGCCGAAAAGATGCTTCAGTACCAGTTATCAAATGGGGCCTGGCCCAAACAGTTGGCAGACAAAAGTGTGGTAGATTATAGACTTCCATTAACGAACGAGCTCTTACAGAAGATCAAGGAAACAGCTATTGATCATGCCACACTCGACAATAATGCGACAACCCGGGAAATAACTGGATTGATCAAGGCTTTTAAGGACACGAGAAATCAGGCTTATTTGACTGCAGCAGAAAAAGGTATTGCCTATATTTTATCGGCTCAATATGAGAATGGTGGATTTCCACAATACTATCCAAATAAATCACTCTATAGAGCTGAGATAACCTACAACGATAATGCCATGATCAATGCATTACTGGTGCTTTACAAAGTAGCAAATAGGCAAGACGGATTTGAGGCTATCAATCCCATATTTGTGTCAAAAGCACAAAAAGCAGTAGAAAAGGGCATAGTTTGTATCCTGAAAACACAGGTCATGCAAGGTGGGGAAAGGAGTATTTGGGCTGCGCAATACAATCAGAATACTTTAAAACCTGCTCAGGCAAGAAAGTTTGAACCAGCTTCATTGAGCACAAGTGAATCTGTTTCCATCATTCGCTTTCTCATGCTGCAGCCTGCAACCACTGAAATTAAGCAGGCCATCGAACATGCAATACAATGGTTCGAACAGCATGATATTGAAGGTTACCGTTTCGACCGTATACAGGATCCGCTGACTGGAAAATATCAACGGCAGCTTGTCGCTGATCGGACTTCCACGATTTGGCCGCGATTTTATAATCTCGAAGACAACCGTCCATTGTTTGGAGATCGGGACAATACAATCAAATACAACTTTGAGGAGGTTTCAGAGGAGCGTAGAAATGGCTATGCCTGGTTCGGCAACTGGCCGGAAAAGCTGATCCAAAAGGACTATCCAAAGTGGAAAAAACAATACAAAATTCAATAATAAAACGAGCAGATGTTACTGACACAACATACTATACAAACGATGAGCACTGACCTGGTGAATAAACCGACGGCAGCGTCCTTCGCATATCCAGAAAAGATTCTTCAATTTGGCACCGGCGTATTACTCAGAGGCCTCCCGGATTATTTTGTCCATAAAGCAAATCAAAAAAATCTGTTTTGCGGTAGAATCCTGGTTGTAAAGTCAACAAGTTCGGCAGGTTCTGATGCCTTCGAACAACAGGACAACCTATACACATTATCCATTAAAGGTATAGAAGACGGTGAAGAGATTTCACAATATGAAATCAATAATTCGATTTCCCGTGTATTGGCGGCCAACCAACATTGGTCAGAAATATTAAAAAGCGCCGAAAATCCGGATCTTGAAATTGTCTTCTCCAACACCACCGAAGTCGGCATTGTTATGAGCGAAGACCGCATCAGTGACGCACCACCGGCTTCTTTCCCGGGTAAACTTTTGGCTATTCTTTATCGGAGATTTGTTTACTTCAATGCGGATAAAAACAAGGGCTTAACCGTCGTCCCTAGCGAATTGATTACCGACAATGGAACTAAACTGAAATCAATCGTCACTGCCCTCGCTAAGTTGAATGAACTCCCAGAAGAGTTTATGGACTGGCTTAATACCGCCAATGACTTTTGTAACACCCTAGTCGATCGTATCGTCCCTGGAGCATTGCCTCTAGCGGAATACACGAAAACCTGCGCTTTACTGGGCTACGAAGATCAATTGATGATTATGGCCGAACCCTTTCGCTTATGGGCGATAGAAGCGACTTCTGAACGTATACAACAACGCCTGTCCTTTGCATTGGCAGATCCGAATGTCATGTTGGTTCCATCAATTGAAAAGTACAAGGAAATCAAACTAAGGCTGCTCAATGGAACGCATACTTTAAGTTGTGCCCTTGCCCTTCTTGCGGGCTTCGAAACTGTAAAGGAGGCCATGCAAAATGCAGCATTCAATCAATTTATACGTCTTTTAATGCAAGATGAAATTGGTCCCGCCATTTTAAGCGACAGTATTTCTGTTGCGGATATCAACGATTTCTCATCCAAAGTCATCGACCGCTTTGCTAATCCACATCTGGAACACAAATGGGAATCCATCGCTTTAAACTATAGCTCAAAAATGGCAATGCGCAATATTCCCTTGCTAAAAAAGTGGTATACAACGCACAATAAAGCTCCTCAACTCTTCGCACTTGGATTTGCGGCTTATCTCTATCTACTAAAATCCACGCTGAACGGTGCTCAGTATGAGCAATTGATTAATGGACGAACGGTTGTGCTTCAGGACGAATCGGCACCGAGGTTACATGCCGCTTGGTGCAATCCAGATACACTCGTCCATACCGTGCTTTCAGATACGGGCTTATGGGGGATCAATTTAACGAAGTTTCCTCATTTTGAAGAAACAGTCAACCAGAAATTGCAACAGATCATTGAAAAAGGGGCATTAAAGGCACTCGAAATTTCAGCAGTTCTCGACAATAAAACGGTATAAATAGCACTAAAGATGAAAAACAACGTATTAAAGATACATCCCAAAGACAATGTTTTAGTCGCCTTACAAGATCTCAAAAAAGGTGACGCAATTTCGTTTGAGGGTGCACATTATATTCTACAGGAAGATATTCCGGCCAAGCATAAATTTTTTATGCAGGATATGCACTTTGGTGACGAAATCTATATGTATGGTGTTCTCGTAGGAAAAGCGCAATTTGATATCCCACAGGGAAGCATCATGAATACCGGCAACACCAAACATGCAGCCGAACCTTACCATTTCAGGCCTTCACATTACCACTGGGAAAAGCCTGATGTTGCAAAGTTTGAAGGAAGAACTTTCAATGGTTACCTCCGTCCGGACGGCCGTGTTGGCACCGCAAATTACTGGTTATTTATCCCAACCGTTTTCTGCGAAAACCGAAATCTTGATGTTATCAAAGAGGCATTATACAATGAGCTTGGCTATTCAGTCACTGGAAAATACAAGAACTTCACTCATCAGCTGTTAAAAGCCTATGAAAAGGGTGAAACACTAGACCTATCCTCACTCGGGCAGCTAAATACAATTACGGAGCAATCGGATCGTGTATTCAGAAACGTAGATGGGATCAAATTTTTGAATCATCAGGGGGGCTGTGGCGGAATCCGACAAGATGCAGCCATCTTGAGTAAGTTACTTGCTGCCTACGCCGACCATCCAAATGTCGCAGGTATTACGGTATTGAGTCTAGGTTGCCAAAATTTGCAGCTGAACGATCTCGTCAACGACATTAAGCTGCGTAATCCAGGATTTGACAAACCATTGTACTTATTTGAACAGCAACAATCAAAAAGTGAGGAGCAACTACTGAAAGAGGCGATACTACAAACTTTTGTGGGGCTGACAGAAATTAATAAACTTGGAAGACAGCCGGTACCATTGAGCAAATTAACCTTGGGTGTAAAATGCGGTGGTAGCGATGGATTCAGTGGTATTTCTGCCAATCCCGCAGTCGGTTATACCGCAGACCTTTTAGTTGCTCTTGGCGGAAAGGTACTGTTGGCCGAATTTCCAGAATTATGTGGTGCCGAGCAGAATCTAATAGACCGTACCATCGATCCAAAGGCTGCCAATAAATTCATCGATCTGATGACCGCTTATAGCAATGCTGCCGAGGCTGTTGGTTCGGGTTTTTATATGAATCCATCTCCAGGAAATATCCGCGATGGGCTTATCACGGATGCTATAAAAAGCAATGGAGCAGCAAAAAAAGGAGGAACCTCCCCTGTTGTTGATGTTTTGGACTACACAGAAGAAGCAACGAAACCGGGGCTTAACCTCGTTTGCACGCCAGGAAATGATGTGGAAGCGACCACAGGGAAAGCTGCCGCAGGCGCAACACTTATTTTATTCACGACGGGTTTAGGTACGCCTACCGGAAATCCAATATGCCCGGTCATCAAAGTTGCAACAAATAATGTCCTGGCAACCAAAATGGCCGACATTATCGATATCAATACCGGCCCCATTATAGATGGTGAGAAATCGATCCAAACCATGGGCGAAGACATTTTAGAATATTGTATCAAAGCAGCTAGTGGTGAAATAACACCTAAGGCTGTCCAATTAAATCAAGACGACTTTATACCTTGGAAAAGAGGTGTGAGTTTATAAAAATAGGATATTGTATGAAAGCTTTTTTAGACGACAACTTTTTATTAAACACAAAAACAGCAGAACAGCTGTATCACAGCTATTCAAAGCATTTGCCGATCATTGATTATCATAATCACTTGATTCCTGAACAAATCGCTAATAATGTAAAATTCGACAATATTAGTCAAGTGTGGTTACATGGCGATCATTACAAATGGAGGGCCATGCGGGCCAATGGTGTCAATGAGCGTTATATTACAGGCGATGCTTCCGATGAGGAAAAATTTATCAAGTGGGCAGAAACGGTACCTTATACGCTTCGCAACCCGTTACATCACTGGACACACCTCGAGTTACAGCGCTATTTTGGTATCACAGATTTGTTGTCACCAAAGACGGCTGCAAGGATATATGCCGATACAGGCGCTTTGTTACAACAAGACAGCCATTCCGTTCGCGGGTTACTGAAAATGATGAAGGTTGAAGTGGTTTGTACCACTGACGATCCTATCGACAGCCTCGAGTTTCACCAACAATTTGCAAAGGAAAAAGAATCGTTCAAAATGCTTCCCGCCTTTCGTCCGGATAAAGCGATGAACTCAGATGATATTATTGCATTAAATCAATATATCGATAAACTGGAAGCAGTCAGCAACATTCAAATCAATAGCCTTGGAGATTACTTAAACGCGTTAAAAACAAGACATGATTTCTTTGCTGCCAACGGATGTAAAGTATCGGATCACGGCCTGGAGCAAATCTATGCCGAAGATTATACCGAACAAGAAATCGTGACGATCTTTGAGAAGATTCGTACAAAAAAGGAAATCTCTCCGACCGAAAATCTGAAATTCAAATCTGCGATGTTGATTTATTTTGCAGAATGGGACCATGAAAAAGGCTGGGTTCAACAATATCACTTAGGAGCATTGCGCAACAACAATGCCCGTATGCATCGTTTGATCGGACCTGATACCGGTTGGGATTCGATCGGAGATTTTAGTCAGGCACGTGCATTGTCAAAATTTTTGAATAAATTAGACAATCAAGATAAGCTAACCAAGACCATCTTGTATAATCTCAATCCTGCCGACAATGAACTTATTGCAACCATGATCGGGAATTTCAACGATGGATCAATTAAGGGAAAAATTCAGTTTGGCTCGGCTTGGTGGTTTCTAGACCAAAAAGACGGCATGACAAAACAAATCAACACACTGTCAAATATGGGTTTATTGAGCCGTCTCGTTGGTATGTTGACAGATTCTAGAAGCTTCCTTTCATTTCCAAGGCATGAATATTTCAGAAGATTGTTGTGCGACATCTTCGGACAGGACATTGAAAAGGGAGAGATACCACATGATATCGAATGGGTAGGGAAAATCATAACAGATATCAGCTATAATAACGCAAAAGAATATTTTGAATTTTAATGAACATGCAGGGTAAAGTTTTAAGCTTTGGAGAATTGTTGTTGCGGATCTGCCCCGACATCGAACAAGATTGGATTGAACAACATCAGCTGCCTTTCTACGTCGGCGGGGCCGAGCTGAATGTAGCCACAGCCTTGGCGTTGTGGAATGTACCATCATCCTACTTATCTGCAATTCCTCAAAATGCCATCTGTGAAGGTATTGATAGCTACCTGAAACGCAGAAATATAGACACATCAGCGATGCAATGGACTGGCGAGAGATTGGGTATTTACTATCTGCCAAAAGGAAAAGATCTAAAAAATGCAGGTGTCATTTATGACCGTGCGAACTCCTCCTTTGCAAACCTCAAAGTAGGTAGCATTGACTGGGACGAGGTCTTTGTCGATGTTAAGTGGTTTCATTTTTCAGCCATCTGTCCTGCAATTAGTCAAGATATTGCAGACCTATGCCTGGAAGCCGTAAAAAAAGCACAAGAGAAAGCAATCTTTGTATCCCTGGACCTGAATTACCGTGCTAAACTCTGGAAATATGGAAAGACCCCAAAAGAGATTATGTCCGAAATTGCCCAATATTGCAATTTAATTATGGGCAATATATGGGCTGCTCATCAGATGCTCGGAACCCAGCTAGAGGAACAATTCTTAACTTCTTCTTCCGGATATCAGGAAGAAGATCTATTGGCACAAGCAGAGCGGACGAGCAAGGAAATTATTTCCGCGAATCCGATTTGTCAGTATGTGGCCAATACTTTTCGTTTTGACTATAAAACCAAGGGAATCAAGTATTATACCACACTGTTTGACAAAGACAGCCTGATTAAATCAACGGAATATACTGCCGAAGAAATTTTGGACAAAGTAGGTAGTGGAGATTGCTTTATGGCAGGTCTGATTTATGGGTTGTATTCCAACCTTTCTCCAAAAGAGACCCTAGCGTTTGCAACGCTCGCAGCATTCGATAAACTATTCATCGCAAGCGATGCAACAACAAGTACAGTGGAAGACATAAAAAAAAGAATGATAGCATGAATTTGAAAGAAATTGTATTAGATAAAATTATAGAGCAGGGGACACTTCCTTTGTTTTTTCATCACGATAAGGCCGAAAGCATAACTATCCTGCGAACTTTATATCAGGCAGGCATACGTGTCTTTGAATTTACAAACCGCGGCCCAGAAGCATTGGCAGTGTTTGAAAGTTTGATTGCCGCAAGGAATTTAGACATGCCAGATCTCTATTTAGGTATTGGCACCATCAAATCGGTTGAAGAAGCGCAACAATTTCTGCAGATTGGTGCAGATTTTATTGTTTCTCCCATTGTAAACCCCTTAGTTGGCTCTCTTGTACATGAGCAACATAAGTTGTGGATTCCAGGATGTATGACACCGACAGAAATTTATACCGCGCAACAGCAACAAGCGGCGCTTATAAAATTATTTCCGGCAAATATTCTGGGGCCGGCATTTATGTCGTCGATAAAAGATCTCTATAAAGGACAGAAATTTATGCCGACGGGGGGCGTAGAAATCGAAATGGAGAATTTAAAAGCCTGGTTCAAATCGGGGGTTTGTGCAGTAGGCATGGGCAGCAAGTTAATTGACCCCAAAGACACAAGCAATTTACTCGAAAACACTAAAAAAGCCCTTGAATTTGTCTCAAAAGCACGATAAACGTCTTTATATAGTGACTTCAAACAAGTCTTGCTGAGGAACACATTTTGACGACGGGAAACAGACACGTATACTAAAAAATAAACTATTAAACCCATTATGATTAACACGGAGAAAAAGGGTAATTACCGTTGGGTGATATGCTCTCTACTATTTTTTGCTACCACAATCAACTACCTGGATCGGCAGGTGCTGTCCCTGACCTGGAAAGATTTTATTAGCCCTGAGTTTCATTGGACAAATACAGACTATGGTAATATTACAGCACTATTTTCGATCTTTTACGCCATTAGTATGCTATTCGCAGGTCGCTTTGTGGATTGGATGGACACAAAAAAAGGTTTTCTATGGGCAATTGGAATCTGGTCAATTGGCGCCATATTACATGCTTTCTGTGGTATAGCGACATCAGGAATTGTTGCCGGCGAATGGTTCGTCGGTTTCGAAGGCGCAAAAGAAGCAATTTCTCATGTAAATAATGCCGGCTTAATTATTAGTGTTAGTGTCAATCTATTTATCTTTTCCCGTTTTGTTCTCGCTGTTGGAGAGGCGGGGAATTTTCCTGCCGCGATCAAAGCCACAGCCGAATATTTTCCAAAAAAAGACCGGGCGCTCTCAACAAGTATCTTCAACTCGGGCGCAACTATTGGTGCCCTGGCTGCACCCTTGACCATTCCTGTAATCGCTGCACATTGGGGTTGGGAAATGTCGTTCATCATCATAGGTGCATTAGGCTTCGTTTGGATGGGTTTCTGGATTTTTCTCTATAAAAAGCCACATGAAAATCCAAAAGTCAATGCGGCAGAATTGGCATATATCAATCAAGATGACCATGAACAGCAGTCCGCACACACAGTCGATACCAAACTTCCAAAAACAACCATATCTGAATGCTTAAAATATAAGCAAACCTGGGCATTCGCCTTTGGAAAATTTATGACCGACGGAGTCTGGTGGTTTTTCTTGTTCTGGATGCCAGCATATCTTTCTGCCGTCTACGACATAAAATCATCGGATACAGAAGGGCAGCTCGCAATTTTTGTCCTCTATGCAATTACTATGTTATCGATTTACGGCGGATGGCTACCGACCTACTTTGTGGAGAAAAAGGGTATGAATGCCTATGAAGGCCGCATGAAAGCCATGCTGTTATTTGCTTTTGTACCATTGGTTGTCCTTTTCGCTCAGCCCTTGGGGCACCTCTCCTATTGGATACCTGTCATTCTGATCGGTTTCGCCGGAGCCGCACATCAGTCCTGGTCCGCCAATATCTTTTCGACCATTGGAGACTCCTTCCCAAAACGCTCCATTGCAACTGTTACAGGGATTGGAGGACTTGCTGGAGGTATTGGCGCCTTTATTATCAACAAGACTTCAGGATGGTTATTTGATTATGCTAAAGAAACACAAATGACTTTTATGGGATTCAAAGGCGAAGAAGCTGGATATTTTATTATTTTCTCTTTCTGTGCGATTGCATATTTAATTGCATGGCTGGTAATGAAAACCCTAGTTCCTAAACTTATTTTAATAAAAAATTAACATATATTGCAAAATTTATATTATATTAGCAATATCTTTATAAATATCAATCTAAACCATTTTTTAAAACAATGAGCTTAAACTTAGAAGGTATCTTCTACGAGGAGAAAGACATTCCCGCAGAATTTACGCTCGACGAACAGGTCGATCAAAGAGAGTTCCTTTCCAATGGAGAAATGATTTCTTGGACGGGTCAAGTAAACGAAGTTTTTTCACCTATTTGTGTGAAGACTAAGGATGGCTTGAAACGTAAGCGCATCGGTAGTTTCCCTGTTTGTACTGAAAAAGAGTCCATGGAAGCCTTAGACGCTGCTGTAAAAGCATACGACAATGGCCGTGGAGAATGGCCGACAATGAGCGTTGCCGATCGTATTACTTGTGTTGAAAATTTCACGCAAAAGATGATTGCCAAAAAGGACATTGTTGTCAAGCTCATTATGTGGGAAATTGGCAAATCCTATGCAGACTCAGTAAAAGAGTTTGATCGTACTGTGGAATACATCTATGCAACGATCGATGCATTGAAAGATATAGACCGCGATTCTTCACGTTTTCAAATCGAACAAGGTATCGTCGCCCAAATCAGAAGATCTCCATTAGGCGTAGTCCTTTGTATGGGTCCATTCAACTATCCATTGAATGAGACATTCACGACATTGATTCCAGCATTGATCATGGGAAATACCATGTTATTCAAACCACCTAAACATGGTACTTTATTACACTATCCTTTATTAGAAGCTTTCAGAACGAGTTTCCCAAAAGGCGTTGTCAATACAATCTATGGCCGTGGCAACAAGATCGTCCCTAGCCTAATGCAATCGGGTAAGATCAATGTCTTGACGTTAATCGGTTCAAGCCGTGTTGCTGATGAACTTAAAAAATTGCATCCAAAAGTGAATCGCCTTCGCGCTATTCTTGGCTTGGACGCAAAAAATGCAGCAATTATTACAAAAGATGCAGATTTGAACCTCGCGGTTTCTGAAACCGTACTGGGGTCACTCTCTTTCAATGGCCAACGTTGTACAGCATTAAAAATTATCTATGTACATCGCAGCTTAGCACAAGAATTCCTAAAGCGTCTCTCTGCTGAAGTCGCCAAATTGAAATATGGAATGCCTTGGGAAAAAGGGGTGTCTTTGACGCCACTTCCAGAAGTCAATAAACCTGCTTATTTGACTGAGTGCATTGAAGATGCAAAAGCATATGGTGCAAAAGTAGTCAATGAGAATGGTGGTCAAGTTGCAGAATCGTTCTTCTATCCGGCAATTGTTTATCCTGTCAATTCACAGATGAAACTTTACAGAGAGGAACAATTTGGTCCAGTTATCCCAGTCGTTCCTTTTGATGACCTTGAAGAACCTATCGAGTACTTAATCGGATCTTCGCACGGACAACAAGTAAGTATTTTTAGTAATAACGCAGCTGTTGTTTCATCCCTTATTGATCCACTGGTCAATCAAGTGAGCCGTGTAAACATTAATTGTCAATGCCAACGTGGTCCGGATACTTTCCCTTTCACAGGTAGAAAGGACAGTGCTGAAGGAACGTTGTCAGTAGTTGATGCTTTGCGCTCATTCTCCATACGTTCTCTAGTGGCCACAAAGTTCACTGAGGAAAACAAGAAATTGTTAAATGAAATCGTGAGTGAAAATGAATCAAATTTCTTAAGCACGAAATACATTTTCTAGTATACGGCTGAGATGAACAAGCGACGTCGATCATTTCGATGTCGCTTGTTTTTAAATCCATTTTTTCAGAAATTCACCAAGTACATTTTCGGATCAACTCCATCCTTTTTACGACAGCCCTTCCCCTGTCAATAAAATTGATTTAGGTTTATGCTTCTTTCTGATTTTATAGCATCCTAAAGTTACTTCAGCATCAGATTTTTTTGAATAGGTAACTGCAATTCGCAAATCCCCTTGGCAACCAGCTTTGCCACTTCATTGGCACCAAAGGTATTCAAATGGGTATCATCCTTCTTTCCCTGTGGATAATTCAAATCGCCACTGTCCACATGTAAAAACAATTTCTTACTTCCATCTTCTCCGTAAGACCTGACAAGTACTGTTGTCTGATCTTCCATGTCAATACAAGGTATTTGCATATCTCGGGCAATCTTGCGGATAACAGCCGGATACTGTCCATGGGTTTTGATGAGAACGCCATTTTCAAATTTACGCCGCGCTATCGGTGTCAAAAGAATTGGAATCCCGCCTTTCTCCTTTGTCTGATTGATATAGAAAGTCAAATTCTGTTCAAACTCTCCCAACGAAGTTCCCACATTGGGTTTATCGACTTTTTCGTCATTATGCCCAAACTGGATAAAAACATAATCTCCGCGACGGAGGTTTTCAAAAATAGGTTCCCAATGATTAATAGTACTCCCGTCCTTGCCCAAATCTTGTTTAAAGGATTTAGAACTGCGGCCATTTAATGCGCGATTATCGACCCTCACTTGTTGATTAAACATCTTTGCAAAAGCCATTCCCCAACCAGTTTCAGGAAAGGTGCGCTTATCTTTATTTGCAGCTGTTGAGTCGCCAATTATATAAATTGTGTGGGTTTGTTCCTGCTGTAAAGCGAGGAGAAAAATTACCATCACAAAGCCCGAAATAAGTGTACCGATTTTCTTCATTGGGTATATCTAAAAAAACACGCGCCTTCAACATCCCGAAGGCAGGTTGTATTCATTTTTCTTAAAATCCTATTAAACCTAGCCTGCTTATAGAGGAGAACAAACGGGAGCATTAAAAATCACTCCTGCTCCTGTCACAGTTACACTCCCCCATTAATTCGTTTTGATCGCTATCAACGACAGTTACTTGGACTTTTTGGGTTTGAACATGCACATTTAATGTGGATAAAGAAGCACAAATAGCAGTAGATACGACTACGCTTTACTCATATTTTTAGGTATTCTATTCAAATGATTAAATCACCTTCGCTGGAAATGCAGAGGAATTTAACCAATCATCATATAACCAAGTTTACAAAGTATATTTCACTTGTTGATGCAAGTAGCAGTAATAAAGTTATGCAAACGTTGCCGGCAACGTTTGCACAGGGGAGCTAATTAGGTTTTGTAATTTTTTTTGATTAATATTAGGTTCTATTTTGCCAATTATGAGATTCGAAAACTATACAATCAAAGATATTGCTAAAGCACTTAACTTATCAACGTCCACAATTTCCAGAGCATTAAGAGATAGTTATGAAATAAGTCCTGAAACAAAAAAGATTGTATTGGAATATGCCGAAAAAATCAATTATCGTGCGAATCCCATTGCAAGGAGTTTAAAGGAGCGTCGAAGCCACTCCATTGGTATCATTGTCAGCGAAATAGCCAATAATTTTTTTTCCCAAGTCATAAACGGTGTCGAATCTATTGCCTATGACAAGAATTTTCATATCATCATTTCACAGACACATGAGTCTTCGGAAAGGGAAAGGCTGAATGTTGAGTATCTAACATCCAGAGGCATAGATGGGTTATTAATTGCGTTGTCCTCAGAAACCGAGGATATTTCTTATCTCCACCAATTAAAAGAACGTGGATTTCCAATTGTATTTTTTGATCGGATCCCACAACAGTTCGACACATACAAAGTCATCGTAAACAATCAGCAAGGAGCCTATGATGCCACCCAGCACCTCATAAAACTTGGAAATAAGAAAATTGCACATCTTACAAACTCTAAATCGTTGTCTATAACGAAGGACAGATTAATTGGCTATAAAAAGGCTCTGATGGCTAATCATATTGATTTCGATCCAGATTTGGTTAAATATTGTCAATATGGAGGGCTACATCTGGAAGAGATCGAAAGTGCAATTGAAGAGCTTATCCGGCTTGGTTTTGATGCTATTTTTATTTCTGGTGATAAGTTAACGACAGGATACCTCCATGTCGTGAAAAAAAGAAATTTCGAAGCCTGTAGCGATATTGCTATCGCCGGATTTACAAACTCTAATGTTGTCGAACTATTCTCATCTAAAGTAACCGCCATAAGACAACCCGCTTTCGAAATGGGGAAAATCGCTACGGAACTTCTTATCAAATTAATAGAAGCCAAATATCCGATTACAGAATTTGAAACGCGTGTATTACCAACTGAGTTAGTAATCAATGACTAAATAAAAAGCTGTAAGAAAAAATATTCCTACAGCTTTTTGCATTTACCTAATGGACAGTAATTATTGTGCTCTTTCCTTCTCCTCGTTACTTGTATCTTTCTTACGATAGTTATTTTTTAAATTTCCGAATTTATACGAATAGGTCAATCGAACCACACGACGATCTTGGTATTGTCTGATACTGGAGTCAAAATCGCCGAAATTAGTTTTCAGATTCTGATTCCCTGTATTAAACAAGTCACTCACCGCCAGTTTCAAAGAACTACGTTGATCTTTAAATGTCTTTGTCGCTCCAATTTCCATATCCCAGCGGGCCTTCATATCGTATACATTATATTTGAAAGGAGAGAAATACCTCAAATTGACATTAGCCGACAGACTTTTCGCCAACTTTAAATTGTGCATCGATGTAGCCTGCAAAAGAAATGACTTTCTTTTCAGCGGATGACCACTCACCATGCCATCAAAGTTAAAATGGATGCCCGTAATATTGTTATTCATGCTCCAAATCTTGGATACCGTTATCGGTATGTTCAGATTTAGGTAAGCTGTCAAATTCTTACCTAAATTTTCACGTATAACCCAAGTTTGTTTCAACACTGAATCTTGCCCCATACTCTCTACAATCGCATCCCGCACATCGTTAATACCCAATGTCACATTGTAACGTTGCATCAACGTATAGTTTAATGTGAATTCATTGGAAAATTGCGGATTCAGATAAGGGTTACCACGTTCGAAGGTTAGTTTATCAATGAAATAATCAAAAGGATTCAACTGTCGGTAATTGGGACGGGTGATTTTCCTTGCATAACCTAAGGAAAGAATATGATTCTCATTGAGGGTATACGTCAGATTTGCATTCGGAAAAAGCTTAAAGTAGTTCCGCTTCACCTGCTTATTTAAGGTCAATGAGTTTCCATCAGAAAATGTATATTCTCCTCTTGCACCGACCTTCAGCCCCCATTTTCCTATCGTATTATTATAGTCTATATATCCAGCGGCGATCTGCTCCTTATACACAAAATGATTCGTCCGCTTTTCATTATTGATCCAGGAATTGTTCAAAAAATCTTCAAAGGTTAAGTCATTATCCGACGTAACATTAGAATATTTAGCCCCCATCTCAAGCTTGGAGACCTTAGATAGCGGTTGTTCATAATCCAGTTTGGCGACATAGATATCGATTCCGATGGGCATTCTACTCCGTTGGATCTCCTCGGGAGTAATCGCATCCATCTGACCATCAAAATATTGGTTATTATACCCCACGCCTTTACTGCTTTTGAATTTGCTCCAATCCAGATCAAGGGTAAGTTTTCTGCCGTTAGAATCAATTCTAAACTCATTGTTTAAATTAGCAGAGTACCGATCAAATAACTCTTTGAATTGCGATGTCGAAATCAAAAGCGAATCCAATGTTGTAAAAGACTTTCCTACATTGGTCTTACTATCGTTATCATTGTATTCGATATTATTCGAACCATTAAACTGCACGGTTAACGTATTTCTGGCTGATGTCCTTTGCTCAACACCGAAGCGATAGGAATGATTCTGTTCTTTTTCATCCAATATCGACCTTTGCTTAAAATAGGTCTTATCCCCTTTATTCTGAATAACACGATCAAGCAGGAGCTTCCGGTGACTTTTCTCATTCGAATAGGCATACGATCCAAATACTGTCGTATTATTCTTTTTATAATTTAAGGATAAGGAGCTATTCCCTCTGAATTTTTCTCCCCGCCCTGCCGTCATGTTAAAGGTTCCGTTAAATCCTTCCATCCGATTTTTCTTGAGCACAATATTTATAGTCCCCACAGCCCCCTCAGCGTCATCTTTTGCTGCCCGGGTAGTGATAACTTCGACGGACTTAATCTGGTTGCCATCCGTACTTTTCAAAAAATTCACCAACTGCTCACCCGACATATAGGTCTGCCGACCATCGATGGTCACTGATACACCAGATTGACCCATCAACTGTAGATTATTATTGTTATCTAAACTCACTCCAGGAGCCCGCTGTACAATATCTAAGGCATTATTCCCTGCGGCCAAGGGAGAGTTTTCGACATTTAAAACCAGTTTACCAGGCTTGCTTTCAACCATCGGCCGCTTACCCTCTACGGCGACCTCCTGCAATTTTCGTGTGTCCGTGTTCAGCAGGATCGTTGGGACCTTGTAATCTGATTTATTGATATCAAAAACGTTGCTCTTATTGGCCGTATACCCAACCATTTTGACGTCGACATAATAACTTCCAGCTTGTATATCCGAAAATTGGTACTCTCCATTTTCATCTGTAACAACTGCTTTCAAAATAACTGTTGTCTTTGCCTTCATCAGATAAGCAGTTGCAGAAGCCAAAGGCACATTATTTTCCACCAGTACTTTGCCTGTAACTTTCACTTGCGCATAGGCAAAGGAAGCAATTAAAAAATTTAAGAGTAAGAGGTAAAAATATCTTTTCATTCGTTTATAAATAGGTGTAATAGCATTTACTTTTGATGGCACTAAATAGGCTTATCACACGAGGTTCAGTAGTGATTTTCGAGGTTACAGCTTCAATAATTTGTCTTCCGCCTAAAGGCGGAAGACTTGGTTTATGTTATTTCTTTTTTGTCTCTATGGTAATACCATCTTTTTTGACATTGATAATGGTATCTCTACGGATAACAACAGACGTATCATTTGCGATTACTTCATTGCCTTCAGCATCTGTTTCGTCACTGTCATCTGACTTTTTGGGTGGCAATGCACATTTCAACCCGAGTGACGTGACTACAAACTCAACATCTTTTACATCCCTTAGGTCTTCACTATAACGGTCACGACATTCGTAAAATGAAATATCCCTTAATTTATCTTCCAAATTATCATTAATGATCAACTTGGTGCCTACTGGGAGAAACAAGGTAATATTGACTTCTTGATCCCGATAGAGCTCACCTTCATTCAACTGGAACGCATTGTCAAATGTTAATGATGTACTATCTTGTCTCAACGCATAGTTAATTTTACCTGCTCTGTCTGTTGCGACTTTATAAGAATTTCCTTTAGCCGAATACTCATAACGTACATAAGGTTCCTGTAGAGAATCGATACGTTCGACACGGATACGAATATTACGTCTCAGATAAGTAGAGAGGTTTTCGTTTTTTATACCCAAACCGCTTTTTACACCATTTTTTAAGCGGATGACGCGAATATCATTTTCATTTAAGTAATAAACAGCTTGTTTTTGCAGTGGCTTCTCTTCAACAATCGTACTGGACTCTTTGAATTCCTTTGCTACCGATGTAGCATAGTAGATAATTGCGCCTATCGACGCCAACCAGACTAAAAATAAAGTGGTTGTCAAATAATTGTTCATTGGTTTTTTCTCGAAGAGAACGCGTAGAAGCAAATAGAACAATCCAGCAAAAGGGATAAAAATGGCCAAGAAACCCGCTATCAAAGCAAAAGGTACATCGCTCGGATTCATGAGATAAAAAGGACCAGAATCGTCCATGACGTCAGGAATAACGTTCACAATAGCCAGTGCAAAGAAGATAAGTCCAATAATCAACCCGATGAGCGTTAACCCAACAATAATAACAAAGAATACGCCGATGACTTTCACAAAGACCTGCAATAATTTAGCAACACTATCGCCCGTGCGGTCCATTCCCCTCGAAAACGAATCCTTTACTCCGCTCATTTCTTCATCGAAAGAACGTTTGAAGTTCTGAATATTCGGTGCTTCCCCTCGCATTTCCATCTTATCTGCACGAGTTACAGCGAGCGGCATGACAATCCATAGGATGACATAGACCAATACGCCCGATCCACCGATCACAACAAATAAAGCAAAGAGTAAACGTACCCATTTGGCCTCAATGCCAAAAAAATGTCCCAGTCCACTACATACTCCACTGAAAACTTTGTCATCAGGGTCGCGCATCAGCTTCTTCCCTACTTTAAAGCCGTCTGCATTTGGCTGGCGCTGAAAAGATGCATAACCATCCTGATCCTCAGATTCAAAATCACTTACGCTTCCCATTTGCTCTATCACAGCATTAACATCGTCCATATTCAGAACTTCTTTGCTACCCGCCTGAATCTTTTCAGTAAACATCTCAGAAATACGATTTTCGATGTCCTCTAAAATCTCCCGACTATCTTCCGATTGTCCAAAGTGCTTCTTTATATCAATCATGTAGGAGCGAAGCACCTCATAAGCATCCTCTTCAATATGGAAGACGATACTATTTATGTTGATAATTATTGTCTTATTCATCGTTATTGTCTTTAACTGGTTTAGTTGAATCATTGTTTCTACCCACCAATGACGTGTTTACAGCAAACACGAGCTCATTCCAGGTAACATCTAGTCGCGAAAGGACTTCTAACCCTTCTTGGGTAATTTCATAATATTTTCTAGGCGGACCTGAAGTCGACTCCTTCCATATATAGCTTAACAGGCCATTGTTTTTTAGACGTGTTAAAAGCGGATATAAGGTTCCTTCCACAACCAATAATTGAGCTTTCTTCAGTTCGCTGATAATATCGGAGGCATAAATTTCTCCTCGAGAAATTATGGATAGGATACAATATTCAAGTATCCCCTTCCTCATTTGGATTTGTGTATTTTCAGCTATCATAACAATACAAAGATATATGTATTTTATGGTACCATGCAATACATAGTACCATACAAAACAAAACAAATTTATTAAAACACTGATTTACAGGTAAATAATTTTTAAATTCATAATATTTTTATTTCTATCAGGAAATTTTTGGATATTTAACGCCATGATTAAAATCTTATTAGACTATAAGTGGTGTTTTATTTGGGCCATAATAGTTATTATTTTATGCACACTCCCGGGCAACGATTTTGATGCAGTTCCCGCCTATCCAGGTATGGACAAATTAGTCCATTGCGGTATGTTTTTTGTTTTCTGTACGTTGCTTTACAATGGTGTTATCCAGCAATTCAGCGGTAAACCAACCCGCTGGCTTCCGATTTTTATCGTATCTATCCTCGGATTTTTATTTGCCGGACTGACAGAATTACTTCAGCTTTATATTTTTACTTATCGGAGCGGTGATTGGTGGGATTTATTTGCCGACAGCATCGGAATAGGGATGGCCGGGTTTGCCTACCTACTAAACTATGTCAACCGAAGGTCGTAAATACCGGGTTGATTTAGTTTTGACGGTTTCGTCATTTTTGAGTGCGTTACCAAGCCTATATTTGGGGTCTATATATTAGCTACTTAAATTATAGGAACTCGCATCAAATTATCGGAACGCGTTCTTCCGGGTTGCGAATTTTATCATTTTTAAATGAACCCATACGATATGGGCCAAATCGGACCTAGGCCCTTGCTAAAGTAGCAATAGATACCCGACAGTCTGTAGCATCTAAGAGTGTTAATGCTGCGGAAACAATCGTAGCACCTGTTGTTAACACATCGTCCACCAATAGAATGTGTACATTGGCCGGCAACCCAGTGGCCTGACAATCGAAAATATCACTTACATTTTCGTAACGGTCGAGTCGCCCCTTACCTGTTTGGCTAATTGTCGCTTTCTTTCTTACCAAAATATCTTCACGCAATGGGATTTCCATCGCTCTGGACAAACCGCTTCCAAAGTAAGTGGATTGATTATAGCCTCTTTTTCGGAGTTTACTCTTGTGTAATGGCACAGGAACAATACAATCGATATTCTGATAGGCCTTTGCTTCTATTAATTTTAAGCCGTATAGATAACCAAAATATTCCGCAAGAAAAGGTTGATTATTGTATTTAATCTGATAAATGAGGTGCTCTACACGGCTATCCTTTTGCATGAACAAAAAAGAACAGGCCTCTTCCACTGGAGCTTTCCCCCAAAGCTGTCTTGCGGTATCATTATCTGAATATTCGTGAAAATTAGTATAAGGCAAATGGAAATCGCATGCTACACAAATAAACTTTTCCTGATATTTTAGCACACAACCGCAACAGCCACATTCTCTTGGAAAAAAGATGGATACAAAATCGCTAAAAAGCTTATTTAATTCGGATTTCATCTGGTAAATTCCCCTATTAAAGATAGGAACTATCCTTCAGATTATGCCTCGGCTTCCTCCTTTTTCTCGTCCTTGATTGCTAATTGTCCACAGGCGGCATCGATATCTTTACCACGGCTACGTCTCACATTCGTGATGATACCTTGACTTTTTAGATAATTTGCAAATACCTCGATTTTATCCGCTTCAGCATTTAAGAAATCGGCCAGTGCGATAGGATTATACTCAATCAGGTTGACCTTACAAGGAACGTGTTTACAGAACTTAGCAAGTTCTTTTGCATCCTCCAATTCGTCATTGAAATTGTTAAAGACAATATATTCAAATGTAATTGGACTTTTTGTCTTCGCATAAAAATATTTGAGGGCTTCTGCCAGAGCTTTTAGTGAGTTCTGCTCATTGATCGGCATAATTTCATTTCGCTTTTTATCATTTGCGGCGTGCAAAGAAAGTGCTAGATTAAAACGTACCTGGTCATCACCCAATTTTTTAATCATTTTTGCGATACCCGCAGTGGAAACAGTGATCCGCTTAGCAGCCATATTTAATCCGTCGGGGGCCGTAATGCGTTCAACCGACTTCATCATATTGGCATAGTTCAACAAAGGCTCACCCATCCCCATATAAACGATATTTGTCAGTGGCTGCCCGTAGTTCTCTTCGGCTTGCTTGCTGATCAGAACGACTTGATCATAAATCTCATCGGCATTGAGGTTCCTCTTACGGTCCATATAGCCTGTTGCACAGAACTTACAGGTCAAGCTACAGCCCACCTGTGAGCTGACACAGGCTGTCATTCGTTCCGGAGCGGGTATCAACACCCCTTCAATGATATTGTTATCATACAGCCAAAAACTACTTTTAATAGTTTTATCTGAGCTGATCTGAGATTCTTTAACTGTTACTGCATTGATCGTAAAATTTGCTTTCAGCTTCTCACGAAGGGACTTACTCAAATTACTCATCTGATCAAAATCTACACAAGATTTTACCCAGAGCCATTCATAAATCTGCTTCGCACGAAAGCCCTGCTCCCCCAACGCTGTAAGTTGATCTTTGATCTGATCCAAAGACAAACTCCTGATATCTATTATTTTACTTTTTTCAATCACGGTACAAAGATAAGAATAAATAAGTGACAAAAAATCCCGTTCTAAGAAATAGAACGGGACAACTGTTATGTATGTGTTTTAAAATAGGTAGGAGCGCGGTCCGATTAGCCATGAATGGCTTCTTTATTTCCGTACGACTGAATCAGCTTCCCTTCAAATTCCAACCACTCCTTCCAACGCTTTTCTACATCGACGTCTACAGTATATTTGCGTGCAAAATTTAAAAATGTTGTATAATGATTTGCCTCAGACACCATTAAATCATGGTAAAACTTCGCAAGATCTTTATCCTGAATATTTTGCGACAGCACTCTAAAACGTTCGCAGCTTCGGGCTTCAATCATTGCCGCGAATAATAAACGGTCAATAAAAGCCATATTTCTACTGCCATCTTTTTTAGAGAATTTCATCAATTGGCCAACATAATCATCTTTACGTTCACGACCCAAGGTATAGCCACGTTCTTTGATGATATCAATAACCATCTTAAAATGTTCCATTTCTTCGATAGCAATTGCTGTCAGTTCATGCACTAAATCTTCGTATTCTGAGTTGTTTGTGATTAATGATATTGCATTTGAAGCCGCCTTTTGCTCACACCAGGCATGATCAGTCAAAATTTCTTCTAAATTTCCTTCTGCGATGTTTGCCCATCGCGGATCTGTCAACAACTTTAATCCAAGCATCTTACTCTCTAAAATGATTTACGCCACAAAGGTAGCGAATATCTCAGCGTTAAAAAAATGATAATCGCTCTTTAGGCATCTTTATGAAGAGCCTTTCGAATTTCAGGCGCTATTTTTTCGCCAAAAATCTCTATAGAACGCAGCATCTCTTTATGCCCAGGAGCGCCCACATCCATGTGTGCAGAGAAACGTGTCAATCCGAATTTTTCCTGTATTTGCAAAATTTTATCTACAGCATAATTAGCATCCCCAACAATAAGGTGGCCCCTTGAAGATCTGCCAAAGTCATATTGTGTACGTTGGTATGGAGGCCAACCACGACTTGCTCCTATACGATCCATCTGCGCAGAATAAATCGGATAGTAATAATCTGCTACCTGAGTGTTATGGTCGCCAAAGAACGCATGCATGTGCACTCCAACTTGAAAATTAGCCATATCATGCCCATTGTCTTCATACGCTTGGCGGTACATATCAAATAAGTGGTCGAAGCTTTCGTACATACCCCCGATGATAGCAAACATCACTGGTAAACCTAGTTTTCCTGCACGGATAACAGAAGATGTTGTACCTCCTACGGCAACCCAAATTGGCAATGATCCATTTTTAGGTCGAGGGAAGACTTCTTGATTGATTAGTGGAGCTCTAAAATTTCCTCGCCAAGTAATTGGATTTTGCTTGTTTAAACGTAACAAAAGCTCAAGTTTCTCTTCAAACAATTCGGAATAATCTTTCAGATCATAACCAAATAAAGGGAAGGATTCAATGAAGGATCCTCTTCCAGCCATCAGCTCAGCACGTCCATCGGATAAAAGATCGACTGCCGCGAAATCCTGAAATAATTTAACAGGATCCGCAGAACTCAATACTGAAACTGCACTACCCAATTTAATATTTTTGGTAACTGTAGAAGCCGCAGCCAAGACTATTTCGGGTGCTGCAACCGCATAATCTGCCCGGTGATGTTCCCCGATTCCAAAGAAATCCAATCCTACTTGATCCATAAGCTTGATCTCTTCAATAATTTCTTTCATTCTATCTTGCGCCGCCTGGATTTGACCTGTAACAGGATCTATCCTCGAGTCACCAAACATTCCTATTCCTAATTCCATAATTGTCTATTTAAATTCTAAATCAAAATTAAGACCTTCTTCATTTAATTAAATTGATGTAGGACAAGAAATCCGAATAGCTTCAGAGCCTTCACCGATTTGACAAGGTAAAAGGCCTATCGCTACTGTAAACCAGCTTAAAAGAAAGCTAGCAGACAATAACACCGCTCAGTTAAAAGAGAGCAACCGTATTCTTCGCTACCTGGTCTGCATTTCCACTAAAATGATGGCCCCCAGAGAGGTATTTTTTTGTAAAATTCTTAAGTGTTATTTTTTGTACAGGAAAATCGGCCTCATCGTCGCCGAGAATGACGCCCGTTTTGACTCCATCCATGCGATTTATTTCCGAGACGACATCAAGGCTTCGCTTTATATTACTTCGTCCTAGAATATCGGCTATATGGATCTCCAGATCTGTAGATACAGAGGGCTCTAAAAGAACAACGCTCTTTACGTTCTTCTTAACGACAGGGTCCAAACGATTAACAATAAAAGGGACCGCATCTGCTCCAAATGAATATCCAACAATGAAAAGACGCATATTCTGCCGTGAGGATAGCAAAGTCTTCAAGGTATTAGAAATATCTTCTGCTATCTCTTTCGGGCTTTTCTTCTTCCAGAAATAATTTTTTGAATCAAGAGCTGCAACAGTATACCCTGCTCCAGCAATCAGCTCACAGAGCTTATTTGAGAACGAATTGAATCCTCCATCTCCACTCAGATAGAGAACCAGGGGTAGTACAGCTTTATTATTCCAATATTTCATGTCAATCAAACGTTGTTGAGCAAAAGCATGAAATGCTATGCTACCAATTATAAATAAAGTGGCTAATTTTTTCATCTGTATGAGATTTACATGAAGCTATTCATTCGGTTTCATCACTTTGACCAGTGCTATAGGAAGTTGTAAGAGATCAAAATCGTTATCAAATATAAGGTATTTATTTTCCCAAAATGTCGCATACTTCTCTTTAAAATCACGCAGACTATGGTAATGTTTAAAGTTTCCCAATCGTGTTGAGGCAAACTTCATAATCTTTTCAGCAGGACTATCTGTCGCTCCCAAGCCCGTCATTGGCACCATGCCCAAATTTAGATAGACATACTTTTTGGCTTTAGCATATGCAATAAGCTCAACAATCAATGCATCCATACTCCCACCTGGTGCGTCAAGCGATTTTCGGATCATATCATAAGTGCACTCATCTTTAGCATAATCGGGAATAATATTCAGAAAGGCTACAATATTATTTTGCTCATTTTTCAATACAATAATATCCTGCATAATAAGCTCATTTTCATCAAACATCCCTTGCGAAAAAACCATTTCCTTTTTATCAAATTCTTTCAACCATTCATTGGAAATCAATCTTAGCTCGTCTATAATTGCTTTTTCCTGCGGAGCTTTCAACACCTCCGTTGTAAAACCCTTTTTTTGAATTGCATTAAGTCCATTACGTAATGACTTACGGTCTTTTCCTTCTAGCTTGAATGTTTCCAATTCTAATACAGCCTCCTGTCCAATGGTGATTTTTTGCTTACGAAGAGATGAAAAATGAACCAAGCTATTTTCATCAACACGGTAATAAATGGCCTTTAAACCATTCGCATAACAATATTGATCAAATTCCTGAACCAGCTCTTCCTTATCCCCCTGCTCACAGACAGGTTCATCCAATACGATAGCAAATTCATTCGCCAAGCGATAAGCGGTAAATCCCTCCGAGACTTCTGAGAAGAACAGACTCTTATCTTTTCCCAATTTAAAGAAGTCCATCGGAGACTGTCCAAACTCAATCAGTAATTGTTCTGCATGCTCCATTTCGGAGCTACTCGAATCTTCGTCATCAATCAGCCGAGGACGTGCGAGTGCGTAGATCAATAAGAACCAACAAAATAGCCCCAAAACTTGAGTGATGCGCAAAAATTCTTGACCAAAAGCTGTTTGTGGCATCAATTCATCATCTGCAAACAACAGAAAACTCCGTGCCGTATGATATATTGATTGACCCCATGTAAAGTCTAGCCCGAAATGTTGCTTATCAATGAAGTAAAAACTCAACACATCAAACAGGCATATCGCTATCAGAGCGACAAAAAATGTGATAAACCCAATTCTTACCCAACGAATATTACTCTTGATGCGATATTGTTTATAGCTCATTGCCAATAAAATCAACGTCAATAAAGCAACCGATGCCTCTTCATAGTCCAATGCCTTAAACACATGTCCAAACAGCGACAAAGCACTAAACACCACGGCGATCCAGAACGCAATACGGAAACCTTTAATCAAGTAGGCTGAAGTTACCAATAGTCCTAAGCCCAAAACCAATACCATAAATTTAGAAGCATGAATTGCTTCTAGCGGTAAATAAAAACGATCAAGTTTCATACGATCAGCCAAAGGTGGTGTCAATACGGAAACAAGATTTACCACACCTAAGAAAAATATAAGCAACGCCGGCCCAATACGTGCCAGCAATTGCTTACCACGCCATGCAAAGGCAAGGATTCCCAAGAGTAATGGAAGCCAAAATTCGAATGCCCGATAGAGAATTGTAATGCCCAATCCTTCTGCCTGCGAGTAGCCGTACGCTTTAAAAATATACAGCATGGTCAGCTCTACAGCCCCAAGGCCCCGTAGAAAAGGAGAAACAATCATCAATACGACCGAAACAGTATAGGCAATAGCCGCCGCCTCGAAGGAGTGGTCCAAACCAAGAGCATACATACTTACAAAAGCATGGGCAATACCGCAACATTCGACGACCATGGACGCCAACATGGTACCCAACAAATATTTTAGCTTGACTTCCCCTGAAAATATCTCATCGATGTTAGAGGCTACAGCAGGAAACTTTAATTCGACCCAGCGATAAATGCCTTTGTGTGTTCGAAAAGACCAGACCAGCCAAAATACGACAGCCAGGAGCAGTCCCAAAACCACCAATGAGATCCAGGCGTCACCAAAATTTTTATTATGCCAGATCGTATACAATATAACAGGTACACCAATCATAAAGACCGTCAGTAGTCCGACATAGCCATACAGCGCCCCTGCCTGGTGAATTTGCGTCGTATTCAAATTTCTTTTCCGCAACTCCGTTGTTGTATATGCCAAAGAACTAATCCCACCCGCAGGAAGAAACACACTGAGTAAATTTCTCTTCAGGAAAAGATCAATGGCGATTCTCAGATTAATAGAAAGACCGATCGCTTTAAAACTCTGCACATACATCAATCCCTGAAGCACAATATAGACGATGGTAATTCCAACTCCAACTGAAACCCAGGTTAGGTTGGCTGCGCGCAACTGCGGAATAATTGCTGCAAGCTCTTTCCGCTCATTTCTAAAAAATACGAAGGCCAGTAAGATAACCAAAACAGCTATTAATTCCTTCCAATAGGTCTTTGGCGAAAAATGTCGAATCCGTTGAGCAATAGTTTTGGCCATATGATCGTTTAATGATGAATAACCTTTAAATATATTATAAACACTAAAATAAAGCTAATCGTTTGAAAATGACTAATTGTTAATTTTTCGTCAATTCTTTTCACATTAATCAGTAATTTTCCTGCATGAAAGAGAAAAAGGTTTTGTTCATCGGACTTGTGTGGCCAGAGCCAACATCTTCAGCGGCGGGTTTTCGCATGATGCAATTAATTGAAACGTTCACTACCCGCGCTTATCACATTACATTTGCTTCGTCTGCTGCGAAGTCACCTTATAGTGCCCCTTTGCAGTCTCTCGGGATACATGAACAAGCAATCGTGCTCAATAGCAATAGCTTTGACGATTTTATTACTCAACTAAAGCCCGATATTGTTGTTTTTGATCGTTTTATGGTAGAAGAACAATATGGTTGGCGTGTCGCACAGCATTGTCCCGATGCACTCCGCATACTCGACACGGAAGACTTGCATTTTTTACGCCAGGCGAGACAGGCATCCGTCAAAAATAAAGGTGATTTCTCCTTTCAAGAGTTATTTACAGACACCGCTAAACGGGAAATTGCCTCTATTCTGCGAAGTGATCTCTCCTTGATTATCTCCGAATCCGAAATGAAGATTCTTATCGAAGAATTTCGAATTTCACCCGACATCCTCTATTACCTCCCTTTCCTTGAACACGAGATCAGTTCTACCGAAATTAATCAATGGAAGCCCTTTGAAGAGCGTAAGAACTTACTATTTATCGGAAATTTTATCCATGAGCCGAACTGGCATACGGTGCAATATCTAAAAACACAAATCTGGCCCCAATTACGGAAGATGCTTCCCAAAGTAGAATTGCACATTTATGGTGCCTACGCAACCCAAAAAGTACTCCAGTTAAACAACTCTAAAGAGAATTTCCTGATCAAGGGACGGGCGGAATCTGCTCGTCTTACCATGGAAAACTACCGAGTATTGGTCGCTCCAATTCAATTTGGTGCCGGCGTAAAAGGAAAGTTTATCGACGCCATGCAAACCGGCACACCATCTGTCACCACGACAGTTGGAGCAGAAGCCATGAAGGGTAATTTGGACTGGAATGGTTTTATCGAAGACGATCCCGAAACTTTCTGCCGAAAGACTGTCGAGCTTTACGAAAACGAAGATCTTTGGAAAACGGCCCAAGAACATGGTATCCGTATTATCAACGAGCGTTATGAAAAACGAAAGTATCAGGCCGACTTTATGACGAATCTATCTTTGTTAAAAGCGCAGATTGACAGGCACCGCCAACAAAACTTTATTAGTCAGATATTGTTGCACCACACGATGCAAAGCACAAAATATATGTCTTTATGGATTGAGGAAAAGAATAAATAGATTTTAGTTGACTTCTCGCCACCAAGGCGCGTATACTGTGTCTAATCTATTAAAATGGATCATTTCCCCTATTTTTGGCGTAAGGAGAGTGATCTGTTCTTTGTTCGCTGTCTCGTAAAATTTCTCCATTGGCTCTTTCCAGTCGTGCATAGCCAACGCGAACTTAGAAGAATGAACGGGCAAAATAGCTTGAGCTTTCAGATCCTTCGTTTCAGCAGCCCATTCGTCAGGTAAGGAATGGATATAATGCCAGGCATCGTTATATTGGCCATTTTCCAAGATTGCTAAATCAAATGGACCGAATTGGTCACCTATCTTTTTGAAGTGCTTACCATATCCGCTGTCTCCACCCAAGAAAATAGTGTACTGGGAAGTTTTTAACACAAAGGATGTCCACAAGGTATTATTCCGCGTAAATCTTCGCCCAGAAAAGTGCCTTGCGGGTGTGAAGGTTACCTGAAAATCGGGCGCCAGTTTTATCTGGTCGTACCAATCACCCTCGCTGATCTGATCGGCCTTATATCCCCAAGACTCAAAATGCGCCCCCACGCCAAGACCACAAATCACCTGACCGACTTTATCCCTCAATTTCACAACAGTCTCATAGTCCAGATGATCGTAATGATCATGAGAGATAAACAAATAGTCAATTTTCGGAAAAACCATCGTCGCATAGTCGACAGACATCTTAAATGCCTTATTACTACCTGGGATAGGAGACGCATTTTGGCTGAACACCGGATCAACCAATATTAATTTCCCATCTAACTTCATCAGGTAGGAGGAGTGACCGAACCAAATCAGAACGTCATCTGCGGGAAGATGTGCTAAATCGCATTCCATAGCAGGCAATACGTTGATCGGTTTCAAGTGGGGATTTTTGTTGAAAAGGAAATCCCACAGCAAAGAGGCCATATTCACATCGCCTTTCAACGACGGCGTTACTTCGAGATTATGAAAAATACCATTTTTAAAATTTGGTGACTGTTTCATCCGTTCCAGTCGAGCTCCTTTGAAACTTCCACCAAACATTGGATGAACAAAATAATAGAGTACTCCACTGATGAGAACAATCAATAGAGCCCCTAAAATAATCCATCCCATATTCCGCATCAGAAATTATTCTTCCACATCATGGATTCCACCGGACGGATGGTCTTGCCATTGTATTTTGCGTTACCTTTGGTATTATAAAATGTTTCGATATCGCCTTCTACAGCAAAATAGATCAATTGTCCAATAGGCATTCCCGCGTAAACCCGAACAGGTTGGGCAACCGAAATTTCCAAGGTCCAGGTATTACAGAAACCGACGTCACCCTTTCCTGCAGTTGCATGGATATCTATCCCTAAGCGACCAGTACTCGATTTACCCTCTAAAAAAGGAACATGCTTATGCGTTTCGGTGTATTCTTGCGTAACGCCTAAATAAAGGGTATTGGGTTCCAATACAAAACCTTCTTCCGGGATTTCAAAATGCTGAATTTCATTGTGTTTCTTGGCATCAAGTACACGGTCTGCATATGTTGCCAAATATTTCCCCAAATGCACATCGTAGGAATTTGTTCCCAAACATTTACGATCAAATGGTTGAATGACAATACTGCCATTTTCAATCTCTTCGAGAATTCTTTTATCAGATAAAATCATGTGTATCAAAATAGCAAAAGCGTCAGGCAATGCTATACAAATTCAAAAATACAGTTCTCCCACTAATTTTACTTCATTTTTCAAAACAAAAATCTGCGATTTGTTTTTTAAATTTGGGTATGAGTCTAGTGTATCTACGTGAAATTGATAATCAAACCAAATTTGCAATTTGGCGAATTGAGGAATCGGACGACGATTTGCTGTCGAAACTTCAATTGGATGAACGTGAAAAAGCAAAATTGGGGTCCTTCAATAAAGGAAAAAGACGGTTACATTGGCTTGCCACACGTGTTCTCCTGCGAACCCTATTGAACACATCCCGCTATATCGAATGTCCTTCGGATGCAAATGGAAAGCCTTATCTCGCTAATTTTCCCCAAAAAATATCACTTTCACACTCATTTGATTACGCTGCAGCAATGATCAGTACAAAAGGCGAAGTTGGTATCGACATGGAAATCATCAAAACAAAAGTAGAGCGCATCCAACATAAATTTCTAAAACCTGCGGAGCTTGCATTCCTCGCCCAGGATGATAGCCGCTATGAGCAGCTTTATGCTTGCTGGTGCGCCAAAGAAGCGATTTATAAACTTCAAGGCAATGCAGGGGTTTCCTTCTTGAACAACATGACCATACAACCATTCGAATACCAAACGCAAGGCATATTAAAACTTGAACTCGACAGCGATCAAAACAAGCATATTTATGATGTACATTACGAGAAGTTCAATGAATATATGCTCGCTTACGCTGTAGAATAGGTCCTTTAAAAAAATAATTTTTCTCAATTTCAATGAATTAGCACACAGACAGCACTTTTTTTTTGTGCTTTTTGAAAAAGCTTCTATATTTGCATCATCGAAAACGATATGGCCCGTTCGTCTAGGGGTTAGGACGCAAGATTTTCATTCTTGAAACAGGGGTTCGATTCCCCTACGGGCTACAAAAAGCGACTTCAAAAGAGTCGCTTTTTTAGTTTTTATCTAAGTGCCCAATACCAAATTCAGGAAACAGGCCAACAGATTTTTAAAGGGGCTTTCAATAAATTTTAATTCTTTAAAATTTTCGCTTTTTCCGCGTCAAATTCCTCCTGGTTTATAATTCCCGCGTCCAACAGATCTTTTAAATCAAATAGAGCCTTTTTCTTCATTCCCATATCCACGTTTGATAAGGGTTCAGTGAATACTTTTTTCTCTGGAAGGCCGGGCTCACCTTTTAGGGGATCGGTCTGTGCGCCGGCATCAATCAATAATGCCGTTATTTCATTAAATCCTTGCATATTGGAATAATCTATTGCTTTCTGTTCCAATACATTCGTTATATCTGTAACGGAGCCATTAGATAAGAGATACCGCAACACATCTTTTTTACCATAGGCAGCAGCATAATGAAGCGCAGTATTGCCGGTAGCATCTTGTTTATCAATTGTCGCACCACTGTCTAGAAGCTGTTTGACCAAAGACAGATAACCCATTTTTGTAGCTGTATGCAGTAATGTTTCTCCTGCATAATGAGGTTCAAAACCAAGAATAAAGATACGCCGCCCTGTCCGTTCGATCAACCTTTCCAAATATTTACCGTCCTTTCCATCAAATGAGTCTACAGGACGTGCATAATCTGCAGAGAGGCCTCTTTCTAAAAATAAAGCAAGAAGCTCTTTTTGATTGCTATTACAAACATACCATACAGGAGAAATTCCCTCGGCAGACTCAGCAAAAATATCGCTCCCCTGCTCCAGTAACTTCTGAGCAAGAATACGGTTTCCATTTTTTACTGCGAGCAGCAAGGGTCCTTCACTTAAGTCATTCAGGATATTGACAGATGCACCGTTATCCAACAACATATTGACAATAGGAACGGAGCCCAGAACCACCGCCAAATTTAGGGCCGTATTACCCTCCTTGTCAGAGATATCTACACGAGCACCATTTTCAATAAGCAGCTGTACCACTGGCGGATATTTTGCCTGCACAGCCAATAGTAATGGTGATTCAGCACTATTGTTCAACGCGTTTACGTCTAATCCCTGTGCAATCAGTTTATCAGCCATTTCCTGTTGCCCTGTTCGAGCTGTAATATGGAGCAAGCTATTTCCCAAAAAGTCATTGATCAGAATATTAGCATTATTTTCCAATAAATAGACTGCTGTTTGTTTTTGCTTTTGTAACAGGGCAAAATATAAGGGGGTTTCCCCCCGATGATCCTCGTAGTCCACTATAGCTCCACCCTCAACCAGCTTTCTCACCAAATCCAAATAACCTCGATGCGCCGCATAATGCAATGCTGTCCGTCCCATTTCATCAGTGTAAGATACATCAACTTGATTTTTCTCCAATAATATTTCCGCTATTTTACGTTTTCCGCTTTCACACGCTATTATAAATGACTGAGACATAACAATTTTTTCTGTTTTTTTATTGTTTTAATAACCATTCGACTGTCTTTACCTTTATATTATCCTCCATAGCATAATCGACAGCTTTTTTATCCATTACATTCTCCAATTGAGGATCGATCCCTTCACCGACAAGATATTTTACTTTTTTATAGAGGTCTCGGGCTCTATTTTCATCGTAATTGAGGTTTACTTGACAAATTTTATGCAATAGTGTATTACCCTCGTTATCCGCATAACTGAGATCTAGATATCCTTTGTCCATAATTTCCTGTACAACTAGGACTGATTTTTCTGCTAGCCAATCTACGCCTGTTTTTTCTTTCTGATACCAAAGTGATGCAGCTGTCAGATCTGCCCCATGTTCCAAAAGTAAGATCAGCACACTCAGATTAGTCTCGCTATCCGTATGCATCATGCGAAGGAATGCATTGAGTAGGTTTTCTCCTTGTTTATTGACGCTATGAAAATCGGGACTTCCATAATTGAGAAGGGGAACGAGCAGATCTGGATTAAAATGCCTTACTGCTGCATAATAAAATGAACTTTCGCCATGCCAATCCTTTAGCCCTGGATCTGCTCCCGCATTGAGTAATTTAATCACAACATCAGTTTTCAATGTATCAACAGCCATGTGCAGGGCTGTTTTTTGTTCAACATTGCCGATATTCGGATCTAAACCTTCAACTAACAGCCAGTCTACGAGCTCGCTAATACGCTCATTGGATTGCATACGTAGACTACAAACTTTAAAAAGCAACGTTTGTCCATACTGATCCATCCGCTGCAAGTCGGCACCTGCCTCAAAAATAAGCTTTAAGAAAGGAATAACCACATTTTCCTGTAATGCATATTCCAATAAAGTAATACCACCTACTTCTTCGTTGATATCATCTATCTGTGCTAAATAGCCTTTCATCCAAATTAAATGGGCTTCAAGCTGCACTTCGGATGCAATCTGAGGTTTGAATAGCGTATTAATCACGGATGTGCTAAAACGATCATAATCGTATAGATCAGTTGAGATTAGTCCTTTTTTTACAAAATGGTCCAAGACTCCATAATGCTGGGCTTTAATCAATTGGCTCACTAAACTATTCAATTCGTAATCGTGAAAGTCAACTCTACTATTTGCTGCTGCAACAATCCGTTCCATCTCCGCGATTTCACCTTTACGTGAAAATTCAGCAAGCGTCCTTAATTCATTATTTGTCATTTTTTACTTCTGTTAGTCTAAAGAAAAGAAATCCGCATGATTAAATTGAAAACGATTTAACTAGAAAAATAGTATAACAGGCACTTGATAGTAACAACAGAATCACCATAAGCCTTTAAACTGCAGGAATATAAAAAAGTTACTCCAGAAAATGGAGTGGCTTTCAACTATATCAGATTGAAAGTTAGTCTATAATTGATTTATGCCAAAGGTCTGTAACAGGATGTATCCTGTCACAGACCTTTGGCATATAATTCTGCAATAGCGGATGAAGTTGAACGATTAGCCTTAGGCTGATGCGTTAAATTTTTCCAAAGCGATCTTCTAACTAATAGATCGCTTTGGGTTCGGATTTTTCTTGCGCTTCTTTGTAGCGCAACACCTGCGATAGAATCGCTGGATTTTCGATCACTTTAGGCCTAAACTTTGTACTGTTCATATACGTTAAGATGGAGCTCAACAGCTGTCTTGCAACGGGCCTGTTGGCTAGATCCGCCTCCAGATCAAACGAAGCGATCATCAGCTTGCCTGATCCTACCGTCCCTTCAAAAAGAGATGCTAATCTTCTATTATTGGCAAAGTTATCAATGAGCTCTACAACTGCATGTCCACCTTTGACCTGATCCGTAATCATCGTAGTCGATTTAATTTGGAGATCCCACCATTGCCAATCTGTATGATTATCTGTCGGGAAATCGGCAAATACAGGATGTTTAGGGTCACAAAGCAAGCCCATTGTACCGGCCTGTTTTGGAAAATGTACCGGGCTCCAAAAAACAGGAACGAACTTCCCTTCAATACCGTTTATTTTCTTCCAATCGGGATTTAAAAGTACTTTTTTCCCTTCTTTCAGCAAGCGCATTGCTTCCCCCAATTCGCGCGTATAGCTGACTTCCCCAAAATCAACGGCTACCTTTTGAGGGTACACCCAAATATTCCAATGGTTTTCGTACGAAGTACCCTCAAGTTTAAGTTGAATCGTCAATTTCTTCGCCTGTCTAATTGTTTGTAATGGTACTTCTAAATGCCCCACATTGCCTTGATGTCCCTTTCCAATGGTTGACTGAAAATGTCCCTGTGCGATTATTTTTCCTGCATCTTTCAGGAACCAACTAATCCCCTGATTCTTCAAAATCTCCTGTCCATAATTACTCACATCTATAGAAGCTTTGAACGTTTCATCGTTGGTATATACAGCTTTCGCAAACTGGAGCAAAGGCACTACTGGAGCGCTAAATTGTCGAAATTCGGCCGCTGAGAGAATATGTTTGCTATCCCAAAAAGCATCTAATAAGCCTACCAATGCCGTTCCCTGACCAGGGAAATCGTGAAGATCAAGGAGCTGATACCCGCTGATACCCGGTGTCTTCAGCGCTCTTTCCATCTCCTCTTTGTACAGAATAGCTGCCAATTTTCCTGAGGACATCGTATATGCGCTGGCCTTATGCAATAATCCTTTTTGTTTTAGATCTTCTGCTACAGAAATGAAGTTTAACGGTTTTAAAACACCTTTATATTTTTTGATTTCGGCAATATTGGGATAGACAGCATATTGTCCAATTTCGTGCGTCACGACCGGAATCGAAATTCCTTCCAAAGAATTGCTGTAGTTTTTATTGAATGTAGGTGCTTCGCTATTAAATACACCTTGTCCCCGTACCCAACCCTTGGCTGTCCACTGGGTAATCAGATAATCATCATAGGGTTCTTCCTTCACACCATGCCCTTGCTGGAATGTAAAAGAAGTTGCCGTATAAAGATGCCGTTTGTCTTTTTCCTTTACGTATTTTACCAGAGCATTCAGCGCATTGAAATCACCACTCAACTCATTACCCATACTCCAAAAACAAAAGGACGGATGATTTCCATAAGTCTGCATTATTCGATCGGCCTCTTCATAGAGAAAATTCATCACTCCCTCATCTTTACCAAGATTATTCTCCCAGATTGGCAACTCAATTTGAAGATAGAATCCCAATTCGTCGGCAACAGCGAAGGCCGCCTCAGGAGGACACCATGAATGAAACCTCAGATGATTTAGCCCCCATTCGCGTGCTGTCACAAAGACTTTTCTCCAACCAACCTTATCCATCGGCGGGTGTCCCGTTAACGGAAAGATACTGCATTCTAACGTTCCCCTCAAAAATAAAGGCTCACCATTGACTTTTAGCATGGTCCCATCTGTAGAGAGCTCACGCATACCTATTGAGGTACTCAATGTTGATACGGCATCTATGGTTTTCAATTCCAGACTGATGTCGTACAAATGCGGTGAAAATTCGCTCCAAAGTTTCAGTTTGTCACCAAGAAGGTAGTTTAGATTGATCGCTGTATCCCCTGGCGACAGCTGAATGGTTCTTTCAACTGGTGGTAGGGAACCCATTTTGTCTTTTACCTTTATTTTCAGTTTACCGACAACGGCCTTTGCAAGTCTATTACGGAGATTGATCTGCAGATTGATTTCCTTTTTCGCTAGATTAGGACTCGCATACACAGACTTCAGACGCACCGCATCGTAGGCCTGAACAGCAATCTTTCCAAGAATGCCATTCCAAATAATTTGGGTGTGACCGGTATAAGCATGTGCCATATCATCAACGCTAATTGGAAGCTTCTTCCTGTTATCTATGCGGATTGTCAACCGATGCTTCTTTCCTGTTTTCAGTAGTGAACTTAAGTCAAACTCATGCGGACTGACAAGGCTACGTTGCTTTTGTACTACTGCTATCCCGTCGATCCAAACCATAGACTCCCAAAGAACACGCTCGAGGGTTAAGATCATCTCCTTACCTGCCCAACCTGCCGGGATTGAAAGTTCCCGTGTATACCATGCAGCCCCCACATAACGATGTGCTCGCGTAAGATGCGAAAGCTGAGGTTTGGCAAGAGCAGGTGTCAACGTATTTACGGTTCCTAAACCCGCATCATCTGTTGTTCCTGGTAATCTGATCGATGTTTCGAACGATTTACCAGCCCAACCATGCTCGATACCGACATCTTCGGGATCAAGACGAACTTTCCACTCGCCTGCAAGATCAAGACGATTTAGTCCATCTGCCCAGACCGTATAACTGTGAAATAGAACGACGAATACAATGATATAGCGATACATACTGAATTAATTCTTTAAAGAAGTTTCACCTAAGAAAGAATACATAATAGCCTGGCTCCCTTGGTGATTGGGATCCAACCGCTGGACTTGTGCTAAATAATCCATTGCCAAAGCACGATCTCCATTCCCCAAATACCCCAATCCCATGACATACAAACAATGTATTTTATTCTTATGATCCAGATCTTCCTCCCAAATATCCATATCAGGCAAGGAAACTGCAAAATAATCTATTTTAAAGGGCTTGTCAATAAATAACTTTCCATGATCTATTAAACATTGAAAACGTTGTTCAGCTCGCACTAGATTACCAAGCTCACGCCAGGCCAAACCTTGATAAAATATCTTATCTGGTTGTGGATCATTATAGAAAAGGGCCTGCTGGGGTTCATCAGCACCTTCTGTTGCTTTATGGAAATAAACTTTAGCTTCTTCGTCCATACCCAATAAACGATAGACGAGTCCTTTATAATAGTGAACATCGTTTTCTTCCATTGTAATCAGCTTACCTTCACCAAGGTTATGTGGATAATAATCAAGCGCCTTTAGCAAGGAAAGCGCCTGTTGCAGTTCATTTTGCAGTATCGATTTTTTGGCCAATTCGAGCTGACATATCGTGTATTGACGAGAGACCTTACCTTCCCCTCCTTCCCAGGGCTTAAACTGCCGGGAAGCAAGCAACGTTTTCGCGCTCTCATATTCACCCAAGAGATTAAATAGGGTGATCCGCTCCAAGAATAGATCATCTCTAAGCGTCACCAAATCCGGATATCGATCGAGCAGGGCCAACCTTTCTTTGTAAGAGCGTCCCTCCTTCTTGTAGAGCTGATGAAGCTCCATGAGTAAACGTGCATCAGTTTCATCCAATGAAAATGCGCTCTCCAATAGGGGCAAGGCTTCTTTCTTCTTGTTTATCCGATTATAATAAGCTAAGGCCAAATTACGATAAACGGTAGGAAACTGTCCATCCAATTGGATAGCATGCTCCCAACAGTCAACAGCATCCTGATGCTGTCTTTTACCATACCAAAGATTGCCCAAATAATACGAGGCCTTTGCGTCAGCACTATTTAAAACTATGGCATGTCGGAGAATTGCAATCTCTTCCAAACGATTTGGAAAACAATAAGTCGGATCCATAACGACGGCTTGATCACAATACGTCTTTGCCTTGTCATGCAAGCCCAGATGAGTCGCAAAATACCCTAGTGTATAATATACCATAGGGTAAACTAAGGTTATGTCTTCAATGGTTTTTTCCAGGAGTAAAGATGCTTCTTCATATAGACCGGCATGAGCAAAATCCAATGCATACTCCATCACGCTATGAATATTAACCTGCGCTAAATCGAGAATAGGAGAAAATATCGATTCTTCTTGTGTTAACAGGTACCATTCGAATCGACATCCCATATTAAACGGATCCAATTCCATTGATTCTTGAATACATGCTAAAGCGGCATCTTTTGCCCCGATTTTTCTTAAAATAGAGGCCTTCAGCTGCCTTCCTTTATGGTGATACCAGTTTCTGCTCAATGAGTGATCTATTTTTTCCAAAGCAGCATTCCAATTGCCTCTCTTCGCATCAATTTGTGCCAAGCCAAAATAGCCAGAATCCTTCCATGCGGCATTCCATGTTGCTTTGTAGAAAGCTGCATAAGCTCCATTCAGATCCCCAGATAGTTGCAGAGCTACACCAAGGTTGTAATAAGGTTCTCCATCATAAGGATTGGGATTACGCTCCGTAGCGCGAGCGATCGCGGTCTCAAAATAAGTAATGGACTCCTCTATTTTACCGTTCCGCAACAAAAAAGCGCCCATTGCATTATTACATCTGATGTCGTTCGGTTCACGTCGCAGAGCCTCCTTATAATAATCCAATGGATTATAAGTTGCATGTCGGTACTGCTCCAGATGCTGTCCTGTCAAAAACAATTCTTCGATAGAACCAATGTCTTCGGGCAGCAATGCTGCCTGTGCCGGTTTGGGTATATCTTCAGCATCCTTCGGCTGTTCTTGCTGGTAGACCAATATTTCATGGTTATTTTTATCATACACAGTCAATATGAGTTCGGTTGTTACACTGTCCAATCCAGCAACACTTTGGGTATAAATATTCCGAGGAGAACAAGTCACTTGTTCGTCCAAATAGATTTTACCGGCCGTATTACGTAACAAAACACGTATATTTTCATACCTCCCTGTTGTATACAAGACAATGTGAGCAGTCTGCTCCCTAACTTCCATATTAAGCACCGCATCTTTTGTTGCATTTTTCACCTGTCCAACTTCTGCGTAAGGCATAAAATACTGAGACCAAGATTTCACTTCGTAGGGTTGTAACCAAGCAAAATCAGGTTGATTATCTGTATATACACCAGCCATCAATTCAATGTATGGTCCATTTTCATCTGTCAGGTTTCTATCCCAAGCGACACCAAAGTCACCATTTCCCCAGGTCCACTGTTTTTTCCCAGGTGAAATGTGATGGTCGGCCACATGTAACATCCCCGCATTGGTAGCACCAGCCTCATAGCCGCCAACGAAGTTGTATTTCGATTGAATGGCCATATAGGATGTCGGAACAGGAATATTTTTGTATTGTGCAATATCAACACCTGCCGAGTAATCGTATTTGTAATAGGTTCCCGTAGCAATCGGGAAAGAAGAGACCTCTCGCTTTCCATGATCAAAAACGGCATTGACATCGGGGGGAAACACGGAATAATAGTCGTCATTCACAACAACAGCCGGATTGGCCCACCACAGAAAAGTTTGTGGCAATGCTGTCCGATTATACACTTGAACCTTGATTTCTAAATACGCTTTGTCGGGATGCAAGGTAAATCCCTGCATGGCCTTCATCCGAAACATACGCTCGATTTCGTTGCACCAAACCGTAATACTTCCATCGCTGTTGTGTTCGATTAAATGCTCTGTGGGCATAAAAGTAGTCGGTCTATGATGCTGGGGCCAATTAAATTCAATCCCTCCGGAAATCCAAGGACCAGTGAGCCCAACCAAAGCGGGCTTGATAACTTCATTATAGTAAACGAAATGTCGTTCTCTAACTTTATCATAAGCCATATGAACCCGTCCACCTAAAGCTGGAAGAATCATCACCTTGATATATTCATTTTCAAGAAATAGCGCTTGATAGATCTTGTTTCGCTTCTGATCGCTAATTTTCTCTATGATCGGATAAGGATATACTACCCCCGAGCTACCTTGGTATACGCGCTTTTCGGCAAATATGGGATTCTTCTCCTTCGTCCCAATCTCGTATGTTGGAATCGCAATCTGCTCCTCCCATGCTTTTACGATCCCTTTCTGGTCAACTGTTGATTTTATGAGGTAACGAGTCAATTCTGTCATTTTCTTAATACGCTAATAGGTTTATATAGGTCGAGTTGATTATCCTAGTGCCAATTATCCTTCCAGTTCTTGTTCAATTTCTTCTAAGCTTTTTCCTTTGGTCTCTTTCAGTCGGCTCCATAGAAACAGATAACCGATAAAACAGACCCCACCATACAGCCAGAATGTACCAGCTGCGCCCAGATTTTGATTCAGTAAAGGAAAAGTATAAGTGAGCACAAAACATGCAATCCATAGTAATGATGTCGCGATCGCCATAGCCTGCGCCCTTACAGCTGTAGGGAATATTTCGGCGATGATTACCCAAGTAACAGGTGCCAAAGTCATCGCATACACCGCAATTCCGGCTAACACAAGGAGAAGCACGAAAATGCCACTGCAATTGAAATAATAACAGGCCCCTAGGGCAATATAAATCACAAAAAGCCCTGCTGATCCGAAGAGCATCAATGCACGGCGACCAATTCGATCGACCAGATACATGCCGATGAATGTAAAAATTACATTGATCACTCCAGTGATAATAATATTGAAAAGCATCCCCGAAACTGTATATCCGGCAGCCGTAAAAATTTCTTGGGCATAATTAAAAATAACATTAATCCCACACCACTGCTGAAAGACAGCAATAAAACTCCCGAGCAACAACAACCGCAGCAACTTGCCCTGAAATAAATTTCTTTTTCGGGCTTTACCCTGACTTAGTTCAGCCGCCTCGGCAATAGATTGAATATTTTCTGCTGCATATTCATCTCCACCCATGCGTAAAAACACACGCTTTGCCTGTTCGTGCTTCCCTTTCGAATACAACCAACGGGGGCTTTCGGGAATCAGGAAAAGCAGCACCAAAAAAACGACCGCTGGGATCGCTCCTGCCCAAAACATCCATCTCCAACCCTCTTGCCCATTCCAGGTTTCTAGAATAGATTCTCCAGCTAAAACCGGCTTAGCAATGAGCCAATTAACCACTTGCGCTGCAAGTATGCCCAGTACAATGGTTAATTGATTGACCGATACAAATTTTCCCCGACTTTCTGCAGGGGCGATTTCCGCGATATACATCGGAGCCAAATTGGAGGCTACACCAATACCTATCCCGCCCAAAATCCTATAAATAATGAAAGTGTCAAGTTCGGACGCCATGCCGGTTCCTAATGCAGAAATTATAAATAAAATTGCAGCGGTATAAATCAATGGTTTTCTACCATAGCGATCTGCCAATCCCCCCGAGAGCAGTACACCAACAAAGCTTCCCACAATCGCCGAAGACATGGCCCATCCTTGCAATGCAGGATCGGATTCCAAATGAAAATAAGCCTCATAAAATGGTTTCGCACCTCCAATAACTACCCAATCATATCCAAATAGAAATCCACCAATAGCAGCCACAAAAGTGATCAATAGCAGATAGGTTGTCGCGGTCTTTTGCATAAGAGTTTACATATTTAGATTTACTTAGGTAAAAGTAATGGATTACTTGGGGAGAATCATGTAAGTGAACACGATAAACATGTAAAATATTACTATTTTTATAAGGATAACCAAAAACAAGCTCGATTTATGAAACAAAACCAAGATGTCATCGCAGAAGGATTCAAAGGAGAAAAGGCGATTGTCCTTCCCTATGCCGTATGCAACTACCAGGCAGACAACAACATCACAACAAAATTACACATCACACATATCGGTTATTATCCCAATGCAAAAAAACACTACCGTGATCGTCAAGAAGGATGCAAGGAATATATTCTGATTTATTGCGAAAAAGGAAGTGGTTGGATAAAACAGGATGACACAACGCACAACCTTAAAAGAAACGATGTATTTATTATACCGAGAGATAGTGCACATTGCTATGGCGCAAAATCAAATGATCCCTGGAGCATCTATTGGATTCATTTCGCTGGGACAGATGCAACTCTTTTTAAACATATCATGGGGCAAGTGATTCATATAGATGACGCGGATTCAAACAAACATGCTAACCGCATCCAACTCTTCGAAAGTATCTACAAAAATCTGGAAATGGGGTACAGCCCAGAAAATTTGGAGTATACCAGTTTTTGCTTTCAATATTTTTTAGCTTCCATTCAATATCAGGCGCAGTTTAGAGAAAGTAACCGAATTCAAGTAGACAATATTATACAGGACATCATCATATTTATGAAAGACAATCTGGAGAACAATATCAATCTAGATGATATTTCAGCACGTTTCAGCTATTCCAAATCCCATCTTATTAACTTATTCAAGCAGAAAACATCTTACCCGCCCATGGTATATTACAATCAACTCCGTATGCAAAGAGCTTGCTCTTACCTACAATTTACATTACTTAAGATTAAAGAAATCGCATTCAAACTCCATTTTTATGACCCCTTTCATTTTTCAAAAGCGTTTACACGAGAAATGAAAATGTCGCCACAAGAATATCGCAAAAAATATCAAAAATAATATCGATTAAACAATTCATATTCAGATTCATAACCCATCTTGACCAATTACCTCTAAACGATTGGTTATAAACGATTGGCTCTCCATCCGAACATCTTTTCTTGGCGCTATCTCATCTCTTCATCGACATTCAAACCTGCCAATGCACAACGTATAGCATTTAACGAAGTATTGCGGCATTATTCAAAATTGGGTGTCCTTTTCCCTAAAAATGCTGAAACACCTTCTTTGAAATCGTCTGTTCCGAACAAATGTCCGAAGGCATCCATTTCCACCTTATTCCCGTTCTGTTGTTTATCTTCAGCGGCGTTAATGGCAGCAATAGCATTTGCCACCGCAACACGCGAGCGGGTAAATATCTTTTGGAGTATTTCCTCCGCTCGGGCAATTAGTTTATCCTGTGCGATCACCTCATTGACCAGTCCTAGTTCATAAGCTCGCTGCGCATCAATCATATCGCCCGTTAAAATCATTTGCATAGCCTGTCCTTTTCCGATCAATTTGGGCAAACGCTGCGTACCTCCGTAACCCGGAATCAGGCCCAAAGAAACCTCCGGAAGTCCCATTTTGGCATTTTCAGAAGCGATACGAATATGGCAAGCTAAAGCCATCTCAAGTCCTCCGCCCAAAGCATATCCATTTATAGCGGCAATAACTGGCTTCGGAGAAGCTTCGATAAGATCCGTAAAAATAATATGTCCTCTTTCACTAAGCCATCGCGCCTGAATTACAGACAAATCCTTAAATTCCTTGATATCCGCGCCCGCGGCAAATGCTTTATGTCCGGCGCCGGTCAGGATAATACCCCTTACATGATCATCGGAATTGAAATGTTTGAAGATATCTTGCAATTCATCAAGCGTTTCCTGATTTAAGGCATTCAGTTGCGGCTCGCGATTAATGATGACATAGCCAATACTATCTTTAATGGCATACTTTAAATTTGAATATTGAACCATAATTGCTAAAAATTAAAATGTAAGGATGCCGTAAAAGTATCAGAAGGAACTCCTTCACCGCCTTTATAGCTTAATCTCTTTTTATACTCTAATCTAATCAATTTAAAGATATTATCCACCCCCACAAGTCCTTCTACATAAGGTTTGTTACGCACGGCTTTTGTTTGAATAATACCGTCTTTGTCCGCTTCAAACTGAATATTTTCGGGCGTAACAAAGGGATTGTTGGCATCGCTTAACTTTCCATAAAAAGCCTTGAATCCTGTTACTTCACGCCACTTTAACCGTCTGAACAAAGGAATTCTATTAAAAAAGAAACCATTCCAATTGTGGTAATAAGTTAATTTCAAAAACTGGTCTGAAACAAATTCCGAGGTCGCCATCAAGTCAAAGTTCACCAACGGCCCTTGCTTATCTTTAGTGACTTCTGGAAGTTCCAGTAAGGTATAAGGCAGGTGTTTCCCCCAAATTCTCCCGCCTGAGAATTCAAAATCAGCCTGTCCTGCTGGCGATAAGAACAATCGTTTGAACACACTGAACCGCAACGCATCATAACTATAATCTGCCCCCCAAAATCCTTTCAGGCCTTTATTATATTGCAGGGTAAAAATGGGATATTTATTTTCTACTGTTCCTCTGTCGAGATTATGATAAGTAAATTCTTCATTCGGAGCCCAACGCAAAATTAGCTGTAGATCATTTGTATTTACTTGGCGGACTGTATCAGGTAAAGGTAGACTATTGATATAAAACAAATCACCACGAGGTTGTCTGCGGGTATGTGTAAATGCCGTTCCTACACTAATATGGTTCCCAAATTCGATCAAATGATCGAGACGATAGATATCATTAAACTGCCATTTATTAGGCCTGTTTTTTCCAAAAGAACGGAAGAAACCATCTCCTTTTAAAAAACCCAAACCTCGCCCCGGTTCCATAACGTCGTGCTGTACGGTAAAGCGCAAATAATTTGCCGGAAACTGAACAATACGTTCTCCATTTAAAGTAAATGCCGTACTCAGGTAGTATTTTAGCGCTTTGTCTTTATCGCCATAGGCTGTGTATCCTTCGATGTAGGCCTTTTCCGAAAACAAGCGTGTTGTTCGACCACTCATCCTAAAACGATTCCCTTCGTAATTATTACGGCTATAAAGATATTCCAGTGGACCAAACTCAACTTTCCCGGCATTATAATACCCCTTTGCCAATAAATAGCCCAATGCTACTAACTGATTAAAAGAACGCATATTCTGTACCGAATCAACTTTTTGATATGCCCCTAATTCAGCATGGCTTAATGGGCTTGGTCTGATCCCTACTATGGGTACATGCGGTGCGGACTGGAGGAGATACCTTTTTTCAACAGGTACACCAGCAAAATTCTCATTCGAAATAGAATCGGTGCGATGTCCTAAGTATTGGGTTTCTCTGCGCCCATACAATACATCCGACTTGCTCCCGCCAAATAACATTTTCAGGTCTGCATGAACGGGAAGCATGCTACCGTTTTTAAATTCGCTATAGCTGAGATCTATCTGCACGTCATTTATCCAATTGATATTTGCAGTACGTCCGATATTCAATGTCGCGCGATGAACCGCATACCTTGTATCATCTGAGATCAGTAGATCACCATAGAAGAGCAGATCAATTTCCGATTTACCTTCAAAATGGAGCTCAATATAATCCTTCCCCTCTATCTTTATCGTATCTTGAATTTTGTACCTATAAAACGCTGTAGCACCGGAAGCAATTGGACTTAAAACTCCTTTGTTCGTGATCTGAATTGTATTATCATACAGATCAACATCACGGAGTATCGTCTGGAACCGTGTCTGCCAATTATCATTATTAAAAAAGCGTGGATTTAATTCCGTCTGATTGTGGCTGATGACAATCTTCTTACTACGATCTGGATTATGGGATGAATAGATATTGGCATAGTTTTCTTCCAAATAAAAGGGTGCAATGGTCTGCCCCCGAAAAGCTGTAGAATCGACATTTTCAAAGAGGAATCGGAATGGTTTCGGAAATTTTTTCGCTTTATCTTCAGGATTGACAAAACCAAATTGTGTCTTCTCGTATTCGTCAAAACGAATTTCAGGTATACGGGTATAATGATTTTGTGGTCGATGTGCTATCACCTGTTCGATCAGCGCAATAGCTGGATCTTTAGGCTTTTTGTTTTTTCGATTGACCACGACCTCCTCTAATGTATTATTCGATGCAATTAAATGCACCGTCAGCATAGAATCTTGTAAACGACGAACATCCACCGTCCGCCGCTCATACCCAACTGCTCCAAATACAAGTTGTCTGTATTTCTTGATGTCTAGAATTTTAAAATACCCAAGGGTATCACTACTACCACCACTATCTTCCCCAAGCCAGTTGATTGAAACCCTTGAAATGCCCCTGCCTGTTTGTGCATCAACAACCTTTCCACGAATAAAGTCCTGTGCAATTACTTGTCCGCAGATAACGAAGAAAAGTAACACACATAAAACACGAATCGAAAAAGATTTAACACACACTTTAAACACCATCTTCCAATTGATAGGATTTCTTTTTTACAATATACAATTTGTATTCAAGAGTTATACCAATAAAAATAAAAAAAGCACAGCGAAATCGCCATGCTCTAATAAACAACAAGTATTTTAACAGAAACTTTATATTAATTTTAAAAGGCAGTCTGGATATACCCCAATTAAGATGGTAAGCATTACGGCAAGGAATAATACCAATGAATAATTCCACTGCACATTGACACAGGATTCGTCACTGTCTCTAAAGTACATCGCAACGACAACTTTCAGGTAGTAATACACAGCAATACCTGCATTGATTACCGCCAATACGAGCAAAACAATATGATAATTTTCCATAACAGAAGAAAACATCATAAACTTACCGATAAATCCAGCTGTCAGTGGTATTCCCGCAAGAGAAAGCATGGCTATCGTGATGGCAAATGCGAGCAAAGGATTTCGTTTGCCCAAGCCATTAAAAGCTTCAAAATGCTCGGAGCCCGTCGTTTTCTTGACAAGGATCAATCCTGTAAAGGCAACAATGGTTGCTAGCGAATAGGCAAGGCCATAAGCAAAGATACTATTAGCCGAAGTAGCCCCTACTGCTACAATCGCAAATAACATATACCCAGCATGCGAAACACTTGAATAGGCAAGCATGCGTTTGAAGGAAGACTGCATTAATGCAGAAATATTTCCAACAAATAAGGTGAGAATGGCGATCACTAAGAAAACCGGAGTCCAAAAATCTTGTAAAGGCAATAGACTATAACTGAATAAACGTAACAATCCGGCGAACGAAGCAACTTTAACGACCGTACTCATATAACTCGTAATCAGTATCGGAGCTCCATCATAAACATCTGGTGTCCAGAAATGAAAGGGAACAGCCCCCACCTTGAACGTCAGTCCCACAATGAGGAACAATATACCTCCATAAAACAAAGGCGAAATTGCCTGCGGGTTATTGACGACATAGTTTTTGATTTCACTTAAATCAAATGATCCGGTAGCACCGTATAACAGGGCAATACCAAACAGTAGAAACCCAGTAGAGAAAGCGCCCATCAAAAAGTACTTTAATGCAGCTTCATTTGATGCTTTGTCTCTTTTACGTATCCCGACCAAAATATAAAGCGCTACAGACATAATTTCAATACCTAAAAAAAGCATTGAAAAATTATGATAACTATTCACAAGAACAGCACCTGTGAGGGAGAAAATCAATAACGAGTAATACTCCGCAATTTGTCCCTCCTCATCAAAATATCCCTTTGAGATTACAAAGATACACAAGGTAACCGCGATACATAAGACCGAGAAAGCAATAGCGTAATGATCAAAATGAACCATCCCACTAAAGAGAGGTCCGCTGGTAGAAGTCCAGTCATTCCATAGGAAACCAATAGCGACCAAGAAGCCAAGAATAGAAACAGGCAGCAGCATAGATTTCATCTTGAATAAGCCAAGGTAAAGGACGACTAATGCTAATATCGAAAGTGTAATTATTGCACCCATACAATTAAATATATCTATTATCTGCCTAAAAATGTACTTAAAACTTCCACAGAACCTGCAGAAAGGTTCAATAGGAAATTAGGGAATATACCAATATAAAGGATCAAGACAGAGACCACTGTCAATACAATAAGTTCCGTTCCTTTTACATCTTCAAATTGTATAGTTCTTTCGGTCGTTTCTCCCAGCATCGTTCCTTGATAAAGCCTAAGGATATAAACTGCACCCAGAATTAAGGTTAAACCCGCAAAAACAGCAAACCAAAATCCATATTGAAAAACGCCTTTCAATAATAAAAACTCACCAATAAATCCATTTGTTAATGGTAACCCCACTGCTCCCATACAAATAATCATAAAGAAGATGGCCAACCGAGGCGCCTTGCTTGCTATTCCACCAAGCTCAGTAAGACGACGTGTCTGTGTGCGCTGCTGTATAATATCCAACACATAAAAAAGTCCTATCACAGAAATACCGTGATTTAACATTTGAATAGTTGCTCCACTCAGGCCATTGGTATTCCATGTAAAGACACCAGCACTAATTAAACCAACGTGGGCTATTGATGAATATGCGATCAATCGCTTCACATCATCTTGTTTAATTGCAATAATGGAAGCATAAACGATCCCAATAACGCATAAGATCATTGCAAAATGTCCGTATAGAGCAACACCAGCTGGTGCGATAGGCAATAGCCAACGCATTAAACCATAAACCCCCATTTTGAGCATGATACCCGCCAATAACATCGTGCCTGCTGCAGGTGCGTTTGTATACGTATTGGGTTGCCAAGTATGAAAAGGAAAAATTGGTATTTTGATGGCGAAAGCAACAAAAAAAGCCCAAAATAACCATCGCTGTGTGTTTTCCACCAAATCTAATGCAATAAATGAAGTCCATTCAAAATCACGATTGGGCACTTGTTGATAGAGATAAAGAATACCGATCAACATCAAAAGGCTACCCAAAAAAGTATAAATAAAGAATTTCAAATTTACGCGGATACGATCTCCTTCACCCCAAAGTGCACAAATAAAATAAATCGGAATCAAGGCAATCTCCCAGCCCACATAAAAAGTAAACGCATCCAAGGCCATAAATACGAGCAATAAGCCCGCTTGCATAAAAGCCATTAAAGCATAAAAGTTTCCTTTATAATCCTTCTTAAAGGTTGTGGCAATAATTAAAGGCATCAGCCCATTCGTCAATAAGATCAACGGCAAGCTAATTCCATCAACGCCGATATGAAAATGAATATGCAATGAAGAAATCCATAGCCAATTTTGTTCAAATTGCATTCCGCCATTTGCGTCAAAAGTACAAAGGAAAGGAATAGTCAAAGCCAAAGACAGTAATGATAAAATCAAGGCAATAGACTTTGCAGCATTGGTCTTTAAGAACGTTAGAATCAATGCGCTTATTAGCGGCAATAAAATAAGTAAAAACAAGTTATCCATCGATTATACCAAAATTAAAGACTCAACAATCCATAGATGAAAATGGCAATCACCCCAATTACCATCATCAATAAATAAAAACCAACATTACCATTCTGGAGCAAACGCAATACCTTTCCGGTATCAAATGTTGCCTTACCGGCACCATTAACAACGCCATCAATGCCACGTTGATCCACAACATTCCCGAAGAAAGCTGAGAGCCAATTGATGGGACGTACAATGATGCTATCATAAAGTTCATCCACGTAAAACTTATTGTAAGATAGATTCGCCAAGAAACTTCTGGCACCTTCTCCCGCTTCAGGTAACTGTTGTCGTTTAACATACTTATTAAAGGCTAAAGCAACCATAATCAATACCCCAACAACAGAAACGGCCATTAATAAATATTCAGTACTGTGTTCCAAATGATGAGTTGCAGGTATTATTGCTTTTCCCTCTGAGAACACTGGCGCCAGGAAATCCTCAAGCCAATGATTACCTCCCAAAACAGCTGGTAAGTTGATTACACCTCCAACCACAGAAAGTATAGCCAATACAATGAGTGGCATGGTCATACTCTTTGGAGATTCATGCAAATGATGTTTTTGCTCTTCCGTACCACGGAATGTCCCAAAAAAGGTCATAAACAGCATCCTAAACATATAGAATGCCGTCATTAATGCACCAATAAAACCTAAACCCCATAAGACCGGACTAGCGGCAAAAGCCCCCGCCAATATTTCGTCTTTGGAGAAGAAGCCAGAGAATGGTGGAATTCCTGCAATCGCAATTGTCCCCATCAACATCGTCAGATAAGTAATAGGCATTGCTTTCTTCAAGCCGCCCATTTTACGCATATCCT